>NZ_PPXY01000035.1 GCF_021655115.1 Clostridium sp. Cult3
GAATAAATGCGGTTATATATTTTTTTTATCATTAAAAGTGACATTTTCACTGAATAAATTTCTATGTTCTTATGTGACATTTTCATTGACTATTGACAGAAAGTTATGGGTTATTGGTATATCTTAGGGTAATATATAATATATAGCTGTTTCAGAATTTAGGATTTACCAACTAGTGGTTTAGAAAAGGCTAAAAATTATAGATAAGGAGAGAAGACATGATAAAAGATATAAAAGACAAAAAGACTAAAATTCATCCAGATACCTTTATTGCGGAATCGGCAGATGTGATGGGAGATATAACCATAGATGAAGGAAGTAGTATCTGGTATAGTGCAGTAGCTAGAGGGGATATGAATTATATCAAGATAGGGAAATACACCAATGTTCAAGACAACGCAACTCTACATGTAGACACCCATGAACCTTTGGAAATTGGCGATTGTACTACCATAGGGCATAATGCAGTAGTTCATGGCTGCACAGTAGGGGATAATTGCCTAATAGGTATGGGAGCTATAATATTAAATGGGGCCACTATAGGGGATAATTGTATAATAGGGGCAGGAACTTTGATTACAGAAGGAACGGTCATACCACCAAATTCCTTAGTTATAGGGATGCCAGGAAAGGTAAAAAGACAAGTAACAGAAGAGGAAATACAAACCATAAAGCATAATGCAATCCGCTATGAAAAGCTTTGGAGAGATGAACATATATAGGTGGGTAATTAGTAGGATTTATCATATCTATTAAAAAATAAGTTAAAGATTTATCTTTAACTTATTTTTTATTTGACAAAAATTAATTATAGTTGTAAAATCAAATTAGCATATGCCAATAACTTTAACTTTGGAGGAGATAATTATGAAGATTGCATTATCATCAAGTGGAAAGGATTTGGATAGCTCTCTGGATTTGAGATTTGGAAGATGTGAGTATTTTATTATATACGATCTAGAATCCGATGAATTTATAGCTATAGAAAACCAAGGGAAGAACTCCAGTGGTGGAGCAGGAATTGCATCTGCTCAGCAATTAATAGATGAATCCGTAGATGGAGTTATTTCCAGCAACATAGGCCCTAATGCCTATAAACTTCTAAAAAGTTCAGATATAAAGATGCACAAAGGCAAAAGTATCCCCTGTAAATTGCTAATAGAATCCTTTAAAGCCAATGAACTAGAGGAAATAAAAGAAGCTGGTCCCTCCCAAAAGAGAGGATACTAATGAATATAGCGATATTAAGTGGAAAAGGCGGAACAGGCAAGACCACCGTGGCTACCAACTTAGCTCTATTATTAGAAGCCAACTACATAGACTGTGATGTAGAAGAACCCAATGGCTTTATATTTCTTAAGCCGGAAAATATTACAAGGCAAGATGTTGAAATTGAAGTACCTAATATTGATGAAGAAAAATGTATACTATGTGGAAATTGTGCTGAAGCTTGTAGGTTTAATGCATTAGCAAAGACTAAGGATAGGATAATATTATTCGACAAACTGTGTCATAGCTGTGGCGCTTGTGGATTAGCCTGTCCTACGGAGGCAATAGAATATACAACAAGGACTACAGGAGTAATAGAAGAAGGCAAAAGAGGAGAAATATCATTAAAAAGAGGGATAATGAACATAGGTGAACCTATGGCAGTCCCCATATTGAAGGAATTGTTGAAGGATTTACCAGAAGGGGGAATCAATCTATTGGATAGCCCTCCAGGTACTTCCTGTAATGTAGTAAATGTTCTCCACTATGCTGATAAGGCCCTATTGGTTACAGAACCTACAGCTTTTGGGCTTCATGATTTAAAGATGGCTATAGAATTAACTAAAAAGCTCAATATCCCCTTTGGATTGATAATTAACAAATACGATGAAAACAATCCCTATCTAAAAGAATATATAGAAGAGGAGAATATAGAGCTTATAGGAACTATCCCCTATAGAAGAGAAATAGCAGAAAACTACTCTAAAGGTCAAACTCTAGTGGATGTAAAAGAATATAGGGAAGCCTTCCAAATCATCATAAAAAACATAGAGGAGGTGCTTCTATGAGACTAGGGATCATAAGTGGCAAAGGAGGAACGGGTAAGACTACCATTGCTACCTCCATTGCAGAATTGGAAAAAGGGTCAGTAAGGATCGATGCTGATGTTGAGGCTTCTAATATGTATCTATACTATGATGGTGAAGATAGGGATAAGGAATACTTTTCTGGCAGTCAAGTAGCCCATGTAGACACCAATCTATGCACTCAATGTGGACTTTGTAATGAAGTATGTAAATTTGATGCCATAGATTTGGGGAAGGTAAATGAACTTAAGTGTGAAGGTTGTGGAGCTTGTACTATAGTTTGTCCAGAAAAAGCCATAGATCTAGTGGAGGAAAAAACTGCTGATATATATAGAACGGAAATACCTGATGGAAATATATTTAGAGCTGAAATGGAAATTGGTGGAGATGGTTCCGGCCTATTAGTATCCCGTTTGAGACAAAAGACTGAAAAACATGTAGGAAACTCTACTATTACTATATTAGACGGTTCACCAGGTATAGGTTGTTCAGTTATAGCATCTATTACAGGAAACCATTGGTTACTTATTGTTACAGAGCCAACAAAATCTGGTCTTGAGGACTTTATTCGAGTCTATCAGTTGACAGAGCATTTCAATATACCAGCTATGGTATGTGTAAACAAATATGACATTAATGAAGAGGTGACCCTGGATATAGAAGGCTATTGTAAGGAAAATCATATTCCCTTAGTAGGAAAGATACCCTTTGATGAAACCGTAGTTCAATCTATAAATGAACTAAAACCCATAATATACTATGAAAACAGCAAAGCCAATCAAGCCATAAGACATATGTGGAATAGGATGAAAGAAGATTATTTAAATATTTAAGGAGGTTATCAGAATGAAGATTGCTATTGCAACAGATGGAGACAAAGTGAGTGGCCATTTTGGTCATTGTGAAGGATTTACTATGTATGAAATTAGTCAAGGTAAGGTTTTAGGTCATGAATTTGAACCTAATCCTGGACATAGACCAGGATTTCTACCAGTTTTCCTAAAAGAAAAAGGAGCTGATGTGATAATATCAGGAGGTATGGGAGCTACTGCTCAACAGCTATTTACCGATAATGGGATTCAAGTAATAGTTGGTGCTAGTGGAAATTGTAGTGATATAATAGAGGACTATATAGAGGGAAATCTAGAATCTACAGGGGCAGTATGTGAAGAACATGCCCACGAAGGTCACTGTGAAGACTAGATATATACGGCCAATCCAATGGGTTGGTCTTTTTTTAAAAAAACGTTATTGACATATACCCAAAACAATGTTACCATAAAGATAAAGAGCATATGACCAAAACATATGATAAAAAGGAGATGATTTGATGCCAAGAAGAAATGGTATGGGACCTATGGGTATAGGGCCTATGACAGGAAGAGGTATGGGCTATTGTAGAAGGGAATACAGTAGAAATATGGGCTATGGTTATGGATTAGGACATGGAAGAAGAATGGGATGCGGTTATGGTCCTGGATATGGAAGGGGAATGGGAGCTTATGTCCTCAGCCCAGAAGAGGAAAAGGCTATGTTAGAAGAAGAAAGAGATTATCTAAAGTCTAGATTAGATGAGGTAGATAAAGTGCTAGAAGATTTCAAAGAAGAATAATAAAAGGATGGGGCACCCATCCTTTTGTTATGGTAAAATATATCTAGAAAGGGGTGGAAGGATGGCTAGACCCAGAAAGCGAAGAAGAGTATGTAGGCTACCAAATATAAAAGCATATGGACCATTAGATGGACATATTCATGATGAACCTATTATATTGTCCGTAGAAGAATATGAGGTAATCCGCCTTATAGACCTAGAAGGTTTAGAACAAGAACAGTGTGCGGAAAGGATGGATGTAGCTCGTTCAACAGTACAGAGGATGTATACCAAAGCCAAGGAAAAGGTTGCTGATAGCTTAGTAAATGGGAAAGTTTTAAGGATAGAAGGCGGCGACTATGTATTGTGTGAAAAAGATGGGGAACAATGCACTCCATGTAACAGAGGACGACATAGGCATAGGGGAGGTAATAGAAGGCCATAAATAAAATTGAGGAGTTGTTTAAATGAAAGAGTTAAACAATTGGGAAAGACAAACCATCAATTTAATTGAAGAGGTAATAGATAAACACGGGTATAAAGCTACCAATCAGAGAAGGCAGATATTGTATATATTTATACAGCATAACCAGAAACATTTAAGTGCAGAGGAAGTATATGAATTTTTAAAACCTGATGGAATTGGTTTAGCAACAGTATATAGAAATATAAATATATTTGTAGACCTAGATATACTAAAGGAGTTTAGAGTTGATGATACCAATTATTATGAGTTGAAGATGTATGGTAAAAAGCCTTTACATATCCACTTCCAATGTGAAAACTGTGGATGCATAGTGGATATATTAGACCAAGATATTATACTAGAATATTTGAAGGCTAATAGGATCATAGAGGATAAGCAGGGCTGCGAAATATTTGATATGGATATTATGTTTCATGGATTGTGCAAGAACTGTTTAGCTAAGGATTAATTATGGAATCGATTTGATATATTCTTAGGAATAGCTTTTGTTACATATAATACAAAGATATAAAATAGGGCACCTACTATTAGACTAAGGACAAAGTTTAAAACTTCATTAATATATAGATGAGATAAAAGACCTGATGAAATATATATTATAGGGATCATGCAAAGGGTTCCTATTAAAGGTTTTAATAGCAAATCCCAATAATCTATATATAGTTTCATCATCTTCTTAAGTATGAAGAAATCTAAAATGCAAATGGTTACTCCAGATAAGTAGAAGCCAATAAAAAAACCATTGATTCCTAATTTAGGATTTCCCACTAAAAACCATATCATTAATAGTTGCAGTATCATACCTATCATCCTATTTATAGCAGCAGTTATTTGTCTATTTAAGCCATGGAGGATACCGGAAAAGATATGTTGGAGTGCCAAAAATGTAGTATTAAAACCCATAATATATATATATTTACTTACCTGTAGATCCTCATATAAAAAAATACCAATAGGTTCATAGAAAGAAGCATATAGCCCTGTTAATGGAATAGAGAATAGCAGGGTTATTTTTATGGAAAATAATATATGGTTTTTCACTTCCCTGTAATTTTTCAAAGCCATCTGTTCCGATAAATTAGGGATTAGATTGATTACCATAGCAGATGTAACTATAAAGGGCAAGGTGATCATAGGCATGGCCATTCCTGTAATCCTGCCAAAGGTCGCTATAGCTTCACTATTTGAGTAGCCTGCATCGATTAATCTATTGGGAATCAGAACCGAATTGGCAAATCTTAATACAACCCCCAATAGATTAGATATTCCAATGGGTATGGATACCTGTAGGATTTGTTTTAGAATTCTAATCCCTTCTATCCTAGAATTAACACTATATGTTTTTCTATCAATCATGAACCTTTGCATAAAACTAAGCCATATTAGGTCAAATGTCTCCCCAATGGAAATACCAGCTATAGCAACTAGCGCCCCATAAGCTGGGGTAATAGGAGCCTTATAATATAAAAATCCTAAAACTACAGCAAATCTCCCTACATGTTCGATAATTTGTGAAATACTAGGAACTGTTATCATCTTCAGACCATAGAAGTATCCTCTTAATATGGAGCTGATGGAGATGATTAAAGTCGCTGGAACTAAAAAATATATAAATATGAACATATCTTCATCCTTAAATACCTTTATAGCTATGTTTGGAGCAAAAAATATTAGGACAAAACTAAAAATAGTCGAAAGAATTAATACCAATAGGATAGTAAGCTTTAATATTCTGTCGGTAGCATAGATATTTTTAGAACTTTGCTCTGCTATTAGTTTTGATACAGCAGTAGATATACCGCCACTGGAAAGGACTAAAAACACCATTAGTATAGACATGGATATTTGCAACAATCCCATTCCCTCTGCTCCAATAAGCTTAGATAAAAATACATTATAGCTAAAATCCAAAAACATTAGAATAAGATTTACCAGTACTAGTAAAAAGGAACCATGAATAAAACTACTTTTCAAAAGATCACCCCACCGTCTTTCAGATATTCATCTATATGCCATATAAAAAGATAAAATGACCTTCATTTTTCAAACGTTCTCCAAGGGTTGGATATGTATCCATAAGTTGTTCATTGAAAGTGAGCCTCGCCAGTGCTAAACTAAGAAAAAACTAATATTTCAGAAAGATGAAATTTAAAAGGGAGGAACATTCATGAAAAGAAAACTGGCTATTTTTTTAAGTCTTACTCTAATTTTAACGATACTATTATCTGGATGTGGCGGGGCCGATACTGATAAAGGCAAAAAGATATTGAGGACTAACAACTCTAGCGAACCAGGTTCCTTAGATCCAGCCCTTGCTCAAGGTACCCATGAATCTTGGATATTAGACCATATATTTGAAGGTTTGATGAAGAGGGATGAAAAAGGCAATATAGTACCAGGCATGGCAAAGGAATACAAATTAGCTGACGATGATGTAACATATACTTTTGTCCTAAGAGACGATATAAAATGGTCTAATGGTGATCCAGTAACAGCTTATGATTTTGAATATTCATGGAAACGAGCATTGGACCCAGAAATGGCTGCAAATTATGCATATCAATTTTTCTATATTAAAAATGGTGAAGCCTACAATTCAGGAAAAGCTAATCGTGATGACGTAGCTGTTAAAGCGTTAGACGACAAAACTCTACAAGTAGTCCTTGAACAACCTGCACCATATTTTGTAGAATTAACAGCATTTTACTCCTTATTCCCCGTCAATCAAAAGGTAGTAGAAAGTAACCCTAATTGGGCAAAGGATCCATCAACCTATGTATCCAATGGGCCTTTCCAATTAAAGACTTGGGAACACAAATCAAAGATTACTATTGAAAAAAATCCAAACTATTATAATGCTGACAAGGTTAAACTAGATGGTATTGAATTTTCAATTTTAGAAGATGAAAACACTGCTTGGCAAAAATACCAAGGTGGAGAATATGATTTTCTATCACCCCTCCCACAAGCAGTAGTAGCTCAATTAAATGCAGAAAAGAATGAAGAATTGGTAATTGGTTCGGACTTAGCAACCTATTATTACAACTTTAATACTGCAGTTAAGCCTTTTAACAATCCAAAAGTAAGACAAGCTCTATCCATGGCAATTGATCGTCAAACCATAGTGGATAAGGTAGCCCAAGGTGGACAGATACCAGCCCAAGGTGTAGTATGCTTTGATATTCCAGATGAAAACGGTAAGGATTTCCGTGATGTAGCTGGTAATTTAATTAAAGAGGATCCTGTAGAAGCCAAAAACCTACTAGAAGAAGGATTGGCTGAGGAAGGTATGACTATTGCCGATATGAACCAGTTTAGCATTTTATATAATACCCAAGAAGGCCACAAAAAAATTGCTCAAGCAATCCAAGAAATGTGGAGAAACAATTTAGGTATCGAAGTTCAACTTGAAAACGTAGAATTCCAGGTAAAATTAGACCGGGAAAAAGCAGGAGACTATTTTATATCCCGTGCAGGTTGGGTTGGAGACTATGTTGACCCAATGACATTCATGGATCTATTTGTAACAGATGGACCTTATAATGATTCAGGATTTAGCAATGCAGAATATGATGAATTGATAAAAACTGCAAAGAGTACAGCAGATCAAAAAATTCGTTTTGAATCAATGCGTCAAGGGGAAAAGATATTGATGGAAAATATGCCTATTGCACCAATTTATCACTATACAAAACCCTATGCTCAAAAATCCTATGTAACAGGAGTATCAAAGGCAGTTAATAGGGACCCATCATTTATATACGCAGATATAAATAAATAGTTAAAGACAAAGTAAAGTAGATCAAGGGATTGTCAGACTGTATGAAAACCTTCGTCAGTCTGATTCCCTAACTTATTTTTAAATTGGAGAAAGGAGAGCAATTTATGGCAAAATACATCATAAAGAGAGTAGCAATATCCTTGATTACTATATGGGCCATAATTACCATCACATTTATATTGATGCACTCAGTGCCAGGAAATCCCTTTAGATCTGAAAGCAAAATGCCTCCAGGAGTATATGAAAATCTATTGAAAAAATATGGACTAGATAAACCATTACATGAACAATATGTAATATATTTAAAAAGACTTCTTAAAGGGGATTTTGGTGAATCTATGAAATCCAGGGTAGAGACGGTAAACGATATGATCAAGAGAGGTTTTCCAGTATCGGCTTATTTAGGATTACAGGCACTAATTATAGCTCTTTGTTTTGGACCAGCCTTAGGTGCCATGGCTGCATTAAATCAAAACAGATGGCCTGATTATCTGTCTATGATAATCGCTATATTAGGTATTTCCGTTCCTAGTTTTATATTAGGTACTGTATTCATTCAGTTTCTGGCTAGGAATATATCTTGGCTACCTATAGCAGGATGGGGAACCTTTAAACATACTATATTGCCAAGTTTGGCTTTAGCTATGATGCCCCTTGCATATATAGCAAGGCTAATGCGTTCTAGCATGTTGGAAGTATTGGGACAGGACTATATAAAGACCGCCAAATCCAAAGGCATATCCAAAGGAGCAGTAATTTTAAAACATGCTGTCAGAAATGCTATACTTCCTATTATATCCGTACTAGGAACTTTGGTATCTAATCTATTGGTAGGTAGTTTTGTAGTGGAGAAGATATTTGGTATACCCGGGCTTGGGATGGCTTTTGTAAGTTCCATTAGCAATAGGGACTATACCCTTATAATGGGAACCACCATATTCTATGCAATAATATTAATCCTAATGTTACTATTTGTAGATATAGCCTATATATTTGTAGATCCACGTATTAAACTCACAGAAGGGGGACGATGATATATGAAAGCAGAAATAGAATATACAGAAGATTTATTCATGCCTATATCCAAAGAAGAAAAAAATGCTGAAAAAATCCATCGTCCAAGTATCAAGTATTGGGCTGATGTTTGGCGTAGATTAAAGATGAATAAACTAGCTATGTCTGGTTTGATCATAATAGTTTTATTTATCATAATGGCTATAATAGGGACTCATATCAATGGATTTAAATATTTTCAACAGGACTTAAATGCAATCAATAATAAACCAAATAGCATACATTGGTTTGGTACAGATGAATTAGGTAGGGATTTGTTTACCCGTACTTGGTTTGGAGCTAGGTATTCTATATTCATTGGTTTTATGGCAGCCCTATTGGATTTCTTCATTGGAGTAGTATATGGAGGAGTTGCAGGCATGGCTAGTACCAGATTGGATAGTTTTATGATGCGTATAGCAGAAATAATATATAGTATTCCTTACCTATTGGTAGTTATCTTATTATCTGTAGTATTTGGACAAGGGGATAGCTTGTTTGTAATGATTTTAGCCATGAGTTTGACAGGATGGGTACCCATGGCCATATTAGTCCGTGGTCAAGTCCTCCAGCTAAAGGAATCCGAATATGCTATGGCTTCTGAATCATTAGGTGCAAATAAGAAATGGATATTGAAGAAACACATTATCCCCAACACTCTAGGACCTATACTAGTCAATATAACCCTTACAGTACCTAGAGCTATATTTGCAGAAGCAACTTTAAGCTTCTTAGGCCTAGGGCTTCAACCGCCAAAATCCAGTTTAGGAACTCTTGCCAATGATGGGTTAGCTGGATTGGCTGTAGGCAATGGATATCAGATATTGATTCCTGCAATATTCATATCTCTTATCATGTTCTCCTTTAATGTATTGGGAGATGGACTTAGAGATGCGTTGGATCCAAGATTGCGTAAATAGGAAGAAGGGGAAGATATGGAAAAGCTATTAGAAGTAAAAAATCTAAAAGTATCATTTAAAACATTTTTTGGAGAAGTAGAAGCAGTTCGTGGCATAAGTTTCGATGTTGGAAAGAAAGAGACTGTAGCCATAGTAGGGGAATCAGGTTGTGGCAAAAGCGTTACTGCCAATTCCATAATGCAGCTTCTTCCCATGCCTCCAGCTTTTTTTAAAGGTGGAGAAATACTGTTTAATGGGGCAAACCTTTTGAACAAAACTGAGAAGGAGTTGCAAAGGATTAGAGGGAATAAAATCAGTATGGTATTTCAAGATCCTATGACCTCTCTAAATCCTACTATGCGTATTGGAGAACAGATAGTGGAAGGTCTTAAAAAACATAGGAAATTGAGTTCTAAAGAAGCGGAAGATAAAGCCATTGAAATGCTTGAGTTAGTAGCAGTACCACAGCCACAAAAGAGGATTAAACAATATCCTCATGAATTCTCAGGAGGTATGCGTCAAAGGGTTATGATAGCTTTAGCTATGGTATGTACTCCGGAACTTCTCATTGCCGATGAGCCAACTACCGCATTAGATGTAACGGTACAAGCCCAAATATTGGATTTGATGAAAAGATTGCAAGATAGATTGAATATGTCAATTATATTGATTACTCACGACCTAGGTGTAGTAGCTGATATGAGCGATAGGGTAGTGGTAATGTATGCAGGGCAAATTGTAGAATCGGGATTGACTTTAGAAATATTCAACAATCCTCATCATCCATATACTAGAAAACTATTGTATTCTGTGCCTAGCTTGGATATGAAAAAAGATGAACCATTACATGCAATTTACGGGACCCCACCAGATCTATATATTCCACCAAAGGGTTGTGCTTTTTATGATCGCTGTGACAGAGCTATGAAAATATGCAAGGATCATATGCCAGACTTTACACAACATAGTAGTAATCATAGCAGTTCATGTTGGCTAAATCACCCCATGGCACAAAAGGTAAATAGCAAAGAGAGGAGGGAAGCATAATGGCTAAGCCTTTGATTTCAGCAAGGAATATCAAAAAATATTTTGATGTAGGGGAAGGACAGTTGAAAGCAGTAGATGGAATCAGCTTTGATATATATGAAGGGGAAACTTTAGGGCTAGTAGGAGAGTCTGGATGTGGTAAATCTACAGCAGGTAGAACCATTATGCGCCTCTATGAACCAACGGAGGGAGAGCTTATATTCAATGGGGAAAACATATATAAGCTTACTAAAAGGCAGATGCAGGAAGTAAGAAAGAACTTTCAGATGATATTCCAAGACCCCTATGCCTGTTTAAATCCAAGGATGACTGTAGAAGATATTATAGGAGAACCTTTAGATATCCATCAAAGCTATAAAACCAAGGAAGAGCGAACAGAAAGGATAATAGAATTATTAGAACTAGTAGGCTTAGGAGAGGAACATGCTATGCGTTTCCCTCATGAGTTTTCTGGGGGGCAACGTCAGAGAATAGGAATTGCAAGGGCCTTGGCATTAAACCCAAAGTTTATCATCTGCGATGAACCTATATCTGCTTTAGACGTGTCTATACAAGCTCAAGTAGTAAATTTGCTAAAAGAATTACAAAATCGATTAGGATTAACCTATCTATTTATAGCCCATGATCTATCCATGGTTCGCTATATTTCCGATAGAGTAGGGGTAATGTATCTAGGCCATATGATGGAGTTGGCTGATAGTGAAGAACTATACGAAAATCCAATTCATCCCTATACAAAGGCATTACTCTCTGCAATTCCAATACCAAATCCGGAAATACAAAGGGGCAGGCACAGGATCATGCTGCAAGGAGATGTACCAAGCCCGATCAATCCACCGGAAGGATGTAGATTTGTAGATAGATGTAGCTATGCAAGGGATAAGTGTAGGAAGGTTACGCCAAAACTAGAAGAGATAAAACAAAATCGCTTTGTAGCTTGCCACAGGGCTGAGGATTTTATATAATTGACACGATACCCCCATATGGTATATTATAGAGACAGTATAATATATGGAGGTGTATTCAATTGGATATCCAAATCGATAATAAAGCCATAGAATATATAAGGAACAAATCTGAGGACAATACAGTGCGAATTTACCTTACTATGATTAATTCAGGTTGAGCTGTAGTATATGAACCATCGGTAAAGATGGGAAAACCCTACGATGAAACTGCCTATGATCTATATAGGGTAGAGGATATAGATGTATATGTCGAGTCAAATATTAAACCAAGGAAAGGCAAGTTGAATATTAAATTGATTAGGTTTTTATGGAGAAGGAAATTATATGTACGGGGTTTGATATAGATAGAAGGGGTTAGCAATGGTGAATAACCATGCCACCCCTTTATTTATTTTTTATTTTCCACTTTATTGTTTTCATCTTGATCTTTTTTATCTTCTACTATTTCTATAGAACAACAAGATGATTTCTTTCTTTTAAATAAGCTGGAAAGGGTAGTTTTCTTTTTCTTATCCATATTATCACCTCCCATTACATAATTATATTAAATACATATCCGGTGATGATTGCCACAGTAAATATAGAAAGAACAAATGCAATCATCATCTTCTTTTTAAATATGGAGCCTAGTAGTGAAAGCTCAGGAATGCTGGCTCCAGCACCGCCTATTATAAGGGCTACCATAGTACCATAACCTACTCCTTTATCAATAAGTATTCTTGCAATAGGTATCATTGTTTCTGTTCGTATGTACATAGGAATACCAATTATAGCTGCAATAGGCACCGATAATATATTTGATTTACCAGCAAAGTTAGATAGTAAATCTTGAGGAACAAACTCATATATAAATGAGCCTATACCAGCACCTAGAAGTAAATATGGGAATACTTGTCTAAATAAAACTAAAGCTTCAAGAAAACCATGTTTAAAGGCTATTTTATTTTTTTCTAAGAAAGTTCCTTCAATGTCTTCATATACTAATTCATCACTATTATCGCCTTTTATACTAACATTTTTAACTTCCCTTTCAAATCCAAGTTTATCAAGGAATAGTCCAGCTATAACCGCAAATACAAAAGTAAATGCCGAATAAATAATAGTGGCTTTCATTCCAAAAAACGTTAGGAATAAAGCTATAATAGCAGGATTTAATATAGGTGAAGTTAACAGAAATGAAATAGTACCTGAAAAAGGGGCTCCGCTTTTTAACAATCCAACTAAAATAGGAACAGTAGAGCAAGAACAAAAAGGAGTCACTGCTCCTAGAATTGCACCTAACACACTGTTTAATCCTTTTCTAGGTGTAGTAAGTATTCTTTTAATCTTATCTTTAGATAAATAAATTTGAATAAGGGCAACAAAAAAACTAATCCCGATAAAAAGTAATATTAATTCCCCCATTAGAAATAGAAACATCTTTCCTACTTCTTTTAAACTACTGATTTGAAACACTGTGAACCCACTCCTTTTTATCTACACTTTTAAAAATATCAATTAATATAGAATATATTTCATTGGATTTATTAATTGAATAATAATTCCAGACGGCTACTTGCTTTTTATTTATTATGTTAGCATCAGTAAGTATCTTTAGATGGTAGGATATACTTGACTGCCCCATATCGAAGAATTCACATATATGACATACACATCTTTCATCATTTACATATAAATATAAAAGCAGCCTTAAACGAAATTCATCTGAAATAGCACCAAAGATAGTGGCATATTGATTCAATATTTCCATTTATAATTAACCTCCTTTTCATATATCAAATAAGTTTGATTAATACATCAAAAAAACTTGATATATCCTACTACTATATATAGTATTCAAATGACAATCATTTGTCAATGTTTTATTGTTTTAAAGTTTTCGCTTTATACCTCTTGTATATCCATATAGATGATTCTGATATCAAGTTCATCTACTATAGATATTTGTGACGGTTAATCCTATTGATTGACAAAATAAAAATTACAAACTTTTTAAAAAGTGTTGACACAAGAAATTAAATTCAATAATATATGAGTATAAGCGAATATAGTCATATAGCATTGAATTTAAGGAGGAAGGATATATGGATTGTCGTAAGTCTCAAAACAAGAGCTGTGAGTGTAATACAGGATGTTGTGGAGATGTGGCAGAGGGTCAAATGGAGGAGACTAGAAAAATAATCATTGAATTTTTGTATTTAGACCTAGACACCTGTAACCGATGTCAAGGAACAGATGATGGTCTCGAAGCAGCTATTACAGATGTAGCAAAGGTACTTAAATTAACAGGCATTGATGTAGTTGTGAAAAAAATTCATATTGATAGCAAAGGAAAGGCAATAAAATATAAATTTGTAAGTTCACCTACTATCCGAATAAATGGAAAGGATATACAAATGGAAGTTAAAGAATCTTATTGTGAATCCTGTGGAGATCTATGTGGTGATGATGTTGATTGTAGAGTATGGATGTATGAGGGAAAAGAATATGATGTTCCACCAAAAGCAATGATTGTTGACGCCATTCTTCGTGCAGTATATGGGTATACTAACGCCACTCTAGATAGAGGATGTAATGAAGAGACCTATGAATTGCCAGAAAACTTGAGAAGGTTTTTTGAATCCATTGAAACAAACAGGAATCCAGGTGATGAGTAAAACTATAGAAAATATTTTAGCAATCAGGAGGTAAGAATATGGATTTAATAGAAATTTTGAAAGCTCTTGCAGATGATACCAGAATGAGAATACTAAATATACTAAAAAGTGGGGAGTTATGTGTCTGTGAAATTGAAATAATACTTGATATTTCACAGTCAAATGCTTCTCGCCATTTAAATAGACTAATTAATGCAAGGATATTAGATAACTATAAAGTTGGAACCTATGTATATTATAAAATTGATGAAAAGACAGTAAAAGAGTATCCCTTTATAAGGGAAATTATAGAAGAGCATACTATGGATGTTAATCCGTATCAAAAAGATTATGAGAGATTAAAGAAATATAAAAAAAGTGGACTTTCCTGTGATGAGCTAAAAGAGGGAAAGGTTTTTAAAGATTATAAAAGTAAATAACTGATTGGGGGATAACAGCATGAAACCAAAAGTAGCATTTATATGTGTTCATAATTCATGTAGATCTCAGATGGCAGAAGCATTGGCGAAGTTATTTGCTTCAGATATTTTTGATTCCTATTCTGCTGGAACGGAAACAAAACCTGAAATCAATCAAGATGCCGTGAGGATAATGAAGGATATATACGGGATAGATATGACAAAAACTCAGTATTCCAAGCTGCTAAAAGATATACCAGAAGTTGATATAGTTATTAAAATGGGTTGCAATGTAGTATGTCCTTTTCTACCTTCCAACCATGAAGAAGACTGGGGATTAGACGATCCTACAGGTAAAGGTGATGAAGAATTCATAAAAACAGCTAGGATAATTGAAGAAAAGGTAAAGGATTTAGCTGAGAGGATTAGCAATATATAGCCAGTAGAACAAAAGGCTGGTTTTTAGAATAAAATGAAAACAGTTGAGTAAAACAGAAGTAGAATAAATAATCAATTTACCGTTAAACTATTGACAAATCAAATGAATAAAGTTATCATACTCATATACCCATATAGGCATATGAGTATATGAGTAATTAAATTTAAGGAGGCATTTCTATGGAGAACAAAACGAAACTATATTTACTTACAGGTTTCTTAGGAGCAGGAAAGACTACTTTTTTAACCAATGTCCTAGAGGATTTAACGGGGAAAAAGGTAGCAGTAATAATGAACGAATTTGGCAAAGTAGGCATAGATGGAACTCTAATCCAGAAAGATGGTATGGAGCTAGTAGAAATAAACAGAGGTTCAATATTTTGTTCCTGTTTACAACTTTCCTTCGTATCCGCTTTAGTAGAGATGGCAGATAGGGATATGGAATATGTATTTGTAGAGAGTTCAGGACTAGCCGATCCCTCCAATATAGGGGAGTTTTTAGAAGCGGTAAAAGCAGCTAAAGGGGATGTATACGATTATAGTGGGGCTATTTGTATAGTAGATGGGGCTAACTTTTTAGATCAAGTAGAGGATATAGATACGGTAGAAAGACAGCTTAAATTTTGCCATCTGGTGATTTTAAGCAAAGTAGATTTAATAGACGAAGAAAAGTTGAATAAAGTTAAAGATAAGATCAGGGAGATAAATCCTAAGGTGGATATTGTCGAATCCATAAATGGACAAATAGACTACGATTTCTTGGATAAGGATCTTTTAGAAGAAGGGTGGCTTGGGGTAGAAGACACCACCAATACACCAGAAAATAGGCCTAAAACCTTAATATTGACCTATGAAGGTGAAACCACCAAGGAAAAATTGACTCAATTTATAGATACTATAAAAAAAGATTGTTATCGGGTGAAGGGATTCTTCCAATTGGAAGATGGTTGGAATCAAGTAGATGTAGTTGGTAATAGGGTAGACTATAAACCAACGGATAAGGGAGAGGAGAATTCTCAGTTAGTAATCATATCTAAAATAGGTCCTCAAATAATAAGGCCTATATTTAATACCTGGGAAGAGATAGTAGGAGAAAAGATGACATTAAGATAAGGGGAGAGTTAAGTGGATAAATTATTAAACTATTTTAAATTGCTTTCTGACGAAACCCGCCTTAGAATAATGGTGCTTCTATACCATGGTGAGTTTTGTGTATGTCAAATTACGGGAATTACTGGCATATCCCAGCCTAATGTATCAAAACATTTAGCTAGGCTTAGAGATATGGGCTTGGTAAAGGATGAAAAAAGGGAACAATATACCTTTTATTCATTAAATTTAGAAGACAGCCTATTTGGAGATATACTAGGCAAAGTAGTTGAAAATGTAGAGGAATACCCAGCACTAAAGTTGGACTTAGAAAAGAGCAAAGCAGCTGCTAAATATATTGAACTGGCAAATATGAAAAAGTAGGGGTGATATTATGAACGTATTTACTTGGCTCAATGATCAGCTACTCAAAATGAAATGGCTGTGGGATCTAGTAGAATTATTAGTTGAAAAGGTATTTGGATTATCCATGGAAACAAGAGTAGGTGGAAGTATTCACTTTTTCATATACGATACCATAAAGATATTCATATTATTATCAGTGATGATATTTATCATATCTTTCATACAAAGTTACTTTCCACCAGAGAGAACTAAAAAAATCATTGGTCGGTTTAAGGGATTGAAGGGAAATATATTTGGAGCACTATTGGGAACGGTAACGCCCTTTTGTTCCTGCTCTAGCATACCTATATTCATAGGTTTTGTATCAGCAGGACTACCCTTAGGAGCTACTTTTTCCTTTTTAATATCTTCACCAATGATAGACCTAGCTTCCCTTATGCTACTAATGTCCTTCTTTGGTACAAAGATAGCAATAGTTTATGTAGCCGTAGGTCTAATAGTAGCAGTCATAGGTGGAGTATTAATCAATAGATTAAAAATGGAGAAATATGTAGAATCCTATGTGTGGGGCGTAGAAAATGTAGATGTTGAAATAGAAGAGATGACCCGTAGGGACAGGGTAGAGTTTGCTGAAGACCAGGTAAAGGATATAGTAGGTAGAGTGTGGCCTTATATCTTAATAGGGGTAGGAATAGGGGCTGGTATTCACAATTGGGTACCCCAATCCATTATAGAAAAGATTCTAGGGGAAGGCAATCCCTTCTCAGTTCTAATAGCTACATTTATCGGAATACCAATATATGCAGATATATTTGGGACTATTCCTATAGCGGAAGCATTAATAGCTAAAGGAGTAGGCATTGGTACCGTAATATCCTTTATGATGGGAGTTACTACCCTATCCATTCCCTCTTTGGTAATGTTAAGCAAAGTAGTAAAACCAAGGCTATTAGCTACCTTTGTAGCTATCGTCACTTTGGGAATAATAATTGTAGGATATGGACTTAATGGCTTTTCATTTCTATTGATATAATGAAAGGGTGAATACAGTATGGAGATAATGATATTAGGTACTGGCTGTTCCAAATGTGAAAAATTGGAGAAGAATTTGGAAATTGCATTAGACGAATTAAATATAGATGCAAATATAGAAAAGGTAGATAATTTAGCAGTAATAGTAAGCTACGGAGTAATGAGCACCCCTGGGCTAGTAATAGATGGGGAAGTTAAGTCTATTGGGAAGGTTCCAAAGGTGAAGGAATTAAAGAAGATGTTGGGAAAATAAAAAAGTAATGGGAAATATAAAATTCTTTCTAGAAGTAGTACTACTTCTAGAAAGAATTTGTGCTTTAAACATGCTATTATTCTTGTCTATACTGAGGTTCTTGAGACTGTAAATAATCAAGTCTATTTTGCAATTTATGCATTATATTTTCAGCTGATTGTGCCAATTGGGTGAAACTTTGTTTGGCTTGTTGAATTTTATTTACCACTGTCATATAGCTTTCCTCTAATTGTAAATATAGTTTTGTATGATTATTTATGACTTTGTGTTAACTTGGATATTAGGAGCTATTACCGTATCACCTTTATTAGATGGAGAAGTATCTTTTACCTATTAGTATTATTAAAAGGGAAGTTAAGAATCCAGTAACCCCTATGGATTTAAAATTATCCCCTAAGCCCGTAGATCTACCATTGGTCATTATCAATGACGGTAAGCTATTTGAAGAAAATTTAATCAAATCTGGGGTAGATAGGGAATGGCTGGTGAACAATCTATCAATGCGAGGTATAGATAGTATAGAAGAAATCTACCTAGCCACTATAGATAGCACAAAAAAACTGTACATATCTAGACAAAATTAAAGAATAATATAAAATTAATAATATCAAATACGGTCTTATTGACAGGGAATTTAAATAAAGGTACAATCATATTAGCATATGCCAATAAGTACACTAGGACGATTCTAGCCTCCTATATTGGATATTGGAAGAAAGTGGACTGCAAAAAGAACCGTCCCTGGTGCACGAATAATTATTGAAAGGGATGAGAAATATGGCCGATTGCAACAGCTGTCCATCAAAGAATAGTTGTAGTACTGAACAACAAAATACATGTACTGTTAAAAACAATCCCCACAATCAGGTTAAAAACATTATAGGGGTAATGAGTGGAAAAGGTGGAGTAGGCAAATCCACTGTTTCTGCAATGATTGCAAAGGAATTGAACAAAAAAGGATTTAATGTTGGAATAATGGATGCGGATATTACCGGACCAAGCATTCCAAGACTTTTAAATATTAGTGACAAGAAAGCCACTGCTAATGAATTAGGAATTATACCTGTTACTACATCTAGTGGAATAAAGGTAATGAGTCTCAATCTATTAATGGAAGATGAAGACCAGCCGGTTATATGGAGGGGTCCATTGATTGCAGGAGTAGTGGAGCAGTTTTGGACCGATGTACTATGGGGAGATTTAGACTACCTAATTATAGATATGCCGCCAGGAACAGGAGATGTGGCCTTAACGGTGATGCAATCTATACCTATATCAGGATTAGTTATGGTTTCTGTACCTCAGGACTTGGTCTCCATGATAGTATCAAAGGCTATAAACATGGCTAAGAAGATGGGTATACCTATACTTGGTGTAGTAGAAAATATGAGCTACGTAAAATGTCCTGACTGTAGTAAGAAGATTAGAATATTCGAAAGCGAAAATACCCTCAAATTCCTAGAGGATAATGATTTAGAGCTGTTGGGAGAACTACCTATGTGTAAGGATATTGCCAATGTATCCGTTGATGGAAATGATATAATGGAGGAAGAGATACAAAACACCTTTGAAGAAATAGGTGGGAAGATAGTAAAAGCTTTAAGCTAAGGGTTTTGGAGGGATATATATGGCTAGACCAATAAAATGCAGAAAGGTAGAATTTTTACCTAGTACTACTTCTTTCGTTCCTCTGGGAAAAGATGAAGAGGAGACAAAAGCCATAAATCTAAAAGTGGAGGAACTAGAAGCCATGAGGCTAAAGGACATTGAAGGGTTAACCCAACAGGAATGTGCAGAGGAGATGGGTATATCTCGACAGACCTTTCAAAATATTATAGATAGCGGTAGGAAGAAAGTAGCCCAAGCTTTGATAGAGGGAAGAGGTATCAATATTAAAGGGGGCAATTATGTATTTGCTCACTGTCGATTAAAATGTAAAAGTTGTAATAAAACCTATGAAGTTGATCTAATAAGGGACAAGGATACCTGTCCTACTTGTCACTCCCATAAAGTAGTCTGCAAGAATAAAGGTGCAAAATGTAAAGAACTGTGTATTAAATAGGTGGTATAAACCCCCAGGATTTTGGCAAAAATAAGAATAATAAAATTTTGGGGGTAATATTATGGCCAAAAACAAAAGCTACTATGAAGAGAAAGCAAAGAAGATTATTGAATATGCAAATCTACTGTCCAACTCCTTCAAGGCTAAGGAAAAAACGGAAGAGGAAAGGATATTAGAAAGCTTAAAAGAAGCCCATAGGGAGTGGAAGGACAAGGAAGAATATTTTCAATCGGTAAAGGAGCCAGAGCTTATAGACCACGCCATATACGAACTAGAGGCATCTAAAATAAAGTATATGTATCTATTAAAAAAGATGAAAAAAATGAATATAGAGTAATATTTACAAAACCTGTCCCCTATTATATAATAAAGTGAATATATAGGAGGGGTATTATGGGTGTTGGCACTTTGTTAGCCTTTATCTTTGGTCTGTTTCTACTATATATAGTAGGGATGCTCTTAGTAATTCCCATTAAGATGATATTGAAACTAATAGCCAATGGGGTTATAGGAGGACTACTATTGCTTTTATTTAATTTAATAGGAGGATTTTTAGGATTATCCTTAGCCATAAATCCAATAACAGCTGTGACAGTAGGTTTTTTAGGTATACCAGGAGTAATATTGCTACTTATATTACAGAAGGTTTTATGATATAATAGAAAAGGTTAAGAAACTTTATAATT
>NZ_PPXY01000036.1 GCF_021655115.1 Clostridium sp. Cult3
AGAAAGATTCCTAAAGGAAGGACCAAAGGAAGAAGATATTTTGGAAAATCTAAGCATCAAAAAAGATAATAGAAAAGCCACCTTTTTATCCATGCGAAACTGCAAAGGAGACTATGCCATACTAAATGTAGCCCTATCCAATCTACTAGTAGACACCTTGAGAAACAATGGCTATACCAGTGTAAAAAAAAGGATGTGACACTGGAGTCTGTGGATGCTGTACCGTTCACATGGATGGAAAAGCCATGTACACCAACAAAGTACCAGTAGCACCAGCCATAACCGATGCAATCTACAATGCTACCGGTGTTAGAATTAGAGAACTACCAGCTATACCAGAGAAGGTATATCTGGAATTGTTGAAAAAAAAGATAAAATCTAAGTGTTAAGCATATATGAAAAGGAACGGGTTAAACCTGTTCCTTTTTGATTGTATTTATATAAAGCTTATTTTACACTTTAATATTTTTTCTACACAAAAAAAGCCTATATAAACTTGGTTACGAATTTAAAAAACAGGAGATCAAAAATATTTACATAAATAAAGGAATTCCTATATTATTGTCGAATAATATAATTTGAATAGTAATTATTACATCCCTGTGGGTTATTATCAAACTTTATTCTATAAAATGTAACAAGATATTACCAAGTATACCAATAATGGTTTGAAAACTCAGCTTATTCTAGCTATAATATATAGTAGCATGGTAATATATACCTATGTCTTGTAGGTACATATTACTAGATTTTGATTTTTCAGATCTTGATGTGAAGACACAGGGAGGTGACTCAATGAAGAGAAAGCGCGCCATTTTATTAATGCTATTCGATACTGTAGGAATTAGCTTATCATACCTATTGGCTTTGTATTTGAGATTTGATGGACGGGTAGACCCTATATATGTATACAATTTGGCTAATCATATGGCAATTATCACTATTATAAAATTATCCGTATATTATTTTTTTAAGCTATACAAAAGCCTATGGGAGTATGCAAGTATTGATGAGATGATAGAAGTGGTAGGGGGATCTATTGTAGCCAATTTATTGTCTAGTCTCTACATGCATTTCATTGATGTAGGTATACCTCGAAGTATATACTTTATGGTACCAGTCATCGATATGGTGTTTATTGGGGGCGTTAGATTTTTCTATAGGGTTTTGAGACGATTAAAGCATGGTGTATTTAATGGAGTTAAAGATTACAAGCGAATCTTAATAGTTGGAGCAGGAGCTGCTGGAGCTATGGTAATCAAAGAATTAAGAAATCACGATACTTTAAATAGCTGGCCTGTAGCTATAGTGGATGATGATCCTCAAAAGAGAAGGCAAAATATCAATGGAGTACCAGTAGTGGGAAATAGAAAGGATATTAAGAGAGTCTGTAAGGAGTACGAGATAGATGAAATAATCATAGCCATACCTTCAGCCAATAGCAAAGATATTAAGGATATAGTAGGGGAATGTAAAAAGACTAAGGTCAAAACCAAGATATTGCCAGGAGTTTATGAGTTGATAGACGGTCAGGTAAGTGTAAGCAAAATTAGAGACGTAGAAATTGAAGATTTGCTAGGCCGGGAAGAGGTACATCTCAATATGGATGAGATATGCCAGTACATAAAAGATAAAAAGGTGTTGATAACTGGCGGCGGTGGTTCTATTGGTTCAGAATTATGTAGGCAAGTGGCCAGGTTTAAGCCTAAGGAATTGATAATATTAGATATATACGAAAACAATGCTTACGATATACAAAATGAACTATTGAGTAGGTATGATAATCTACCTATGAAAGTAGTCATTGCCTCTATTAGGGATAAACAGAGAATGGAAGAAATATTTGCAGCAGAGGGTATAGATGTAGTATTCCATGCTGCAGCTCACAAACATGTACCTCTAATGGAAGAAAACCCAACAGAAGCCATAAAGAATAACGTATTTGGAACTTTAAATGTGGTAGAAAGTGCAGGTAAATATGGAGTAGAGAAGTTTGTCCTTATATCTACGGACAAGGCAGTTAATCCTACTAATGTAATGGGCGCCACTAAGAGAATAGCAGAGATGATTGTACAGCTTGCCAATACTTTTAGTCATACGGAATATGTAGCTGTAAGATTTGGCAATGTACTGGGTAGTAATGGTAGCGTAATACCTTTGTTCAAAAAACAGATTGCTGCTGGTGGTCCGGTGACGGTAACCCACCCAAAGGTGATTAGATATTTTATGACTATACCAGAGGCCTGCCAATTGGTATTACAAGCAGGAGCTATGGCTGAGGGTGGAGAGATATTTATATTGGACATGGGTGAACCAGTGAGAATAATGGATTTAGCTAAAGATCTAATAAGGCTTTCAGGCTTTGAACCAGAGGTGGACATACCTATAGAGATAACTGGACTTCGACCTGGAGAAAAGCTATATGAGGAACTATTGGTCAATAAAAAAGAGGTGGACACTACCTCTCACCACAAGATATATATAGAAAAACCATTGTTTTGTGATTACGATAATATGAAGCGTCACTTTAATAAACTACAGGAGATTATTGATTATGCAGACGATGATGCTATAAAGGAAGTACTAGCTGAGATAGTTCCCAACTATAAGCCTTATAAGGGAATAGGTGAATTAAAAAAAGAGAAGACAGATAGGCTAGAGAATCTATCGGAAGTTGCAGTCTCTTCAGGGCACATTAGCTCAAACTAGTGAAGGCTATAGCTATTATCAATGGAACTAATATTATACTAAAACCGATTATTAGGCTTTGTTTTTCCTTAGCGGTTATGATATCGTCTGAATTATAGTATCCTCTTATTTTCTTTCTTTTGAATAGTTTTTTTAAAGCTCTGAAGAATAACAATGGAGTTCCTCCTTATATT
>NZ_PPXY01000037.1 GCF_021655115.1 Clostridium sp. Cult3
TCACAGGTTCAAATGCATCAGGAAAATCTACATTTTTACGGACTATAGGCATAAATTCAATCTTTGCTCAGACTCTAAATATAGTATTAGCTAAAGACTATACTTCCTCTTATTTTAGACTATTTACTTCAATTGGAACTACGGATAGTATTGTTGAAGGGGATAGCTATTTTATGGCTGAAGCTAAGGCATTAAAGAGGATAATTGACTCTATTGCTTCCCGTGAACCCATACTATGTATTTTAGATGAAATATTTAGGGGTACTAATACAGCTGAAAGAATTAGTGCTGCCAGTGTAGTATTGAATTATATGATAGATAATAATTCTTGTGTCATTGCAGCCACACATGATCTAGAGCTTATAAGCTTGGTAAACAATAGATATGAAAATTATCATTTTAAGGAAACTATTAAAAGTAAGGATATAATATTTGACTACATATTGAGGAAAGGCCCTTGTGTAAGTAGAAATGCTATTGCAATTTTAGAATATCTTGATTATCCGGAAGAAATATATGAAAAGGCTGTAGAACAAGCTGGAAAGTATTCTGCGATCGGGAATAAAAAGTCCCATCCAATCTCTGAAATTTAATTTTTCATATAATATATAAACATAATTTGGATACAATAACAGAGAGAATATATATTATATGAAAACTAGATGGGAGGATTTGCATGGCAGTTGTTAAAGTTATAGAACTTCTTTCAGAATCAGCAAATGGTTGGGAAGCTGCAGCCCAGGAGGCAGTTTCAGAAGCCTCAAAGACAATAGAAAATATTCAAAGCGTCTATGTAAGTAATATGCAAGCCATTGTTGAAAAGGGAAAAATAATCAATTATAGATTAAATGTAAAGATATCCTTTATTGTGAAATGATGATTAAAAAGGCTTCCTTTTGTAAAAAATCTTTATTGGAAGCCTTTTTTATTGGGGAAAAGTGGGACAGGGAGAACCGTCCCTGCTGTCCCAAGTTTACTGCAATTTAACAATATCCGTAGCAACTTTATCGATAAATTTTCTGTCATGCTCTATAAGGATCATGGTAGGGGAGTATTCTAATATCATATTTTCTATTTGGATTCTAGAGATGATATCGATATAATTCAAAGGCTCATCCCAAATATATACATGGGCCTCTTCGCAAAGGGATTTTGCTAAAAGGATCTTTTTCTTCTGACCACTACTATATCCCTCCATGGGAATTTCAAATTGTTCCCGTGAAATACCCATTTTTCGGAATATAGTTAGGAATTGGGTCTTATCAATATTGGATTCATCAATAAATTCAAATAGACTACCCTTTAAGAAATCAAATTGTTGTGGCACATAGGAGATTACCATATTTTTTGTCTTCCACAGATATCCCTTTGTTTGTATATTTTCACCCAGGATAGCTTTAATAATACTAGATTTCCCACTGCCATTTTTACCTTGTAAGACCAAGCATTCCCCTTGATTTACAGCAAAAGATATGGGCTTAAATATTGGGTCTTTATCATAAGATAATGTGAAATCCCTTGCTTCTATAAGGGTATCTGAATGATGCTCCAAAGAGGTAATTTGCAAAGGTTCAATTTCTTCAATATTTTTTAATAGTTTTTGCTTCTCCTCAATAGCTTTTTCATAGCGTTTTTCTATATTCTTAGAGCGTTTCATCATCTTTGCAGCCATATGTCCAATATACCCTCGATCTACAGGACCTTGGCCAATCTTTGTCTTCTCAACTTTATCCGACCATAGGGCTTTTTCCCTAGCAGACTCCTTCAATCTTCGTATTTCCTTCCTAAGTTTTTCATTTCGTTCCAATTCAAATCTATCTTCTAAATGTTTGTTGTGCTGCCATGTGTCGTAATTCCCTTTAGTTAGCACTATCTTATTTTTTTCAATAGCCAATATATGATCAACAGAAATATTTAAAAACTCTCTGTCATGGGACACCACTATAAACCCTTTCTTATTAGCTAAATACTCAGCTACAAGTTTCCTACCATGAACATCTAAATGATTGGTAGGCTCATCGATTAGAAGAAATTTATTGTAAGAAATAAACATAGTAGCCAGGAGTATTTTAGTCTGCTCTCCATGACTTAAAGTTGAAAAAGGTCGATATAATATATCTTCTTTAAGTTCCAATATATTCATTTCCTTTTGTAATCTCCATAGGGGAAATTCACCTTTTAAAGCTTTGATAATTTCTATAGTTAAATTTTCTAGATCTTTTACCTGATATGGAAAATACTCAAAGTCAACAGGAGTATGAATACTACCATCATAGGTAAACTCCCCCATTAAAAGCTTCAAAAAAGTAGATTTTCCATATCCATTGCGGCCAATAAATCCTAGTTTCCAATCAGTATCCAACTGTAAATCTACATGATCAAAAATTGGACTTAAGCCTCCAACATGGGTAAAAGTTAAATCCTTAATATCTATTAATGCCAATTTACCTCACTCCTTTTAATATATGCTTTTGGTTTCAAAGGATTCTGTTCATGTTTTCACCTCCAACAAAAAACTGCCAGGAGAAAACTCTCCTAGCAGCACAAAAATAGGTATAAAAAAAGATGACTAAAATCACCCTTTAATAATATCAATATATTCAAAAGAGATTTCTCGCTAAAATTAGACACAAAAACACTAGGGCAGTATAATAGTAGTATTTTTGTCTCAATAAAATTTTCTTATTTAGCAAGAAATATATTCATCAGCAACCTCCAAACATTACTTTCACATTAATTTTACCATATTGAGTATAAAATCACAAGTATTATTCTAAAAGTTCACTATTAATATATTTACCAATTAGGAAGGCCATGATATATTAAATATAGATAATTTACTTAGAAGGAGAGATGTAAATGAAAAAAATAATTGTTTTTGGTAGTAAACATTGACCAGGTTGTGAGCCAGCGAAAGAGTATCTTTCCAACAACAATATTAAGTTCTTATATTTAGACATTACTGAAAATATGTTACACCTAAAGAAGTTTTTAAAAATAAGGGATAATAGACCGGAATTTGATGAAATAAAAAAGGCAGGAA
>NZ_PPXY01000038.1 GCF_021655115.1 Clostridium sp. Cult3
ATAACATGGCTTGGGGCACTTCTTGGAGGGATAATGGGTATACTCATGCCTTTCTTAACCATGCTTTCAGCAAGTTGATAGGGTATGTAAATTAGTATATCCTTGACATCAACTATATCTAATAAAGGAAAAAATACTTGATAAATGTCATGGGACTAATGATAGATAAAGAGCAGATCAAGACAAACGGACATTTGTTAGATACAAAGATAGATATACTTGTGAAATATCAAAATACAATCTAGACAATAGTTTAATATTATTCTTCTAATAGGGTATAAGGATATTGATAGTGGGTAACAAATTAGTTATTAAATAAAATTAGGAGGAATAATATAGTGACAAATCCAATAGTAAAAATAGAAAAATTAGATTTTATGTTTGAAACGGAGAATCCTTTCCTATTCTGTGCCCATCACAAAGATGCTTATCCAAAGGGAAATGATGAATTAGGGCCACCTGCTTCAGCTTTATTAGGGAGAAATATTGGTAATGATTTTGAAATAAAAGACGGATGGAGAATGTACCATGGCAAAAAAGTGCCTGGTTTTCCAGCTCATCCCCATAGAGGGTTTGAAACTGTAACTATTGTTTTAGAAGGTTTCGTAGATCATTCTGATTCCCATGGAGCTTATGGAAGATATGGAAATGGAGATGTACAATGGATGACTGCTGGAAGTGGCTTACAGCACTCTGAAATGTTTCCATTAGTATATAAGGATAAGGACAATCCATTACATTTGTTTCAGGTTTGGTTAAACCTCCCTAAAAAGGATAAATTCACAAAACCCTATTATAAAATGCTATGGGCAGAGGATATACCAGTTATAGAGGAGATTGATTCAAATGGTAAAAAGGCTAATATAAGGCTTATTGCAGGAAAGTATAAAGAGGTTGAAAGTTTAGATCCAGCACCTGCATCTTGGGCAAATGATGATAAAAACAATGTAAATATTTGGTTGATAAAAATGGAACCAGAAGCAGTATTTAATATACCAGCAGTGTCTAGTACTATTACTAGAAATTTATATTATTATGAAGGAGATAATATTGAAATCGGTAATACTACTATAGATTTTAATAATAGAATAAAGTTACAAGGGGACCAAGATGTAAGCATAAAAAATGGAAATGAGGAAAGCAATTTTCTTCTTCTAGAAGGAGAACCTATTGATGAACCAGTTGTAGCCCGTGGACCTTTTGTTATGAATACTATGGAAGAAATTAGAGAAGCTTATATGGATTTTCAGGAAACTGGTTTTGGTGGCTGGCCTTGGGAACGTACAGACCCAGTACATTCCAATGAAGAAACAAGATTTGCCAAATATTCTGATGGAACTTATGAAAAAAGATAAATGCACCAGGGACAGTTCCCTTCGCAGTCCAATTTTTTCCAAGCTGTTATGACTAATTATTTTATTAATATAGGATAGTTTTCTATGTAAAGGAAATTATCCTATATTATTTTTATTATTTTCGTATATTTCTGAAAATTTATTGACTATTAATAAGATATATAATATTTTATTAATAGGAATATGAGAACGAATTTAACAAAAATAAATACAGGAAGTGATAATATGGCTAGAGTAGCTAGACTTGTTAGTGATTCAGGATATTATCATGTAATGGCCAGGGGTAATAATAAGGAAATGATATTTAAAAATACTTCAGAGAAGCAGTATTATTTAGATGAATTAAAACTAGCAATAGAAGAAGGAAGTCTTATATTATTATCTTATTGTATAATGGATAATCACATCCATCTCTTAATTAATTCCGATATTGATTCAATGGCAGATGCATTTAGAAGAATTCATTTGAAATTTGCTTTAAGATATAATAAAAAATATAATCAGGTAGGCCATGTATTTCAAGGCAGATATAAAAGCGAAGTGATAAATACAGATCAATATTTACTTAGTGCTATAAGATATATACATGATAATCCTGTAAAAGCTGAAATAGTATTGAAGGCTGAAAATTACAAATGGAGTAGTTATAGGGATTATCTAAATGGTGGGAATAGTTTAGTTGATTCTAATGAAAAAGAAATGATAATGAACATGTTTGGAGGATCCATTGATCAATTTCAACGATTTCATTTAAAAGATGATATGCTGGAGTTTTTAGAGATTAAAGAGGATTTAGAAAGGGAACGAGAAATTAAGGCTAAAAAAATTTTAAAAGCCTATTGCGATAAATATAAAGTAAAAGATATAAAACAATTATGTAATAATCAGGATGCTATAGATGAGATAGTTATTGATTTATTGCAATTAAGTAAGTTATCCCATAGGAGAGTAGCTGATTTATTAGGTATAAATAGAGGAATTGTTCATAATATTGCCAAAAAAATATGATTAATTGGAAATATATGTACTGCACCAAGAACTGTCCCCGGTGCATGTACTGCACCAAGAACTGTCCCCGGTGCATTTATGCATTTATATAAAATATTCAATCTTTGCTCCTGGAAAATATTCTTCTGTTTTATTTAGAAAAAATTCCCTTAACTCATTTATTTCTTCTGGACTATAAATATATTTACCATAACCAAATTGTCCATATTTAAATTTCCTATCCTCTTCATTCATAGGAAGTTTGCTATTAGGGAAAACATTAAGTATATTGGATTTAGCCCTAAGAGTATAACGATGGGATATAAACTCAAAAGTTAAATCTTTAGGAGACCAATTTGCGGGCATGTTTTCATATAAATATTTGTCTAATAAAGCAAAAAGCTCTAAATATTCTTCTTCCCAGTTTTCAAATCTAAATATTGGAGCAATAATAAAACCTATGGGATACCCTGCCTTTAACATTTTCGATGCTGCTATTACCCTGTCTAAAAGCTGAGGCGTTTTATGTTCAAAGTCTCTAATTGCCTTTTGGCAATTTAGACTAAATCTAAATCGGGTATGACTATTATGTTCTATATTTAAAAGGCTATCTATATTTGTAAATTTAGTTACAAATCGAAATCGTCCTAAAGGCTCCTTACCAAAGAATTCTATAGTTCTTTTAAGATTTCCAGTATACTTTTCCACAGGAACAGGATCTGATGTGGCAGCACCTTCAAATACAGTTATTTCTGGTGCTCTAGTTTCAATTATATTTTTTGTTATATCTAATATTTCTTCAATATTAACATATATTCTTAAGTAAGGTTTTGGTCCTAAAGTTGTAGATAAATAGCAGTACTCACACATACCAGGACAAGAAGTAGCTAGGGGAAGTTGATAATGGGCAGAAGGTTTACAAGTTTGAAAAGTCTTACCTCTTCTAACTCCAATGACTAAGGTCTCCTTTGCTTCCCTATAGGCTTCTGTAGGAGTATCTCCAGCTATACCAACAACTCTATTATGAGAAGTGGTAGGTTTTACTGGTATATTTGATTTTTTAAAGTAATCTACCAAATTTTTACCAATAGGATAGTCTAAAGCATCAGGTTCATAGAACACCTGCTTAGGAATGAAATCCATCAATATTATCTACCTCCAAAAATAAATTTCCTGGAAAACATAATACTAATCTAATATAGTAAATATATTTGTATATATTAAAATATCCAAATAAATATGTTAAAATACTACTAGATGGTGGGATATGGAACATATTTATGAAATACTAGGAAAGGGTGGGGTTTTTATTTTGAATCCATTGAATTATGGTGACATATATAAATATCTAGAGGAAAATCACATCATGATGGATTTGGAAGAAATAGATGACTTTAAAGATCTTTCTATTATGGATGACGATTTAGAAGGGAGACAAATATTTTTAGTTGGTGAGAATCATGGAGTCTTGGCTAATGAGCAATTGAGGATGAAGTATTTAAAATACTTCAAACTCAAGACGAATTTTAAATACTATCTTTGGGAGCTGCCTTTCAGTGTTGCATTTTTTTTAAATAGATATTTGGAGACCGGAGATGAAAAAATACTTAGGGAAATCTATGAACCATTAAAGGGTACTTTTGCATGGAATAGGGAAGGTTTTAATCACTGGAAGGAGTTATACCAATTTAATACAAAATTACCCACTACAAGAAAAATAAAGATAATAGGTATAGATATAGAACATCAAATTGAAAACGCCTTTAAATATATGCTTTATGTTCTTCCTGAAATTGATGATACCAAGGATATATTAAAAAAAATAAAAAAGCTTAGCAAGGATGCAAAGGGTGAAGAAATAATAGAATTTTGTAAAGAGTTAAAAGGGGATATGGAAAAGAGGGATGGGTTTTACAAAAAACATCTTAAGGAAAATTATTATGGATTTGAAATAGTAAATGACAATCTATTATCTAGATATAGGGTTTACCATGGAAACAATTTTAATGCTATTAGGGATAAGCAAATGTATGAAAATTTCATTAGAATTCATAATAGATTACCAACAGGAAAATATTATGGACAATTAGGATTATCCCATGTATTTCAAAGGGGAACTCCTTATGTTAGATGGTTTGGTTCAGCTTTGATATCCAATGAATCCATGTTTCAAGATAAGGTTTTATCAATAGTTTATGTTTACGATAATTGCGAATATTTATATCCAACGGATTTAAGGGATTATCAAGGTGTTATGACTACTTTGGATTTAAAACTAGATATGTTAAAAAAATACGCTAAAGGTGAATGTACTCTTTTCAAGCTAAATGGCAATGATTCTCCATTTGATAAAAAACTACTATGGCCTATTGTACATAAGATACCAGAAGGAGGCGTTACTACAGATTATTTTCAATATATCATATTGATTAGGAATTCCAAAGCTTTGACATCACTGAAGAAATAAAATCGATTAGCCAATGGATAAACTAAATATAACAAAACAACTTGGATTTATTTAGGGGGGAGAATTTTAATGAAAATGTTTTTAAGCGATAATAATTCAGGAGTCCATCCAAGGATTATAGAAGCTGTAAATAACTGTAATTTTGAACATGAGTCTTCTTATGGTGAGGATAGATATACTAAACGAGCTAAAGAACTATTTAGAGAAGTATTTCAAAAAGATGTGGATGTCTATTTTGTAACCAATGGTACTGCCGCTAATGTAGTTGGTTTAAGTGGTATTTTGAACCCCTTTGAAGCTGTTATATGCGCTGATACCGCTCATATCAATGTAGATGAATGTGGAGCATTAGAAAGATTTGGGGGAAATAAGATACTATGTGTGCCCAATAGAAGGGGGAAGTTGGAAATTCATGATGTAAAAAAGTACCTTAATTCCATAGAGGATGAGCATCAAGTACAGCCAAAAGTCATATCCATATCCCAGATAACCGAGTTGGGAACAGTCTATTCTCTTGAAGAAATAAAGGAGTTAGCAGACTTTGCCCATGCCAATGATATGTTTTTACATGTAGATGGTGCCAGGATATCCAATGGAGTGGTGGCCCTTGACTCTAGCTTCAAAGAGATGATAACCGACACTGGTGTGGATTTGTTATCCTTTGGAGGTACAAAAAATGGGATGATGATAGGAGAGGCAATTGTTTCTTTTAATAAAGAAATATCTAAGAATTTCAAATATATTAGAAAACAAGGAATGCAATTAATATCTAAAATGCGTTTTGTTTCAGCTCAATTTATACCCTATTTGGAGGAAGAAATTTGGAAGGAAAATGCTATCAACTCCAACAATAAGGCAAGGTTTATAAAAGAGGAATTGGAGAAGTTTTCCCAAGTGGAGATTATCAATGAATCATTAGGCAATATATTGTTCGTTAAAATTCCAAGGAGTTGGAATGAACCCTTGCAGAGAAAATATCCTTTGTATGTAACTGATGAAAGGGAGAATATAATAAGAATAGTGACTTCCTTTGATACTACTGAGGAAGATGTAAGGGATTTTATTGATTATATTGGAGAAATTAGACAAAGTGAAACGTCATTCCATAGAATAATAGCTGAACAGGGCATATGTCCCATCTGTGGCAAGAGGAATAATTGTCAAAGGAATGAGGAAGAATGTTGGTGTTATAATATGGAAATTCCTAAATATATTTTGGAATTGGTCCCTGAGGATAAAAAAGGCAAAGCATGTATATGCAAAGCTTGTATAGAAAAGTATAGTAAATGAGGTCAAGCTATATACAATGGATTATTTAGTTTATCTATATAAGTGAATTAATAGATTATTATATTCAAGTAATTGAATATTTGTCTAATTCTCAAAATTTTAGCCATGATATTTTAAAGGAGGGATTAAGATGAAAGCATTATTGATAATCGATATGCTAGAAGATTTTATTGATGAGGAGGGGAGACTTACCACTGGACCAGCAGGGAAAAAAATAGTGGAATTTATCCAAGAAAAAACCGATGAATTTAGAAAAAAAGGTTATCCCATTATTTATATATGCGATAATCATGAAGAAGATGATAGGGAATTCGATATGTTTCCACCTCATTGTATAGCAGGTACAGAAGGCAGCCAGATTATCCAACAACTTGAGGTGAAAGATGGGGACAAGATTATTAAGAAAAGGAGATATAGTGCCTTTTATGGTACGGATTTAGATCTATATTTGAGAGAAAAAGGAATAGAGGAAATATATCTAGTAGGGGTATGTACCAATATATGTGTATTATATACTGCAGCTGATGCCAGAAATTTAGGATATAAAGTTAATGTATATAGGGATGGGGTAGCATCTTTTGATGAAGAAGCTCATGAATTTGCACTAAAGGAAATGGAAAGTACCTTAGGATGTAATATAATATTAAACTAAGCCCATCCTAAGGAATTGAAAGAAATGTCATTCTGAGCCTAAGGTGAGAAACTTGGTCTCCGTATGACATTTTTTTAAAACCCCTTATAATAATCATCAAAGTATGATAGTCTATATAGTATATCAAATATTGGAAAGGGTAATAGCATTGGGAGGACAAGGTTCAAAGATCATAGGGTCGTTATAGATAATGATAACTATATTCCTATTGACGAGATGTGAAAAAGAAAAAAATACATTGCCCTTGAAAGGAGAAGATAATATGGAATTGGAACAATTACAATTACCTGCAAAGGGAGAAGAGATAGCAGAAATAAAGATTAATTATGGGACTATCAAGGTAAGATTATTTCCAGATATAGCACCAAAGGCAGTGGAAAATTTCAAAACCCACGCAAAAGATGGATATTATGATGGGGTAACCTTTCATAGGGTTATATCAAATTTTATGATTCAAGGAGGAGATCCAGAAGGAACTGGTAGAGGTGGAGAAAGTATTTGGGGAGGACCTTTTGAAGATGAATTTGATATAAATTATCGCAATATTAGAGGTGCATTATCCATGGCTAATGCTGGCCCAAATACCAATGGCAGTCAATTTTTTATAGTTCAAGGGGATCAGGTTGACGAGGATATAATAGGGCAAATGAAAGGTTTAGGAGAAGAAAAAGGCTATCCTATAGCGGTAATTAAAGCCTATGAGGATTTGGGAGGAGCCTTTTGGTTAGATTTCAAACACACCGTATTTGGTCAGGTCTTTGAAGGTATGGATGTAGTAGATGAAATTGCAAGGGTTGAAACAGATCGCAGTGATAAGCCATTAGAACCTGTGATTATTGAAGAAGTTAGGATAGTAGAATTTAATTAATTGATTGGAGGAGAAAGATGAATATGGCAGCGGCTTATGGTTTTATTGGAATACTTTCAGTTATTCTAGGTTTAGCAAAGGAGATAATCACTATATTTTTACTAGTTAAGGGGATACAGGTAGCAAATATATACATCAAAAAGAACAGGGGAGAAAAGGTAGAAAAACCATCACAAGATGAAACAGAGGATTCTTTAGAACATGATAATAATGACAAGATGGAAACCCAATTGCGAGATAAAATAGAGAAACAAGTGGACGATGATAAAAAGAATAAGTAGCATTAGTGGAAGGGTGTATCTATTGTATTAGATATATCCTTCAGTTTTACCCATTAATTGATGCTTAGACAGATTTCCTTTATTCAAATCTAAAATCATGGAAAGATATAAAGATGCAATCATCAAATCTGGTTCGATTATCGTAGTAATTCGCTTAAGTTTGTTCCATTGAGATTTATTTTTTGTATCTTGACTAAAATAAGCTAATAGCAATTTCTTATTGTCTTTGATTTTACTTCGAAGTTTGGTTCTATAACCTTTCATCTGCTTTTCTTCTACTATATATTCTATTTTTTTTACATACTCTTCATATTCTTTACTATTACATATTTCGTAAAATGTAGTGAGTATTTTATAGTTAAAATCCTTTAGTGTATATATATTATTTTTCTCTATTTCAAATATTTCTGCTGTCATCTCAGCCATAGCACTACAGATAGCAGTATTGGTATCCATTTCTATATCCATATGGGATTCAATGATTCTGAAGAATTTATATGTAATAAATCTTTTAATAGCCTTTGGGGTATCCTTTGAAATGCCCAGATTTTTACGAATTTCACTACGTGGGATAGTGCCAATATCCGGTTCTTCGTTATTAGATATATTAGGAACTAGATAATATATTTTGCCCTTTACTATTTTGAATGCCTTCATGGTATCTAAGTAGCCTAGTTGGATATTTCTTTTTGCCTGTTTAGGACTTATCTCCAGAGTTTTACCTAGATCATGCTCGCTTTTAATTTTTATTATGTTTAAATCATCACTACACTTGGATTTTGGCACAAACCCAGATATATCTACAACTATTACATCATCTATTCCCTTCGATTCAATTAAGGATACAGGAACATTGTCGTAAAATCCTCCATCGATGTATTTTTTGTCGTCTATTTCTATGGGTTTGAATACGGGAAAACATGCACTAGCCACTAGGTAGTCTACAAACTGCCCTTTAGGGATTTCATCTTTAAATACTTGAATAGGTTTTAAATCGCTTAGTGAAAAGGTTACAAGTCCAAAATCAATATAAGAATCTCGGATTCTCTCTTCATTAATATACTCATCTAATGTGTCTTTCAAAGGAGTAAGTTCCATTTTTTCTGAGGAAAACATACTTTTAAAAATATTAAATATGTTGAAATGTTTTTCATAAACCTTCTTTTCTTGCCATTGATTTTCATCTACATCTATGATTTGTTCTACCGAAAAGTTAGTCCAAGCCAGTTCACAAAGATCCTCATCTCCTTGAACTAGCATTGCTCCATTTATTGCGCTTATGGAAGTACCAGTTACAGCTGTTATCGGTATGTCTAGGTCTTGTAACGCTTTCCAGACCCCAATTTCATAGCTTCCTTTTGCTCCGCCACCAGACAACACCAATCCATAGCCTTTCATCTTTCTCATCTCCTAAAATGATTGGATCTATCTATATAATACAATATATTTAGAATTTTTTCAAAATATTCAATATGATAGATGAAAAAAAGGTGAATTTTCATGGAATTTGAACAAAGGAAAATGTTATACAATAATCGAATAAGCACACAAACTATTAACTATAATAAAGATTGAAGTAATTTAAGAAACTGGTGACGGACTAACATATTGTATATTTATATACCCTGTAGGTTTGACCTACAGGGTATTGATATCATTTAGTGATGGCAAATTATTAGTCTTGCCATTTCATAAATTTATCTTCAAGTATAGCAATTCCTTTATACATAAGAGCTGAGATTAAAGCCAATATGAACACGCTCATCATCACTAGATCCAATCTAAACACTTGGCCACCATATACGATTAAATAGCCAATTCCTGCTTTGGATACTAAAAATTCACCTACAATTACTCCTACCCAGGATAAACCTATATTGACCTTTAATGTACTTATCATAGTCGGAATGGAGTAAGGAATAACTACCTTTTTAAGAATTTGAAACTTTGTTGCACCGAAGGTTTGTAGAAGCCTTATTTTATCATCATCCACGGATATAAAGCTGACAAACATGTTCATTATAGTAATAACGATGGATACGGTAATAGCTGTAACAATTATACCAGAGTAGCCTGCTCCTACCCATATTATTATAATTGGTGCTAATGCTGTTTTGGGTAGACTATTCAATACCACTAAATAGGGATCCAGTACCCTTGCCCAAAAATCCGACCACCAAAGGCCTATGGCTATAAGGATTCCCAATAAGGTACCTGCTATAAAGCCAACTATGGTTTCAAAAACAGAAATACCAACATGGTAAAACAGGTCTCCGTTCTTAGCATACTCTAGAAATAACTTCCATATTCCTGATGGATAACTAGTCAAAAAGGTATCTATCCAATTAAACCGTGCTGCTATCTCCCATAATATTAGAACTAATATCAAAATAGTTATTTGGGTTAACAAAATAGTGTATTTTCTTTTTTTAACTTTTTTCAAGTATTCCCTATGTTCCTTAGATATTTGGTTATTAGACATGAACATCCAGCTCCTTCCATATTTTATTAAAATAATATCTAAATTCGGGAGCTTCACGACATTTTAAAGGAGTTCTTATCCCTTCAGGACAGGTTAAATCGATTTCAATAATATCCTTGATGGTAGCAGGTCTATTAGTAAGGATTAGGATCCTATCTGAAAGGGATATGGCCTCAGCAATATCATGGGTAACTAATAGAGCTGTTTTTTTCTCCCTTTTCAAAATTATACCGATTTCATCGGCAATAGCTAGTCTTGTCTGGTAATCCAAAGCTGAAAAGGGTTCATCTAACAGCAGTAGATTTGGTTCAACTATCAATGTTCTTATGAGGGCTGCTCTTTGTCTCATTCCACCAGAAAGCTGTCTAGGATACATGTCCTTGAAATCCCCTAATCCATAGCTATCCAGTAACTTTTCAGCATGTTTGTAGGAATTTTCATCTATTTTTCCTCTCACCTCAAGACCTAATACTACATTTTGAAAAATAGTTCTCCATTCAAAAAGGTGATCCCTTTGAAACATGTATCCTACGTCTTCAGAAGGTTTTTCTACTTTTTTCCCATTAACTAGTACTTCCCCTGAAGTAGGAGTAATTAGACCAGCAATTATTGAAAGTAGAGTGGATTTACCACAACCACTAGGGCCGACAATTCCTACTATTTCACCTTCAAAAACCTTAAAATCTATATTTTCGAGGGCTTTTGTTTCACCTCCTAAAGTGTGATATATCATTCCTATATTTTTAATTTCAACTATTGTTTTTTTATCCATATCAAACTCTCCTTTAAAAGGACATATGATACTTTATAATATTCATTAGAAAATATTATGTGAATAAGGGCCACATATTTGAAAGCAATACTATAAAATAAATGATATAATAATAAAAGTTAATCAAAGAAGGGGGTTATTGCATTGCATCAATACAAAGGAAAATTAATAGTTCACACTGGCTCTATGTTCTCGGGGAAGACCTCCAGCTTGGAGAAGGATGTGAAAAGATTTAATATAGCTAAATATAAGACTGTAGCTTTTAAGCCAGCTGTGGATAGTAGGTATAAAAGAAATGAAATAGTTACCCACGATTTAACTTCCATGAGTGCCATTCTAGTTAATGATATAGATGAAATAATCGAATATGCTGATGAGTTGAAACCAGATGTAATTGCCATAGATGAGGTTCAATTTTTAGGTGGTTCTGTAAATAGGACTATTGAAGGAATAAACGGTTTTTTAGAAAGAGATTTAACCGTTGTAGTAGCGGGGCTGGACATGGATTTTACTGGCAGGCCCTTTGAAGTAGTTAAGGAGTTAATGCCCATAGCAGATTACTTGTACAAACATCATGCTGTATGTGTAAAATGTGGAACAGATGCATGGGTCAGTAATAGAAAATCTAAGGATCAGGAAAGAATTAAGATTGGAGCTTCTGACGAGTACGAGCCTTTATGTAGAAAATGTTTTTTAAAAGAGAAGGGGAATGTGATAGACTAATAAACATGAGGTGATATGTATGGATGATTATATATTATTTGAACCATCGGTTAAGCCATTACATAGGAGAAGTGATAAAGACTATTGGTTTTTGTTTAAAGATAATAAGCTATTAACTATAGAAAGTAAAAATAAAATTCAAATTCCTCGATGGGAGTATATAGAGCATTTGAATATTTCCATATACAATATTCAATATATGGGCGCCTTTTGTGGACATAACTGTTATTGTGGTGAAGTAGCTGATGATATTGGCGAAGAAAATGTTGTTTTTTTAGATTTAAAGACTTTATCTAATACTGTGGATGAAGATACGTATACACTAAGCTCTAAAGCTAATCTATTATTAAACTGGTTAAAGCTAAACCAATATTGTGGCGTATGTGGCTCTAAAATGTATAAGAAAGACAGTCCTTCAGAAAGAGCAATGGTATGCTCTAATTGTGGCAATACTACTTGGCCTAGGACTTCCCCGGCAATTATAGTGGCAGTTGTAAAGGAAGATAAGCTGTTATTAGCTCAAAATAGACAATTTCCAAACCGAATGTATAGCGTTATAGCTGGATTTGTTGAATACGGAGAAACTTTTGAAGAATGTGTAAAAAGGGAAGTGTATGAGGAAGTAGGAATTAAGGTAAAGAATATTAAATACTTTGGTTCTCAGCCTTGGCCCTATCCCAATTCTATGATGATAGGCTTTACAGCGGAATACTTAGATGGAGAGATAGAAGCAGATGGGAAGGAAATAGTCCATGCTGGCTGGTTTTCTAAAGAGGAAATACCAGGAATGTATAATAAATCCATAAGCATAGGTTCAGAGTTAATAGAATGGTTTTTGGGAAATAATTAGGTTATTAGTTTGGTCAACTATAAAACCCCTTCCTCTAGAGGAGGGGGTTTTAGTTGATTGTTCTATGATACTATTTAGAATTAATACTTATATCCCCTGAACTAGTGGTAATATTTATAGAATTTGTACCATTACCAACTTTTCCAGATAGATTGTTCTTTAATTTCCCAGTAATTGTTACTGGAAAATTTGATTCAATTTCTCCAGAGAAGGTATTGGCATCTAAATTAAAGTTAGAATTACTAGGTAATATTACCTTTACATCTCCTGAGCTGGCAGTTATGCCGACATTATTATTAAAGGTTTTATAGTCTAAATGTATATCCCCTGAGCTAGTAGTTATATTTATATCCCCTGTAAAGTTATATATCTCAATATCGCCAGAACTGGCTAAGAAGCTACTATTCTGGGATTTTATATTCTTAAGCTCCTGTTCTCCAGAAGAAGTTTCTATAGATAGATTATCTAAATTCATATCATATACTTGTATATCTCCAGAACTAGCAGTTAAATCTAAATCCATTAGTTCTAGTTTTGAAATCTTTATGTCTCCTGAAGAAGTAATAGTTCTAATATTATATTTAAAGTCCATAGGTACATATATATCAAGTTTTAGATTGGAATTATATACACTATAGGAATTGGAATTACCTTTTTTAGCAACTATATAGAGAGTGTTATTAGATTTATTTGTTTCTAGCTTAGGGATATAGCTAGACTCAACATAGCCATTATAATGGATTTTTACATCTTCTCTTTTTTCAGGTATTATATTTATATCAATAAAAGGAGTTTCTATATCGATATTTTTGATCCCTTTTATATCTTCTAATTTTTCTTCATCTATATCCTTTTTTATTAAGTTTTTAGTATTTTTACCCCATATACCTTTAAATCCTACCTTTACCTGTTCATCTCCATCTACAATATGGATACCTCCAGGGCCTATATTTACTGCTGAATTTCCATCCCTTATATCTATGCCATCAAAGGCAATATTAATTCCTTGTCTATCATAGATATTAAAACCATAGCGATTTAGAGACAAGAGTCCTACCCCAAAAGCAACCAGTGCAACGCCAACCAATATAAGTACTAATTTTTTAGTAGTCATTATTAATACCCCCTATCTTTTAATAATATCTATATTCCATCTTAAGTATTTGATGGTCCCTTGATACAGTAGTTTAGTTAAATAAAAACTACCTATCATGATCAATACCCCTAGAGCAGTCAACCCTATTCCGAAGGATATAGAGGTTATAGGATGCATCCCTACATTTATTCTATATGGCAGAAAGGGTGCTGCTATAGTACCAAAGAAGGATCCGACTCCTCCTATAATAAACCCTACTGAAATAGCGTATAAGGCGAATAACAATCCTACTATTGCGATAAAAGGGCCTAATACGATGACTAGATTAAAAAACCCTAATGCCATAGCTGCTAAAATAGCTTTGAATAGATTTCCAGGCGAAGGGTTATTTTCCGCTGTTGTTATTGTAGCTGATGCTCTGTAGGTTTTAGAGATATTCCTTGGATTTCCTAATTCCTTTGCAATCTCCTCTTCAGTTTTGCCTTTAGACAACCCTATATCAAAATGTTCCTCATAATCATATAGTATATCTTCAATTTCCTCTTCTGAAATTCCCTTTAGTCCATTGCGTAGTTGTTCCATAAATTCAATCCTATTCACTAAAATCACCCCTTATTATCTTATTTACCCCTATGGTGAAATTTTGCCATTCTTCTACTAACTCTTCATAAGCTCTTTCACCTACCTCAGTAATCCTATAGTATTTCCTAGGTGGGCCTTCTTGAGATTCTTGTAAATAGGTAGTAACATATCCTTCCTTTCTAAACCTCCTAAGAAGGGGATAGATTGTTCCTTCTGATATATTGATATATTTAGATATGTGCTCTACTAATTCATATCCATAATAGTCCCTTCTGATAAGTAATGATAAAACGCATAGCTCCAATACTCCTTTTTTAAATTGTATATTCATAGGCATCCCTTCCAATTACATTTGACTATATTATATACTATGCTATCTTTTATTGCAAGGTACTGTTTATAAAAAAATAGCTGCAGTTAAATGCAGCTAAAAATTGAGACCTTCTTTATGAACCCCTACACTTAGCGCCATTCCTATGCATATCAAATTGACTAGTTGGAAAGTTCCTCCGTAACTCATAAAAGGTAAAGGAATACCAGTTATAGGCATAAGGCCGATGGTCATCCCTATATTTTCCCAAATGTGAATTAGAAACATAGCTGCAAATCCAATTACCATTAAGGATCCAAATGTATCCTTGCTATTTCGGGCAATCATTATAAGCCTAAATAGCATGATAAAGTACAATAGAATTAGAATCAATCCACCAATCAATCCAAGTTCTTCACCAACTACAGCAAATATGAAATCTGTTTGTTTCTCTGGTAGATAGTTGTACTGGGTTTGAGTACCTTGAAACAATCCTCTACCGAATACCTTTCCTGATCCTATGGCAATTCTTGATTGCATAGCTTGATAACCCGTTCCAGAGGTGTCCCTTTCAGGATCTAAGAAAGTAAATATTCTATCCCTCTGATAGGGCTTTAGGGAAAACCATAATATAGGTAAAGATATTATACCTATTAAAAAAGCATAGCCTATATATTTCCAATCTATACCTGCGGCAAACAACATGACTACTACGAAGAAAACTACCACTACGGCTGTACCAAAGTCCGGTTGTTTAGCTATTAACAGGATAGGAATTCCAGCTAAAGCGAGTATTTTTAACACGGTTAATGGTTGATTAATTTCATTTTTATTTTTATCAATATATTTTGCTAAAAATATGATAATCCCTACCTTTGCAATTTCGGCAGGCTGAAATACAAAACCTCCAATTTTCAACCAAGAATCCGAGCCCCATTGTTCTGCGCCAATTCCAAATAATGCTACGGCTACTAATAGCCCGACGGATATCACATAAATGGGTATGTAGAATTTGCCTATAAACTGATAATCTAATAGGACAAAAAATACTATGGCTATAACACCCAATATGGTAGAAATAGCTTGTACCTTTACATGGCGATTGGTATCAAAGCTTAAGGTAGCAGATTTAATCATAACTATTCCATATATACATAATAGCAATACCGTTATAAATAGTGCCAAATCGAATCTTTTGAAGGATTTCTTTTTAAGATTAAACATAGTGTGTACTCCTTTATATAGTGTATAGAATAAATTATATCATATTTTCAAATATAAAAAACAGTAAATATAATGAAATAGAAAGAGGTTTCTCATATATTTGTATATAAATGGCTTAATGGATACTAATTATGGTATCATATATATGAATATTAGAAAGGGTGATTAGATGTATATTGGTTGTCACTTAAGTATTGCAAAGGGATATGAGAATGTGGCCAGATCTGCATTGGACATAGGAGCAAATGTATTCCAATTTTTCAGCAGAAATCCCAGGGGTTCATCTTCTAAGGCCTTAGATATGAAGGATGTAGAGAATATGAATAGGATATTAGAAACAAATGATTTTGGACCATTATTAGCTCATGCTCCCTATATTATAAACTTAGCTTCCTATAAACCAAATATATATGGAATGGCAAAGGGAATATTAAAAGAGGATTATGAAAAATTAAACAAGCTATCCATACCTTATTTTACCTTTCATCCAGGGAATCATGTGGGAAAAGGAACGGAATATGGAATTGAAAGGATTACAGGGGCTTTAAATGAGATAATCACAGGTAAAGAAACTACTATGTTACTGCTAGAGACTATGGCAGGTCAGGGTACGGAGCTAGGAAAAACTTTTCAGGAAATGAAGGGGATAATAGATAGGGTAGAGCATAATGAATTGATTGGGATCTGTTTAGATACTTGCCATGTTCATGCAGCTGGCTACGATATTGTAGATGATTTAGATGGGGTATTAGAAGAGTTTGACCAAATAATAGGATTAGATAGGCTAAAGGCTATACATTTAAATGACAATATGATGGATTTTGGCAGCAAAAAAGATAGACATGCAAAAATAGGGGAAGGTACTATTGGGCTAGAAGCAATAAAAAACATAATAAATCATCCTATCCTAAAGGATATTCCATTTTATCTAGAAACCCCTAACGAATTAGAGGGATATAAAAAAGAGATTGAATTATTAAAGGGTTTAAGGTATTAGGGAATTTACCATAAGTTTTTATAATGAGAGCTTTCAATAGCATTTATTGCTTTTTCTTCAAAGTCAGGATACCTTTTTTTAATATCCTCCATTAGCATAGTAATTTCGTTTCTTTTGTTTTTCTTATCATAGGGACAGGGATTACCAATTCCTAAGGGCAGGTTCTCATCTACCACTACCTTTTGAATGATCTCTTCCTTAACATATATTAAGGGTCTAATCAAATGAAGCTGGTGTTTATTATTATAGGAATTAGGTTTAAAAGTATGAAATTGTCCTGTATATATAATGTTTAGCAAAAAGGTATTAACTACATCGGTCATATGATGACCATAGGCTATTTTATTAAAACCTCTTTCTTTTGAAATCCTGGCAATAGTACCACGTTTCATCTTAGCACAGAGATAGCAAGGGTTTTTTCCCTTAAATATACTATCCTTAATATTTATATTTTTATACAGATAGGGGATACTTATGGAATCTAAGTAATCCTCTATTCTTGACATATCTATATTTATACCAATATCTATATGGATTCCTGTTATATTAAAATCTAAATAGGAGTTTTCTTTCAAAAGGTTTAAAACATATATTAAGAATATGCTGTCTTTTCCTCCGGAAAGACCGATTAGTATATTGTCACCATCTTTAATAAGAGCGTATTTTTCAACAGCCTTTCTAATATCATTTAAAAATAATTTATTATACCACTTTTTCACAATATCCCTCCAAAATAATTGATTATTTTATATTATATCAATTATTAGTGGTATAATATATAGGATCGGCTAATAAAAGAGGAGATAGGTATGGATTTAAAAGGATATATAGTTGATAAATCAAAAGAACTAAATATAGATATAATAGGATTTACCGATTGTGAGCCTTTATCAAGTTTAGAGGAGTATCTTATCAGTAGGAAGAACGAAGATAGACAGACGGAATTTGAAGAAGAGGATATAAAAATAAGAATAGATCCTAAACTCATATTTCCTTCCTGTAAAACCATAATATTAATAGGTCTATCCTATAACAATGAATACAATCAGCCTGTTGATTACAAAATAAAGGGGAAATTATCCAAATCTACCTGGGGGTTAGATTATCATTTAGTATTAAAGGATAGAATAGAAAAGCTTATTGAAGAAATAAAGAAAGTTAAAGATTTTAAGTACAAATACTATGTAGACACAGGTCCATTAATAGATAGGGAATTGGCATGGAAAGCTGGTATAGGCTATTATGGCAAAAACTGTTCTATTATCAATGACCGATACGGTTCCTTTATATTTATTGGTTATATATTGACTGACTTGTATATACCTATGGATTTTCAAGTTTTAGAGGGAAAATGTGGAGAATGTGATCTATGTCTTAAAGCTTGCCAAACAGGAGCCTTAGAAGGACCATATAAATTTAATCCTAAAAAGTGTGTATCCTATTTGACTCAGACAAGGGAGAAAATTCCCTACGAATTAAGGGAAAAGATGGGTATCAATATATATGGCTGTGATGCCTGCCAATTAGCTTGTCCTAAGAACAAGGGTATTAAAAAACCTAATCACCAGGAATTCTTACCTAGAATTACTAAAGGTTATATGGATATAGAGGAATTGTTATATATATCCAACAGAGAATTTAAACAGAAATATGGTTCTATGGCAGGAGCCTGGAGGGGTAAAAATATATTGAAGAGGAATGCTATTATTGCTTTAGGTAATATGAGGGACAGGGATAATTTAAAACTACTAATACCTTCATTAAAAGATCCTAGTCCTATGATTAGGGAATATGTTACTTGGTCTATATTAAATATAGATTTTGAATATGGTAGAAAGGTAGTAGAGGAACAAATGAAAAATGAGAAAGAACAATCCCTTAGATTGGAGATAAAAGAGCAAATAAATTATTTTTTAACAAGGATCGACAACAATAATTGAATTTATGTTATACTATAATAGTGAAGCATAGCCTAAATTTTACTATATAGGAGGGAATCACCGTGAGTAATGTTCATGAATTAAATTTTTTAAAGGAAAAGATCGAAGATCTTAAGAAACAAGGTGTGTATAGGAAGTTGCCAGTACTAGAAGGGGCTAACGAAGCAGAAATAATTTTAGATGGAAAAAAGGTTATTAACCTATCATCTAACAATTATCTTGGATTTGCTAATCATCCTAGATTGAAAAAAGGAGCTATAGAAGCCGTTGAAAAATACGGGGCTGGTGCAGGAGCCGTAAGGACCATCATTGGAAACATGTCTATTCACGAAGAACTAGAAGAACTATTGACCGAATTTAAAAGAGAAGAAGCTGTATTTATTTATCAATCAGGATTCAATTGTAATGCTGGAACCATACAAGCTATAACTGAAAAAGGAGATTTAATAATATCCGATGAACTAAATCATGCCTCCATAATTGACGGAACTAGGCTTAGCAAAGCCGATAGAATGATATTTAAGCACTCAGATATCGACCACCTAGAGCAAATACTTAAAGAAAATAGAGATAAATACAAAAATGTATTGATTATCACCGACGGGGTATTTAGTATGGATGGGGATATAGCTAAATTACCTGAAATAGTCGAATTAGCTGAAAAATATGAGGCTATGACGTATGTAGATGATGCTCATGGTTCAGGGGTATTAGGAGAAAGCGGAAGAGGAACAGTAGACCATTTTGGATTACATGGAAGAGTTGATTTTTCCATAGGAACTCTATCTAAAGCTATAGGAGTTGTGGGTGGCTATGTAGCAGGATCTAATACTATGTATGAATGGTTAAACCATAGAGCAAGACCAGTACTATTTAGTACAACGTTACCACCAGCAGCAGCAGGGGCTATAATAGAAGCAATTAAGATGTTGCTAGAATCTACAGAATACACTGATAGGCTATGGGATAATGCAAACTACTTCAAAGAAAAACTAGGTACCTTAGGATTTAATACAGGACATAGTGAAACACCAATTACACCGGTTATAATTGGTGATGAAGCAGAAACTATGGAATTTAGTAGGAAATTACTAGAAAAAGGCGTGTTCGTTTCAGGCATAGTATTTCCAACGGTACCAAGAGGAACTGGAAGGGTTAGATGTATGGTAACTGCTGCTCATACTAAAGAACAACTAGATAGAGCAGTAGAGATATTTGAACAAGTTGGCAAGGAAATGAACATATTATAATTAGAAAGGGGACATTGTCCCCTTTTTTTATTTGATAAAATAAGCTAAAATAGGAGATGTAGGATTAATATATTATTGAGGTGGTTTATATGATAGTGGGAATTTGTACTTTGAAACTAAAATTATATGAGTCCAATTCTTTGAAAGAAAAGAGGCATATAACTAAGAGTATTATCGGTAGGATTCAATCTCGGTTTAATGTATCCATTGCAGAGATTGGATTAAATGATAGTTGGCAGACCTCAATAATTGGATTTAGTTGTGTAACTAATGATACACAACATGCTAATCAAATAATATCTAAGGTATTAAAATTTATTGATGGGGATAGTAGAGTAGAAATAATTGATTATGATATAGAAATTATGTAGGTGATAAAAATGAAAAAAATGTTAACCAAAGTAGAAATAAAAGAGGTAATAAATAGGTTGCTGGATCTATATCCAGATGCTAAGGCTGAGTTAAACTATTCAAATTCTTTTGAACTATTGATAGCTACCATACTCTCAGCCCAGTGTACTGATGTTCAGGTAAATAAGACTACAGAAAAGCTTTTTAAAGAGTATAAGACTCCAGAGGATTATCTAACCTTAACAGAGGAGGAACTAGGGGAGAAAATTAGATCCTGTGGTTTTTACAATACCAAAAGCAAAAACATCCTATCTACCTGTGATTTACTATTGAAAGATTACGAAGGAAAAGTACCTAACACCTTAGAGGAGCTAATGACCTTACCTGGAGTAGGTAGGAAGACTGCCAATGTAGTTTTGAGCAATGCTTTTGGAGTACCGGCTATAGCGGTAGATACCCATGTTTTCAGAGTATCCAATAGAATAGGTTTAGCGGACAGTTCAAATGTACTGGACACGGAAAAGGATTTAATGGATAACATAGATAGGAATATGTGGTCAAAGGCCCACCATCTATTGATTTTTCATGGACGAAGGGTGTGTAAGGCACGAAAGCCTCTTTGTAATAAGTGCCCCTTGACAAATTATTGTTTTTATTTCAAAGAGATAGTTAGTAAGGATGGAGAGGACTGTTAGTATGAAAGAGTTGAATAATACAGCTGATGATTTGATCTTTTCATTAGATATTGGTACCAGAACCATTATTGGCATTGTTGGTAAATATACAGAAGATGAAAAACTTCATATATTGGCTTATTCCTTTAGAGAACATGACAGAAGGAATATGTATGATGGACAGATTCACAACATTGATGGAGTTACTAAAATTGTAAAGGAAATAAAAGAGGAATTAGAGGCAAGGCTGGGTATAGAACTAAGAAAGGTTTCCATAGCTGCAGCTGGTAGATCCTTAAAAACTTGTAAAGTTAGGGTAGATAAAGAAATAGATGGGTCCATGGAAATAAGCAGGAATATTGTTGAAGCTTTAGAGCTTGATGCAGTCCAAAAAGCTCAACAAAGAATAAACGAAGATGAAAATCAAAACAAGCTAAAATACTATAGTATAGATTATAGCGTCATAAACTATTATTTAGATGATAATTTTATGACTAAGTTAGAAGGACATAGAGGAGATAAAATTGGAGTGGATCTATTAGCTACTTTTCTACCACAAATGGTAATTGAAGGTCTATACACCGTTGTATCTAAGGCTGGCCTTGAGGTGGGCAATATTACCTTAGAGCCAATAGCGGCGATAAATGTGGCAATTAAGGAAGAGTTACGATTATTGAACTTGGCACTAGTAGATATTGGGGCAGGAACATCGGACATTGCCATAACGAGGGATGGTAATATTATGGCTTATGCTATGACTTCTACTGCGGGAGATGAAATAACGGAGGCTTTATCCAAAAGGTATTTATTAGATTTTAACGCTAGCGAGGAATTAAAAATAAAACTCAATTCCCAGAAAGACCATCGATTTACAGATGTTGTGGGCATCGAGTACCAGCTTACTACTGAAGAAATCCTTCAAGGCATACACGAAACTGTAAATAAAATTTCCCAAGGAATTGCAGAAAAGATTATAGAATTTAATGGGAAAACCCCTAGTGCAGTGTTTCTAATTGGTGGAAGTAGTCAGTTGCCTGGACTAAGGGAGTCTCTAGCAAAAAACTTAGGTCTTCCTAGGGAAAGGGTGTCCATTAGGGATACTAGTTTTATTGAAAATGTTGAAGGCATAGATGATAATATATGTGGTCCAGATATAGTAACACCCATAGGAATTGCTGTGGAAGGTGTTAATCAAAAGTATAGTAATTTCATGGAGATACAATTTAATGGAGAAGAGATAAGGTTATTCAATACGGACAAGGTTAAAGTGTCAGATATATTAGTATTGACAGGATATAATCCAAGGTATTTAGTTCCAAAGCTTGGAGATGCTTTTGAATATTTTGTAGATGATGAGAAGAAAATTCTTGCCGGGAAAATAGGAGAGCCAGCTAAAATATATGTAAACGGGAAAATAAGCAATTTAAACACATCTTTAAATGATGGAGATATAGTAGAAATAGTTAAAGGGACTAAAGGGGAAAAAATAATTCCATATTTATACGATTGCATATCCAAGGAAAAAATGATATTTATTAATGATGAACCTTTTAACTTGTTGAGGACTATTAAAGTAAATGGGGTAGAAATAGAGGGAAATCCTTTATTAAATGAAGGGGATAGGGTTGAAATAGTAGAAATATGCACATTAATTGAGTTGATAGAATACTTGGGTCAAGATATTCCATTAGATAGGGTACTATTAAATGGCAGAAAGGTAAAAGAGGATATAACACTGAAACCTAGGGACGAGATCTTCATAATATCAAATAAAACCATTAGACTGGTAATAAATGGGGAAGAAAATACTATTACTTATGGTAAAGAGGAATTTATATTTGTAGATCTATTTGATCACATAGATTTCGATTTGACTAAGCCAAAGGGAAATTTAGTTTTAAAGGTAAATGGAAAAGACGCAGAATATATGGCTCCCTTAAAGGATGGAGATGTAGTCCAAATATTCTGGAATAAATAGCATTACTAAAGCTTATGTTACATATTATTTAAATACATATTTTTAAATCTATTAAATTTGGAGGATAGAGATGGAAAAAACAAAGAAAAAGAAACCAATCTTATTAATTATATTAATTAGTTTGTTTGCTATTATTCTAGGATTAGGTGCCTATGGATATTATAAGGTATTGAGTACGGATCAAATCTATGAAGGAGTTAGTATTGATGAGTTTGATTTGAGTTTTATGACTAAGGAAGAAGCTTTGAAATTAATCAAGGAAAAAAGAGAGAGTGAACTAGATGATAAAAACATGGTTTTAAGCTATGAGGATAAGATATACGATATTAACGTAAGACAATTTGATTTCCATTACGCTTACAATGATGCGATAGATAAGGCCTATTCCATAGGGAGAGAGGGCAATATAATAGCAAGGATTAAGGATATTATTGACACGAAAAAAAATGGGGTAAAGATAGATTTGGATTCAAACTATAATAGGCAAAAAGTTCATGAAATTACATCGACCATTGCCCAGGAAATAGATTTGGACATGAAGGATGCCGAGTTTCATTTTAACAATGGTAATATTAATATTACTGATGAAGTCATAGGAAAAAAAGTGGATCAGGATAAGCTCATTCAGTTGATAAATGATAATATATATGATTTACACCCTATTGAAATACCCGTTGAAAAGATACATCCAACTAAGACTAGAGAACTGTTGAGTAGGATCAATGGAGTTATTGGTGAGTATTCTACATCCTTTAAAGGCAGTAGCCAAGAAAGGATTGAAAATATTAGAATATCATCAAAAGCTCTCAGCAAAAAGATTATTATGCCAGGAGAAGTGTTTTCTTTTAATGAATTTACCGGGCCAAGGGAGAAAAAATTTGGATACAAGGAAGCCAATGTAATAATAAAAGGGGAGTTTACTCCTGATGTTGGTGGGGGAGTTTGTCAAACTTCCACTACATTATATAATGCACTTTTGTTGGCAAATGTAACTATCGTAGAAAGATCTCCTCATTCTATCCCTGTAAAATATGTTAACTTTGGTCAAGATGCAGCAGTAGCTTATGGATTTTTAGATTTGAAATTTAAAAATAGTTTCGACTTTCCTCTATTTATTCACTCTAGAATTGTTGGAGATCGGGTTAACATATACGTATATGGCGATAAAAATGCTAAGGATTATAGTGTAAGAATAGAACCTAAGCTTGTAGAAACTATTAAACCGGAGGAAGAGACGGTAGAAGACACTAGTTTGGCCCCGGGAACTAAAGAACTGGTTCAACAGGGAAGAACGGGATATAAGGTCCATACCTATAAGCATATAGTCAAAAATGGGAAGGTTGTAGATACTCAACTTATTACAAAAGACTTTTACAAGCCTAGAAACTTTATCTATAGAATAGGACCTAGTGCCTATGAGGAGGAAGAGTCTGTAGAAATAGACGACTAGGAATTGACAGGAGGTATTTATTTGACAGAGATAGGTGAGTTATATGATAAAGACATTAAATGTCCTACATGTGATAAGCAGTTTAAGACTAAGAAGGTAAGACGCTCTAAATTAAGGCTAACAAAGAGGGATGAAGACTTTCTCTCCTATTATGAGAGACAAAACCCATTAAAATACAATATATATGTATGCCCTAACTGCGGATATGCTGCGTCGGAAAGTAGATTTAGCTCTTTGTCCTATGAAAATAAACAAATAATACTGGAGAAAATCACTTCTAAATGGAATAAGAGGAGCTATGGTCATGAGAGAACCGCAGAAGAAGCAATAGAAACATATAAATTAGCCCTTTACATTGGAGAACTACTGAACTATGGTAAGGTGGAGCTAGGTTTTTTATGCTTAAGTATAGCGTGGTTATATAGGATAGAGGAAGTTCAAGAGGAAGAAGTGAGATTTTTAGGACTAGCTAGGGATTTATTCGAAGAGGGCTATTATAAAGAATCCTTAGTGAATGTAAACATAGATGAACTAAGACTAGGGTATTTAGTTGGGGAACTCAATAGGAGGTTAGGTAATAAAGAAGAGGCCTTGAAATGGTTTAATACTGTACTATCTAATCCAGATTTAAAATATAATCCTATGATAGATAAAATGACTAGGGAACAATGGCGATTAACAAGGGAAGGGTAGTTTGGAAATGGAAATAAAATATTATGATTTTGAAACCTCTATAGGGAATATGTATCTGTTTTTTTCTTCTAAGGGCATAGTATACCTTTCTTTGCCCAAGGAAGAGGAGGAAGATATAGTAAGCCAAGTAAAAAAGTATGGAGTCCTGCAAAGGGTATGCGCTGAGGAATATAAATTTCACAATCAAATAATAGGATACTTAAAAGGTCAATTGAAATATTTTAATTTGGAATTGGATTTGAGAGGTACTGAATTTCAAAGAAAGGTATGGAATGAGCTGTTAAACATTCCTTATGGAGAAACTAGGACTTATAAAGAAATGGCTAAAGAAGTGGGTTCTCCAAGAGGATTTAGAGCTGTGGGTGGAGCGTTGAATAAAAATCCCATACCAATTATAGTCCCATGTCATCGGGTCATCGGATCTAATGGTGAATTGACAGGCTTTGCTGGTGGAGTAAGGCTGAAAAGGAGATTGTTGGAATTGGAAGCTTCTAATGCTTGAAAAAAACCTAATAATTTGATATTATCTCTTTAGCAACAATTAAATAATTCTAAAGATATAGGAGTTCTTTTTAATAGGACAAAGGGAAAGTGGTGTAAATCCACTGCAGCCCCCGCTACTGTAAATGGGTACGAAACCAACGATATACCACTGGGAAACTGGGAAGGTGTTGGGAGTAGGTTGAACCATAAGCCAGGATACCTACCTATATATAAATAAAGCCTCGGAGGGAGGGATGAGTGGATTTGGATTTCCCTATCCTTTTGTGTATAAAAAAGGCATAGGGATTTTTGTATTTTACCATGATAATAGGAGGAGATGTAATGAATAATATAAGAAGGAATAGGATTGCTATAATACTGATAGTGCTAACTTTAGTTATGGTTTTATCCGTAGGTTGTACACCTAAAAATCAGGATGTAGAAAAGCCTGAAGATAATGATATTGAAAATATAGGAACTCTAGTAGAATATCCCTTGGAAATAGAGGATCAATTTGGCAACAAAGTGGTATTTGAAGAAGCACCAGAAAAAATAGTATCTTTAGCTCCAAGTAATACGGAGATACTGTTTAGCTTAGGTCTAGGGGACAATGTAGTAGGGGTAACATCTTTCTGTGACTACCCAGAAGAAGCAGGTACTAAGGAACAAGTGGGAGGTTTTCAAGAAATAAATATAGAAAGAATAATAGAGTTGGAAACGGATATGGTATTTCAATATGGCCCTGGAGATGAAAATATCAATAATAGTTTAAAGGAAGCGGGGATAAAAGTTATATCCTATGAACCGGAGACTATTGATGAGGTCATAGATTTAATAAATACAATAGGCAAGATAACTGGTAAAACTTTAGAAGCCGAAGAGATAACCAAGGATATGATGGATAGAAGAGATGCTATTGTAGAAAAAATTAAGGATGCAGAAAAGGTAAGAGTATTTTATGAAATTTGGCATGATCCACTAACGGCGGCAGGACCAGGTTCTTTTATGGATGAATTGATGGCTTTAGCCGGTGGAGATAATATAGCCAAAGATGCTGATAGTCCTTATCCTCAGTTTGACGTGGAAAAATTAATTGAAATGGATCCGGAAGTATACTTATCTGCTGATGACATGGAGGAGAGAACTCCTGAGTCAATTAAACAAAGACCAGGATATGAAAGTATTACTGCGATTAAAAATGATAAAATCTATCCATTAGAGCCCAATATAGTATCAAGGCCGGGGCCTAGAATAGTGGATGCTCTGGAATTAGTGGCTAAGGCTATTCATCCTGAATTGTTTAAGTAGAGCAGGGATATATATGATAAAAAACAGGGATAGCAACTCCCATAAGACTATAATACTTATACTTACGCTAGCTCTTGTCTTTTCCATAGGACTTTTTGCTACCATTGGAACAGCAGATGTTAGCATATTGGATACTTTTAGAATAATTGGTTCAAAATTGCCCATAATAAACAAATATATAGATCTATCTCAGATATCAGATGCTTACAGGACCATTATCTGGTCAATACGACTACCCAGAGTATTGTTGGGGGTTTTGGTTGGCGCCAGTTTATCTACAGCTGGCGCAGCCTTCCAAGGTATGCTTAGGAACCCAATGGCGGACCCTTATATATTAGGCATATCTTCTGGAGCTGCATTAGGTGCTAGTATATCCATTGTGTTTAATTTAGATGTACAAATATTAGGTTTTTCTACTATAGCCGTATTTGCATTTATAGGGGGCTTAGCAACTGTATTTATTGTTTATAATATTGCTAAGGTGAAACAAAAAGTGCCTATAACTACCCTTCTACTATCAGGAGTCGCAGTGGGACAATTTTTAACTGCAATTATGTCTTTTTTAATGGTCACATATAGTAAAGATATGAACAAGATAATATACTGGACCCTAGGAAGTTTAGCAGGGAAGGGATGGGAGCCGTTGATGAGGATTTCCATACCTATAGTTTTGTCTATAATAGCTATGAATTTTTTTGCCAGGGATTTAAACATAATGTTAACAGGGGAAGAATCTGCCCATAGTCTAGGGGTAGAAGTAGAAAAGACTAAGCTATTACTATTGATCTTAGGTACCTTCATGACCTCTATGGTAGTTTCTATAAGTGGTATAATAGGATTTGTAGGACTTATCATACCTCATATAGTTAGAATAATAGTTGGTCCAGACCATAGAATACTACTACCTGCTTCAGGCTTTATAGGTGGAATATTTATGATATTTGCCGACACTATAGCAAGAACTATTATCTCTCCTATGGAAATACCCGTAGGGATAATAACTGCAATGTTTGGAGGTCCGTTTTTTATATATCTATTACGTAAAAGAAAAAAGTCCATATAGTAGGTGATCAATATGTATGCCTTGGAGATAGAAAATTTAAATTTTGGATATGGAACAAAAAACATACTTAAGAATGTAAGCTTTCAGGTAGAAGAAGGGGAGTTTATTAGTATAATAGGACCAAATGGTTCAGGTAAGTCTACCCTTTTAAAGCTATTGAATAATATTTATGAACCTAAATCTGGCACAATATTAATACAAGGTAGGGAGATTCAAGATTATAAGGGAAAAGAATTGGCTAGAAAGGTGGCTTTAGTGCCTCAAAATACCGTTATAGATTATGAATTTTCTGTAGAAGATGTAGTATTAATGGGAAGATATCCCTATTTAGGAAGATTTGAAAAGGAAGGCCCTGAAGATTATAGCATAGTCGATGAAGCTTTGAAACTAACCAATACCTTCTATTTGAAAAAAAGGAGTATAAATGAGATAAGTGGTGGAGAACGACAAAGAGTTGTTGTTGCAAAGACCTTAGCACAAAAACCAGATATAATATTATTAGATGAGCCTACCAGCCATTTGGATATAAACCATCAAATAGAGATATTAAGGCTTTTAAAAAGATTAAACCGAAAGCATGGCACTACTATTATACTGGTAATACATGATATTAATTTAGCCAATAGATATTCAGACAGAATTTTATTGTTAGACAAAGGGCAAGTATTAGGAATAGGTAAACCGTCTCAGGTGGTAAATAGCTATAATATAGAGAAAGCATATAATTTAAAGGTAGTAGTTGAAAAAAACAAAATTACAGATAGCATTCAGATAACCCCATTGTAAACTTCATTTTACTTCCAAATAAAATGAAGTTTTTTTATTGACTATTTTATTTTTTATGATATGCTATTTTTGTTAAACTCAAGAGGAGGATGTATATGAAATATAGATTAATTGCTATAGATATGGATGGAACTTTGCTAAATAGTGAAAATAAAGTTTCTAGGAGAAACATGGAAACTTTGCACAAAGCTATAGAAGCAGGGGTATATATAGTCCTATCTACAGGTAGAATACTCAGATCTGCTCTTTATTTTTCTAAAGCTATGGATTTGAAAAATCCTATAATTGCATGTAATGGAGCAGTAGTATCATGTGGTGATGAAAGGGATATTATATATGAAAATGCTCTGGAGAGGGCGGCAGCTAAAGAACTGATGGAATTAGCAGAAGAAAATGATATGTATTATCATTTTTATGACATAAATACATTCTATACTCGTATAGTTAATGAAGAGATGGCAAAGTGTTATAAGTCTTACGAAGATAATTCGGAAAAGCAACAGATTAATTTTCAGATATTAGAAGATCCTATGAAGGTATTAGAAAGGGATAATGCTCAAATATATAAATTTGTATTTATAGAAGAGGATAGAAATAAACTTGCACATTTTAGAGATAGATTAAAATCTATAGATGGAATCAATATTTCAAGTTCTTGGTATAATAATGTTGAAGTAATGAATACAGGAGTATCAAAAGGTGAAGGGTTAAAACAACTATGCAAAACATTAGATATAGATAGGACTGAAGTTGTAGCCATTGGGGATAATGAAAATGATATACCCATGTTTCAAATGGCTGGGCTAGCTGTTGCTATGGAAAATGGAGATGAAATAATAAGGGAACACTCCCATGTAATCACTGATACTAATGACCAGGATGGAGTAGCAAAAGCTATAGAAAAATATGTATTAAATCTATAGAAAGAAGGAACACTTATGGGACTGAATATAGTGTTGGTAGAACCAGAGATACCTCAAAATACAGGAAACATTGTTAGAACATGCTCATTAACCAATACAACTCTCCATTTGGTAAAGCCCTTAGGTTTTTCAGTAGAGGATAAATATTTGAAAAGGGCTGGGCTAGACTATTGGCATCTAGTGGAGATCCATTATTATGATAGTTTTGATGAGCTTAAGGAGAAATATTTCCATGAGAATTTTTATTATGCAACTACCAAGGGAAGAAAAATCTATACCGATATTGATTATATAGATGAATGCTTTATTGTATTTGGCAAAGAAACCAAAGGATTATCTGATGAAATACTAAATAAGAGTTGGGAAAAAACTATAAAGATTCCAATGAAAGAAGGTATTAAAAGATCACTAAATTTAGCTAATTCAGTTAATATAATACTATTTGAGGCCTTAAGACAACTAAAATTTCCATACTTAGAATAAATTTTACAAAGATTTAACAATCAAGCCTCGAAAATTATATTAATATAAAGTTAGACTCATACAAAATATATACCCATATAAAACTATAAATATGAATTAGGAGGGTACAAATGGATATAGCATTGCCGGTTTTGGGAGGGCTAGGACTTTTTCTTTATGGAATGAATTTAATGGGTATGGGATTGCAGAAAGCTGCTGGTGAAAAGTTAAAGAGGTTAATAGAGATATTAACTAACAATAGGCTTATGGGAGTAATCGTAGGAGCCCTAGTTACTATGGTAGTACAAAGTAGTAGTGCTACTACGGTTATGGTAATAGGATTTGTAAATGCTGGACTTATGAATTTAACACAAGCTGTTGGAGTAATAATGGGAGCCAATTTAGGGACTACCGTAACAGCTCAGCTTATTGCATTTAATCTTACGGATTTGGCACCATTAGCAGTGGCTATTGGGGTCGGAGCATGGATTGCTACATCTAAGAAGAGAGCTAAAAACTTAGCGGAGATATTCATTGGATTTGGTATACTGTTTATTGGCATGGATATGATGAGCAGTGGATTGAAACCATTGGCAGGTAGTCCAGTATTTAAAAATATCATTATTAGTTTAAACGATCCGTTTTTAGGCATATTGGTTGGTCTAGGCTTAACTACTATTGTACAAAGTAGTAGTGCTTCTATCGGTTTATTGCAAGCCTTGGCTTCTCAAGGACTTATAAGCTTAAATATCGCTTTTCCAATACTGTTTGGGGACAATATTGGTACCACGACTACAGCTCTAATATCTAGTGTAGGTACAAATAAAACAGCAAAAAGAGCAGCAATTATACACTTTTTATTTAACTTAATAGGTACTATTATCTTTATGACTATACTCAGAAGGCCAATAGAGGCAATAGTTTTAAGGGTTTCCCCTGGTGATATACAAAGACAAATTGCCAATGCCCATACATTATTTAATTTAATAAATGTAATAGTTCAATTGCCTTTTGCTGGATTATTAGTTAAGGCAGCAAACAAACTAGTCCCTGGGGATGAAGAAGAAGTCGGTGTTGGAGTAAAATACTTAGATCCAAGAATTATTGAAACTCCATCTATTGCTCTTGGGCAAGTGACTAAAGAGGTATTGAGAATGGGTAAAATAGTAGAGGACAATTTAGCGCTAGCTTCTAAGGCTTTTAAAAACAAGGATGAAAAAATGACCTCAGAAGTATTTTCACAGGAAAAAGTTATAAACAGGCTGGAGAGAGATATAATAGAGTACTTAGTAGAACTATCCAATGCTCCTTTGACAGATGAACAGCATACTCAGGTAAATGTATTGATAAATGTAGTAAATGACATTGAAAGGGTAGGAGATCACTCGGACAATATAGCGGAACTCTCTCAATCAGCCATAGATGAAAGATTATTTTTTAGTGATGAAGCCATAGAAGAGTTTGACAATATATCTGGCAAAAGTCGAGAAGTATTCAAAAAGACCTTAGAAGCTTTGGCAGATATAGATTTTGATAAAGCTAGAGAGGTATTAAAATTAGAAGAGGAAATAGACGATTTAGAACGAGAATATAGAACAAATCATATAGATAGATTAAATAAATTGCTTTGCCAACCAAGTTCCGGGGTAGTCTTTTTAGATCTACTTAGCAATTTGGAGAGGATTTCTGACCATTCCTCTAATATATCTCTTTATGTTTTAGATCAGCTTAAAGAGCAATGATTTTATTAAAAATATAAAATAAATTAATAAAAGGTCTTGTCATAATTAGTTTTATATATTATAATATAGCTGCAATGTGAAAAATATATCAATAAAAATTAATTACATTTCGGATGATAAGTGCGGGAGAGACCATATGTTGGCGCCGAAGGAATAAGTTGTATAGTTTGCCATTATGCAACGATGATCTCAGGCAAAAGGACCGTGCTTAGACGAAACTCTGAAAAGCGAAAGCACCGAAGGAGCAATCCATTTGTATGGGGAAACTCTCAGGTTATTAGAACAGAGTAGAAGGCATTAATATGTTTCTTCTATTCTGTTTTTGTTATGCGCAAATTATGCGCAAAAAGGTGAAGGATATATCAAATATTGGATTTTGGTATATGTGTTTTTAAATTTATATTTATGGGTATTATATTATTGTATGAGGAACTTTAGAAAGTAGAACTTGTAATAACATCAAAACTTTATTATTATTATGGTAGGGTGATTTTACAACAACCATAATAATCTCATCTTAAGAATAGAAGAAAGCATACATAGTCAAAGATGCAACTTATCAATTGAATTATGTTTCAAACCAAATTTATTTATATGTAAGAGAATATTATGGATAAATTTATGGAAAATATAACTTTAAAAGGTTGTCAAAACCATAATCATATCCAAAAGGAGGAAGAACTATGTCAGAAATCTATGATGTTGTCATTATAGGCGAAGGACCTGCAGGATTAGCAGCAGGGCTATATGCATCAAGGGCCAGACTTAAAACTCTAATGATTGAAAAAGAAAAGGCTGGAGGACAAATCGTATCAACAGCTGAAGTGGCTAACTATCCAGGGTCTGTTGAAAATGCTACAGGACCTAGTTTAATAGCTAGGATGGTTGACCAAACAGAGGAGTTTGGAGCAGAAAGAGTGCTAGATACTATTGTAGATGTAGAATTAGAAGGAAAAATCAAAGTACTAAAGGGAGAAAAGGCAGAATATCAAGCTAAAACTGTAATTATAGCTACAGGTGCAAATCCAAGACCAATAGGTTGTCCTGGAGAAAAAGAATTGACAGGTAGGGGAGTATCCTATTGTGCTACATGTGATGCTGCTTTCTTTGAGGACATGGAAGTATATGTAGTAGGTGGAGGAGACACTGCTGTAGAAGAAGGTATGTATTTGACTAAATTTGCAAGAAAGGTTACTATAATTCATAGGAGAGATGAATTAAGAGCTGCAAAATCAATCCAAGAGAAAGCTTTCAAAAACGACAAAATGCATTTCATGTGGGATTCAGTAGTTGAAGAGATAAAAGGTGATGGAATAGTTGAGTCCATGGTAGTTAAAAACGTTAAAACTGGAGAACTAACAGAAGTAGTTGCAGACGAAGATGATGGAACTTTTGGAGTGTTCCCATTCATAGGATTTATTCCAGCTACAGGATTGTTTGAAGGAAAGATGGATTTGGAAAATGGATACATTCCAACAGATGCAGATATGAAGACTAACATTCCAGGAGTATTTGCAGCGGGAGATGTTAGGGTAAAATCCCTAAGACAAGTAGTAACAGCCACGGCTGATGGAGCTATTGCCGCAGTTCAAGCTGAAAAATACATCAATGAAGTATTTGATGTTTAAAATAAATTTTAGGAGGGATAATTATGGTAGAGTTAGATAAGAAAAATTTTGAAGAAGAAGTATTAAATGCAGAAGGTCCTGTGTTGGTGGATTATTGGGGACCAACTTGTGAACCATGCAAGGCATTGATGCCACATGTTCATAAATTAGAAGAAACATATGGTGAAAAAGTTAAATTCTGCTCACTAGATATTACTAAAGCAAGAAGACTAGCAATAAAACAAAAAGTAATGGGATTGCCAGCAATAATCATATACAAAGATGGAGAAGAAGTAGAAAGATTAGCAGAATCTGAAGCTACAGCAGCTGCTGTAGAAGAAATGGTTAAGAAGTATGCATAATTGATTTTAATTCTGGGCTTTGCCCAGAATTAAAATAGATGGTTTCAAGAATAAGGGGAGGTGAATTTATGCGTCTGGAATTAGGCCATGTGCTTATAAAAGATGTTCAATTTGGTGATGAAACTAAAATTGACAATGGGGTGCTTTATGTAAACAAAGAAGAGTTAATAGCTTTGATTAAAGAAGATGAGCACCTTAAAGAAGTAGACGTAGAAATTGCAAAACCTGGTGAAAGTGTAAGGATCACTCCTGTAAAGGATGTTATTGAACCAAGGGTTAAGGTTGAGGGCCCAGGAGGAATTTTCCCAGGAGTATTATCTAAAGTTGATACTGTTGGTACTGGAAAGACCAATGTATTAAAAGGATGTGCAGTAGTTACTACAGGTAAGATTGTAGGGTTTCAGGAAGGTATCATAGATATGACTGGACCTGGAGCAGAATATACTCCATTCTCAAAATTAAACAACATAGTTTTAACATGTGAACCACAAGATGATTTGAAGCAACATAATCATGAAAAAGCTGTTAGGTTTGCAGGATTCAAAGCAGCTGCTTATTTAGCAGAAGCTGCAAAAGAATTAACTCCTGACAATGTGGAAGTGTATGAAACTCCAACATTATTTGAAGGAGCAAAGGAATATCCTGAATTACCAAGGGTAGCTTATGTTCAAATGCTTCAATCTCAAGGTTTACTTCATGATACTTATGTATATGGAGTAGATGCAAAACAAATAGTTCCTACTATAATATATCCAACAGAGATAATGGATGGAGCTATAATAAGTGGTAACTGTGTATCTGCTTGTGATAAGAATACAACTTATCATCATCTAAACAACCCAGTTGTTAAAGATCTATACGCAAAACACGGAAAAGAACTAAATTTCGTAGGAGTTATTATTACTAACGAAAACGTGTATTTAGCAGATAAAGAAAGATCTTCTAACTGGACAGCTAAACTAGCTGAGTATTTAGACTTAGATGGAGTTGTAATATCTCAAGAAGGTTTTGGTAACCCAGATACTGACCTTATAATGAACTGTAAGAAGATTGAGCAAAAAGGTATAAAAACTGTTATAATAACTGACGAATATGCAGGAAGAGACGGTGCCAGCCAATCTTTAGCTGATGCTGATCCACTTGCAGATGCAGTTGTAACAGGTGGAAATGCTAACGAAGTTATTGAATTACCACCAATGGATAAAATAATTGGTCATGTAAACTTCGTAGATATAATAGCTGGAGGATTTGATGGAAGCTTACATGAAGATGGTTCCATTACAGTAGAACTTCAAGCTATTACAGGTGCGACAAATGAATTAGGCTTTAACAAAATGTCCGCTAAAGGATATTAATAATACTATTAAAATATCTAAAAAGAAAGGAAGTGTAGTGATGTCAATATTTGATGCTAACAAGAAAGTTATCATAATTGGCGATAGAGACGGTATTCCAGGACCAGCCATGGAAGAATGTGTTAAGACTACAGACGCTGAAGTAGTATTCTCATCTACTGAGTGTTTTGTCTGAACGGCTGCAGGAGCTATGGACTTAGAAAATCAAAAGAGGGTTAAAGACTTAACAGAAAAATACGGTGCAGAAAACATGATCGTATTAATAGGTGGAGCTGAAGCTGAAGCAGCTGGATTAGCAGCTGAAACAGTTACAGCAGGAGACCCAACTTTTGCAGGTCCATTAGCAGGAGTCCAGTTAGGACTTAGAGTTTATCATGCAGTAGAACCAGAATTCAAAGAATCAGTAGATGCAGGCGTTTATGATGAACAAATAGGTATGATGGAAATGGTTCTAGATGTTGATGAAATCATAGAAGAAGTAAAAGGTATAAGAGAAGAATTTGGTAAATTCAACGATTAATTCCCTAGAAAAAAAGGAGAGGGGGGAATCAAATGGGGAAAATTAAAGTAGTCCATTATATAAATCAGTTCTTTGCAGGAATTGGTGGAGAAGAAAAAGCAGACTACAAACCAGAAATTAGAGAAGAAATTGTCGGTCCAGGTATGGCTTTAAATGCAGGATTTAAAGGTGAAGCAGAAATAGTTGCTACAATTATATGTGGTGACAGTTACTTTAACGAAAATGTAGAAGAAGCAAAGGCTGAAATTCTAAAAATGGTAAAGCAATATAACCCAGATCTATTTGTAGCAGGCCCAGCCTTTAACGCAGGTAGATATGGTGTTGCATGTGGTACAATTGCAGATGCAGTACAATCTGAGTTAGGTATTCCTGTTATGACAGGAATGTATGTAGAAAACCCTGGAGCAGATATGTACAAAAAAAGTGTATATATAGTATCCACTAGAAACTCTGCTGCTGGGATGAGAGATGCAGTTAAGAAGATGGCACCTTTAGCATTAAAGATTGCAAAAGGTGAAGAAATAGGATCCCCAGAGGAAGAACACTATATTCCAAGAGGAATCAGAAAGAATTACTTTACTGAAAAGAGAGGCTCTGAAAGAGCAGTTGATATGTTACTTAAGAAGCTTAAAGGTGACGAATTTGTTACTGAATTCCCAATGCCAGACTTTGATAGAGTAGATCCAAATCCGGCAGTTAAAGATATTACTAAGGCTACAATAGCTATAGTAACATCTGGTGGAGCAGTACCAAAGGGAAATCCAGATCATATCGAATCCTCATCTGCTTCTAAATATGGTAAATACGATATAGAAGGAATTGATGATTTAAACTCAGAAAATGGTGAAACAGCCCATGGTGGATATGACCCTGTATATGCTAATGAAGATTTAGATAGGGTTATTCCAGTGGATGTACTTCGAGATCTAGAAAAAGAAGGCAAAATAGGAAAACTTCACAGATACTATTATAGTACTGTAGGTAATGGTACAGCAGTTGCAAGTGCTAAGAAGTTTGCAGAAGAAATTGGCAAGGAATTAGTGGCTGATGGTGTAGATGCAGTTATACTAACTTCAACCTGAGGTACTTGTACACGTTGCGGTGCAACAATGGTAAAAGAAATAGAACGAGCAGGATTACCTGTAGTTCATATGTGTACAGTAGTTCCAATTTCCTTAACAGTAGGTGCAAATAGAATAGTACCAACGATTGCTATACCTCACCCACTAGGAAATCCAAACCTAGAGCCTGAAGAGGAAAAAGCTTTAAGAAGAAAATTAGTAGAAAAAGCTTTAGTTGCATTAACAACTGAAGTTGACGATCAAACGGTATTTGAAGATTAAGTTTAAAACTTTAAATGGGTGATTTTTATCACCCATTTAAAGATTAAAGATAAAAAAGTTTTACATAAACATTATGGAGGTGGATTTATGAATTATCCTGTAGTAAAAGGTACTAGTTATATATTAGTACATGCTGAAGATATGGTTATTCACAATGGAACAACCCAGTCTACAGAAAGAACTATCAATCCAGATTCAGACTATTTAAAGAAGTTACCAAACCATTTACGTAGCTTTGACGAGGCAGTAAACTATATGCCTAATCAAGTGTATATTGGGAATATGACTCCAGAAGAATTAGGAGAGCACGCTCAACCTTGGTATGACAAACCATTAGAAGATGCATCTAGATATGGCAAATATGGTGAGATCATGCCTGAAGATGAATTTATTGGACTAATGAAAATTGTTGATGCTTTCGATTTAGTAAAATTAACAAAAGAGTTTACAGAAGAAGTTAAAACTAAGCTAGAAGCTCACCCTCTAATTAAGGATAGGGATGATCTAATTTCAAGGCTTAAAACTGGTGATGATTTAGCAGATATTGAAAAATTAATCAATGAACAAGGAGCAGAGGCTATTTATACCGATGGAAAAATTGTTGGTTGTGTAAAAAGAGCCCATGATGTAGATGAAAATTTAAATGCTCATGTATTATTTGAAAACCTTGTTTGTAAAGCTTCTGGAGTATTAGCAGGTTTAAATCTAGTAGCTAAAAACGATATAAATCCAGAAGATGTAGATTATATAATTGAATGTTCAGAAGAAGCTTGCGGCGATATGAATCAAAGAGGTGGAGGAAACTTTGCTAAATCCATAGCTGAAATGGTTGGATTTAAAAATGCAACTGGTTCAGATACAAGAGGATTCTGTGCAGCACCAACTCACTCTTTAATAATAGCATCTTCACTAGTGCAATCGGGAACATTTAAAAATGTAGTAGTTATCTCTGGTGGTTCAACAGCTAAACTTGGTATGAATGGTAAGAATCACGTGGAAAAAGACATGCCAATTCTTGAAGACGTAGTAGGCGGATTTGCTGTATTGATAAGTGAAAATGATGGAATAAATCCAGTACTAAGAACGGATTTAGTAGGAAGACATACTGTTGGAACTGGTTCATCACCACAAGCTGTAATGAGTGCTTTAGTAACTACTCCATTAGAAAAAGGAGATCTAAAGATTACCGATATAGATAAATACTCAGTAGAAATGCAAAATCCAGATGTTACAAAACCAGCTGGAGCTGGAGACGTACCAAATGCAAACTATAAGATGATTGGTGCATTGGGCGTAATGAGAAAAGATCTGGAAAGAGCTCAAATGATGGACTTCATTAAAGAACATGGTATGGAAGGTTGGGCACCAACTCAAGGTCATATTCCATCTGGAGTACCATATTTAGGATTTGCTAGAGCAGATATATTAGAAGGTAAGATGAAGAATGCCATGATAGTAGGTAAAGGAAGTTTATTCTTAGGAAGAATGACGAATCTATTTGACGGTGTTTCTATTGTAGTAGAAAAGAATCCAGGAAAAACAGATGAGGAAAAAGGTGTATCAGAAGAAGAAGTTAGGACACTTGTAGCTGAAGCTATGAGAGATTTTGCTTCTCATCTACTTCAGGATTAGAGGTGATAAAATGGCAGAAAATAATGTTAAAAAGATGATTGGAAAAGTTTTTAATGATATAGCTGATGCTATGGAAACAGGCCAATTTGGTGAAAAAGTAAGAGTAGGAATAACTACTTTAGGCTCCGAACATGGAATAGATAATCTAGTAAAGGGAGCAGAATTAGCTCAAAAAAGGGATCCTTCTATTGAAGTAGTATTAATTGGACCAAAACATGATACTAAATTGACTCAAGTAATAGCAGAAACAGAAGAAGAAGGATATAAAAAGATGGAAGAACTGCTTGACAATGGGGAAATAGGCGCATGCGTTACAATGCATTATAGTTTTCCTATAGGCGTTTCCACAGTAGGGAGAGTCGTAACACCAGGAAAGGGTAAAGAAATGATAATTGCAACGACTACTGGTACTACTTCTCCTCATAGAGTTGAAGCTATGGTCAAAAACGGTATAAGCGGGATTATTACCGCTAAAGCTATGGGAATTGAAAACCCAACAGTAGGTATATTGAATGTAGATGGAGCTAGGCAAGTTGAAAGAGCTTTCAGTGAATTAAGTGACAATGGATATAAAATCAATTTAACTGAATCTATGAGAGCAGATGGCGGTAGTGTCATGAGAGGTAATGACTTATTAGCAGGAGTACCTGATGTGATGGTAACAGATACATTAACAGGGAATATATTGATGAAGGTATTTTCTTCTTATACTACCGGTGGAAGTTATGAGTCTCTAGGTTATGGATATGGTCCTGGAATTGGTGAAGATTATGACAGATTGATTTTGATTTTATCGAGAGCATCGGGAATACCAGTAGTAGCTAATGCTATTAGCTATGGGGCAGATTTAATAAGGGGCAATGTGAAAACTATAGCTAAAGAAGAATTCAAGAAGGCTAACAAAGCAGGTTTAAAGGATATATTAAAAGGGTTAACAAAGGATACTAGGAAAGCAGAAGATGATGAAGAAGTAGAAGCTCCACCTGCAGAAACCGTTACAGGTACAATTTCTGGTATAGATATAATGGAATTGGAAGATGCAGTAAAGGTATTATGGAAAGAAGGTATATATGCTGAATCAGGAATGGGATGTACTGGTCCTATTGTAATGGTTAATGAAGAAAAATTAGATAAGGCTATAGAAATATTATCTAAGGCAGGATATGTTTCTCAAGAATCAGATCCTTGCTAAAATACTCCAAGACTCCAAGTAATCTTGGAGTGTTTTTTTTATAGATTTTATACATTGTAAAATCATGTAAAGTATTATATAATAATGATGTTGGTAATTTAATGGAATTTTGATTATCAACAACAAGAAAGACATATGTTTATATGTCTAAGTTTCAATTTAAAAAGTTATAACAATTAAGAAAGGGGAGTTTTAAATTGAAGAAAAGATTATTGGCATTTCTATTAATTGCAGTACTAGCTTTTGGTATAGTAGGATGCGGTAATAAAGGTGAAACACCAGAAGAACCAGAAGATAGCATTGGAACAGAAGACGAAGCACCAGAAGAAACACCTGAATCAGATATTAAAGTTGCTATGGTAACAGATGAAGGTGGAGTTCATGACCAATCCTTTAACCAATCAGCATGGGAAGGTCTAGAAGAAGCTGAAAAGGATTTAGGGGTAAAAGTATCCTATGTAGAGTCTCAACAAGATGCTGATTTTGCACCAAACTTCGAAACCCTATTGGACGCAGAAAATGACTTGATTTGGGGTATAGGATTTAAATTAAGCGATGCTTTATTGGATGCAGCAACAAACAATACTGATCAATTATATGCAATAATTGACTTCGCTTATGAAGATACTCCAGACAATGTGGTAGGGGTAGTATTCAAAGCTGAACAACCATCATTCTTAGTAGGATATATAGCAGGAAAGATGACAGAGACTAACAAAGTTGGCTTTGTTGGAGGTATAGCAGGAGACGTTATATGGGGATTTGACTATGGATTCCAAGCGGGAGTTCAATATGCAGCTAAGGAATTAGGCAAAGAAATAGAAATACTTAATCAATATGCTGAATCCTTCTCAGACGTATCTAAAGGTAAAGCGATTGCAACTCAGATGTATCAACAAGGTGCTGACATAATATTCCACGCTTCCGGAGATACAGGAAATGGAGTTATAGAAGCAGCAAAAGAACAAGATAAATGGGCTATCGGTGTAGATAGAGACCAAAACTACTTAGCACCAGACAATGTACTAACATCAGCTATGAAACGTGTTGACGTTGGAGTTTATAATGTAGTTAAAGAGTTAGTAGATGGCAATTTCCCAGGAGGACAAACTGTAGTATATGGTTTAGAAGAAGGAGCAGTTGGTATAGCGCCAACTTCTGATCAGCATGTACCAGCAGAAATCCTTGAAGAAGTTGAAGGCATAGAAAAGAAGATAATAGATGGTGAAATAGAAGTACCATTTAATGAAGAAACCTTTGAAGAATTCATGAAAACATTATAATAGAATAAAATTAGCAGCTCAGGCGTAGGTCTGAGCTGCTAAATCTTAGATAGGAGGGGCCCTATTGAGTATTGATTTTGATGCGAAAGTCATAGAGATGAAAAATATTACCAAAAAATTTGGTGACTTTGTTGCAAATGATAGTATTGATCTAACAGTTCACAAAGGTGAAATCCATGCATTATTAGGGGAAAATGGGGCTGGAAAGACTACATTAATGAACGTACTATATGGATTATATGAGCCAACCTTTGGGGAAATATACTTAAATGGAAAGAAAATTGATATTACAAACCCAAGCATTGCTATAGAAAATGGCATAGGGATGGTGCACCAACATTTTATGCTAATAGAAACTTTCACCGTTGTAGAAAATATAATGTTAGGTATGGAAACTACACAAAAAATGGGAGTTTTAGATGTAAGAAGAGCCACTAAAGAAGTAGAACAATTATCTCAGAAGTATGGCCTTCATGTAGATCCTAATGCTAAAATACACGATATATCTGTAGGAATGCAACAAAGAGTAGAGATATTAAAGGCTCTATATAGAGGAGCCGATATATTGATATTAGACGAGCCTACTGCTGTGTTAACACCTCAAGAGATAGACGAGTTGATGCAGATAATGAGAAGCTTAGCAAGCCAAGGGAAAACTATTATAATAATTACACATAAACTAAAAGAGATCAAGCAGGTAGCGGATTTTTGTACTGTCATTAGGCGAGGCAAGAAAATTGATACGGTTAAAGTAAAAGATGTGACAGAAGAGGACTTAGCATCCATGATGGTAGGAAGACAAGTAAGCTTCGAAGTTGATAAAGGCGAAGCTGATATAGGCGATGTAGTGTTTAAAGTTGATAATTTAGTAATCAAGGATAATAGGAAATTAAAGGCTGTAGACGGATTATCCTTAGAATTGCATAGAGGGGAAATACTAGGAATTGCAGGAGTAGATGGAAATGGGCAATCGGAATTTATTGAAGGAGTCACGGGATTAAGACCTATTGAAAGCGGTACAGTAAACTTAAATGGCAAGGATGTAACTAATCTAAGTCCAAAGGAAATAATAGAAAGTGGCATGAGTACAATTCCGGAAGATAGACAAAAAAGAGGTTTAGTATTAGATTTTACAGTTGCAGAAAATATGATATTAGAAAATTATCATAAGGAACCTTTTTCTACTAAAGGCAGGTTGAATCATAAAGAAATATCAGATTACTCAAAAGAACTAATAGATAAATTTGATGTTAGGCCAAGAAATGAAAAACATATTGCTGGAGAACTATCAGGAGGTAATCAACAAAAGGTTATACTAGCTAGGGAGATATCTAATGACCCTGATGTATTAATAGCAGCTCAACCTACAAGGGGACTAGATGTAGGAGCCATAGAATATGTCCATAGATATCTAGTAGAACAGAGGGATAATGGCAAAGCAGTTTTATTGATTTCCTTTGAATTAGATGAAATTATGAATGTATCGGATAGAATAGCAGTTATATTTAATGGGAAGATCGTAGATGTAATAGATGCCAAAATAGCTGATGAAAGAACCCTAGGTTATCTAATGGCTGGAGGAGGTACAATTGATGAAGCGAAATAGATTTATTGTTATAGGAATATCCATATTGTTTGGATTGATTATTGGGGCTATAGTATTGCTAATAGCTGGATTTAATCCCTTAGAGGCCTATGGCATTATGATAAAGGGGGTTTTCGGAAGCCCTAAGTATATATCCTGGACTATTATCAGATCTACGCCATTAATATTAACTGGTATATCTGTAGCCTTTGCATTTAGAACGGGACTTTTCAATATAGGGGCGGAAGGCCAGTTTATTATAGGTAGTTTAGTAGCAACATTAGTTGGCTATTTTGTAAAGCTTCCTCCAATTATTCATCCTATAGTAGCTCTATTAGCAGGGGCATTAGCAGGCGCCCTATGGGCTGGTTTTGCTGGTTTGTTGAAATCAAAATTTGGTATTAATGAGGTAATTACCACTATTATGTTAAATTGGATTGCATTATATTTTAGCAATTTCATGGTATTTACTAAAGCATTTAAAAGACCGAATAAAGAAGCTTCACACAGGATATTGGAATCTGCTAGTATAAATGTACTGGGTAAATGGAAGACTTCTGAAGCTGGAAAAGCCTTTTTGGCAGAACATAGTTTCTGGAAGGATTTTCTGAATCCACCAGTAAACTATGGTTTTATAATTGCTATTTTGGCGGCTATACTTATATGGTATATATTAAAACATACTACTTTAGGCTACCAGCTTAGAGCAGTAGGATTTAATAAAGATGCTGCTGAATATGGTGGTATAGATGTTAAGAAGAATATAGTAGTATCCATGATGATAGCAGGTGCTTTATCAGGACTTGCAGGGGCTACTCAAGTACTAGGAGTATCTAGGGAAACCGCTATATTGGCTATTATGGAAGGTTATGGATTTGATGGGATAGCAGTATCTTTAATTGCTGGAAATAATCCCTTAGGCTGTATACCTGCAGCCTTACTATTTGGAGCTTTAAAATATGGCGGTAGCAAACTTCAACCTAATATAGGAGCGCCTTTCGAGGTAATAAATATAATCATAGGCATTATCGTATTCTTTATTGCAATGCCAAAACTAGTTGAAATAATTACCTCCTATAAAGGTAAGAAAAGGGGTGGAGAAGTTGAAAGTTCTAAATGATTTAGGAATAATAATAGGAATTAGCCTAATGTATGCAGCGCCGTTGATGTATACTTCCCTGGGAGGGGTAATATCTGAAAGTGCTGGAGTAGTAAATATAGGATTGGAAGGCATGATGACTATCGGTGCATTTACAGGAGCAACAGTAGCATATTTTACCCGAAACCCTTGGTTAGGATTTTTAGCTGCTGGATTAGCTGGTGGTGGACTGGCATTATTACATGCCATAGCCTGTGTAACTTTTACTGCAGATCATGTAGTGTCTGGTATTGCTATGAACTTTATCGGGCCAGGGTTAGCGCTATATTTATGTAAGATATTCTTTGACGGGGCTGCTATGACGTTACCTTTGGATCTGGATCACAAGATTCCAAGACCTCTTAATGGAGTTTTTTCTACAGATTCCTTTTGGAATTCAGTATTAAACCAATATGCTACGGTATATATTGCATTTTTACTAGTATTATTAGTTTGGTTTATGTTATATAAAACCAAATTGGGATTAAGAATAAGATCTGTAGGGGAACATCCAAGGGCAGCAGATACTCTGGGAGTAAACGTATATGGAATTAAATACTTAGCAGTTGTTTTATCAGGTATACTTGCAGGATTTGGTGGAGCGGCCTTAAGCATTGCTGTAGTATCTAACTACAGAGAGTCGTTAATATCGGGACAAGGATTTATTGCATTGGCAGCTATGATATTTGGCAACTGGAAACCTCAAGGGGCTATGTGGGGTTGTTTACTATTTGGAGTAGCACAAGGTTTAGTAGTATATTTAGGAGGTACTAGCTTAAAGGTATCATCTCAAATACTAGCTATGATACCATATGTTATTACCTTAATTGTACTAATGGCTTTTGTAGGAGAAGCGACAGGTCCTGCAGCTAATGGTTTACCCTATGAAAAAAATCAAGGCTAATGGAAAAGTCTTTGGTCTTTAAAGGCCAAAGACTTTTTTGTCGAATAATAAATGATTTTGTATTTATTAAAGATTTTGGTATAATATTATTGATAGGTCCATAGATATCTATTAATATTATCAATAATGGTGGGAGTGAGCCTAATGAAATTAGGATATGACTTAACCCTTGAACAAGCTCAAAAATTGGTGATGACACCAGAATTAAGACAAGCTATTCAACTACTTCAGTTTACCAGTCTAGAATTAAATGAGTATTTGGAAGAGCAAATAAAAGAAAACCCCCTATTGGAATTAGAAAACTCAGTAGAGGATTATGAAAACATAGATGACTATGCCAATAAGAGGGAAGAAATTGATTGGAAAGAATATATTGGGAAAGATGACGATATAAGCTATAGACCTCAAAAAGATAAGAACACCAAAGAATATAGTTTTGAAAATTTTGTTAGTTATTCTACTTCTCTGAGGGAAAACCTATTATTTCAACTAAACGTATTGGACATGAGCCAAGAGGATAGAAAAATCGGTGAAATCCTAATAGAAAGCATTGATGAAAATGGATACTTGATGACATCAGTAGAACAAGTGGCTAAGGATTTAAGCATATCCCCTGGGAAGATTGAAAACGTTTTATCTATTATTCAAAGTTTTGAGCCCTTGGGAGTTGGTGCAAGGGATCTTAAAGAATGCTTGTTGCTTCAGATTAAGGAAGATAACCCTAAAAACCCTCAAGCTGAAAAAATAATTAGGTATTATCTAGAAGATATAGCCTATAATCGTTTATCCAAAATAGCCAAAGAACTAGATCTGGACATAGCACAAGTTCAGGAGATATGCGACTATATAAAGACTTTAGAGCCAAAACCTGGACGATGTTTTAGTAGTGGAGATCAAGTAAAATATATTACTCCCGATGCTACCATCGAGTATATTGATGGTGAATATATTATTTTGCTAAACGATATAACGGGACCTAGACTTAATATAAATAACTTCTACAAGGAACTGATGCGTAAGGAAAAGGATAAAAATGCTACTGAATATCTAACAGAGAGATTAAACTCTGCTATGTGGATTATTAAAAGCATTGAACAGAGAAGGATGACCATTTATAAGGTAGTAGAATCCATACTAAAATTTCAAAGGGATTTTTTTGAAATTGGAGAAAGGGGTTTAAAGCCACTTACATTAAGTGAGGTAGCCGATGATATTGAAATGCATGAATCAACGGTAAGTAGAGCTACTAATGGGAAGTATGTTCAAACTCCTAGAGGTTTATATGAACTTAAATTCTTTTTCTCTAGTGGATTGTCTACTAATAGTGGAGAGATGTCTTCTACAAGTATTAAATCCATAATTAAGGATTTAATAGATAAGGAGAATCCGAAAAAACCTTATAGTGATCAGAAAATATCTGATATTTTAAAAGATAGAGGTATTAGTATTTCTCGAAGAACTGTTGCAAAGTATAGGGACGAACTGCAGATCCCCTCCTCTACTGTGAGAAGAAGATATTAAACAGCTTAAGATAGACAATTCATAAGGGGTCTAGGGTTGGCATAAAAACCAACTCTAGCTTTAATTTTGTTAAATTCTTTTATATTATTCTTGAAAATAATCCTTATATAGTTTATAATGAAAATTAAGGTAGAAATTATTCCTTAATTTTTTTTGTTGCTTGCGGGACGAAAACCACACATAGTGGACAGATTGTGTCCCTTTAAGATTAAAATTTGTTATTTTCCATATACTATTACATGATGAATTTATAGAAGGTGGGTCCAATATGGATTTAATTGAACTTGAAAAAAAAGTAGTTCCCGAGATATTTGACATTATTGAAATGAGATACAATATTTTAAGGACTATATATTACAATCAACCTATTGGAAGAAGGGGACTGGCCTACGAATTGAATATAGGTGAGAGGACCATTAGAACAGAAGTAAGTATTCTTAAGGAATATGGGTTATTGAATATAGAAAGTATGGGTATGTATGTAACAGAAGAGGGGAAAAATGTAATCAAGGAACTGGGGAAGGTAATGCATAGGATTAAAGGTATTTCTGATTTGGAAAAGGCTCTTGAAGAACTGCTAAAGGTCGACAAAGTGTTAATAACTCCAGGTAATTCTGATGATAATGGTTTAGTACTAAAGGACATGGGTAAGACTACTTCTATATACTTAAAAAAGCTAATAGATAAAAATTATATAATAGGGGTTACAGGTGGTACCACCATGGCCCATGTAGCAGAGGAAATGCCTGTAGGAAAGGTTGCAGACGATGTATTGATTACCCCAGCAAGGGGTGGCTTGGGCAAAGATGTAGAAACTCAATCCAATAGTATAGCTGCAAAATTGGCTAAAAAGCTAGATGCTAATTATAGGCTATTACATATACCCGATAATATAGACAAAGCAACATTAGACGCCATACTAAATATATCAGATATAAAAGAGGTAATTAAACTGATAGATGATATGAATTTATTGGTATTTGGCATAGGTAGAGCGGATACAATGGCAGAAAGAAGACAGTTACCAAAGGAAAGAATAGAGGGTTTAATTCATAGGGGAGCTGTAGCAGAAGCTTTTGGACATTATTTTGATATAGATGGGAATGAAATCTGGGAGTCCTTGACGGTAGGATTGTCTTTGGAGGCTTTTCAAAATATAGACAATGTTATTGGAGTTGCTGGAGGGGAAGGAAAAGCTGAGGCCATAATGGCTATAGCATCATTGAGAAAGAACATGACTATTATTACTGATGAAGGAGCTGCAAGAAAGATCCTTAAAATTGCCAAAAAAGCTACTAAGTAGCTTTAAATATAAAATTATATTATTAAGGAGGAATACTTATGACAATGAAAGTTGGATTAAGTGGTTTTGGTAGAATAGGAAGAGATGTTTTAAGAATTTACTTTGAAAATGATGTAGATGAATTTGAAATAGTAGCATTAAATGCATCGGGTGATTTGAATACTTTAGCTCATCTATTCAAATATGACTCCCTTTATGGGAAGTTTAATGGAACTATTGAAGTAGTAGAAGACGGATTTGTAATTAACGGTAAGAAGATTAAAAGAGTAGATCACAGAAATCCAGCAGAAATTCCATGGAAGGACTTGGGAGTTGAGCTGGTAATTGACTCAACAGGAGCTTTTAGAGATAGAGAAGGATTGTCAAAACATATAGAAGCAGGGGCGAAAAAGGTTATTCTAACTGCACCTGCAAAGAATGAAGATGTTACTATAGTAATGGGTGTTAATGATGATCAATATGATCCAGAAAACCATCACATTATATCAAATGCATCTTGTACAACCAACTGCCTTGCTCCAGTGGCAAAGGTGATATTAGATAACTTTGGAATCAAAAAAGGCCTTATGACTACTGTTCACGCTTATACTAATGACCAGCAAATACTAGATAAAAGACACAAGGATTTAAGAAGGGCAAGAGCAGCAGCTGAATCTATCATACCAACAACTACAGGAGCTGCTAAAGCAGTAGCTTTAGTTATACCGGAATTAAAGGGTAAGTTAAATGGATTTGCTATGAGGGTTCCAACTCCTACTGTTTCAGTAGTAGATGTGGTATTTGAAGTAGAAAAAACTACAACAGCTGAAGAAGTAAACAAAGCATTAAAGGCAGCTAGTGAAGGTCCAATGAAGGGCGTATTAGGGTATTCAGAGGAACCATTGGTATCCATAGACTATAGGGGAGATTCTCATTCCTCCATCGTAGATGGGCTATCAACTATGGTAATAGACAATATGGTAAAGGTAGTTTCCTGGTACGACAACGAATGGGGATATTCTGAAAGAGTAGTTGATTTAGCTGCTATGGTGGCAAATAAATAGTTAAGATTAGGGGCGACCTTTGGTCGCCCAAAAAGACTTTAAGGATAAGTTGGGTAATTTTGAATTGTAAACTATATTTTCCTGAGAGGTGATATAAATGTTAAAAAAGATGACATTGGAAGATTTACAAGTACAAGGTAAAAATGTATTAGTTAGATGTGACTTCAATGTTCCTATGGATGATGATAGAAATATTACTGACGATAGAAGAATAGTAAGTTCTTTACCAACAATTGAGTACTTAATAGAAAATGGAGCTAAAATCATATTGATGTCCCATTTAGGAAGACCCAAAGGGGAAGCAAATCCTAAATATAGCTTAGCTCCAGTAGCTGAAAGACTATCAGAACTGTTAAATAAAGAAGTAACATTTGCAAAAGATGATAGGGTAGTTAGTGATAATGTCAAAGGAATAGTTTCTAAAATGAAAGACGGAGATGTAATTCTTTTAGAGAATACTAGATTTAGAAAAGAAGAAGAAAAAAATGACGAAAATTTTGCTAAAGAACTAGCTTCCTTGGGAGAATTGTATATAAACGACGCTTTTGGTACATCTCATAGAGCTCATACATCTAATGTAGGTATTTCCAGGAGGTTGCCCTCGGCAGTAGGTTATTTAGTAGAGAAGGAGATATCCGTTATGGGGAAAGCCTTGGAGAACCCTGAGAAGCCTTTTGTAGCCATATTAGGTGGTGCTAAGGTATCGGATAAGATAGGAGTTATAGAAAATCTTCTAAACAAGGTAGATACAATATTGATTGGTGGAGGAATGGCCTATACCTTCTTGAAGGCTCAAGGTTATGAAATAGGAACTTCTATATTAGAAGACGATAAGGTAGGTTTAGCCAATCAACTACTTACAGAAGCAGATGAAAAGGGAGTAAAGCTTTTACTGCCTATAGATATTGTAGTAGCTAAGGAGTTCAAAAACGATACGGAGTTTAAAACAGTTAAGATAGATAGTATTCCACAGGATATGATGGGAATGGATATGGGAGAAGAAACCATAAAACTATTTTCAGAAGAGATAAAAAAAGCCAAGACAATTGTTTGGAATGGACCTATGGGAGTATTTGAAATGGAAAATTTCAAAAAAGGTACTGACGCTATAGCTAAAGCAATGGCGGAAGCTGATGCTACAACTATAGTTGGTGGTGGAGATAGTGCTTCTGCTGTAGAAAAGGCAGGTTTTGGAGAAAAGATGACCCATATATCTACAGGTGGAGGAGCATCCTTAGAATTCTTAGAGGGAAAGGAATTACCAGGAATTGCAGCTATTAGTGATAAATAAAGGAGGATATTAATGCGGAAGCCAATAATTGCAGGGAATTGGAAGATGAACAATACCTTATCTCAATCCCTTAAATTGATAGATGATATTAAAAAACATAATCTAAACGAAGATGTAGAGGCTGTAGTATGTGTACCCTTTATAAATCTCAACGAGGTGAAGAAAGCCTTAGAAGGAACAAATATAAGGCTAGGTGCCCAGAACATGCATTGGGAAGACAGTGGGGCTTATACTGGTGAAATATCTCCTTTAATGCTGAAGGAGATAGGAATAGATTATTGTATAATTGGCCATTCAGAGAGAAGACAATATTTTAGTGAAACTGATGAAACTGTAAACAATAAAATTAAATCTGCATTAAAACATGGCATTAGACCTATAGTATGCGTTGGAGAAACTCTAGAACAAAGGGAAAAGTCCATAGAAAAGGAAATCGTAAAGGATCAAGTATTGAATGCTTTTGAAGATATTGAAGGAGAACAGTTAAAAGATATAGTTATCGCCTATGAACCTATTTGGGCTATAGGTACAGGCAAAACTGCATCTAGCGATGATGCTAATGAGATGTGTGGCTTTATTAGGGAGATAATAGTCGATAAATATGGTCAAGAAGCAGAGAACAACATTAGAATCCAATATGGAGGAAGCGTGAAACCAGATACTATAAGGGATTTGATGGATAAGGAAGAAATAGATGGAGCATTAGTTGGAGGTGCAAGCCTTAATGCTTCGGATTTTGTAAAACTAATTAACTATTAGATGGAGGATATAGATATGACCAAACCAGTAATGTTGATAGTATTAGATGGCTGGGGACTTGGAAAAGAATATGAAGGCAATGTTATACATCTAGCGAATACTCCAAACTTTGATAGACTTATGAAGGATTATCCTAATACAAAACTAGAGGCCAGTGGTTTAGCAGTAGGTTTACCAGAAGGACAAATGGGAAATTCAGAAGTTGGTCATTTAAATATAGGCTCGGGAAGGATAGTATATCAAGAATTGACTAAGATAACTAAATCCATAAAAGAAGGAGATTTTTTCAACAAAGAAGAATTTTTACAGGCCGTAGACAATGTTAAAGATAACAACTCTAAACTTCACATAATGGGCTTGGTATCTGATGGAGGGGTTCACTCTCATAACACCCACCTATATGGGCTATTGGAACTATGTAAAAGACAAGGATTAGAAGACGTGTATGTTCATGCTTTTTTAGATGGTAGAGATGTACCACCTACTATTGGTAAACAACATTTAAAAGAACTTGAACAAAAAATAGCTGAAATTGGAGTAGGGCGTATTGCAACGGTATCTGGAAGATATTATGCAATGGATAGAGACAATAGATGGGAAAGGACAAAGCTTGCCTATGATGCTATGGTTTTAGGCAGTGGAAAGATGGATTCATCTCCCACAGAGGCAGTGCAAAAATCTTACGATGAAGGTATAAATGATGAATTTATTATACCAACAGTAATTACAGAGAACAATAGACCTATAGCTACCATAGATAGTGGAGATTCTATAATATTCTTTAACTTTAGACCTGATAGAGCTAGGCAGATAACTAGATCTATAGTAGATGAGGACTTCCATGGTTTTGAAAGAGGAAAAAAGGTAGATACCTTCTTCGTTACTATGACGGAATATGATAAGACCATAAAAAATGTCCATGTGGTCTTTAAACCAGAAAAACCGGAAAATACATTGGGAGAGTATATAGGTAATATAGGCCTTAATCAACTGAGAATTGCCGAAACGGAAAAATACGCTCATGTAACCTTTTTCTTTAATGGTGGAAGGGAAGAACCATATGAAAATGAAGATAGGGTATTAGTTCCCTCACCTAAAGTAGCTACCTACGATCTAAAACCAGAGATGAGTGCCATAGAAGTAAAGGAAGAGGTATTAAATAGACTGAATATGGATAAATATCATTTAATAATCCTAAACTTTGCAAACCCAGATATGGTAGGTCACACAGGAGTAGTAGAAGCGGCAGTAAAGGCAGTGGAAACAGTGGATGCATGCCTAGGGGAAATAATAGATTTGCTTCTAGAAAAGGGTGGTAAGGCCTTAATAACTGCAGATCATGGTAATGCTGAGATGTTAATAGATGAAAAAGACAACAGTCCTATAACAGCCCATACCACAAATAAGGTTCCGTTAATCATGGTTGGAGAAGATGCTAGATTAAGAGAAGGAATATTGGCTGATTTGGCACCTACATTATTAGATATGATGGGACTAGAAAAACCAGAGGAAATGACTGGCAAAAGCCTTATAATTGATAATTAAAAATAATAATAAATATATAATTGTAGAGTAATTGTGAAATATGAATTGTTAATTGAATAAAGAGGAGGAAAAGAATATGAGTTTGATAACAGATATATATGCTAGAGAAGTACTAGATTCCAGAGGTAATCCAACAGTGGAAGTAGAAGTTTGGACAGAGTTGGATGCTCATGGTAGAGCTCTGGTACCATCTGGAGCAAGTACAGGAGCCTTTGAAGCGGTAGAATTGAGAGATGGGGACAAGGAAAGATATTTAGGTAAAGGAGTTATGAATGCAGTAGATAATGTCAATAATATAATTGCAGAAGAAATAATTGGAATGGATGTATATGATCAAGTTGGCATAGATATGACCCTTATAGAATTAGATGGAACAGAAAACAAAGGAAAACTTGGAGCTAATGCTATCCTTGGGGTATCTTTAGCAGTAGCTAGAGCAGCAGCTGATGAATTGGGAATGCCTCTATTTAACTATATTGGTGGAGTAAATGCCAAGGTATTACCTGTTCCTATGATGAATATTCTTAATGGTGGAGAACATGCAGATAACAATGTAGACATTCAAGAATTTATGGTAATGCCTGTAGGAGCAGCTAATTTTAAAGAAGCTTTGAGAATGGGGGCTGAGGTATTTCATAGCTTAAAGGCCGTATTAAAATCAAAAGGCTTAAATACTGCTGTTGGCGATGAAGGTGGTTTTGCACCAAATTTATCTAGCAATGAAGAAGCTCTAAAAACCATAGTTGAAGCTATAGAAAAAGCTGGATATAAACCAGGAGAAGATGTGTATTTAGCATTAGACGTAGCTGCTACGGAAATGTATGATGAAGATAAGAAAGTATACAAACTAGAAGGAGAAAACAGAGAGCTAACGGTAGATGAGATGATAGATTACTATGTAGATATAGTAGAAAAATACCCAATCATATCTATAGAAGATGGCTTAGCTGAAGATGATTGGGAGGGTTGGAAGAAACTAACTGAAAAGCTAGGAGATAGAATTCAATTAGTAGGAGACGACCTATTTGTTACCAATACTAAACGTTTAGAAAAAGGAATCGATTTAGGAGTATCCAACTCAGTATTAGTCAAGTTAAATCAAATAGGAACATTAACTGAAACGTTAAACACTATAGAAATGGCAAAGGTTCATGGCTATACAGCAGTAGTGTCCCATAGATCTGGGGAAACAGAAGATACTACTATAGCAGACCTGGTAGTAGCAACAAATGCAGGACAGATAAAAACTGGGGCGCCATCAAGAACTGATAGAGTAGCCAAATATAATCAACTACTTAGAATTGAAGATTTCTTAGGAACTACTAGTGAATATAGAGGAAGGAAAGCATTTTATAATATAAAGAAATAGTAAGGCTAGCCTTACTATTTCTTTTATTAATCTTTGTCGGCATTATAGCTATTGATTTTATAGTGTCTCTGTGTTAAAATAGTCATGTTTATGGTATGATAAAATATATTTTCCCATTCCAATGTAGGAGGTGTAAAGATGACGATTTTATTTTCAGCTTTAATTCTTATATCTAGTATTTTATTGATCGTAACGGTATTGTTTCAAGAGAGTAAATCAGAAGGTCTTGGAGCCATTAGTGGTGGTGCTGAAAAAATATGGGGTAAAACAGGGGCTAGAACTATGGAAGCAACCCTTAAGAAAGCAACCACAGTTTCAGCAATTGTGTTTATGATATCTGCAATAGTACTTGCAGCAATTCAATAAGAACGAGGAGGTATGTTAATATGGGTTTTGCAGTAATAGCTGCGCCAATAGTTGGCATAATTGCCTTACTATTTGCTTTTTATAAAGCCAGTTCCATTGAGAAAGTGAGTCCTGGCAACGAAAGAATGAAGGAAATAGCGTCTTTTATAGAAGAAGGGGCTATGGCATTTTTAAGAAGAGAATACAGAGCCTTGTCTATATTTGTTATTGCTCTTTTTATCATATTGATAATAGCAATAAATTGGCAGACGGCAGTATCTTTCCTATTAGGAGCTATATTCTCAATATTTGCTGGTTATTTTGGCATGAAAGTAGCTACAAAAGCTAATGTGAGAACTGCTAATGCAGCTAAAGAAAAAGGTATGAATAGTGCTTTAAACGTAGCTTTTTCTGGCGGAGCAGTAATGGGTATGAGTGTTGTTGGGTTAGGAATAATAGGTGTATCTGTGTTATACATACTATTTGAAGAGCCATCAATCATTACAGGTTTTGGTTTAGGAGCTTCATCTATTGCGTTATTTGCTAGGGTAGGTGGGGGAATATATACTAAGGCAGCTGACGTAGGCGCTGACCTAGTAGGTAAAGTAGAAGCAGGAATACCTGAAGATGACCCAAGAAACCCTGCGGTAATAGCCGACAATGTTGGAGACAATGTTGGAGACGTAGCAGGGATGGGAGCAGATTTATTCGAATCCTATGTTGGAGCTATAATATCCGCTATTACATTGGGATTAGTTGCTTATGGCGATGGTGGAGTTAAGTTTGCATTAGCACTATCATCAGTAGGAATATTAGCATCCATAATAGGAGTTTATTTCGTAAGAGGGGATAAGGATCCACAAAAGGCATTAAATAATGGAACTTTAGTTTCATCCGCCATAACGGTGGTATTTGCATTTATTCTAAGTAGAAGAATTTTAGATTCAAATAAACCCTTTATAGCTATTTTAGCAGGGTTAGCAGTAGGACTAATTATTGCAAGAATTACTGAATACTATACATCAGCAGATCATGCACCAGTAAAGAGGATTGCTAGTGAGTCAGAAACGGGAGCTAGTACTAATATCATTGGAGGTCTATCTGTGGGCATGATGTCTACTGGCGGACCAATTATAGTAATAGCCATTGGTATATTGATTGCTTTCTACGTATCTGGAGGTTTAACAGATCCAGCCTCAGGATTATATGGTATAGCATTAGCAGCTGTAGGAATGCTTTCAACAGCAGGTATGACTATTGCAGTAGATGCTTATGGTCCAATTGCTGACAACGCTGGTGGAATTGCAGAGATGTGTGATTTGCCAGAAGAAGTAAGGGATATTACAGACAAACTGGATTCCGTAGGAAACACAACAGCTGCAGTAGGTAAAGGATTTGCAATAGGTTCAGCAGCTTTGACAGCTTTAGCACTATTTGCATCTTATACTCAGGCAGTACATTTAAGTGGAATAAACCTAACAGAGCCAGCAGTAATTGCAGGTTTGTTTATAGGTGGAATGTTACCATTCCTATTCTCAGCTATGACTATGGAAGCAGTTGGAAAAGCTGCTTTTAGCATGATAGAAGAAGTAAGAAGACAATTTAGGGAAATCCCAGGAATAATGGAAGGTAAAGCAACACCGGAATATAGCACTTGTGTTGATATAAGTACAAAAGCCGCTTTAAGGGAAATGGTAGTACCAGGCATATTAGCAGTAGTTGTACCTATATTAATAGGATTACTTTTAGGAGCAGAAGCTTTAGGAGGACTTATTGCAGGTGCTCTAATTACAGGCGTATTAATGGCTATATTTATGGCCAATGCCGGAGGAGCTTGGGATAATGCTAAAAAGTATATAGAAGAAGGAAATCATGGTGGTAAGGGCAGTGAAGCCCATAAAGCTGCAGTAGTTGGAGATACGGTAGGAGATCCATTTAAGGATACCTCGGGGCCATCTTTGAACATATTAATAAAGCTAATGACCATAGTATCCTTAGTATTTGCAGAGCTTTTCCTAAATTACGGTGGAGTATTATTCAACTTATTTAAATAATATAAAAATCCCTCCTAATGGAGGGTTTTTTATATGGTATAATTTATAATTAGATATTATTAGTAAAAACTATTGGATTTGTTATATTCCTATAGGGACAGATAATAATATTATAGTAGGGCAGGTTTTGAAACTTGTATAAGGATATATATTTTGTTTTAAATAAAGGAAGGTATAGAATATGAAAATAACCATTGAAGATATAGAGCTGAATTATATTTGTGAAGGGGAAGGTCTAGATGTGTTGGTTCTCCATGGCTGGGGAGCTAATATAGAAACTGTTTTACCTATAGTAAATCTTTTAAAATCTGATTTTAAAGTATATGCCCTAGATTTACCTGGTTTTGGTAGTAGTGCTGAACCAAAGGAAGTATATGGCTCTTGTGATTATGCAAAAGTGGTTAAACAATTTATCGATCAGATGGAAATGGAGAAAGTCATCTTAATAGGTCATTCCTTTGGAGGTAAAGTCTCCATATGGTTAGGAAATCTTTATCCTGAAATAGTAGATAAAATTGTGCTCTTAGATAGTGCAGGATTAATTCCAAGGAGAGGATTAAAGTATTATATTAAGGTATATTGCTTTAAGGCCTTAAAAGCCATATATAAAGGACTATTTTTCTGGATAGATGACGATAAGAAGATGAAGAGATTTTATAAAAAGTTTGGTTCAACAGATTACAAAGATGCTGATGGTATAATGAGAAGGATATTGGTCAAAGTAGTAAACGAAGATTTAAGACCCCTACTGAAAGATATAAAGGCTCCTACACTATTGATATGGGGAGATAGGGATACAGCAACTCCACTTTATATGGGTAAGATCATGGAAGAAGAAATCCCCGATAGTGGATTGGTAGTATTAGAAGGGGCAGGTCACTATTCATACTTAGACGATTTTAATAGATTTTCAATAATACTAAGGGCTTTTTTATTGCCAAACCAATAGATAAACAAATATAATGTAGATAGGGATTGCGGAGGTGAAGTAGTTGATAAAGCTAGTAATCTCATTATTAGCTCTCGTCTGGGCATATCTTATAATTGCTAGATCTAAGTACTTCTTACATATGATTCAGTTGGAAGGATACAAAGATAAAGAATATAGAAAGTGGCTTAAAGAAAGCAATAGGGCATATAATGATAGATTAAAAAAGGCCATGAAATATATTTTGGGAATAACCATAGCCTATATAATCATTGTGGCTTTGATTGGAAAACAAGGAAATTTTAAAAGGATTATAATATATGCTTATTATATAATTTGGACTTTTTACATGATGTCAACTAAAACTAAGGATGATGAAGCAAAAAAGCCTTTAGTATTTACCAAAAGGGCTAAAAGGCTTTATGCAGCAAATTTTGTAATAAATATAATCATACTATTAATCATCTGTACGATATATACAAAAAATATTAGTGATACAATATTATACTCCCCAGTACTGTTTTTATTGGGAACTATACTATATTATTTTCAATCAGAAACCATGTATCTATCCAATATACTAGTTAAGCCTGTTGAAAATACTATTAATACACGATATTTTCAACAGGCTCAAGATAAAATAGGTTCTATGAAGGGGCTGCATGTAGTTGGTATTACCGGAAGCTTTGGCAAAACTAGTACTAAATTTATAACGGGAACTATATTAAAACAAAAATATAGAGTGCTAAACACTCCAGAAAGCTACAATACCCCTATGGGTTTGAGTAAGGTAATAAATGATGATTTGACCGATAAGCATCAGATATTTATAGCTGAAATGGGAGCTAGAAATATAGGTGATATTAGGGAACTGACTGAACTAACTAAGCCTAAAATTGGAGTTATTACATCTATTGGCCCCACTCATTTAGAGACCTTCAAGAACCTAGAAAATATAATGAAAACTAAATATGAATTAATCGAAGAACTTCCTACCGATGGAGTCGCCATATTTAATTATGACAATGAACATATTAAAAAATTGGCGGATAAGACCTTTAAAGAAAAGATATTATACGGGATGGAAAATACCGAGGATTTAGATATATATGCTGAAGATGTAGAGGTGTCTGAACTAGGATCTACTTTTACCATAAGGGATAAAGAAGGGAACAATATAAGATGCACTACTAAGCTCCTTGGGAAACACAATATATACAATATATTAGCAGGAGCCAGTGTAGCCGTAGCCATGGGGATGGGTTTTGAGGAAATCAAAAAAGGCATACAAAAAATAGAGCCTATTCCTCACAGATTAAACATTATAAACCCAGGTACAGGAATAATAATAATCGATGATGCCTTCAACTCAAATCCTATTGGCGCAAAGGCAGCTTTAGACGTACTAAGCCAGTTTAAAGAAGGGAGAAAGATCATAGTAACTCCTGGTATGGTAGAACTAGGTAGAAGGGAAGCTGAGGCCAATAGGGAATTTGGAGTCAATATTGGAAAGGTATGTGACTATGTAATTTTAGTAGGAGCAAAGAGGACTGTTCCTATCTATGAAGGATTGATGGAAGTAGGATACAATAAAGATAATATATTTGTTGTAAATAATTTAGATGAAGCAACAGAGAAAATTCAATTGATAGCAAGGCCGAAAGATGTAATACTATTTGAAAATGATCTACCAGATAATTATGATGAGTAGATAGGAGGGAATTTTATGAAAAAAAGAGTAGCAGTTATATTCGGTGGGCGTAGTGTAGAACATGAAGTCTCTGTAATTACAGGACTTCAGGTGATGGAAAACATTGACAAGGATAAGTATCATGTAATCCCAATATATATTGACAAGGAAGGTAAATGGTTTACAGGGGATAGCTTGATGAAGTTCGAAAACTTTAAGGATAGCAATTTAGATGACTTACAGGAAGTAGTATTAACACCAAAAACTAATGATCACAATCTGTATAGCCATCCTGAAAACATAGGTTTATTCAAGAAAAAGGTAATGGATAAGATAGACATAATATTTCCTACTATACACGGGACCAATGGTGAAGACGGCACCATCCAAGGATTATTTGAATTGATGAATATACCTTATGTAGGTAGTGGAGTATTGGCTTCATCGGTAGGAATGGATAAAATACTTATGAAGGATGTATTTAAGGCTAATGGCTTACCTATAGTAGATTACATGTGGTTCTATAGAAGGGAATGGATAGATGATCAGAAAAAAACTATAAAGGACATTGAAGAAGGATTAGGTTATCCTGTATTTGTAAAGCCAGCTAATCTTGGTTCTAGTATTGGCATATCTAAGGCAAAGGATAGAGAAGGGCTTATCCATGCAATGGAAATTGCCATAAGATATGATCGAAAGATAATAGTAGAGGAGGCAATAGAAAACCCAAGAGAGATAAATTGTGCAGTAATGGGTTATGATGATAATGTTATTGCTTCCCTATGTGAAGAACCTTTAGGCTGGGATGAGATACTAACTTTTGAAGATAAATATATAAAAAGCAATGCTAAGGGATTAGGCAAGGAAGGAAGTAGAAGAATAATTCCAGCAGATATTGAAGATAATATAAGAGAAAATATAGAGGATATTGCAAGTAAAGCATTTATGGTCATTGATGGGGAAGGTAATGCAAGAATAGATTTTCTACTAGATAGAGACAACAATATATACGTTAATGAAATAAATACACTACCAGGTTCTATTGCTTTTTATCTTTGGGAAGGCAAAGGGTATTCTTTTCAAAAATTAATAGATAATATGATAGATATAGCTATTAGAGTTCATGATGAAAAGAATAATAACATGTATCATTATGATGCAGATCTGTTTAACAAAGTTCATTTAGGAGGTAGTAAGGTAGGAAAAATGTAGGATATTTTATATCTTACATTTTTTTTAAACAAATAGAGAAATACATGGTATAATTGGATAAACTAGTGTTTAATATATTAATTAGATGAATAAAGAAACTATAAGGGGAGGAAGGTAATGAGTCTTAGGGAAAACATAATAGAGCTTATGGAAAAGAAGGTCTATAAGCCTATGTTAAAAGAAGAATTAGCCCTTCAATTTGGATTAGAAGGAAAGGAAATTGCCATATTCTACAATGTATTAGAGGATATGGAAAAGGAAGGAGTAATCATAAAGACACGAAATGAAAGATACGGTTTAGTAGAAAAAATGAATTTAGTAGTAGGAAAGATAGAGGGGAACGAAAAGGGATTTGGTTTTCTAATTCCTGATGATAAAACAAAAGAAGACATATTTATACCAGCTGAGGACATGAATGGAGCCCTTCATGGTGATAGGGTAATTCTAAGAATAATCAGCAGAGGAGCACCTGGGAAAAAAGAAGAAGGAGAAGTAATTAGGATTCTCGAAAGAACTAATGATACTATAGTAGGTACCTTTGAAAGTAGCAAAAATTTTGGATTTGTAATACCAGATGACACTAGGCTAGCCTATGATATATTTGTATCCAAATCGGATATTAATGGTGCTAAGACCAATCAAAAAGTAGTAGTAGAAATAACCAGATGGCCAGAAAAAAGAAGAAATCCAGAAGGAAAGATAGTAGAAATCTTAGGATATGTAGGGGAAAAAGGTACTGATATTTTATCTATAATAAAGCAATTTAAATTGCCAGAAGAGTTTCCACAGAAAGTACAAACTCAAGCAAACTCCATTGAACAAACTGTACCTCAAGAGGAAATCGAAAAGAGGGTGGACCTAAGGGAATTAAACACTTTTACTATCGATGGAGCTGATGCAAAGGATTTAGATGACGCAGTATCTATAGAAAAGCTATCCAACGGAAATTATAAACTAGGAGTCCATATAGCTGATGTATCCCATTATGTGAAGGAAAGAACTGCCCTTGATAAGGAAGCCTATAAGAGGGGAAATAGTGTATATCTTGTAGATCGGGTCATACCCATGCTGCCAAAAGAATTGTCTAATGGAATATGCAGTTTGAATCCTGATAAGGATAGACTGACTCTATCTGTATTAATGGAAATAGATAAAAGTGGCAATGTAGTAGATCATGAAATAGTGGAAGGAGTCATAAAAAGCAAGGCAAGACTTGTATATGAAGATGTTTCAGATCTATTGGAGAAAGATGACGAGAAAGCATTAAGAAAACTAGAAGGAGTTTCAGAAGACTTAAGGATGATGGAAGAATTATGCCATATCCTCTATGAAAAAAGAGAAAGAAGGGGTAGTATAGACTTCGACTTTCCAGAAGCAATGATAATACTAGACGAAGATGGCATACCTGTAGATATTGTAAAGGAAGATAGACGAATTGCCAATAGGATGATTGAAGAATTTATGTTAGTATGCAACGAAACTATTGCAGAACATTTCTATTGGGCAGATGTTCCTTTCTTATATAGAATTCATGAAGAACCTGATATGGAAAGAATAGAAGAATTCAACAAATTTATTCATAACTTTGGATATGTTATTAAAGGAAGCCAAGAAGTTCATCCAAAGGAATTACAGTTACTAACTAAGGAAGTAAAAGGAAAAAAGGAAGAAACACTAATCAATACCCTTCTTTTAAGATCCTTGAAAAAGGCTAGATATAGTAGTGAAGAAGATATACACTTTGGGTTGGCAGCTAAATATTATAGTCACTTTACAGCGCCTATTAGGCGATATCCAGACTTACAGATTCATAGGATTGTAAAAAGCTATATTAGTGGTAGGCTAAATTCTGATGAACAGGATAGATTAAACGTTCTACTACCAAAGGTAGCGGATCATACCTCTATAACGGAAAGAACAGCTGAGGAAGCAGAAAGAGAAGTGGAGGATTTGAAAAAGGCTGAATATATGTCTACAAGGATTGGCAATTCCTATGAAGGTATCATATCTTCATTAACCCATTTTGGAATGTATGTCCAATTGGACAATACTATAGAAGGTTTGGTCCATTTTAGCAATATGATAGATGATTATTATTATTTTGATGAAGATAAGTACTATATTATAGGAGAACATACTAATAAAATATATAGATTAGGAGATACAGTAAATATTACTGTAATAAATACAGATTTGGTAAAGAGAAATATAGATTTTATGCTGGTACCTGAGAGCAAGATGTAGAGGCGACCTTTGGTCGCCTTAATGATGGAAAGATATATTGACAGTCGAGCAAAACCTTGATAAACTCATAGTTAGACTAAAATTAGTGTGGTGATGTTATGAAAAAAGAAAATGTAAAGATTGTAGCCTCTAACAGAAAAGCAAAACACGAGTACTTTATTGAAGAAACCATAGAAGCAGGTATTGCTCTAAGGGGAACAGAGGTTAAATCTATAAGACAAGGTAAGATAAATATAAAGGAAAGCTATGCGGTAGTAGAAAATGGGGAAGTATTTGTATATAGTATGCACATAAGTCCTTATGAACAGGGTAATATCTATAATGTAGATCCTGTTAGGAAGAGAAAACTATTACTCCATAAAAGGGAGATTAGAAGATTATCAGCGGCAGTTATGCAAAAAGGCTATACATTGATACCATTAACTGTATATATAAAAGATGGATTGGTGAAGGTGGAACTAGCCATAGCAAAGGGTAAGAAACTATATGATAAAAGAGAAACTATAGCAAAAAGAGATGCAGAAAGAAGAATGCAACAACATATGTCAGAGAAATATAGGTAAGATTATCAGGATGTCATTTTCTATGTCATCCTGAGTCTAGTAAAGATATGGCTTTTACTATTGAGGAATTTTATGTAAATTATAAAATCTGACTAATTGACATAATATCATTATTTTGCTATAATGAATAATGCACCAAAATAAGGTGTATACAGAATTTAACATGGGGGCGAAAAGGTTTCGACGGGGATGTGGAAACAGGAGTAGCGAGTCGTTGTCGTCAAACAACGTAAAAAAATGACAACTAAATTAAACGCAAACGATAATTACGCATTTGCTGCTTAATTAAAGTAGCACGTCCTACCCGAGAATCCCACGACTTGGGATAGGGCGCCAACTTAGTGGGGAACCGAGCCTTACAAAGCTTTGAGTAAGGAACGGAATCTATGAAGCTACCAAAACTGGAATCCTGTCAGTAGGAGTCTAGTGGAGGGAATGTCAAATTACTGACTGCACTCGGAGAAACTCTTGTGGAAATGTTTTCGGACGTGGGTTCGATTCCCACCGCCTCCACCATAAAAGAACTTAAATATTGATACAATAGAAACTCCTTGATTTCAAGGGGTTTTTGTTTTTTGGGGATAAATTTAAGATGAATTTTCTATATTTGCACACAGTAATGCTAAATTATGCACAAAGGTGTGCAGTTTTTTGTTGGTGGGTGCACTTTTTAGCGATAAGGGGGATGGGGAGGATGGAATTTTTGAATTATGCCTTATAGGAAAATCCTAAATGGAGAGTTTTTAGATTTAATTTCCAAATTATCTGAATATAGGGTATAATGGAAATAGTATTTTAACCTTGGAATTGGAGGTGATTATTATAGAAATTGTTGGAGGTATAAAGATTATTTTAACAGTTGAGATTGAGTTTATATCTAGTGAGAGAGGTTGTAAGATTAATAGAAAATAGGTTATTGGAAGAACTTATCTTCCCTTTAATGTTGTAATTTTATATAAACCTAGAAAATATATCATTGTACGATATATGATACATATGCTGGGGTAGGAGGAATAAGTTGTTTTAATAAAATTGTGTAAAAGGAAGGGTTGAGTTAAAGATTAAGCTGATATTTTTGGTAAAACCTAATTCAACTAAGGAGTGATTATAATGGGAATACAATCAACACAAAAGTTCGAAGAAAAATATAAGGAGGATTTCAAGCTAGAACATACGAAACTTGATCATATTTTATTTTACGATGAAGAAGAAAAACAGTATATTAATGCAGATATGAGATTGTTTGGAAAGTCATTTAGCATTAGAACCTATGATGATTATGGTGAATTGTGGAAGGAAATTAAAGGTAGTAATATAATGGATATCCTGGAATACAGAATTTTCAAAATAAGTGATGATATGATAGTTATGGAGATAGGGAATTCTGAAATTCAAGTATATTATTATAACTATTTACTTATTAAAGAACATTATGACAAAATAAATGCGAATCATTTAGAAGAGATGCTTGAAGTTGCAATGGGTATAGAGCAATGCGTAAATGATATAATTGATTCGGATGAAGAAATGATTATGATGATTATGAACTTTTTTAATGAAATGCCCCTTGATTTATTTGTAAATCCTATTTTAATTACGCAAATTGAAGCATTTTTAGTATATAAGTATAAGAATGGGGCTTCATCATTTCTAATGTTATCAGATGAAATAAAAAGAGCATGTTATTCAGAAATTGAAGTTAATCAAGTTGGTAACAAAATCTATGAAGAAATAAAATTAGAAAATGAAGGGCTAGTTGTTTCATATTTTAGTGAGGGATTATTTCTTTTATTTGAGTTATTTAAAGATAGATATAGTATAGATATAGACAATATACCGTATGTTGTCTATTTGTTGATAAACAAATTGATTAAATTGAGGTTATCTAAAGAATGGGAAAAAGAGTATAGCGAGTATTTTAATGAAATAACTACAATGGATTTAGGAAATGCTGTGGAATCCTACCTCTATATAGACACTATAAATCATGATAATATTTATACTGCTGGAAAATTCATATATTATTTAATGACTAATAATATATTTAAAAACAATAATAATTATGTTCTTTGCTATGATGAGTTTGTAGATGTATATAATGAGGCTAAGAAAAAACAAAAAATGGATGTATTTAAAAGAAAACTTCTGAAAAAGAGGGAAGAGGATTTAAATACAATTACTATAGATGATATTGATCTTATGAATGGGGTGGAGTTTGAACAATTTATTTCACAACTGTTTGTAAAGCAAGGATATACTACTGAAATTACAAAACAATCAGGTGATCAGGGAATAGATGTTATTTGTGAAAAGAATAGTATAAAAATAGGGATACAAGCTAAGTGCTATACTGGGACTGTAGGCAATGCTGCAGTTCAAGAAGCAGTGGCAGGAAAAAAATATTATAGGTTAGATAAAGTTATGGTAATTACAAATAGTGTTTTTTCAAATTCAGCTATAGAATTAGCAAACTCGGATTGACCCCTTAATATTGGACAAAAACTCACGAATACTTTCTTTTTCTTAGATCCTTATATTTTAATGCTTTTTCGCTTTTTTTATTATACATAA
>NZ_PPXY01000039.1 GCF_021655115.1 Clostridium sp. Cult3
CTAGTTATTTCTTTTTGAGTCATATTAAATATCTCCTCTCTCATATATGACATTTTATCAGAATGAATTTAATATGACATTATCATAGAATAATAATATTAACACAAAATCTTACTTGACAAACTAATTTTTTTGTAGTAATATTAGTTTGGTTCGTCCCAAAAAATTTATGGCCCCATGGTCAAGCGGTTAAGACACCGCCCTTTCACGGCGGTAACCCGGGTTCGAGTCCCGGTGGGGTCACCATGTAAATAAAACATAAATAAACAAGCTACAGCATATGCTGTAGCTTGTTTATTTTAATTATCCATTATCTTTAGAGGTTTGAATTTTAAATGAAGAGACTACTTTTATATAAAAAACAACCCCCAATACTATCCAAAGAACTAAGGCTAGCAAGGATTCTTTACCTAGAGCTGCAGGAGATGAAGGTATTAGTAGTAAGGCTATGGTTAAAATAGAAGCTATCACACCTAGTACGGACATGATCTTTCTGAATAAAGTATCCCCTAATCTAAAGGCAATAAGACATACATAGAAATATGCTATAGCTGCCCCTAGAGATGACATATCTACTATCCATAGTATTACTTCTCGGCCAAACCAAGGGGCTATTAGACTTATGGCTGTTGCAAATAGAATAGCGTTTTTAAATACTCCATTTTCATTTACATAGGCATATCTTTTAGGTACCATATGGTGATTAGCTATGGCTCCCATCAGCTTACTAGTGGATATCATAAAACCATTAATACCAGAGGTAACTGCTGCAGATAAGGCTATAACCAATAATAAAAATCCAAATCTGCCTAAAGTTGCTAGAACCCCTGTACCTAATGCCCAATCTAGTGCTGCTGCCTCCTCCGGTGAATATACCAAAGCTGTAGTCAGGTTGAGTATGGAGTACATTAGGCTTCCTATGGATACAGATGCCACTGCAATTACGGAAGCTTTTTTAGCCCCAAAATCAAATTCCTTGCATATCTGAGGGATGTTATCAAAGCCTACAAAGGCAAAGGGAGTAATAGCAAATACCTTCAATACTTCTCCTAATTTGAATTCATAATTATATATATAATTGTTTAAAAAATTGGTTCTATCTACCTTCATAAACATGGCAATAAATACGCTAAACACCAATAGAACCAAAGTAAGGGCAATCCTATTTTGAACCTTTGCAGATTCCTTTATCCCTTTGATGTTTACATAAGCAAATAATACTACTATAAGGCTAGATACTATTATCTCTCCAATATATACTTCATATCCGGCTATACTATATAGATATCCAAATTGAAATACATCTCCAAATATCTTCCTCATGACCAAGGGAAAGGCAGTGCCATTTAAGGGGATAATAGTTAAATAGGCCAGCAACAAAAACCATCCTACGATAAATCCATGATTTCTACCACAATATTTGTAGGCAAAGGAAAATTCTCCTCCTTCATCATTATGGTTTTCTAACATAATGTAGTAGCTACTTTGAATAACTATGATAAATAAAGCACCTAATAAAAGCCCTAGCGTAGTGTTAATTACCCCTGCTTCCTTTAAAAATTTGGTTCCAGGTAGCATAAAGGAACCCCAACCAATTATGGAACCTAATACTATTGAGAAAACGTCTATTTTACTTAAACGGGGTTTCATATTTTTTCACCTTTTCCTACTTATAAAATAGGTTATGCAAAATATCCAGTATTCTGCATAACCTTACAAGCTTAATATCTGTTTACTCGAAATTATAGGCTGTTACTATTGGCTCTCTACCTGTAGTCTTATCATTAAAATATTCATAGAAAGATAATCCCATGAAACTTCCCGATACATTGTATACATTGTCAAATCCCATATGTTGAAGAGCCATTACAGCATTATATGATCTCTGGCCAGATCTACAATGTAAGTAAACGGGTCTGTCCTTTGGTATTTCCTCTACCCTGTCCCTTATCTCCCCTAAAGGTATGTTTACTGCATTGATTATATGACCTTGTTCATATTCATCTTTATCCCTAACATCTATAATATATGCTCCTTGATTTACTAAATCCCTAATCTCGTGGACATGGATTTGTTTAAAGCAAGAGTGTAGTATGTTCAAACCTACTAAAGCTGCAAAATTTACTACATCCCTAGCTGTACCAAAGGGTGGTGCATAACATAGTTCTAAATCCTTCAGATCTTCAAGGGTCCCGTTGAACTTAATCAAAGTTGCAATAACGTCTATTCGTTTATCTACATTCCCTTTTCCAATAGCCTGGGCTCCTAGTATCCTACCTGTTGGTACTTCAAATATTAACTTAAAATGTAGTGGCTCACTATCGGGCATGATACCTACTTTATCACTAGGGATTATCATTACTGTATCGTAATCTATCTGCATATTGGTAGCCTCGATTAGTCCTTCAGTTAAACCTGTAGAAGCACCATTGTAGTCAAATATCTTGATTACAGAAGATCCTATTACACCAGTATTGTTTACAGGTCTTCCATATATATGATCAGCTGCTGCTCTAGCTTGTTTCTGAGCAGGCCCTGCCAGTGCTAATTTACTCTGGGAGTGTAGTAGTCTATTATATACCTCTATAGCATCTCCTACAGCATATATATCTGGATCCGATGTCCTAAAGTTTTGGTTTACAGCTATGGCACCAGTTTTTCCTAATTCCAACCCTGCTTGTTTTGCTAAGGTTGTTTCTGGGCTTACACCTATAGCCATCACAACAGCTTCTGCATGAACTTTCCTTCCAGATTCCAATACTACCGTATCCTTTTCAAATTTTTCAACCTTGTCATTTACTATTAGCTCTATTCCCTTGTCATATATTTCTTTATGTAGTATTTGAACCATATCGTAGTCAAAAGGTCTCATTATTTGAGGCATAGCTTCCACTATAGTTACATTGTAACCTGCTAATTTTAGGTTTTCTGCCGCTTCAATCCCTATAAATCCTCCACCGATTACTGTAATATCCTTACAATTGTTTTCCTTTATGAATACATTTAATTTAGCTATATCTACTACATTCCTTATGGTGAATAAGTTAACTTCATCTATTCCTTCGAAAGGTGGTACTATAGGATTGGCACCAGGAGACAATATTAGCTTGTCATATTTTTCCGTGTACTCTTCTCCTGTTACAACATTTTTCACCTTGACTTCCTTGTTTTGTCTATCTATTGCAATAACTTCGCTGTAGACTCTAGCGTCTATTCTATATTGATTGTAGAAATCATCTGGTTTCATCAAAATCAAATCTTCATGATCTTCAATTAAACCGCTTAGATGGAAAGGCAGTGCGCAGTTAGAGAAGGATACATGAGGTCCTCTTTCAAACATTATTATCTCACAATCTTCATCTAATCTTCTGATTCTGGCTGCTGCTGAAGCGCCACCAGCTACACCACCAACTACCAAGATTCTCTTAGGCTTTTTTACCATTGAATATTCCCCCTTAATTTTAGGCTTTAACATATTTATAATATTTTGAAAATATATGATATAATAGGATACAGATTGTAAATTCAATTAGTTAAAAATTTAATTATCTTATCTATATATTAATATAAAAACCCTTATCTGAGTAATAAATAGTCATTATACACGATAACTCTTTTTTATATGTCTAAAGTTGAAACTCTTATAAAACAATTTTAGGAAGTGAAAGTATGAATTTAGATTATTTAAGATCCTTTTACGTAACGGTAAAGTGCAATAGTATTTCCAAGGCTGCAAAGGTATTACATCTTACCCAGCCTGGGTTAAGTATGCAGATCCAAAATTTAGAGGACGAAATTGGCGCCACTCTTTTGGAAAGAAGCAACAAAGGGGTAGAATTAACAGACGAAGGTAGAATCGTATTTGAACATGCTACTACTATGCTTTCTTTACAGGACAATATTAAAAAAAGCCTTAGGGATCTGGAAAAGGATAAGAAAACCCTTTCCATATGCGCCTGTAAAAGCCTTGGGGAATATGTTCTCCCCTGTAGCATATATACCTTTAGGGAAATATATACAGATGTAGATGTAAAATTAGAAGTATATAATACTAACACAGTAATAAAAAAGTTACTAAGTCATGATACCAATATAGGAATAATTACAGGATTTCATGAATTTAAAAATATTACTACAGTGCCCATATTGTCAGATAGATTGCTATTAGTCAGTGGTCCTTATGAAGAGCATAATGAAATCTACATAGATGAAGTATTAAATATACCCCTTATACTTAGAGAAGAGGATTCTAACAATAGGGCAGTTTTAGCCAATATATTGTTAAAACATGGCATCAATATAGATGACTTAAATATAGTTTTATCATCCAATTCTCCTGAATCCATAAAATCTACCGTAGCCTCTGGACGAGGGTTTGCCTTTTTACCCGAGGTAGTGATTAAACAGGAGTTGAGACGAGGCATATTGAAACAGATTGAGATCAAAGATTTCGACGCCAATTTTAGCTATTATTTCGCCTATAGAAACAATTATGAATTTAAAGGCTATGAAAAAACCTTTAAAAATTTTATAACTTCCAAGAAGAGATGTTTCTGTTATTAAGTGGAACAGTGAGGTGGGACAGTGGAAACGGTTCTCACTGTCCCCCACAATCCTAAAGTTTAAGCCTCTTTGGCTGTACTTCTTGCATCCTCTGGAAATGCCTTTTCGTAGATCTTAGAACCTATTATCCCTCCTATAGTCATAGCTACTAGGAAATACCAACCGGAAAGGGAAAAGTTGCATATTCCTGAATATAGTGCTCCTACATTACAACCCCTAGCTACCTTTGCTCCATATCCCATAAAAATTCCACCTAGTGCGTAAAATAACACGTCTTTACCTTTGAAGTTAAAATTAAATTTAAAGCGTCCCGCAAGTAATAAGGCGATGGTAGCGCCAAATATCATGCCGATATTTCTTATGGATACAGGATGATTCATAAGCCCATTGTTCACCGTCTCCAAAGATCCTGCTAAAGCTGGATTAGATGAGAAATCGATTCCAAACTTTTCAAATAGCCACACTCCCCATAAGGTATAGGGTCCTGAAGCACCCCAGCTAGAACCTGTTGTATTGATAATAAATATGAATACCAATGTTATAAGTATAGCACCAGTAGTAAAGGACCATCTTTCAATAAATAGTCTATGATAGGTTTCCTTGCTAAATAACTTAAACTCCTTAGGTGCTGGAAGAGGTCTTTGCCATTCTTCGTAAATTTCTTCAACATAAGTTCCTTCTCTTTTTCTTCTGTCTTCATATCTCCTAGTAAATACATATAATAAGCATAACAACAATAGGGAAATAATAACTGACCCTATATATCCAAATACGTCTGGTAGATATACTGTAGTTCCAATCCTTGAAAATACGCTTTCTGCCCACCAAGGCCCTCTAACTGTACCCAGTATACCTCCTATACAGAAAAACAATACAACTATCCAAGCTCGGGCCTCTCCTTCTCCTGAGTCAGTCAATGTACCTGAAGCACATCCACCGCCAAATATCATGCCTATTCCAAATATGATTCCTCCTATAATAGTAGATAAGCTTGCAGATTGAATATGTCCAGATCCAGGTATAATAGTTTCACCTTCTGCTGCCTTATAGGCTACAACTGCACCTTTTTGGGCTGCCCCATAGTGTATTCCTGCTGTAGCTATTAAAGATAGGGCAAACATCAGTAGCAATGCTTTGGTCAAAGAGCCATCCCCTGTGAAGTAGATTTTTCTAACTCCTCCTGCAAATCCATATCTAGATCTAGTTAGTATGTAACCAAGCATTAGTCCAGTAATTAAAGATAAGGTTAATTTACCATCCCTGGAGTTAAGGGATATTGCAAAAACTATCATTAGGACCAAAACCAAGATGCCAATAAACACTTGATTCCTCTTCATAGATAATCCCCCTTTAGAATAATTTTAACTGGAAACTTAAATACATGATATTGTGAAAATAATATCTACTTGTCTATATTTTAACATCTTAACCATTGATTGTATAATAAACAACAGTTATATATAATAAGACTATTTTATAGGCAAAAAAAAAGCAGCAATGCTGCTTATTTGGCCTCCCATCTATAATATCTTAAATCTGGCCCAAAGAACTTTAGAGGTATAAACTTCTCCAATACCCTAGAGAACACCCTATCTGTATAGATATTGGATATTTCATCTGGCGTTAGATTTGTAGATATGATGGTTTTAGTACCATCTATTAATCTGGTATTAACTATATTAAATATTTCCGCATTGGTAAAGGCATTAGATAGTTCAGTACCTAGGTCATCGATTATTAGCAAATCTGCGTGGAATAGTAGATCATATTCATAATCTTCAAATCTATTTTCTGCCCTTCCAAACCTTCTTTTTTCTATGATTTCAAGTATTTTAAAAGCTGTTTGATATATTACGATCTTGTTCATATCCAATAATGCCTTTGCTATGCAATTGCACATGAAGGTTTTCCCCAAGCCGGTACTACCATAGAATAGTAAATTTTCTTCATTTTTTTCATTGAAGTTGTTTACATAGTCTACACATATATTGGATATATACTCCATATTTTCCCTAGGGGTTATACTTTCCCCTTCAAAAGGCTCATCTGGAAATATATTTATATTAAATGTATCAAAGTTTTCCTTCTTTAGAACGTTCTCAATATTAGACATCTTGTAGGTTTCGCTTATAATAGCCTGTTTCAAACAATTACATTTTTCTCCACTGGATAGATATCCAGTATCTTCACATTGATCACATTCATATTCAATATCCAAATAACTTAAAGGTATGTTGTTTTCCGTAAGCAAATAGGCTTTTTCCATTCTTAGTTCTTCTATTCTTTTTTTTACCGATTGAAAATTTTTTTCATAATTATTTGGATCTTCTATAACTGCTTTAGACATTGCTAAACCAGTTTCCCATATTTCCTCATCTATCTCTTTTATCTTAGGGACCTTTCGATATACCTTTTCTTTTCTTATCCTTTGTTGATAAATGGCATCGTCTCTCTTTTTTTCATATTCCATCAATATATCCTTTAGTATCTGACTATACATCATTCAATTCCCCTTTTATCTTAGAATACTTAGAATAATATTCTTCACGTTTTCTTCGAGCAATATCTTCTAGTTGTTCAGCAGAGTAGTTAGAAGTCCTCTGTTCAAAGTTATGAAATTTGTTTTTTGATGTTCTAGTCCTTCTTTCTGTTCTCTTATAACCTTGTTCTTTCTTAGGAGGTCTTATATCTTTCTCCTCAATATCCTCTAGGCTCTTAATTCCCTTTTCATACCAGGAAGATAAAACTCCATCTATATAGTTTACGCTAGGATTAGAAGTTTTTTTGGAATTTTCACAACCCTTAAGGACTATTTCCATTGTGAATTTATATTCTTCAAACCATTTATCTATTACTTTCATTTCACCTTCCGTAGGTAGTCTACCTCCTATACCTAAAGCCTTCATTATCCGTTCATATCTATAATGCTTTTCGTCTGTAGCCTTTAGATGTTCCTGTAAAGCCTCTACATTTGTTATTCCTTGATCATACCAATTTCTAACTATTCCAGCCACATAATTGATATTTCTTTTGCCTTTCTTTTCTACAGCGTGGAAAAAGGCTTTTTCAATAATATCAGGATTCATATTATAATTATGTACCCATTCTAATACCTTTCTTTTCTCATTAGGCACCAATTGTCTCCTCATAATATAATCGATGGAATTAAACATCTCATTTATACGAGGTATTTGATTAGCACCTACCAAATCCTCTACGGAGCAGGTGTAATTTTTAGTAATTGCTTCTTCACTCATATCGATTGGCTTGTAGTTGTTTTTTATATATAGCTGTTTTAGATTTAAAAATTTAACCTTATAATCATATTTATCCTCTGAGTTAACTGGCATTTTTTCTATTATACCCTTTCCTTCCCAAAAGTCCCAGGCACTTAGTACATCTATTAATGGTATGTTTAAATGCTTTGCAATGGTCTCATTGTTTACCTCAATATTTTCATCCTTATCATGGGCATATTTATATCCTAATAGATATACCTTTACGTAAGTTCCATTAGCCATAGGCATAAAATCGTTTATGAATATATTTTCAATTGGCGTATCGCCTAAATCGATATCTGTAGTTTCAATAGTAAAATTCATTATTTCACCTCTAATTACAATACTACTTGTTTAAAATCGGACAACATGCCTTTGTCTATATATCCTTTTTCTGCCATATCCATCATGATATCTATGGCTTTGTTAGGTGCTAAGCCTTTTCTATAGGGTCTATCTTCTGTTAATGCTTGGAATATATCTGCAAAAGCTATTACTTGGTCTTCTTTAGTCAAAGATTTGTCATCAAGCCTTTCTGGATACCCTTTACCATTCAGCTTTTCATGATGATTTCCAGCCCATTCTGCAATATCTTCTATGCCTTCTATCTGTTTTAATATCAACTTGGTGTAATAGACATGAGATTTAATTAGAGAAAATTCCTCTTTAGTCAACTTGCCAGGCTTCTCAAGTATTGTTGAAGGCACTATGAATTTACCAATATCGTGTAAATTTGCTGCAATAGTAAGCTTTTCTATCATTAATGGATTATAACCTAAATAGGTGGTAAAATTACTAGTTATATTGGAAACTCCTCTAGAGTGCTCATAGGTAAACCTACTCTTAGCATCTATCAACATGGAAAAGGCTTCTGATATTTTATGTAGATCAAAAATATTGATATAGGTATTTTTCCCTGGTTCGATTAATTTTAAAGCTTGATGGATATTTTCGGATTTTAAATCTAACCAAAACTTTTCCCTAGCAATAACATCTAGCAGTTGATGACATATATGAGTATTAAATGTAGTATTCCTATGGTTATCTAACCATTTATATATGATATCTATATCCTTTTTTTCCATTCCGATCTCAGCTTTTCTTACAAAGAATAATTCAAAATGGTCAGCTATATGGATTATCTGAGAACCTAAAGGTATTTCATCCCCTTTTAAGCTATAGGGGCCATTACCATCCCATTCCTCATGATGATATAATATATACTGTTTTATGCTATCCCTTAAAGGTAATCTATCTAGTATCTGATACCCAAAAGCACAGTGTTCCTTTTTCAAGGTATCATCATAGTGAATTTCAGCAATACTGTAGCGAGATAAATCACCTGCCATGCCTATATCATGAATTAAAGATGCATAATATATGTCTATTATATCTTCTTCCGGTAAGTCCATATTTCTAGCAATAGTAAAAGCTATGTAAGCGGTACGTCTTGAATGTCCAAAATATCTGTTTTCTGAAATATCTAGTGCATAAGATAAACTATTTAGTAATTGTCCTAGTTTGATCTCCAACTGTTTTTCCGTCAACTTCTTCCCCCTCTTTTAAATAGGTTTTTTTGTCTATTTTCATCTTGTAGATATAATTATATACTTTTCCATCCTTTAATACAAAGGAAGATTTCTCTTTTAAAAAGTATGGATTTTCCAAATCTAAATTCTGATCGAAGAACTCATCTATATATATATCTACTATGCTAAATCCACTTTTTTTATAGCATCTAATGGCTCTTTTATTGAACTTAGCTACCTCTAGATACATCCTTTTCATATTCATATGGTTGAAATAATAGTCTAAAAATGTCAAAATTCCTTCCGTTCCATAGCCTTGATTTATAAAGTTTGGATCAAATACTATGCCCAGGGTGGCTTCTCTTAATATCCACCTTATCTGTTTAATTCCCATATATCCAATAAATCTGTTATGTTCATTAAATACGCTATAATATTTTTTGTTGTATCCCATAGTCTTATAATGGTACCATTCTATTATTTCATCATCCCTTAAAGGAGGCATATTGTAGTCAAATAATAGGGGATTCTCATGAGTTCCCCAATCCCTCATAAGATAAACATGTTCCATTTCCATCGGAACTATCCTTATTCTATCTCCTTTCAATTCCATTTTCATTACATCCTCCATATTAAGTTATAGAGAAAATTATTACTTCGAAACAGGAGTTTCGAAGTAATAATTTTAGTTTGAATTACGCCCTAGTCTTCATTACTATATTTACCCAATTAGGTCCTCTTTTAACTATCCTCTAATATTTTCCTTGTTTAGGAATTTTGTAAATTCTTTCTTCCATACTAACTCTACAGTACCTGTTGGGCCATTTCTATGTTTTGCAATAATCACTTCTCCAATATTCTTCTTGTCCGTATCTTCGTTATAGTATTCATCACGATATAGAAACAACACCACATCTGCATCCTGCTCTATAGCCCCTGACTCCCTTAAGTCTGAGAGGATAGGTCTATGGTCTGAACGCAATTCAGGAGCACGAGAAAGCTGTGATAAGGCCACTACCGGACATTCCATTTCCTTAGCTAAGGCTTTAAGACCTCTGGATATAGCCGATATCTCCTGTTGTCTATTTTCATGTCTACTTTCTGCTTGCATTAACTGTAAATAGTCTATTACTATTAAATCCAGGCCCTGTTCTATTTTCAATCTCCTACACTTGGCCTTCATCTCCATTAGGGATATACCTGCCGTATCATCGATAAATACTTTTGCTTGGGATAAAGGTGCCATTGCATTTATAATTTTCATCCATTCTTCCTCATCAAGCCTGCCACTAATTATCTTCTGCAGGTCCACATGGGATACAGAACTTATCATCCTCTGTACTAATTGTTCCTTAGACATTTCCAAAGAAAATACGGCTACACTAGCATCAGCTTTTATAGCTGAATTGGTAGCTATATTTATGCCTAGTGCAGTTTTCCCCATAGATGGCCTAGCAGCTAGTAATATTAGATCGGATTTCTGCATTCCAGATAGTTTGTTATCTATATCTATAAATCCAGTAGTGAGTCCCGTTAGTTCACCTTCATGGGCAGCCATTTCTTCTATTTTAGAAAAGCTCTCTAATAATACTTCCTTTATAGGTGCAAAACCTTCCCTATGCCTTCCTTGGGTGATATCAAATATATTCTTTTCTGCCTGTTCTATGATGCTATTGACCTCTTCGCTATCCTCATAGCTCTTAGCCATTATCTCGTCGCAGGATAATATCAACCGCCTGAGTATGGATTTCTCCTCTACTATATCACAATAATATTTTATATTAGAGCTTATGGCTACCCCTCCTGATAGACTTGCCAGATAGGTAACCCCTCCTATGTTTTCTAAAGTACCTCTCCTTCTCAACTCTTCCGATAAGGTAATAATATCTACCGGTTCGTTTCTATTATATAATTCAACTATGGCTTTAAATATTTCCTTATTCGCTTCCTTATAAAAATCATCAGGGCGAAGTTGTTCTATGGCGGTGTTTATAGCCTCTTGATTGATAATCATAGCTCCTAGAACGGATTGTTCCGCCTCTAAACTATGGGGAGGAATTTTCCCCAACACTTGTGCTTCTATTGGAATCACCCCATTACTCTTCTGTTACTTTTACTGTTAGTCTAGCTGATACCTCTGGATAAACCTTTATTTCTACATCGGTAGTACCTAGGGTTTTAATATTATCTTTTAATTCGATTTTCCTTTTGTCTATGTTTATTTTATGTTGGGCCTTTAGCGCATCGGAAATATCCTTTGATGTAATAGAACCAAATAGCTTTCCGCCTTCACCAGCTTTACCTTTTAATTCTAAATTTAATGATTCTATTTTTTTCTTTAGCTTTAAAGCTTCTTCATGTTCTTCCTTTTCTCTAGCTTCTTCCGCCTTTTTTCTTTCCTTCCATTTATTCATATTTGTTGGTGTAGCTTCTATTGCTAATTTTTTAGGGAATAGATAGTTTCTAGCATATCCATCTTTAGCATTAACCAATTCTCCTTCCTTACCCAATCCTTTTACGTCCTTTAATAATATTATTTTCATTCCTCATCACCTTCCTTAAAATATTCTTCTATGGTATCTATTAAATGTTTTTCCCCTTCATCCATGGTAATTCCCTCTAATTGAGTTCCAGCACTAGTTAAATGCCCTCCCCCTCCTAGCTTTTCCAATATCAATTGAACACTAATATTGCCTAGGGATCTACCACTTATATGGATTTTACCTTCTGACAAGGTCAATACGAAGGATGCTTCTACTCCATTTATATTGAGAAGATCGTTAGCAGACTGAGCCGCGATTAATACCGAATCTTCCATATCCCTTTCCAATCTTCCTATAGCGATTTTATTAAATATTATCTTAGAATTTTTAACCACCTCTGCCTTGTTTAAAAACGTATTGTAATCATCTCTAAAAAACTGTCTAACGCTAGTGGTATCTGCTCCTGCTCTCTTTAATATGGAGGCAGCTTCAAAGGTTCTAACGCCGGTTTGAAAAGTAAAGTTTTTAGTATCCACAGTTATCCCTGCCAATAGGGCATCTGCTTCAAATTTGGTCATCTCCATTTTTTCAGACATATAATACAATATTTCCGTTACCAATTCACATGTAGATGAAGCATAAGGCTCCAAGTAGGTAAGGATTGGGTCCTCTATAAATTCAGCTCCTCTCCTATGGTGGTCGATCAACACTACCTTATCCGTCAAATCAAGAAGTTCTGGCGCTTCTGTAAAGCTAGGCTTATGATTATCTACTACTACCAGTAGGGAGAATTCATCTACCATATGAATTGCTTCTTCTGGAGTTAGGATCAAATCCAAATACTCTGGTGCCTCGGATTTCATCCTTTCGTATATATTTTTAATGGAAGGGTTCACATCTGCCAATACTAAATATCCCTTCTTGTTTCTATTTCTTGCTGCTCTAATTATACCTATACTAGCGCCAAAAGAGTCCATATCTGCCGTTTTATGTCCCATAACGAACATTTCCTCCGATTGGTCTATAAGTTGTCTTAGAGCATGGGATATAACCCTGGACTTTACCTTGTTTCTTTTCTCTATGGCTTTGGTTTTACCGCCATAAAAGCTTAGATTGTTGTTTTCCTTAACTACCGACTGATCTCCGCCTCTACCTAATGCAATATCTATGGCAGCTTTTGCATATTCATAGGTTTCATTTGGATTCTCTCCATTTACTCCAACTCCCATACTAAGGGTGATGGGTATGGTATTGCCCTTGTTTATTTCTCTAATGTTGTCTAATATATCAAACTTCTTATATTGTATAGCCTCTAAGTTTTTATTTTCAAGTATTAGTAAATACTTATCATTTTCATATTTTCTCATAAATCCATTGTGCATAGCTGCATAGGCACTTATGGTCTTATCTATTTCAGCCAATACCAAGGGTCTGTTTACTTCCGGGGTGGTGCTTTTTACTTCATCATAATTATCTACATAGGCTAAGCAAATAGCTATTTTTTCTTCCTTATATTTAACGTCTAAAACCACCCTATCCGTATTGTCTACCCAATACAACATGAGTATATTGCCTTTTTTGCTTACGGATTTTTTAATATCCACTATATTGTAATATACCTTGTAGTATTTTCCTTTGTATTCGATATCTAGTGGTTTTTTGTCATCTTTCTTTATAATATCTTCTGCCTTTATTTTAGGTACAAAATCCCCTATTTTATTGTTCAATATACTATCTTCATCTATCATGGCAGAAAATCTAGTATTGTACCAATTTATAGTCCCATCCTCTTCCAATATTACTAGTGGAAAGGGCATATTGAATACTGCATGTTTAGTTGCTGAATCAAATTCCTCTGCTAAACCCTCTATATATTTAGTCCATTCCCTTTCCTTGTCGTGGATGGTCTTGTTGTAATGATATATTAAGTAGGCTAAAGCTATAGCCCAAACAAAAGCTAATATAGGCTGATAATATGCAATTATAGCTATTAAGCATCCAATAATTATCAGATAAAGTTTTGTATCCTTCCATTTAAATAAATTTTTGTTCTCCATAGCAATCCTCCTATTGGGATTTAGGCATTCTTTTCAAACTTTCTAAAATCTATTATGGCATCTAGTATTCCTACAAAGGTTATTATTCCTCCTATAGGTAATACAAAAATAAAGAATAGTAGGATCAATATTCTAAATAATCTCCCTATATTCCTTTTAATCAACCTGTAATCTATTACGGATAATCCTTGACTAAAAAACATAAAGGTTGCAAGTACTGTGATATTTAACAGTACCGTCTCATAATAGGACAATTTCAACCATTTAAGCAAAAAAGCTCCCAAAAACATAATACCCGTTCCCAATAATATATTGCTTGGCAATCTAAATTTTGAAAACCTAGGAATGGATGCAATTCCGTATCCTATTTTTCTAAGCATTACTGAAGATACGAAATAGTTTAAATAGGCTGTAATTAGTGAAAATATCATAATTATTGAAGGTATGATTAACAATACATAATCAAAAGCACTTTCTAAAAAATCTTCAACTTGCAATATCTCATAATGGGACATTTGCATATCCTTTAACCCTTCTATTTGGGTATTTATGGTTTGAGTAAAAAATTCATCTAGCTGATGAACTATGCTTACACCGACCATATCCTTTATTAAACCCAATATCAATAAAAAGGATGCCAGTGAAACTAAGGTAGTGATTATCATAGTTTCAAGGGGCTTTTTTCTATTTGCAATTAGATAGTTAAGAGAAACGCTTAAGGGTGAAAAAGCTAGCAACACGAATATACCAGATGTATTATCCGTTACCAAACCAATAAAAAAAGCTGATACTATAATACTTATTATATTATAATTTAGTCCATATTTAACCCCTAATACTATAAAAGGTGCAGGATATAAAAGTATAATCCATGGTATATAATACATTCCTAATAACATTAATATTGTAGATATTCCAATTGTCAATATGATTTCAGCAATTTTACGACCTGTATTCCCATCTATCTTCATACTTTTTCACCCCTATTCTCAATTTTTGTTTATATACTCCAGCAGCTGACTTAGGTCTCCATACCATTTTTCAATTTTATGGTCCTGTATTATATTTAATTTAAGTTTATCCTGAAGGCTTAAATTTATATCTTCATAATCTAATCCTAATCGTTTGCCTAATAAATAGGATAGAAGTATGACATTGGATATCAAATCCTCCATATCTTCTTTTGCATTGTCTTCCCCTTTTGCCAATATTTCGTATAGATTAGCAACGGAGGTCAATATTTCCGATTTTAGCCATTCTATAGTCCTAAGGTTTTTGATTACATCCATATGATTGTTATCTTTCATCTCTTCACCCTTTTTTATATATCAAATTTAATTAATAGTCTTATTAAGATAATACAGAGTAAAATATTATATGTCAAACAAAAAAGAGAGGTTATCCTCTCTTAGTCCGCACTATATGGTAATAGTGCTATTTGTCTTGCTCGTTTTATAGCTCTTGTTAGCTCTCTTTGATGTTTTGCACAGTTACCAGAGATTCTTCTTGGAAGAATTTTACCTCTATCAGTAACATATTTTTTTAATTTATTGATATCTTTATAATCTATATGTTCAGATTTATCTGCACAAAAACTGCAAACTCTTTTTCTTGGTCTAAATCTTCTTTGCACCTGTCTTCCCTCCTTCTTAGAATGGAATATTGTCGTCATCTATAGGTTCGAATCCATCGATATCAGGAAAATCTGTACTGGAATCTCTAAAGTTTGAGTTATTGTCATCAGCCCATTCTAAAAATTCCACTCTTTCTGCTACTACCTCTGTAACATATCTTCTAGTACCATCCTTAGCATCATATGATCTAGATTGTATTCTTCCCTGAACAGCAGCTAGCAACCCCTTCGATAGATAATTAGCACAGTTTTCTGCCTGTCTTCCCCATACGACAATATTAATAAAGTCGGCTGTTGGTTGTCCTTTACTTTCAAATTCCTGTCTTTTTTCCTTGGAAAGCTGCTTATCTACTGCCAAACTAAAAGTAGATACTGGGGTTCCTGTATTAGGTATATACCTTAATTCTGGATCCCTTGTAAGTCTTCCAATTAACACAACATTATTCAACCAAAACACCACCTTAGCATTTATTCATCTTCTCTAACTACCATATGTCTCATTATGTTGTCAGATATCTTCGCTACTCTGTTTAACTCTTCAACAGTTTCAGTATTGGTTTCAAAATTAATTATTACATAGTATCCTTCAGTTCGATCGTTGATCTCATATGCTAGTTTTCTAATTCCCCATTCTTCAACATTAGTAACAGTACCATCAGATTCAATGATACCCTTAAGTCTATCTAGTAATTGATTTCTCTTTTCCTCTTCAAGACTTGGTACAAAGATAAAAACTGCTTCATATTTTCTCATAGTATTCACCTCCTTTTGGACTAACGGCTCTACACAAATAGAGCAAGGATATATCTATAGAATTATACCATTAATAATAAATATGTGCAAGAAAAAGTTAATATCTTTCTAAGTCCTATAACTAAATTATATCGTACCTGTTCCAATAAAAAAGCAGGCCGTTAAAAAAAGACCTGCTTTTATTATCTTAATTATCTTCTAGTTAATATATCGTGTTCTGTTCTAATAAAATTACTTCTTATTTCTTTCATAGTCGCAATTCTTTCTTCGGCCATTCTATCTGCTGCTTCAGCTGTCGTAATATCTTCTTCCTTGGCAATATCATATACTAATCCTATTTGGTCATATATTCTTGATGCATTATCCAATGCTCTATCCCTATTATATCCTAGTAGTTCATCTGCTACATTTATAACTCCACCTGCATTTGCTATAAAGTCTGGAGCATAAATGATTCCTCTATCTTTTAGCATCTGACCATGTTTTTCAATATCATCTAATTGATTGTTGGCACTCCCACATACAGCTTTAACTTTTAGTTTTGGAATTGTTTGATCATTTAATATAGCGCCTAAAGCACAAGGTGCAAATATATCAGCTTCTACTTCAAATATTTCATCTACCCCTACTTTTTCAGCACCAAAATCCTTTACGACTCTTTCTACTGCTTCCTCATTAATATCAGTAACAATCAGCTTAGCTCCTGCTTCGTGCAAATGTTTGCATAAACTATATGCAACACTTCCACATCCTTGAACGGAGACGGTCTTACCTTCTAATGAATCATCTCCAAAAACTTCTTTAGCAGTTCGCATCATAGCTCTGTAAACACCAAAAGCTGTTACTGGACTTGGATTTCCTGAAGAACCGTAGCTTTCAGATATACCTACTACATAATCAGTCTCTTGATATATAAAGTCTAAATCTTCCGGTTGACTTCCTACATCTGCTGCTGTTATGTATCTACCATTTAAACTTTCAACAAATCTACCAAAAGCCCTTAACATAGCTTCTGTTTTGTCTTTCTTTGGATCTGCAATTATTACTGATTTTCCTCCACCTATATTTAATCCTGCTGCTGCATTTTTGTAAGTCATTCCCTTAGCTAATCTCATTGCATCGACTAGAGCTTCTTCCTCTGAATCATAATTCCAAATTCTACACCCTCCTAAAGCTGGTCCTAAAGTTGTGTCATGAATAGCTATAATAGCCTTCAACCCTGATGCCTTGTCTTGACAAAAAACAATTTGTTCAAATTCGCCACTTTCCATTTTGTCAAAAATCATAGAGTGCACCTCCTGAAATATGGATTAATATCTATGACTACATTATAACAAACATATAATTTAAATACTAGCATTTTGACAAAATAACAAAATAAAACAGCCCAAAAGGCTGAAATCAAGAATGGTGAACTATGCTTATCCATTTATCATCTACTAATATCTTTCTTACCCTTCTTTCAAAGTCTATTCTAGGTATCCAAATCTGGCGATCACATCCTAAGCATCTTAGTTTAATATCTACTCCTGTACGCATTATCTCCCATTTATTTTCCCCACAGGGATGGGATTTTTTTAGTGTTATTATATCACCAACCTCATATTTTAACATCTAACCCCTCCTTAGGATTTATTATCATATATAACTCGTTTTGGATATGGAATTTCTATATTTGCCTTGTCCAAAGCTTCCTTAACCTTTTTCCTAATCTCCCTTTCTACACCCCATTGATCCATAGGATTAGTTTTCGCTACGATGGTTAAATCCACTCCATATTCACCTAAATCACTAATTCCCAATATAGTAGGACCATCTACTATGTTTTCATTGGTATCTCTTATCTCTTTGCATACCCTATCTAGTATGTTTATTACCTGATCAATATCCTCTTCATAGGCTACGCTAACCTTTACAAGAGCCCTCATAGCTCCCCTAGTCCTATTGGTTACTGCTCCGATATTGCTATTGGGTATTATATGAAGCTCACCAGAAAAATCCCTTATCTTGGTAACCCTTACCCCTAATTCCTCAACTATTCCTTCATACTCTCCTATTTTAACATAATCTCCTACTGAAAATTGATCTTCAAATAATATGAAAAACCCAGTTATTATATCCTTGACTAAGGATTGAGCACCAAATCCTATAGCTAGCCCTCCAATCCCTGCAGTAGCTAATATAGAAGAGGTACTTATATTGAACATGTCCAATACCATAACCAAGCCTATGAAATAAAATATGTATTTTATAATATTTTTAAGTACAGTAGATAGGGTATTAATCTTTTTTTCATCGGCATAAAATATGCCTTTTTTCCTTCTATTCATGGTTCTATCTATGACTACATAGGCTATCTTAATCAATATCCTTATGATAATAAAAATAATGATTATCTTTATGCCTTTACCAAGAATATTCAATTCACCCTTTGAGTTTTTAAAAAACTTCTCAATAAAATTTAATACCCTATCCATCCATAACTCTCCTTAATTTCAATTAAGCTTTTCAGCAAAGCTTCCTTCCTTATTCTTTATTATTTTAAACATGCCTTCTATAGCTAATTGATTCTCCTCTATGATTCTCTTCGCCAAATCCGTATCCTTTAGATCAAATTTAATAGCCAAACCACAGCTATGGGTAACTTCCCTAGGTGTGGGTATAGTTCTAAATTGAATATCTTCTCCATTAAATACAGATTCAGATTTTATGGCATAATTTACTGATTTAAAAGTAATAACACCAAATTCTCTATCTTTCATTATAACATACTCCTAGCCTATAGTTACAGTATTCATTGGATTTCTTAATTTTTCATATATGGTATACATATTTGAAATTTCTCCTACTTGCAATTTATCTTTAATCCCAAAAAAGTCCAAGCAAGTCCCACAAGATATTATCTCTACTCCTTCCTCTTCCAATTTCTTTAGATCCTCTAGCACCTCTGAGCCTTCACAGGTTAAATGTACTCCTCCATTATAAAATATTAATGTGGAGGGGTAAGGAGTTGCCTCAGTCAGTGTATATACAAAGGATTTTATCAAAATTTTTCCTAGTTCTTCTGATCCTTTACCCATAGTATCAGAAGCAAATGCAACAGTTAAATCCTTAAAATCATCAGATTTAGGTACATCAGTATCTACAGCTGCCTCTCCTTTTGTTATAGTAATATGAAACTCCCTGTCACTAACTTCATCTACATTGTACTCAAAGCCGAGACTATTTGCTAGTTTGGAAACATTGTCCTTTGCTACTTCATTATCTACTATGGTAGTTACTACACCTTCACCAACTTTATCTAGTTCCTTTTTAGTCATTATTACTGGCTTTGGACAAGCTTCTCCTCTTGCGTCTACCTCAATCCTCATCTTATTACCTCCTAATATGTCATTATAAATATATTATACTATCTTTTTACAAGATACATCTATTGATATATTCTATAGGTAAGCTTTTATCTATAGATAGGGTTTATGCTTTATAAAATCTTTCCCTAGTCCTTTGTTATTTCTTCAATATGAATCTTAAAAATATTAATTTAAATATTAATATTTTTAAGATTCATATTGACATATTTGAAGTTTAATACTATTATAGTATTGAAAAGCTAATAGATATAATTAATTTTATCACTATTATCCTTTTTAGTATACCCTAATATCAATTATATCTAAACATGGATTAAATTAAATCCTATAAGGAGGGGGTTTTTTGAAAGAGGAGATTAGAAATATATTAGAAGCTATAAGTAAAGGGGATATCACCACTAAGGCTGCAATAACTCAGATAAAAAATATTAGTACTATATCAAATCTACCTAAAAGAAAAGCTTCTAAACTAAAAATAATAGTAAAAGATGAAAGCCAAAACCTAAGACTTCCTGCTATTCCTTTTTGGTTACTAGATTTATTGATTGGCATGGGACTCGGGCTAGGAACTATTACACTGAAATTTATTAAGGATATAGATGATGATACTAGATTAATATTAGAATCAATTAATAGTAAGGATTTAAGGAAAATCATAAATGAATTAAAAAGACATGGACCCTTTGAAATGGTAGATATCAAAGATGGGAATAATACAACAGTTAAGATAAGTATACTGTAAAGGATGGTGAAAAGATGAAAAGAGAAGTACTTGGAATATGTCCTGTATGTGGAGAAGAGCTAGATGTGACTAGATTAAGCTGTAGCCATTGTTATACCAATATAGAGGGTAGCTTTACCCTTTGTAAGTTCTGCAAACTTACAGATGAACAAAAAAATTTTGTGGAGGTATTTCTAAAAAATAGGGGAAATATTAAAGAAATAGAGAAGGAATTAGGCATCTCCTATCCTACCGTTAGGAACAAACTAGAAGATGTAATTTCTGCTCTTGGTTACAGCCCAAAATATACTGAACCTAAAGTAGATAGAAAAGAGGTATTGGAAAGATTAAGCAAAGGGGAGATCACCTCTGAAGAGGCTGTCAAACTTCTTAAAGGTGAAGAATAGGGGGAGATATAAGTGAAGGAAGAAAGAATGATGATATTATCTATGTTAGAAGAAGGAAAGATTACTTCCGAAGAAGCTATAAGGCTTCTAGAAGCTATAGAAGAAACTGAAACTTCAATAGGGGAAGAGGAATTTAAAGAAAAGGATAAAACTGTGGACATGGAAAAAGCCAAAGTAAAAATGAAGGAATTTGAAAAGGTAATTAAGGAACAAGGAAAAAAGGTGGGAAATCTAGGCGCTGATCTAGGAAATAAGATATCCGGTTTTTTCAATGAGATGATGGATGGTAATAGTCCTAAGATATTGTTAGGCGGATATGAAAGTATGAATACTTCCCTTGAGAAGAATATTTCCCATATAGAAAGCCCAATTATCGACTTCAAATCCGTCAATGGCAATATATCTGTTGAAAATTGGGAAAAAGATCATATGCTTATCAAGATAAACTGTCAATATAAAAACGGTCTACTAGATGAAAGGGATACATTTTATGATTTCTATGAAGAGGGAAATAGACTAGTATTTCTGCCTGAAATATCTAGTAATATAATGATAAACTTAAACGTTTATCTACCTGATAAATCCTATGATAAAATCCTTTTAAACACTACAAATGGTAAAATTCAAATAAGTAATTTCAATATGAATAAGCTACAATGTAATACCACCAATGCGTCAATTGCTGCAAAGGATATAGTAGCCCAAGATATCCTAATAGGGACTAAAAACGGGAGAATCGATGTAGAAGATATAAATAGCAATGATCTAACCTTATCTACTGTTAATGGTAGAGTTCTATTATCTAATGTGATCACAGATGATGTTTCAGCTACTACTTCCAATGGCTCAATAGATGGAAAGAATATAAATAGCGAATATATTAAATTCACTACTTCCAATGGAAAAATCATACTAATGGATATCAATCCAGATAGGATTAAGGAGATAAAACTATATACTTCTAATGCCCCTATAGATGCAGGAATAGGTGAGATAGGAAAGGAAAGCTATTTCGATTTGGAAACCTCTTTAGGAAATATAGGATTAGAGATACCTAATCTGGTATATAAAGTAAATAAGCAGGTAAACTTAGGTACACGAAAGATCCTAGCCCATAGTATCAACTTTAATGAGGAATTGGAACATCTTGAGTTTACAGCTGCTACTTCCAATGGTTCTATTAAGTTATGGTAGGGAGGGATAATATGGCTCATTTAAAGGAAGAAAAGTTACAAATTCTAAAAATGGTTGAAGAAGGAAAGATTACTTCAGAAGAGGGTATTGATCTATTAGATGCCTTAGGGGATGCAGAAGAAACCTATGTGGCCAATAAGCAAGCTAAGTGGCTAAAGATAAGGGTATTTGATCCAGATGACAATACTAAGGTCAATGTTACAGTACCTATAGCTTTAATAGATGTAAGCATGAAGATGGCTGGTAAGTTTGCCCCAGCCTTTGTTCCAGAATTAAAAGAAGCCAATCTTAACGAAAATGATATGAAGGAATTATTTGATGCTATAAAAAATGGCGCTACAGGTAAGATTGTAGATATAGAATCTGAAGACGGTGAAAAAGTAGAAATAGTAGTAGAATAATCCCAGCTAGCTGGGATTATTCATTTAATTTTATCATATTGTATATTATCCTTGCTCCTATTACTATTAGTAGTATAGGCCATAGATAATTTATAAACTTCCAGAATTTAAATTCTACTGCGGTTCTTGAAGTTATCAAAAATAGTAGGGATACTACTAACATAGCTAGGGCTAGGTGTTTAGGCCATTCTATGCCTGCTTTACGATATCCTATTATGTAAATAATAAAAAATGCAATACCAAATAATAGATATAGGGTCCAAGATACATCACCATATGCCAATTCTTCTATTAAATTATAGGTTCCTAAGGCAGGCAGTATTATCCCAAATATGAGGAGACCTCTAGAGCCCTGTCTTCCATACAATACTAAAGATATGATACCAAATATCCATAGGAACAGAAATCCTTTAATATTTACTCCAGGAAAAGCATACTGATTTAATAGGGAAACCAAAGAAATCCCTAATAATACCAAGCCAGATATCAAATATCCCATATGACCTTTAATAAAATATCCAATTATGAGCCCTATAGATAGTATGAACATCAACCATTCAAAGGTCAATACTTTTAAGTTCAACAGTAAAAATAGAGCGCCAACAAAAACTAACAATAAACCAAAAGAATAATCCTTTCTATTCATAAAACTTACCTCCTCAAATATAGGTTTTATTTGTAAAAATATTAAACATTAGGTTCATCTCCTTTAAATAGTCGAAAACTAGCGAATTAAATACACCTTTACCTATAAAGGAGTTGGGAAATATGCTAGCTATAGGAGATAATACTAAGTTTAATAGATATATGATAAATAATCCTTCTATCAATCCAAACAATATACCACCAAATTTATTTAATTGTTTAAGTACAGGAGTTTTCAAAACAAATGAAAAGAGCCCTAAAAATATTTTTATCAACTTATTTGTTATCCAAAAAATCAAAGCTATAGCAAAAAGGCTTATGATTATTTTTATCAATCCCTTTGAAATTAAATTTGGGATAAAGCTAGGGTTTTCTTTGTTTTTAGTATAAAACAATATGTTTAACACAAACTCAACTATTACTTCAAATATATTATACACATTAGGGTTATTAATTATATACCCATAAATACTGGGATAATATCTTTTAGTTAAGGCTACAGACAGTAAGATTCTCACTATATTAAATATGGATATGGTAAATCCTAAACGGAATCCCTTAGTTGTAGTATATATTAATATAGCTGCTACTATCATATCTATCCAATTCATAAAATCACCGAACCCTATATTTTATTCTCCAACTTCATTAACTCTATTTTATCTTTATATCTTAAGATCAGATTTTCCCTTCCTTCAATTACTTCCAGAATGTTTTCATCACTTTTATATTTAAATACCTCTTCTCCATCCTTTAATCCCATTATATATTCATCTCCATAGACAACCAAATACCCATTAAAAGGGATTATCTTTTTATATTCTTCCGTAAAGGATTTTTTCTCCTCAGTAGTACCTTCTATGGATATGGTTTCTAATATATTACCATATAATAGGTGTATATTAGATTTATCCATGTATATGTCCTTTACTAGCTGAAGATTTCTTTCCCATAGGATCTCCCCATCTTTAGCCATATATATGCCTTTATCTGTCATTATAACAACTTTGTTTCTATCTATAAAGTTTGAATACAGAATCATCTCATCTTTAAACTCCATATTAAATAAAGATTGGTTCCCTTTTTTAAATACGTACTCTTCTGATTTCATACCATCTCCTTTTAAATCTAAGCTGGATATAATATACGTAGCGCCATCTTTATTTATTGAATAGGTAAGAATGTTTTTATTTTTTATTAGAGCATCTTCTATGGTTTTTCCCTCCATATCTAGTATATTTATCCTCTCAATATCCTTTGTTTTGATATGGACTAATATATTTTCGTAACTTTCAACTATATTCATAATTCTAGCCTTTAAATCCACCCTATGAACCGTTTCTCCACTACTATTTAGGAAATGGATTATCCCCGACGGCTTTTCGTATACATAGATATATTGTTCACCAACAGATATTGCTGGCTCCTCGAATACAAACTCCCTTTCCCATTCCTTAGAGCCACCTATATCCAATTTAATAATATGATTTTCCTTCCAGAGGATCATACCTTCTCCATGAATCAATATCTTTTCTGTATCTTCTTCTACTGGTATAGATTCTGTTATTTTAGCCTCTATATCTACGGATCTAGTATTATCTATAAATTGTATAAACTTCTTTTGATTTTCCTCTTTTAAAAAAAACAGTATCATTCCCACTAATATTATAATAAATATTTTAAATCCAATACTATTTTTCTTCTTTTGTTTGTCCTCCAAAATATCACCTCATCCTTGTTATTATTTTATAACTATTTAACAATTTCTTCTATAGTATTGTAGATAATTTTTTATCTGATATAATAAATGTACCGATACATTCAACGGAGGTAATAAATATGTTGATCGATAAAAGTTTAAATACTCCCCTATATATACAGCTTTACAACAATATCAAAGATATGATTGAAAAGGAACAAATAGAGGAAGGTGAAAAACTTCCTTCTATAAGAAGTTTAGCAAAAAAATTGGAAGTTAACAATATTACAATTGTAAATGCCTATAATTTATTGGAACAGGAAGGATATGTCTACTCTATAAAGGGTAGTGGAACCTATGTAAGAAGGCCTAATTACAACATAGATCTTCCCTATATAGAAGATGGAGATATAGAGCTAATGATAGGTGGGGTTCTTCCCATTTCTAAGGATAGCATTAACTTTGCTACCGTATCTCCTACTCCTGAAATATTTCCTATCACCCAGTTTAAACAATCATTAATTGAGGTTTTAGATAGGGATAAGGGAAACGCCTTTTTATATCCAGAAATAAATGGATATGAACCCTTTAGAGAATCCATCTGCAACTTTTTGCAGGAAAATTATAGTATGACCGTATCTAAAGATCAAATTCAAGTAATCTCTGGTGGTCAACAAGGAATAGATATAATAACTAAAGCACTGATCTCCCAAGGAGATACTATATTAGTTGAAAATCCTACCTATTCTGGAGCCATAGCTGCTTTTCAATCAAGAGGAGCAAAAATAATAGGTGTGCCTATGGAAAAAGGTGGAATGGATTTAGAGATTTTAAATAGATATATCAAGCGATATAATCCAAAATTTATATATATGATGACCAATTACCAAAGTCCTACTACCTACTGCTATAGCGAAAACAAAAAAAGAGAATTAATTGCATTGAGCAAAAAATATGATTTCTATATTATCGAAGACGATTTTCTTACGGATTTGAATTATGATGAGGATAAAAAACTACCTTTAAAATCTATGGATCATATGGATAAGGTCATATATATTAAAAGCTTTTCCAAGATATTTATGCCTGGAGTAAGAATAGGTTTTATGATCGTTCCTGATAGATTATTTAAGGATATTGTTAAAGCCAAACACACTACAGATATATCCTCCTCTGGTTTTTTGCAAAGGGCTTTCGATCTATATTTGAGGAAGGGCTATTGGAAAAACCATATGGAAACCATCAAAGAAGTGTATACAGATAAATACACTACCATGGTTGAGCAATTAGAGAGGCTTAAAAAATATAATATTTCCTTCGTCGAACCAAAGGGAGGTCTTAGTATATGGGCTAAACTACCGGAAGAGATGGACGCTATAGATCTATATGATGAATGTGGAGAAAACAATGTAGCTATAGTACCAGGTAAAATATTTTTTATCAACGATAGCATATATTCTAACTATATACGATTAAGCTTTGGAGCTATATCTAATGAAGAAATAGTAAATGGAGTTAAAATAATAGAAAATTCCATTAAGAAACTATATAAGTCTGATAACAATAAATATCTACCTTTTGTATAATAAGACAGGGTTAACCCTGCCTTATTTTTATCAAAAGTTTTCCTTCAAGAATTTCATTACTATGGATAAAAATTCTTCAGGTTTTTCATACATAGATGCATGACCTACTCCCTTCATAATTATCCATTGAGAACCCCCTATCTGTTCGTAGATAGACTTTTGATATCCTATGGGAGTAATAATATCTAATTCAGAACTTATAATCAATGTTGGGCTTTTAATCTTCTTGAGTTCATGGTATACATTGTAGTCCTTTGCACTTTCTATGCCTCTCTTAAACCTTTTATACCATTCTTCATCTAATATATTGTCAAAGGCTTTCCCTTTTGATTTTATTTCTTCATGGTTTTTTTCATAATATCCATAGGAATAAATATAGGGCATAACTAGAGTGGAAAAAATTCTACTATCTAAGGTAGAAGCTCCATATATCCACCCCTTACCAATATCATTCATTATATTGGTAGTATAGCTATCCGTATTGGATAGTATTAGGGATTTGATATTTGATGGATATTTAGTAGCAAAACTCAAGGCTACTTTTCCACCATAAGAGGTGCCTAACAGATGAACTTTCTCTAAGTTTAGTTCTTGCAAAAATTGTTTTAAAAACTCTACCTGAACATCAATATTATAGCTATCTTCACTACTATCAGATCTGCCTTGATCCAACAGGTCTACAGTTATCGTTCTATAATCTTTAGACAATTTTCTAGTAAATGGAGACCAGCTATTAGTTGCCATCATCATTCCATTTAAAAATACTATTGGGTCACCACTTCCATATTCTTTATAATAAATATTTTTATTCATTATATTCATATAGGGCATTTTATCAGCTCCTCAAGTTTATCTTTAGTACTAGTATAGCAGAACAAATACCATCACTACAATCCCAATAAATCCGAATACAGGATATAGTATGGCTACTAGATTAGAGAAGCCAACTTTAGCTAGTGGAATAGCAGATATGCAGAATAAAGCTGTCATCAACATTTTATTTTTTCCCTTCGATACCCTATTCATAAATCCAAACCCATTGGCTAAAGCTGTAGTAAACATAGCTATCCAAAGGATTATTGCATAGGATTTTCTATAGCCTAGACCTATATAATTACATATCTTCAACATAGGAATATCTAAAACAAATACTTCATTATAGTATATGAGTATGGAAACTAATATGGATATCCCCAAAATAGTTAA
>NZ_PPXY01000004.1 GCF_021655115.1 Clostridium sp. Cult3
CGAAGCGGTCATAACGGGGCGGTCTTGAAAACCGTTAGGGCTTCGCGGCCCACGTGGGTTCGAATCCCACCCTCTCCGCCAAAAAATATGGAGAAGTACTCAAGTGGCTGAAGAGGCTCCCCTGCTAAGGGAGTAGGTCCTTCATGGGGCGCGAGGGTTCAAATCCCTCCTTCTCCGCCATTGTGGGGGCCTTTAGCTCAGTCGGTTAGAGCGCCCGGCTCATAACCGGTAGGTCCGGGGTTCGAGTCCCTGAAGGCCCACCAGATTTGCCCAGATAGCTCAGTAGGTAGAGCAGGGGACTGAAAATCCCCGTGTCGGTGGTTCGATTCCGCCTCTGGGCACCATTTAGATAATGGACAGTTGTAAGGACAACCTTTAGTCGTTAGGAGATTTTAATGATAGACCCTAATAATTGTGAATTGATAATTAGGGGCCTTTAGCTCAGTTGGTTAGAGCGCCCGGCTCATAACCGGTAGGTCCGGGGTTCGAGTCCCTGAAGGCCCACCAGTGATGGAGGGGTGTAGTTCAGCGGTAGAACGTCGGTCTCCAAAACCGAATGTCGTGGGTTCGAGTCCTGCCACCCCTGCCAATTAAGTTAACACAAGGGCGCATAGCTCAGTTGGGAGAGCACCTGCCTTACAAGCAGGGAGTCATAGGTTCAAGCCCTATTGTGCCCACCATTTGTACAATGCACAGTTGAAAGGATCCAAAATCTAGACATTAATAATCGCCAATTGAGAACTGGATAAAATATGGGCTTGTAGCTCAGGTGGTTAGAGCGCACGCCTGATAAGCGTGAGGTCGGTGGTTCGAGTCCACCCAGGCCCACCATTTAGAGATAATACACAGTGAACAATTGCAAGGACAACTTTTAATGGTTAGAGACCTCAATGATAGACCCTAACAATTGTGAATTGTTAATTAGGGGCCTTTAGCTCAGTCGGTTAGAGCGCCCGGCTCATAACCGGTAGGTCCGGGGTTCGAGTCCCTGAAGGCCCACCAACTATATAAAGACAGCAGACTTTGAAGCTAAGGTCTGCTGTCTTTATGTATATTTTAGACATGATCAAAGGCTTTGTGAATTAAGCACATAGAGTATTAACTGTTCGATAATATTTTTAAGATTATCCATTTGATATTTATCATCGATCTTCAAAATAATAATATCTTCAGGAACCATATAATCAGTCATATCCTTTATATCTATACTCTGAGGAAGCTTTGATTTATTAACAAACAAACATTTTCTAGTTGGCGTGATATAACCTTCTTTTACATCTAATTCCAGGGTTATCTGAGTATTTTTTTGCCAAATAATATTGAAGCTATCTGCAAAATATACTAGATTCATTTCTGACTTAGTAACTAATGTGTTACAAATTATCTGCATGATATCCCCACTTGTTGTTATATTATTAATCTGTATGGGTATTATCTCATTAGATAAATCTATAGAGACACTCTTAATATCTTGGATAACATCAAATATTTGTATTACATCTACTAAATAATAAAGATCATCAAAATTGTGTTTTAAAATTTTCTTTTTTAAGATAGTATCCCCACTATCGAGATATTTGTAATATAAATTTATACAATCCTTTCCTGTATGCTTATCCTCTCTATAAATATTTAAGCTTTCTTCGATTGTCTTTAATTTAAAATCTTTGAATGGTAGATAAGAGCTATGACTTCTTATATTTCTGTATATATCGAAGCTATCTATATTAGAAATTCTATCAACTACATTATGAAAATTAGATCTATATTTAATAAAGGGTATATCAAAGCTATCTCCATTGTAAGTTATTAGGAGATCGAAATTTAAAATGACTTTATTTAATTGTTCTAATAGCTGACCTTCTTCATCAATATTGTTAGCAAAGAATTGGGATAAATACCAGCCACCATCTTTATCATTTAGATATACCAGCCCGATTAAATATATTTGATTAAACTTTCTACTAAGACCGGTAGTTTCAATGTCTAAAAAACATATTTTTCTATTTGGAAAATATGTTGATATATCTATTTTAAAATCTATTAAATAGTCTAGTCTCTCCATATGTGATTCTCCCTTATTGTTTATTGTGGTATAATGAAGCTATATATGTTAAAGTATACAAAACTATTTAGATATTATCAAATAAAAGGGAGATGAAATATGAGATTTAATTACTTTGAACATCAGCATTCATCTTGTAGAAACACTATATTTGCAAAAAATGGTATGGTGTCTACAACTCAACCTTTAGCTGCAGAAGCTGGGTTAGAAATATTGAAAAAAGGTGGCAATGCAGTAGATGCAGCTATAGCTACGGCGGCAAGTTTAGCCGTATTAGAACCAACATCCAATGGATTAGGAGGAGATGGGTTTGCAATTATCTGGTATAAGGATAATCTATATGGGCTAAACGCTAGCGGACCTTCACCAGGCAAAATTAGCATAGATAAGGTTAAAAATATGGGATTCAATGCTATGCCTAAATACGGTTTTTTACCTGTAAATGTTCCAGGAATGCTTTATGGTTGGAGGGAAATGTATAAAAGATTTGGGGTCTTATCCTTTAAGGATATTTTAGAACCAGCTATTCATTATGCTAGAGATGGGTATCCTGTATCTCCTACGGTGTCTTATAATTGGAAGAAAGCTTTTAATATTTATAAGGATAGATTGAAAGGTGCAGAATTTGATGAGTGGTTTGATACCTTTTCTATAGATGGCAGGGCACCAGAACCAGGAGAAATTTGGTATTCGAAGAGTTTAAGTCGTACATTAGAAGAATTGGCTGATTCTCAATGCCTTTCATTCTATGAAGGACATATTGCAGATAAAATCGATAAGTTTTCCAAACAATATGGAGGCTTTATTTCAAAGAAAGACTTGATGGACTATAGGCCAGAGTGGGTAGACCCTATATCTACTAATTATAGGGGTTATGACATATGGGAGCTACCGCCAAATACCCATGGACTAGTAGTACTATTGGCTTTAAATATATTGAGTAATTTTGATATGAATGTAGATTCATTAGAGCTATATCATTATATGATTGAAGCTATGAAACTTGCCTATGCCGATGGACTAAATTATATTACCGATCTCAAAGACATGGGAAGAAATTTAGAATATTTGCTAAGTAGAGACTATGCTTTAGATAGAAGCAAACTAATTGGAGACAGTGCTATACTAGCTAAACATGGGGCTTTAAATACAGGTGGTACAGTATATCTAGCCACAGCAGATAAGGATGGCAACATGGTAAGCTATATACAGAGTAACTTTACTGGATTTGGCTCTGGCTTGGTAGTACCTGGAACAGGAATAAGCCTTCACAATCGAGGTTATACTTTTAGTCTTAATGAGAAGGATTATAATCGATTAGCACCTAATAAGAAAACCTATCATACAATAATTCCAGGTTTTATAACTAAGGGAGATAAGGCTTTAGGTCCTTTCGGAGTTATGGGAGCATATATGCAACCTCAGGGGCATTTGCAATCTGTAGTCAATATGATAGATTTTAACTTAAACCCTCAAGAAGCACTGGATAAATATAGATGGCAATGGATAGAGGGAAGAAGGGTAGTAGTAGAAGAGGATTTTCCAGAAGATATAAAAAATTATTTAATTCATAAAGGACATGATATCGAACATTCCAGGGATGTAGGTAGTTTTGGAAGAGGGCAAATAATTTTAAGAGATGGGCAAACATATATAGGCGGTACAGAAAAGAGAGCTGATGGACATATTGCAGCGTGGTAATTTGCTGAAAGGAGTTTTAATATGAGTCAAACTAAAGTAAATAATATCATATTAGAGGTTGAAAAACTAAAGGAGTTAAAAGACGATGAGTTAAGGGATAGAATAGTAGATGTCAACAGAGCCCAATTGTCTAAAATAGGAGAAATGTCCTATAATTATTTTATCAGTGTCAGTGGAGATTTACTTCGACTAATTAATGTAGACAACTTTCTAGAAAAGATTGACTCCCAAAGAGAAAGGGAATTGATCCAATCCATTTTTGAATACAATATTAGGCTTTTTAAAAAAATCCATATGGGTATAGAAAAAAATGAGATAGAAGATGAAATAGCAACTTTACTAGATATGAGGGAGGAACTCTATAGCCTATTAAATGCTATTCACTGCTATGAAACGGAGCTTTCATATATTAAGGAATCCCTAGATTATCATACCATGAAAAAAATTGGAGAAAAAGAATATAGAAATGCTCTAATAGATAAAAATGAAATAGTTCTATTAATAGATAAGATAGGGGAAGTATTAGCTAAAAACATAAACAATCATTTAGATTTTGTAAGTATAGTTTCCAATATCATTAGTATACTACCATTTAGGATGAGTAAGTCCAAGTATTTTGATATAGTAAAAACAACTCTTACTAGAAATTTAAATCAATACCCAGTGGATATGGCAGAAAACCAAATTGAGAACTATAAAATATTATTTGATAGTTCTCTCGCAGGGGATTATGGTATAGTATTTGATGTATATTTTACTAGGGTTCAATCTATTAAAAACATCGACTATAAAACCTATTCTTTAGAGGAGCTAGATAATTTAGCTAAAGATATCATAAATTTAGCTAAAGAACTTAATGAAGTAGAGGTGTTTCTCGTAACCTTAGGGACATTGATCAATAGATTAATATCCATACTGTTAATTAAGAACAAATCCCTATTGAATATTGATTCCAAGAAGTTATATTCAATCTGGGAAAAACAAGGAGAAGAATTAGATGAAAAACGTTTATCTTCACTAAGAGAATTAAGCAACAACTCTCTAAAGGAAGTGGAAAAACAATTATTAAAAGACATACAGTATTTTGAAGTTCTTAATGGGGAAGGACTTAAGAGACCAGGTTTCTTGGATAAAAGCTTAAATAAAGAAATGTTATTTACTAATAGGGTTCTTACCTTTTACAATGATATAAGCTTGACCAAATATGAAACCTTGTTTCCAAAAGAGACACAGGCTATTGATAAATATTATCTAGAGCAATTAATTGACAGTTTAATTCAATATATAAATAGAAGCATATCTTCAATGGACAATATAGAAAGAAAGATTAGGATGAGAAGACTATTATCTGCACTGCAACTTCCCTTTGAGGATATAGAAGAATTTTTATTCTATATAGAGTATTCATTAGACGAAAGGGTAGTTAGCAAGGAGGAAATATTGTTTACAATAGATGGGATTAACTATTGGCTAGATAATATAAATGAAGGGCAATGATTTCAAGCCCTTCTTTTTTTATGCTTCACATTATATTTTATATCTCTATTGGCAATAATAAACTAGTGTGGAATTGGAGGGATATTATGAATGGGAAAGTAGGCATACCTAGGGGTATGTTGTATTATGATTATTATCTATTATGGAAAGGGTTTTTTAACAATTTAGGTGTAGAGGTAATTACTTCGCCAAAAACTAATAAGGATATTTTAAACATGGGGGTTTTGAGCTGTGTTGATGAAGCTTGCTTGCCTGTAAAAGTGTTTCATGGTCATGTAGATTATTTAAAAGATAAAGTAGATTATATTTTTATTCCTAAATTTATCAGTATATATAAAATGGAATATTGTTGTCCAAAGCATTTAGGTTTGCCAGATATGATAAAACATAGTGTAGAAGGATTGCCAGAAGTTATAGCCCCTATTATTAATTTAAGAAAATCAACAAATAGTTTAAGAAAATCTATTCTGTATACGGGAAAATACTTTACAAATAGGACTTCAAGGATTTTAAAGGCCTACGATAAGGCTTACAAACGATTTGTAGAGTATAATGAACTATTGGCTCATGGGGTTATACCTATAGATGCTGTAGGTTTATCTGATAGTATAAATCTAAAAACCAAGGGTCATCAAGAAGGATACAAAACAAATATATTGCTATTAGGCCATTCTTATAATATATATGATGATTATATAAATATGAACATAGCCAATAAATTAAAAAAGAGTAATATTAAAATTATTACTGCCGAGATGGTAGATGAGGTAGTAACTAGACGATATACATCAAAACTATCAAAGAGGATGTTCTGGACTCATGGTCAAAGGATAGTAGGCAGCGCTTTTTCTTTAATAGAAGCTGGAAATATAGACGGAATCATATATGTTTCAGCCTTTGGATGCGGACTGGATTCAGTACTTATGGACTTGGTGGAAAGAAAGGCGAAGAAACATAGGGTTCCTTTTACCCTATTAACCATAGATGAACAGACGGGGGAAGCAGGTATCAACACAAGAATAGAAGCTTTTGTTGACATGTTAGAATGGAGGGATAATATTGAAGGCAACATTTCCACACATGGGTAATGTATATATAGCTACCAAAGCTTTTTTTGAAGAAATAGGTCAAGATGTAGTTCCTCCACCTATATGTACTAGAAAAACTTTAGAGATAGGCACCAAGTATTCTCCAGAAACTATATGCTTGCCTCTAAAGGTAATGATAGGTAATTTCATTGAAAGCATTGAAAGAGGGGCTGATACCATATTATTAACAGGAAGCTGTGGTCCTTGTAGATTTGGTTTTTATTCTATATTGGAAAAGAGCATACTAGAGGATATGGGATATGATGTAGACTTTATAGTATTTGATCCTATATATGAAGGATGGAAGCCCCTTAAAGATAATATATACAAGACCTTTAAAGTAGATAATATGAGAGAATTGATACGGACTGGAAAGTTTGCTTGGAAACTAATTCAAACTGCCGATTACATTACAGATTTGTCCAATAAGGTTAGAGCCTATGCTCTAGACAGCCTTAAGGTAGACTTAATTATGAACAACTATTATCGACAAGTAGAAGAAACCTATGGGGAAAAAGAAATGATGGAATTGATGGAAAGAACTATAAGTAAGCTAAATAAAGTTAAGATAGATAAAAGCAAAGAGCCAATAAAAATAGGACTCATCGGAGAGATATATACGGTAATAGAACCTTTTGTCAATTTAGAAGTAGAAAGAAAGTTAGGCCATATGGGAGTTCTCGTAGAGAAGTCTTTGACGCCAACCCTATGGGTGGAACATCATGTAGCAAAATTTCCCTTCGGTGCAAAAACTGAAAATGAAAAATATAGACTTGCCAAGCCCTATTTAGAAACCCTGGTAGGAGGCCATGGGCGAGAAACAGTGGGTTCTGCTATATATTATGCTAATCGGGGATTTGATGGGGTAATCCAGTTGTTACCTTTAAATTGTATGCCAGAGATAGTTGCCAAAAGCATACTAAGTACTGTAAGTAAGGACTTAAATTTTCCTATCATGACATTAATATTGGACGAGATGACAGGGGAAGCAGGATATATGACTAGATTAGAGGCATTTATAGACTTACTTCAGAGAAGAAGGGAGGAAAGTTCAGTTGGATAAATATTATATGGGAATTGATGTTGGTTCTGTAAGTACAAATATTATATTAATGGATGATGACAACAATATTCATTATAAAAAATATATGAGAACTCAAGGAAAGCCTATTGATATGCTAAAGGAAGGAATTAGAGAGATAGAATTGGAGAAGAAGGATGCCAATATATTAGGTGTTGGAGTAACAGGGAGTGGTAGGTATTTGGCTAATATTATTGTAGGAGCTGATGTAGTTAAAAACGAGATTACTGCCCATGCTGTAGCAGGACTAGATTTTTTACCCCATGTACAAACCATAATTGAAATTGGAGGTCAAGACTCTAAGATAATAATCTTAAGGGATAAGGTGGTTACGGATTTTGCTATGAATACCGTGTGTGCTGCAGGTACAGGTTCTTTTCTAGATAGGCAGGCCATAAGGCTGGGGGTTGATATAAGCGAATTTGGGGATTTAGCCTTAAAGTCCAAAAGCTCCGTTAGAATTGCTGGTAGATGTGCCGTATTTGCTGAATCAGATATGATACACAAACAACAATTAGGGCATAATCAATCGGATATAGCTAAAGGATTATGCGAAGCTTTAGTTAGAAATTATTTAAACAATGTAGGAAAGGGAAAGGAAATACTTTCGCCAATTTTGTTCCAAGGTGGAGTAGCAGCAAATGTTGGAATTAGAAAGGCTTTTGAGGAAACCTTCAGGGAAAGGGTTTATGTTCCAGATAATTTTGATGTAATGGGAGCTATTGGTGTGGCCATACTTGCTAAGGAAGAGGTAAAGAAAAAGGGTTATACAAACTTTAAAGGGACTTCCATACACAGGGTAGATTATGTGGTAAATGGATTTGAATGCGATGGTTGTTCTAATATATGTGAGGTAATTGAGATAAAAGAAGATGGAAGACTTTTAGCTAGATACGGAGATAAATGTGGAAAATGGTCCAACTCCTTGGGTAATAGAGATTCTAAATTAGCATAACCTTAAGTTTATACACTTAAGGTTTTTTCTATGTTATAATATTTCTATATTATTTAATTAAGGGTGAGGTAATTGTATAGGGAAAGTATATTTAATGGATTTAAAAAAGGTATAGCAACTCTTTGGACATTAGCTAAAATTGTTGTGCCAGTTTATTTTTTTGTAACTTTTTTGAGATATACCCCGTTATTAAACAATATATCTGATTTTTTTGAACCAGGAATGAAGATTTTGGGATTGCCTGGTGAAGCAGCTGTACCCTTAGTATTGGGTAATTTTATCAATCTTTACGCTGGTATAGGAGCCATGGCAAGCTTAACCTTAACAACCAAACAAGCTACTATATTGGCGATTATGTTATCCTTTTCCCATAGCTTATTATTGGAATCAGCAGTAGTTAAAAAAGCTGGCGTGAGTTTAGCGTTGGTTATACTAATAAGGGTAATATTGGCCTTAGTATCTGGAATTATATTTAATTTAATATTATAAGTAGGGGGTAAATAAATGAATTTTATAGCTTATTTAAAAGATAGTACTATAGGCAGTATTAGCTCAATATTATCTATGGCAAAGATAATAATTCCCCTTATGATAGCAATGGAAATATTAAAAGATGTAAAAATATTAGAAAAAGTCTCAAAAAAGCTAAAGCCTATAGCAAAACTTTTCGATATATCTAGTGAGTCGGTTTTTCCACTAATGATTGGTATAGTATTTGGGTTAGTCTATGGAGCGGGGATTATTATGGAAAGTGTAGAGGAAAAAAATTTAAGCAATAAAGACCTATACGTAGTCATGATATTTTTGGTTGCTTGTCATGCTATTTTTGAGGATACTCTTATATTTGTTGCTGTAGGGGCCAATTTATGGTTACTATTTATTACTAGGCTAGTTGTGGCAATTGTAGTTGCTTATTTTGTATCTAAAGTTATTGACAGGGCATCAAACAATATTAACCAATAATGAAACCAGCCATTAAGGGCTAAAAATTGTCACTAGGGGGTATTTAATGGTAAAAGTTCATACTGATGAATTAAAACCTGGAATGGTATTATCTGACGATGTTGAGGGTTTGAGAAGTGGAGCCATATTGGTTTCTAAAGGTACTGTATTAAACAAAAAGATTATTAGGGGGATTCAAAATCAAGGGATAAAACATGTTTTAATCTATGGTCCAGAGGATGACTCAGAGGATTTGAAGCAAAATAGTTTTGTAATAAGATATAGGAAGTTATCAGATAAGGTGGAAAATGTATTTTCTGATATTAGATTGGGCAAAAAGATAATACTGACTGAAATAAATGATGAACTAGATGATCTAATCGTTGAAGTTATTCAACACAATAATATATTGGGAAGGCTACGGCAATTAGAAGAGAAGGATGATTATACATTTAATCATAGCTTAAATGTTTCTATGTTAGCTACAATGGTCGGCAAATGGCTTAATTATACAGATAAACAGATAAAGCAAGTAGCATTGACTGGCCTATTTCATGATATAGGGAAACTTAAAATATCCGATAATATAATACATAAACCAGGAAAATTAACAAAAGAAGAGCGGGAGGCCATGATGAAGCACCCAATATACAGTTATAATATACTTCTAGATACAGTAGGTATAAGCAAAAACGTACTAATTAGTGTTCTTCAACATCATGAAAGAGAAGATGGCAGTGGCTATCCTTATGGGGTAGAAGGAGATAAAATTCATGAATACGCTAAGATCATTGCCGTTTGTGATGTATATGATGCATTGACATCAGATAGGTATTATAAGAAGAAAACGTCACCTTTTTATGCTGCTGAAGTATTGGAAGAACAAAGTTTTGGGATATTAAATCCACAGATTACTAGATTGTTTTTGGACAAGGTTTCCGAATTTTATGTAGGCTGTAAGGTTTTACTAACCAATGGCGAGATAGGTGAAATCATATATGTTCATCCTCAAAGACCAACTAAGACCATAGTAAAAGTAGGAGATGAATACATAAATTTTTTAAAACCTCAAGATGTATCTATAGTCGATATAATAAAATAGATGCTCCTAATTAGGAGCATCTATTTTATTAATCTTCATATTCATCAAAGGTCTTAAATTTAGCATCCTCTCTATCTTCTAAATAATCATCTGATTCTAAGGATAGTCGTGGTCTAGGGCATGGCGGACTTGGATCGATGCTATTTTCGTCTATCTGTCTAGGAAATAGAGTTGGGAAGGTGGTACATATTGGTGAAACCTCTGGAGATAATTCTGGGAATCCAGTGGATAAAACGCAAAGTTGTACTGGTACAATTATTTTCTTTTCGCAGGAAATACATATTGCAATTATTAGATCTATTCTAACTTCTCCTGTTTCTGGATTAATATCTATATCCCTTGTGATACTATTTGTTGCTAATCTTGTTTCACAGAGTATACTACAGAACTCAGCAAATCTAGGGAAGAAAGCAGAGTTAAATACTGAAGGTATACATAGCTCGAAGAAATTGGTTAACTCTACAGGAGTTATAGGAACATTGGCTGTTAAAGTAACAGTTCTTCTTCTAGAGCCTGAAGTTTGAACTACAGCATCAATTTCTACTATAACATTACCTCTGATCCTTACCTTCTGAGTACCAAAAACTGGCGTACCTTTCCCTTCTTCATCACATTCTGAAGTATCTGCAAATATGATTTTTTCAGATCTAAATCCATCTGGTCCTACTACCTCTATAGGGTTGCCTTTTCCGTCTTTAACGAATTGGCCTCCAGACAACATGGTTTCAGGTTCTACTACTAGATTACGTGGATCATTAATGTTCTCTGGATTGAAGAATCTCCTGCACCGGATATCTAATATCCTTATGATCCTTGCATTTCTACCTAAATTTGGCGTAAATCTTACGTTATTTACAGTACTTAAAGCTTGTAAATTAACCAAGGTAGCATCAAACACTTTTTGTACAAATATTGGTTCAGTTTTTACATTTCTTAAAGTGCCATCCCACTCGCATCCAGTATTGCCTATACAACATCTATCGGTTATTCCTAAACTAATAGTTTCAGATTTAATATTTGAACAGTTCATGTTTTTCCCCCTTTCAACAGTATTAATATTCTGTCTCACTCCTAATATATTCTTTTACCTTTATAGTTGTTACATTTAGAAGTAGGAATAATCTATAGTATTAAGTAATATTATTTAGGAGAAAGATAAATAGGTGGTGAATTAATTGACTTTTTATAAGGACAAAATGATAATAATTAAGGATTTACAGGGTAATATAATTCTATTTAGATTAGTAGATAAAGATCTAGTCCAATATATTTTCCATAAACAATCTAATTCCCTAAAAGAAAAATTAGTTAGCAAGGGAATAAATTCAGAATTTGATGTTTCAATAGGTAAAGGAAATCATATATATCTTCTATATCAGAATATGTCTTTAAACTTGATATTGTCACTATTGAATGATGGACAGATTGAGGATGTTAAATTGACTAGGGAAGCTATACCAAAAGTACATAATTTAGATTTAATTATGGTAGATGAAACTCCACATATATTTTATTGTATCCTACTTTCAGAAAATAAAAAGAAATATAGAATATACCATCATTATCATGATGATACCGATTGGATAACCCATATAGTAGATGAAATTGAGGCAGGGGAAGTATTAAATCCTCTGAGAATATTAAAGCATGATACAAAACTGATAATTGGATATTACGATAAACAACAAAATGATACAATATTTATCAAAACATTTAATTATGCTAGAAAGAGTTGGGAAAACAAAATTAAACTTATCGATAATTCAAAAGATTTATTATATATAGATATGCTTTTGATAAACAATAGACTCCATATTGTTTACTGTATATACGATGAGAATCTAGTAGTAAAGTATGAAAGATTTAGTTATGATGATGAAATAAATCACGATAAAGGGGAAATACTCTCCAATGAAGGGAATACCATGTACCCAACCCTAATATATTATGAGAATAAACTTTGGGTAGTATGGATTGAAAATGAGAATATTATGAGCAGATATAGCATGGATCAAGGTATTACTTGGAGCCCAATTTATTTATGGAATGATTCCAAAACCAAAGAAATAGTTAGATATAAGTATTTAAGCAATTCCAATAATGTGGAAAATGTTTTAGATTATTCCTTTGGTACCATACAACCAGATATAGGTTTTATAGGTTTTGGTCCTCTTACTAACACTACTGAAATACCCTTAAAAAAAAAGACACAATATCCTATTTTCAAGCTTTAAGTTTTTATAAGCAGACTAAGGAAGATATTCAAAATATCTATTCCAAAATAGATGAATTGGAAAAGAAAATAGATTATTTGTCCGAGGGAGAATCTACGGAAGAATTTGAACTTTTGAAAAGCAAAGTAAAGGAAATGGAAGAATTTTTAATCAGGAGAACTCGAGGTTTTTATTTAAGGGACAAAAACAGATAGGTGCAATAATAGCACCTATCCTATTAATCTTCAAATATACTTTTAATAATATCTATATCCTTTGTTAAACTCAATATTAACATTAGCTTAATCCTAGCCTTTTGTCCAGGAAGGTTTTTCCCAAATATAACGCCTAGATCTCTTAAATGTTTGCCTCCGCCTTCATATCCATATGTATCTAGCACCCTTCCAGTTGGGCATCTAGATACCATAACTACTGGGATCCCCTTATCTATAGCTTTTTCTACTCCATGGACCATATCAGGAGGTATGTTGCCACGACCTAAAGCTTCTATTACAATCCCTCTATAGTCATTTTCAATGTAAAAATCTATTATATCGGATTGTATACCGGGACAACATTTTATTAGGGCTACTTTATCTTCTATACTGTTGGTTTTGATATGCTGTTTTTTTACTATATCCCTATAAAAGATCACTTCATCATTGTCGACTATTCCTAGGGGACCAAACTCTGGAGATTTGAAGGTATCTAAGGCCAAAGTATTAGTTTTAGTCACTTCACTAGCTGCATTTACTTCGTTATTCATGACTACTAATACTCCTTTGTTTATAGCATTTTTTGAGATAGCAGTACAAATAGCAGCCGATAAATTGCTAGATCCATCATATCCAAGCTCGGAGCTATTTCTCATAGCTCCTACTACTACAATAGGCTTTGTAGATTGTACAGTTAAGTCCAAAAGATAGGCTGTTTCTTCAAGGGTATCGGTGCCATGAGTTACTATTACTCCAGTGATATCATCTCTTTTAATAGTATCATTCACCAATATAGATAGTTCCATCATCATATCCGGAGTAATATGAGGACTAGGAACATTAGAAAAATTGATTATTTCGATATCGGAAAACTTTTCAATATTTGTAACCATTGCCATTATTTCTTCAGAAGAAAGGGCTGGAATTGCAGCGTGGATTCTTGGATCTATTTTCATGGAAATGGTGCCACCAGTAAATATAATAGCAACTTTATTATTGTAGGACATAAAAAAACCCCCTTAGTATGTGATAATTATATTTTATCATAAATCTAAAGGATAAAGAGAATAAAAAAAAGGCTCCTATCGGAGCCTCCATCCATAATGGATGTAAATAAACCGTTCAAAAGGGGTATTGGGAATAGAGATCTTATTTGAGGTTACCAGGGGGATAACCACGTACAAATTATAGCAAATTGCGACAGAGTTTGCAATACCTTTTTTAAAAAAAGATAAAAATATTTTAAAACTACATATATTTTGCCTTTAATATGGGATTAAAATCCTATATAATAATAATTACAGCAATTATATTTGTATGGGGGGATCAATATGGATAATAATATTTTGTTGGCGAAATCATGCTTAGAAAAAAATGGATTTACCGTTGAAACCTTTAAAAATGTCTCCGAGGCAAAGGAGACTTTGTTAAATGAGATCCAGGTTTCTGAATCCATAGCTTTTGGTGGATCAATGACTCTATTCGATATGGGGTTATATGAGGATTTTAAAGGGAGAGGTAATGAAATATTTTGGCATTGGAAAGCAGAGGATAAGAATAATGAACTAAGTTTAGCCAGAAATAGTCATATATACATAACGAGCACTAATGCTTTAACTTTAGATGGGAAACTAGTATGTATGGATGGCGTTGGAAATAGGGTTTCTTCCATGTTCTATGGACATAAAAGAGTATATATTATAGTGGGAAGGAATAAAATATGTAAAGACTATGATGAAGCCAGAAATAGAATTAAAAAGATAGCTGCTCCTAAAAATGCTCAGAGATTGAGTTCCAATACTCCATGTAGATTTACAGGGGAATGTAATACTTGTGATTCAGCCGACAGAATATGTAGGGTAGAGGTTATAATTCATAGGAATCCAATAGGAGGAGATATCAATATATATCTAATAGATGAAGATTTAGGATACTAAAAGACTAGATGAGGTGGTATTTTGGAAGTATACTTAGACAATTGTTCTACTACTAAACCGAGGGATGAAGTTGTAGAAGAGATGATTCACATATTAAAAGAGGAATACGGAAATCCCTCCTCCCTCCACAGAATGGGTTTTAACATAGAAAAGAAGATAGAATATACAAGAGAAATAGTTGCTAATTTTTTAAGGGTCCATAAGGATGAGATATACTTTACTTCAGGAGGTACTGAAAGCAATAATCTTGCCCTCCAAAGTATAATAAATAAATATCATAGAAAAGGTAAACATATAATAACTACAGGAATAGAGCATCCATCTATACTAAATGTACTAAGACACTATGAACAAAAAGGTTACGAAATAACCTACTTGAAAGTAGACAACAATGGACTAATTTCCCTTGATGAATTAAGAAACAGCATTAGAGAAGATACTATTTTGTTGTGTATAATGTTAGTAAACAACGAAATAGGAACTATACAACCAATTGGAGAAATCAAAAGAATAATACGGGAAAAAGAATCAGAAGCTTTACTGCATGTAGATGGCATCCAAGCCTTTGGGAAGATTCCCATAGATATCAATGGATGGGATATAGATACCTTTTCTTTTAGTGGGCATAAAATATATGGTCCTAAGGGCATCGGAGGATTATATATAGATAAAAAACTGAAATTGAACCCCATAATATTTGGAGGCAATCAGGAAAGGGGATTTCGTTCTGGTACAGAAAATGTTCCTGGAATAATTGGATTAGGCAAAGCTGTTGAAATTATGGGAGAGAACTACGAGGAAGAAAGAACGAAAGTAAAGAATATAAAATCATATTTTATAAATAGACTAAATAAAGAAATTAGTTCTATTCGTATAAATAGTCCTATGGATGAATGGGGATCTCCCTATATATTAAATATATCCTTTAAATACATTAGGGGAGAAGTACTACTTCACTATCTAGAGGATAAGGGCATATATGTATCTACAGGTTCTGCATGTTCCTCTAAAGGTACTGAAAAAAGCCATGTATTATCGGAAATAGGCTTATCTCCTTTAGATATAGATGGAGCTATTAGATTCTGTTTTTCTCATGAAAACTCAATTGAAGATATAGATTATGCCATAGATGTATTAAAAAGATCTGTAGAAGAAATACGACAAATAACCATGAGGTGATAAAAGTGGATAAAGTACTTAGTGTAAGCCTAGGAGAAGTAGCACTAAAAGGATTAAATAGAAAATATTTTGAAGACAAACTCATATCAAGAATGAAGAAGACCATAAAAGACATAGGTTATGAAAGGATGTATAAAGAGCAAGGCAAACTATATATTGAAGCTCAGGAAGATGACTTTGATTTAATAATCAATAGATTAAGAAAGGTATTTGGTTTAGTGTATATTAGTCCCTGTATAAGGGTAGACAAGGATATGATAAGAATTGAAGAGGCTTCTATAAAGATAATGGAGGAGAAGCTATCCAAAGATTTGGTTAATACTTTTAAAGTGAAGACCAATAGGGTAGATAAAAGTTTTCCTATGAAGTCTCCAGAAATCTCTAGAAAGATAGGTGCTATTATATTAAACAAATTTAATCAATTGAAGGTAGATGTACACAATCCGGAAATATATTTATACATAGATATAAAGGATAATTGTTATATATATATAGATAGAATTGAAGGTTACGGAGGGCTACCTGTAGGTACCAATGGTAAAGGACTACTCTTATTATCTGGTGGAATAGATAGTCCAGTAGCTGGATTTATGATGGCAAAACGAGGGGTACAAATAAGTGGAATTCACTTTCATAGCTACCCTTTTACTAGTGAAAGGGCAGAAGAGAAAGTTAAAAATTTAGCTGAAATACTAAGCCTTTATACCGGCCCAATAAAGCTTTACAGTGTAAATATTTTAGAGATACAGAAAGAATTAAATGCGAAATGTCCAGGAGACGAGATGACTATTCTTTCTCGTAGGTTTATGATGAGAATTGCAGAGAAGATAGCGAAAGAAAGTGGTATAGATGCCCTTATTACTGGAGAGAATCTAGGTCAAGTGGCTTCCCAAACCATAAAGGGCATATCTGTCATCAATGCAGCAGTAAACATGCCCATACTAAGGCCTTTGATTGGATTTGATAAGGTAGATATAATAGATATAGCAAAGGAAATAGAGACTTACGAAACCTCTATACTTCCCTATGAAGACTGTTGCACCTTATTTTTACCTAAACATCCAGTAACAAGACCTAGACTAGAAGATATAGAAAGATCAGAAGAAAGTATCGATATAGAAGTCCTAGTTAGTAATGCTATAGAGGGTATGGAAGTATACAATATAGACTAAAGAATCAAATGGTAAAAAATGATATTTTATATTGACATATGTGTCGGATGGGTATAAAATATACTAAAGGCAATTTATATCATATTGAAAGGGGGATAGTTACAAGTTGCCGAAAATTGTGGATTATGAAGAGAAGAAACAGGAGATAATAGAGAAGGCAAAGATAGTGTTTGCAAAACGAGGATATCATAACACTAGCCTTTCCCATATATCAAAAAAATGCGGAATAGGTAGGACAACCATATACCAATATTTTAAAAACAAAGATGAAATATTCTACCATACCGTAGGTAGTACTTTAGAAGAAATTCAAACCCAGGTAAATGTTATAGCAACTAATGAACAATTAACATTTACAGAAAAATTGAAACAAGTAATTCATCAATTAACAGATGAACAGAAAAATAGCAACACATTTATATTGCTTTTAGAAACGTGGATTGTGCTGAACAGGGAAAAAAATGAAATGCTAGAAAACTTGAAGACAGAAACCCAAAAATTGAAGGATACCATAGAAGATTTGATAAAAGGGGCTATCCGTGAAAGGGAAATTAAACCAATAGATAGTAGAAGTTTTGCAGAGACTATTTATTCTTTCATTGAAACCTTTACGCTTCAGAGGACTTCTAACACAACGGATGCAAAAGCTAAAATAGATTCACTAAATCTATTAATTGATGGTTTAAGAGCTTAAATGCAAAGGGGGAATCATAATGGCAAGTGTGAAACAATTGGTTAGTACTGCAGTAATGAATGAGGGTTTAAAATATATTGAGAAGAATCCAATGGAAAATATGCCTAAATTGTTGGATTGGGCAGAGAAGCTTATTACAAGGGAGAATCATAAAAGATATCTTCAAAAGTTTAAAGGTATAGTGGTGGATCCTGATAATAACTGGTATAAGCTGATGGAGAGATATTTTGACGAATTATCTCCAGCTTCAAGAAGGAAATTTTTAGTAAACTACATGGTAAACTCGGGTATAATCGGTATACCTATCCAAGATAAAGCAAAGGCAAAATACAATTGTAATGTACCATGGGCAGTACTTATAGATCCAACTAGTGCTTGTAATTTGAAATGTACTGGATGCTGGGCTGCGGAGTATGATAAAACCGATTCATTAAGCTATGAATTGCTAGATAGAGTCATAAGAGAAGGTAAGGAAATAGGAATATACATGTATATTTTCTCCGGAGGCGAACCGTTAGTAAGGAAGAATGATTTGATAAAATTGGCAGAGGAACATAGTGATTGTTCATTCCTATCTTTTACAAATGCTACATTGGTTGATGAGGAGTTTGCTAAAAAGCTTGGGGAACTAGGCAATTTTGGTTTAGCTATTAGTGTAGAAGGTTATGAAGAAGACACTGATATGAGGAGAGGAAATGGCACCTACAATAAGGTAATGGAAGCTATGGATTTACTAAAGAAAGAAGGAGTAATATTCGGTTTTTCAACTTGCTATCATAGATACAATACAGATGCAGTAGCTAAAGAAGATTATATAGATTTCTTGATTGATAAAGGTTGTATGTTTGGTTGGTACTTCACCTATATGCCTATTGGCAAGGATGCAGTTACTGATTTAATTGCAACCCCAGAACAAAGGGAATATATGTATCATCAAGTAAGGGATTTAAGATCTAAAAAGCCAATATTCCTATTGGATTTTTGGAATGATGGAGAATATGTTAGTGGATGTATTGCAGGGGGAAGGAGATATCTTCACATAAATGCTAATGGAGATGTAGAACCTTGTGCTTTTGTACATTATTCCAATGTAAACATAAAAGATGTAAGTTTAATAGAAGCATTACAATCTCCATTATTTATGCAATATAAGGAGCATCAACCATTTAATGATAATCACCTAAGACCATGTCCAGTATTGGATAATCCTGAAAAGATAAAGGAAATGGTAGATGTTTCTGGAGCTTACTCTACTCAACCAATAGATAGAGAAGATGTTGAGGATTTAACTGCTAAAACAGAACCAGTAGCTGAAAATTGGGCTCCTGTAGCAGATGATTTATGGGATAAGCACCTAGAGAAGAAAGCAAAAAAGAAAGTTGAAACTGCAAGTAAATAATATGACTACAATAAAAGCTGGGAAACCAGCTTTTTTAATTTTTTGAGCCAGCCTAAGGGCTGGCATTTTATTAAGTTAAAAAATTTATATATTAAACTTAGGTGAATAGTATATTATTTAGGAATGTGTATATTGGTTAACATACATAGATAAAGTATTTTTGGAAAATCTATTGACATTTTATAATATTTTTGCTTATAATGGTATAGTTAAAATAATAGTTTAGTAAATATAAACAGAGAGTTTAATATAATACTAGTTATTGTTAGGGGGATAAATGTGAAAATTGGTGAAAAGATAAGGCGTCTTAGAATAAAAAATTCCTTAACCCAAGAAGAGTTAGCAGATAGATGTGAACTCACAAAGGGGTTTATATCTCAAGTGGAGAGGGATTTAACCTCACCTTCAATTGCTACTTTAGTCGATATATTAGACGGGCTAGGTACAAATTTAAAGGACTTTTTTAATGAAATAGAAGATGAACAAATAGTATTTACAAAAGAAGATGCCTTTGTTACAGAAAATGAAGATTTCAAGTATAGTTTAAGTTGGGTTATTCCGAATGCTCAAAAGAATGTTATGGAGCCTATTCTCATTGAGCTAGAGTCAGGAGGCAGAACAAAAGAAGACTCACCCCATGAAGGTGAAGAATTTGGATATGTAATAAATGGCAGTATTTTCATTCATTTTGGCAATGAAAAGCAAAAGGTTAGGAAGGGAGAAAGCTTTTATTTTAAAGCTAATGTCAATCATTATATATCTAACCCGGGAAAAACAGTAGCTAGGGTAATATGGGTGAGTACACCGCCAAGTTTCTAAAAAGTATTTAAGGGGGGTTACGAAGTGGAAAAAACTTATGCCATTGATTTAAAAAATATATCAAAACAATATAATGGAGTTCAAGTTCTTGACGATATTAACTTATATATTAGAAAAAATGAATTTTTAACATTGTTAGGACCAAGCGGATGTGGAAAAACCACAACGCTTAGAATTATTGGAGGATTTGAACAACCTTCACAAGGTCAGGTGATCTTTGAAGGAAAGGATATTACAAATATACCTCCCTATGAGCGACAAATAAATACGGTTTTTCAAAAATACGCCCTATTTCCTCATATGGATGTATTCGACAATATAGCTTTTGGATTGAAGATAAAAAAGATTTCAAAAGATGAAATAAAAAATAAAGTTAAAGAGATGTTAAGATTAGTAAATCTTCAAGGATTTGAAAATCGTTCCATAGATTCGTTGAGTGGGGGACAACAGCAAAGGGTTGCCATTGCAAGGGCTTTAGTAAATGAGCCAAAAGTATTGTTACTAGACGAACCTTTGGGAGCTTTAGATTTAAAACTTAGAAAGGAAATGCAAACTGAACTAAAGAGCATGCAGCAAAGGGTTGGAATTACCTTTATATATGTAACCCATGATCAAGAGGAAGCTCTTACTATGTCTGATACCGTTGTAGTAATGGATAAAGGAGTTATACAACAAATTGGAACACCTGTAGATATATATAACGAGCCTAAAAATGCGTTTGTAGCTAAATTTATAGGAGAGAGCAATATAGTAGATGGAGTTATGCATGAAGATTTTATTGTAGAATTTGCTGGAAAGGTATTTGACTGTGTGGATAAAGGTTTTAATGATAAGGAAAAAGTAGATGTAGTTATTAGACCAGAGGATTTAGAAATAACAAATCCTGAAAAAGCCCTGATCAAAGGAATAGTTACTTCTGTTACCTTTAAGGGGGTTCATTATGAAATAATAGTGAATGATGGGGATATTCAGTGGATGATTCACAGTACAATTATGAAGCCTGTAGGTACTGAAATAGGAATGAATGTGATACCAGAAAATATTCACATAATGAAGAAGGTGATGGATAAATGAAGACAAAGTGGATTGCTTATCCCTATATTGTTTGGATGATTATATTTATCCTAGTACCCCTAGCATTGATACTCCTATATTCTTTAACTCTAGGAGATGGGGATATAACCGATATTGAATTTACACTGGAGAACTTTAAAAAGTTTTTGGATCCAAGGTATATCGATGTATTGTGGAGGTCCATTAGCCTTGCTTTAAAATCAACAGCCATTACATTAGCTTTAGGTTATCCTATAGCTATGATAATTTCAAGGGAGAATATAAAGAAGAGAAATGCAATGATATTATTATTCGTTATACCAATGTGGATGAACTTTTTACTTAGAACTTATGCTTGGTTAACCTTATTAGGTAAAAATGGATTCATAAACTATATAATCGTGAAATTAGGATTTCAACCACTAAATTTAATATACAATGATGGAGCAGTTTTGCTGGGCATGGTCTATAACTTTTTACCCTTTATGGTACTACCTATATATTCGGTACTAATAAAGATAGATAAGAGCTTAGTTGAAGCGGCAGAAGATTTAGGGGCAGGTAAAATGAAGGTATTTACCAAGATCATCTTTCCTTTAAGTATACCCGGTATAATTACTGGAATTACTATGGTGTTTATGCCAGCTGTTAGCACCTTTGTTATTTCAAGATTATTGGGAGGAGGCCAATATATGCTAATAGGGAATCTGGTGGAACAACAATTTTTAGGCACAGGTGATTGGCATTTTGGCTCAGCTATATCCATAATCATGATGGTATTCATATTGATTACTATGGGTATAACTGCTAAATTTGATGAAGATAAAGAAGGTGGAGGTGATGGGTTATGGTAAACAAGGCGCTTAAAAGGATATATACAATTTTAATATTTTTATTTTTATATGCTCCCATCATCGTACTTATTGTATTTTCCTTTAATAGTTCTAAATCTAGAGGAGTGTGGAGCGGATTTACTTTTAAATGGTACATTGAATTGTTTAAAAATGAAGAGATATTGATGGCCTTATACTATACATTAGTCATAGCAGTTTTGTCATCATTAATATCCACTATAATAGGTACTTTTGCAGCAATAGGCATATATGGTATGCCTGGGATTAGTAAGAAGATAGTGCTAAACTTAAATTATTTACCTGTACTAAATCCAGATATAGTAACTGCCGTATCGTTGATGACTTTATTTAGGTTTATTAATGTGGAATTTGGTTTTATGACCATGTTATTATCCCATATTACCTTTTCCATACCCTATGTAATCTTATCTGTTTTGCCAAAGTTAAAGCAGATGAATAAGCACTTGGCTGAAGCGGCTATGGATTTGGGAGCTACACCCTTTTATGCCTTGAGGAAGGTGGTAATCCCTGAGATAATGCCAGGCATAGTTTCAGGAGCACTTATAGCTTTTACATTATCTATCGACGACTTTGTAATATCCTTCTTTAACAAAGGACCAGGAGTTACAAACTTAAGCATTACCATATTTTCCATGGCACGCAGGGGAATCAATCCGGTGATAAATGCTTTATCAACTTTGATGTTTGTGAGCTTGTTGATATTGCTTTTAATAATAAATAGCAAATCGACAAAGAGTATTAGTGAAAGAGGTGATATTATATGACAAAGAATATTAAAATGTTAATAATCATAAGTTTGATTTTTACTATTGGAATGGTATCAACTGGTTGTGGTGACAAAAAGCCTGTTATAAATGTTTATAATTGGGGAGACTATATTGATCCTTCTGTAATAAAGGATTTTGAGAAGGAATTCAATGTGAAGGTAAATTACAATACATTTGCAACTAATGAAGATATGTATGTAAGTATAAAAAAAGGTGGAACCAGTTATGATGTAGCTTTTCCTTCGGATTATATGATTGAAAGAATGATAAATGAGGATATGTTAGAAAAGATAAATAAGGGAAACATCTCATATTTAGAGAATATAGAAGATAGGTTTTTGGATTTGGAGTTTGACCCAAATAATGATTATTCAGTACCTTATATGTGGGGAACTTTTGGTATAATATATAATAAAAACCTGGTTTCAGAAAAAGTGGACAGCTGGGATATACTTTGGGATGAAAAATATAAAGACCAAATCTTGATGTTAGATAGTCAAAGGGATTCTATAGCCATAGCTTTGATAAGGCTTGGATATTCTATGAACTCTAGGGATATAAATGAGCTAGAAAAAGCTAAAGAAGAATTGATAAAGCAAAAACCTTTAGTATATGCTTATGTAGGCGATGAAGTGAAAGATATGATGGTTGGAGAAGAGGCTGCATTGGCAGTTGTATGGTCAGGAGATGCAGTAGCTATGATTCGAGAAAATGAAAACCTTGAATATGTCATACCAAAAGAAGGCACAAATCTCTGGTTTGATAATATGGTAATACCAAAGACCAGTAAAAACAAGGAAATGGCAGAACAGTTTATAAACTTCATGAATAGACCTGAAATAGCTGCAAGAAATACGGATTATATTGGATATTCTACTCCTAATTTCAAAGCTATGGAATTGTTGCCAGAGGATATTATAAATAGCAAGGTAGCCTATCCTACTGATGAAGAAATGGGCGATGTGGAAATATTTAAAGATCCAAAAGACATCATCAAAGTATATGATGAAATATGGTTGGAGATAAAAGCCCAAAGGTGATACCTCTAAAGTATACTAAGCAATTTTAAAAAAAAGGGACTTTTTGTATTGTAAGCAAAAGGTCCCTTTATTATTTGGGGACTATTTTTAGTGTAAAACGATATACTTTGGGTAACTATTTATTGATCATGGTCTGAGGAGTGAGATAATGAAAAAAGCTAAATATATAATAATAGGAAATGGTATTGCAGGGCTTTCTGCCGCAAAGGAAATCAGGAGAAATGATTTAAATGGTAGCATAACTATGGTGTCCAGCGAATCATATTTAACTTATTATCGAATGCGTTTAACGGAATGCTTATATAAAGAATATAAGGAAGAAGAAATGTTGGTAAACAAGAAAGAATGGTATGAAGAAAATAATATAGAAGTGGTATTAAATAAAATTGTAGAAAAACTGGATACTAAGAACAATAAAATAAGATTAGATGATGGTATAGAGATTCAATATGAAAAACTATTAATAGCCACAGGCAGTAGACCTTTCATACCACCAGTAGCAGGGAAGTATAAACAAGGAGTATTAGCACTAAGAACTCTTAGGGATCTAAACTATATTAACAATTACTTTAGCACAAAGGATAATATCACCGTAATAGGTGGCGGACTATTAGGACTTGAGGCAGCATGGGCATTGAAACAATTAGGAAAAGAAGTAAATATAGTAGAATTTGCCCCATATATATTGCCTAGACAATTAGATGAGGAACTGTCCCGTAAACTAGAAAGTAGGTTAATTGAGGAAGGGTTTAATCTATACTTAAATGCACAAGCCACAGAAATACTTGGGGATACAATGGCAAATGGAATCAAATTAGAGGATGGTAGACAAATAAGAACAGATTCAATATTGTTTTCAGTGGGGATACGACCTAATTTAGATTTAATTAGGGATACTGAAATAGGATCTAACAAGGGTATATTAATAGATAGCAATCTTAAAACCAATATAGATAATATATATGCTGCAGGAGATGTAATAGAAATAAATGATAAAATAATAGGGCTTTGGACTGCTAGCAATGAACAAGGGAAAGTTGCAGGTAGAAATATGACTGGGGGAAACCTAGAATACATTGAACCAAGACCTTATACTAGTTTACAATTAGGAGAAATCAAGCTATTTTCCATAGGAAATATAAATGAATACGATGGGATTTATCAATATATTTCGGAAGGAGTTCACCATAAATTATTTGTAAAAGATAATAAACTAATAGCCGCTATTCTACTTGGTGACATAAAAGATATGGGAAAAGTAAGGACTGGAGTAGAGAACGGGATAGATATAGATAAATATTTAGAGGGTAAACCTCACTATAAACAAATACAAGAATAATACAAAATGTATTTTACTAAAATAGCAAAAGATGATATATTTATAATAAGTATTAAATATTTTTTGTGAGGGGTTATGAAGGTGAGCAAAAAAGTTGGAGCAGAAGAAATATATGAAATTTTAAAGAGACGAATTATTGAACTGGAATATGAACCAGGAGAAGTACTTAATGAAGTAGATGTAGCTGAAGAGTTTAACATTAGTAGAACACCTATAAGGAAAGTATTTCATCAATTAAGTAATGACAAACTATTAAATATTATTCCTAGATTTGGTGCTCAAGTTGCACCTATTGATTTTATGTATATGAAATCTGTATTTGAAGTAACTAGGGTACTAGATCCTTTTGCTGCAAGATTAGCTGTGGATAGGATTACAGATGGGCAAATGGATGAATTAGACGCTATTATCAGTAGATTGCAAACTTATAATATTGAAGTAGACTATCAAAAGGCTATTATCGACGATCAGAAATTTCACGATATTATATTTATAAGTAGCGGTAATCCATGCCTACAAGAGATATTGCTTGATTTACATAATCATACGGAAAGATTATGGCATTATTCTCAACGCTACTTTGATAGTATGGACTTGTTTACTGATAGCTTAGGAAAGGTACTAGAAGCAATAAAACAAAGGGATAAGGATATGGCAGAAAAATATGCAAGGGAACATATCGATGCATTTGTAGATAAAATAAAACAAGAATTACTTTAATAGAATCAACTGATGGCTAAAAGCCCTAAGATTAGTTTTGATTTTTATCAAACTAGTCTTGGGGCTTTTTAATTTTTTGATCTTTGTTAATGGATACAAAAATTCATTTTTAGCAAAAAACAAAACAATATATGGATATTAAAGATAGTAGTGGGAATAGCTGGTTATTAGTTACTAGATTATCGATAAAAATTTAACTTTTTTTAAAGAAATATCAAATATACTATTGAAATACAATTGAAATACATATACAATACAGATATAAGACAAAAACAAAACAATTGATATTGAAGATGAGAGTAAATGATTATAATTGTAAATTATATACTTTTATACTACTTGATACTCACATTGGATTAAAAATCTTATATGAAAGGTGGGATTGTTTGAAATATCTAGTAGTAACTAACAACCCATTAGTAGAAAAAGAAATTGAAAATTTATGCTTTGTAGAAGGCTCTTATGAGGATGTACTAATCAAAGTTAGAGATTTAGTCTATGAAGGTGTGGAATTAGTTAGTTATCCTTTAGGAGCTAGTATGAGGATGTTGTTTTCACCATATCGTTCCATAGTAGTGGGTAGAAAGAATAGGACCATCAACTTTTTCCATGTAGAGACTATAGACAATAGCATTATAAACTATAGAAAAACTCTTGAAAATAGAAAGGTAGATTGGGCCCACGCTGATGACTATGCTTTAATAGACAATGAACTTTTAAAGTCTACATTGAAAGACTTAGAAGTTAATTTTAATAAAAATTAGATTTAAAATATTTGGAGGTGATTTTTTGAAACTAGAACTTAGAAGGATTCATATTAAGGATATCCAACTTGGTAAAGAAACTGCAGTAAAAGATGGAGTGTTGACTGTTAATGAAGAAGAACTAATTGCTAAACTAAAAGAAGATGAAAGGGTTAAGGATGTAAAAATTGACGTGGCTAGACCAGGAGAAAAGGTAAGGATCATTCCAGTAAAAGACGTAATTGAACCTAGGGTAAAAATTGAAGGAACTGGAAATGGATTCCCTGGAGTAACAACTAAAATGGCCCAATTAGGTGAAGGTAAAGTAAATGTGCTTTACGGTGCTGCCGTTGTTACCGTTGGGGATATAGTAGGGTTTCAAGAAGGGGTTATTGACATGTGGGGCGAGGGCGCTAAATGGACGCCTTTCTCTAAAACATTCAATCTAGTAATCGACATTACTCCAGTCGAAGGATTAGATCCCCATGCTCATGAAGCAACTGTAAGATCAGTAGGATTAAGAGCTGCTGAACTTATAGGCGAAGCAGGTAGGGGAATAGAACCTGATGAGATATTAACCTATGAAATAGGAAGTCATGCAGAAGAGACTAAAAAATATCCTGATCTGCCAAAGGTACTATATGTAGAAATGCTGATTTCTCAAGGGTTACTTCATGATGGTTATATCTATGGAGTTAATAGTCAAAAGATATTACCAACATTATTACATCCAAATGAAGAATTGGATGGAGCAGTAATTAGTGGCAACTGCGTTGCTGCATGCGATAAGATAACTACCTATCAACATCAGAATAATTCGGTGATTTTAGATTTATATGCACAACATGGGAAGACATTGAACTTCATGGGAGTAGTATTGACTCCAGAGCTTACTACTCTAGAAGGTAAGTTTAGAACCTGTGATTATACTGCAAAACTTTGCAAGATGGTTGGAGTCGATGGAGTGATCATATCAGAAGAAGGCTATGGTAACCCAGACTCAGACCTATTGATGATCTGTAAAAGGCTGGAAGATGCAGGAATAAAAACCGTATTGATTACAGATGAATGTTCAGGTAGAGATGGAATGAGCCAACCGCTAGCTGATACAGCTAAAGAAGCAGTAGCAGTTGTATCAGGAGGAAATGTAAGCCATGTAGTAACTTTACCACCAGCAGATAAGGTTATAGGAAATGCAGAATCCATAGCAACTTTAGCAGGAGGTTGGGATGGGGCACTACTTGAAGATGGAACATTAATGTGTGAATTAAATGCTGTAATAGGATCTACATCGGAAATAGGATATCACTACTGCACAGCAAAATTATATTAATCATAGGTGAAAGGAGGATGAAAAATGACTAGAAAATTTAAAGTAATATACTATGTAAACCAATTCTTTGGACAAATTGGTGGGGAAGATAAAGCAGGAATAAAGCCAATGTACAAGGAAGAAACAATAGGACCAGCAATTGGGTTTAATGGTTTACTAAAAGATGAAGGAGAAGTAATCGGAACCATAATATGTGGTGACAACTATTTTAACGAAAATAAGGAAGAAGCATTACCTTATATTCTTAATATAATTAAAGAAAATGACCCTGATATAGTAGTTACAGGCCCAGCTTTTAATGCAGGAAGATATGGAATGGCTTGTGCTGAGATTGCTAAGGCAGTTGTAGAAGAGTTAAATATTCCAGTAGTTTCAGGGATGTATATTGAAAATCCAGGATTAGATGTGTGTAAAAGCGTAGCTATAGTAGCAGAAACATCGGACTCAGCTGCTGGTATGCGTAAAGCTTTACCTGTAATGGCAAATTTAGCGAAGAAAATAGCTAAAGGTGAAGAACTAGATTTACCTCATGAAGAGGGATATATACCCCAAGGCAAAAGGTTGACTGTATTTACAGAGAAAAGAGGCTCACAAAGAGCTGTTGACATGCTACTAGCTCGGCTAAATGGTGAAGAGTTTGAAACGGAATTACCAATGCCAGTATTTGACCAAGTAAATCCAGCTGATTCTATAAAAGACTTAAGTAAGGCTACTATTGCACTAGTAACTACTGGTGGTATGGTACCATTGGGAAATCCTGACAGAATTCAATCAGCAAGTGCTCAAAAATGGGGCAAATACGATGTTTCAAAAAGGGATGCTCTTACTGGAGAATACTGCACAATCCATGGTGGATTTGACCCAGTATATGCTAATGAGATTCCTGACAGAGTAGCGCCTCTTGATATGCTAAAAGAGTATGAAAGAGAAGGCGTTATCGGAAAAGTATTTGAATACTTCTATACTACAACAGGAACAGGAACATCTGTAGGAAATGCGGTTAAATTTGGTACAGAAATAGGGAAGGAATTAAAAGAAGCCGGTGTAGATGGTGTTATATTAACCTCAACCTGAGGTACCTGTACACGTTGCGGTGCAACGATGGTAAAAGAAATCGAAAGGTATGGTATACCTATTGTTCACATGGCTACAATCACCACTATTTCTGAATCTGTAGGTGCAAATAGAATAGTTCCAACAATTGCAATTCCTCATCCAGTTGGAAATCCAGATCTACCAGCTGAAGAAGAATATGCATTAAGACGTAAGATGGTCAAGAGAGCTTTAGAAGCCTTAAATACAGATGTAACAGAACCAACTCAATTTGAATAAATGTTATTTTAGGCTTTCCCCTTTTATCACCTCTCCTTAGGGACAGAGCTGAAAATAATATTATATTAATATAATAATTGAATCCGATTCTTTCCTTCACCTCTCCTTTGGAAGGAGTCGGATTTATTATTAAAATCAATTGCGTTAAATATTTAACGTTGGAATTTGGCAACCTATTATATAAAAATAGAGGAGTGAGTTAAATGGAAAAGAGAGAAAGTTGGGGAAGTAGATTTGGATTTATTATGGCTGCTGCAGGGTTTTCCATTGGTCTCGGAAACATGTGGAGATTCCCCTATTTAACAGGGCAAAATGGAGGCGGTGCGTTTTTATTTGTATATTTGATAATATGTTTACTAATAGGTATACCACTTTTTAATATGGAAATGAGCTTAGGCCGTAAAACTCAGTTAAATCCGGTTCTAGGGATGAGGTCCTTAACCAAAAAAGGAAGTCTTTGGGTATTGTTAGGATGGATGGGTGTACTTTCAGCCTTTGTAATACTAACATACTATATGCAGATTATGGGATGGATTTTAGCTTATTTGGTGAAAATGATAACTGGTAGTTTAAGCGGCTTGACTGCGGAAGGTTATTCTCAGGCCTTTGTAGACTTTACTTCTAATACTGGTGTTGTGGCTGGTTTTACTCTTGCATGTATTATTATAGTAGGTCTAATATCTGCAAAAGGCTTAGAAAAAGGTATTGAGAAGGCTTGCAAGATATTGATGCCAACATTATTTATTATGTTGATCATATTGGCTATTAGGTCTTTAACACTTCCAGGAGCAATGGAAGGATTAAAATGGTATTTAAAAGTTGACTTTTCAAAGATAAATGGCAATGTATTGTTAACAGCTTTGGGCCAAGCATTCTTTTCCATAGGGATAGCTAGTGGAGGTGCCTTTATTTATGGTTCCTATCTTGCAAAAGATAGTGATATTCCAACAGACTCCGTCATAATTGTTGCCTTTGATACCCTAGCTGCATTTATTGCAGGTTTAGTCATGTTCCCTGCTATATTTGCCTTAGGGCTATCTCCAGATTCTGGACCGAATTTACTATTTGTAACTATGTCCAACTTATTTAATCAAATGCCAGCAGGAGGATTATTTGGAGGGATGTTTTTCTTATTGATATTTTTTGCTGCTCTTTCATCAGCTTTAGGATATTTAGAACCTGTTGTAATGACGTGTACAGAGTTATTTAAGATGAACAGAAAAAAAGCTGTATGGCTAAGTTTAATAATTATATTTATAGTAGGTTTTCCTACCATATTAGCCCAAGGTCCTTGGTCTGATATACTAATTGGAGGTAGAAATTTCTTTGATTTTGCAGATTATCTATCAGGCAATATAATGATGCCTATTGGAGCTTTAATTACAGCATTTTATACTTTAATGGTTTGGAGATTTGATAAATTTCAAGAGGAAACCAATATTGGAGCAGTTAAACTTAAAGTTTATGATTGGTGGGCACCATTGGTAAAAGTTGTTATACCTATAGCTCTAGTAATAATATTTATAACTGGATTGATATAATAAAATATATATGGGGAAGCCATTTTGAACTGAGTGGCTTCTCCATTTTTATTTATATCTAAAATTATTTAAAAAAAGGGATTGACATACTCAATGTAGAATATATAATATATTCTAATAAAGAGGAGGAGTATCTATGGATATCCAATTTTTTGGAGCAGCTAAGATGGTAACTGGTTCAAACTACTTAATTAAAACTGATAAGTATAATATTCTAATAGACTGTGGTATGTTTCAAGGTTCTGCGGAGATAGAAAGATTGAATTATGAAAACTTTCCCTACGATCCTCGGAACATAGATTATTTGATATTATCCCATGCTCATATAGATCATAGCGGGAGAATACCAAAACTTATAAAGGACGGATTTAGAGGTAAAATAATTACAACAAAACCTACTTATGATCTTTGCAAGATAATGCTAAGGGATTCTGCAAAGATTCAAGAAGCTGATGTGGAATGGGAAAATAGGAAACGACAAAGAGCGGGTAAAAAATCTATAGAGCCTTTATATACGGTTGAAGAAGCTGAAGTTAGCCTAAAGTTTTTTGAAACCTATTTATATGATCAAAAGATAATAGTAAATGAAGATATTCAGCTTAAGTTTAGAGATGCAGGGCATATGTTAGGCTCAGCTATTATAGAACTGTGGATAGAGGAAAAAGGAGAATCTATTAAACTAGTCTTTTCAGGAGACTTAGGCATGCCTAATAGACCTATTATCAATAATCCTGAGTATATTGATAGAGCTGACTACCTAATAATTGAATCTACCTATGGTGATACAATCCATGAAAGGTTTGGACAAAGTGCTGAAAAATTAGTAGGTATTATAAATAATACTGTATTAAGAGGTGGAACTGTGATAATACCATCTTTTGCAGTTGGAAGAACTCAAGAGCTTATATATGAACTAAACAAACACTATGAATACAATGAGAGTATTGAAGAATATATGAAAATACCAATATATGTAGACAGCCCCATGGCAGTAATGGCTACCGAGGCCTTCCAATCTAATTCTAGTAGTTTTAATAAAGAGGCAAAAAACCTTATTTTAAAGGGAGATAATCCTTTTGTATTTCCAAATCTAAGATATATAAAAGATCAAAAGGAATCCATGGCATTAAACAAATATGAATTTCCAAAGGTTATTATCTCTTCTAGCGGTATGGCTACAGCAGGTAGAATAAGACACCATCTAAAGCACAATATATGGGATGAAAAAAATAGTTTGGTATTTGTTGGATATCAAGCAGAGGGTACTCTAGGTAGAATCATATTAAATGGCGCCAAAAAAGTAAAAATACTAGGTGAAGAAGTAGCAGTAAAGTCAGAAATATATAATTTACAAGGTTTCTCTGGCCATGCGGACCAGTTAATGCTTATAGAATGGATAAGAAAGTTTAAAACAAAGCCACAAAAGATATTTATTGTTCATGGAGAAGAAGACTCATCAAATACCCTTGCCCAATTAATAGAATTTGAGTTTAATATAGAAACCATAATACCCAATTTAGGCGATAAATTTATTATTAAAAAGGAAAAAGTGGAAATTACTGAAGGAGAAATAATGGAGCCTTCTGTATTGAAAAAGGATATATTTGAGGAATTAGAAGATATTTATATTCAACTTCAAGCTTTGAACAAAAGAAAAGATCAGTTTACAGATCCCAAATTGTTAGAAAAAGACTATGATACTATCAAAAATATATTGATCAATTTACAACAAAATTTAATGGATTTAAATATGATACTGGGAAAATAGATTAGAAAGAGGGATACTATGCCAAAAAAAACAGAAGATAAGCTGAAAAAAGTAAGGACACAAATAGGAAAGTATATAATTTGGATAGAAGTATTGTTAGCATTTTTAATTATCTTTACTGTAATTTTAAGTATTAAGGATTTAGCAGTTTTAGCTATAACCATATTTAAAACGGATGCTATATCCAGTTACGAAATATTACAAGGATTTTTAACTCATACCTTATTATTAGTCGTGGGGCTTGAACTGGCGTTAATGCTCATTAGTCATACTCCTGGTAAGGTACTAGAAGTAGTATTGTATGCTATAGCGAGAAAAATGTTGATAAGTAGTGCCAATATGACAGATATACTATTTGGTGTAATAGCTTTGACATTGGTATTTTTTATCGACAAGTATTTACATACAAAGAATAATAGGGATATGATATGAGAATATGAATGGAAAGTAAAATAATTTATATAAAATAAACAAGGCGAACTTTTAAGTTCGCCTTGTTTAGAATGGTGCCGAAGGCGGGAATCGAACCCGCACGGAGTTTGAGCTCCATTGGATTTTGAGTCCAACGCGTCTGCCAGTTCCACCACTTCGGCATATTGACTACAAGAAATATAATAACACAAAAATTAAAAACAATCAAGGATTTTATTTTCATTTTGTTTACGAGAATGAACATTTATTGTATACTTATTATTGTAGATGACTATATTTTTTATTGCATTAAACTGAATTAATACAATGATTTCAACATAATATATGAGGAGTGGTATTGTGAATAGGGATAATAAAGAAAGGTTAATGATTATAGACGGAAATAGTTTGTTACATAGAGCTTTTTATGCATTACCTTTACTAGCTACTAAAGATGGAGTATATACCAACGGTGTTTACGGATTTTTAACCATGCTATATAAAATTCAAGAGGATTATGATATAGATTATCTTAGTGTAGCTTTTGACAAAAAGGGACCAACTTTTAGACATGAAACTTTCGAAGAATATAAAGCTAATAGAGCCTCGACTCCAAATGAACTTGCTTTACAATTTCCTATACTGAAGGAAATATTAAAAGCTATGAATATTCACCAGATAGAACTAGAGGGTTATGAAGCGGATGATATTGCTGGAACCCTATCTAGAATTGGCGAAGAAAAAGGTATGGAGGTAATACTTGTTACAGGGGACAGAGATTATTTACAATTGACTTCAGATGATACAAGGGTATTGATAACAAAGAGGGGTATTACGGAATTGGAGGAATATGACAGGTCTAAGATAATAGAAGAATATGGTATAACTCCAGAGCAGCTTATTCATTTAAAGGGATTAATGGGGGATAAATCAGATAACATCCCGGGAGTACCAGGAATTGGGGAAAAAACTGGTATAAAATTATTAAAACAATTTAGTACTATTGAGAATCTATATGATAATATAGATGAAGTAAAGGGCAAGAAGACCAAGGAATCATTAATTGAACATAAAAGTATGGCTTTATTAAGCAAGGAATTAGGTGAAATAATAAGAACAGTACCGATAGAATTTTCTATTGAAGAATTAAAGGTTAAAGAACCTGATTGGAACAGGCTAGTGGAACTGTATGAAATGTTTGAATTTGGCAGTCTATTATCTAAAATACCTGATGACAAAATAACAACTAAAGTAGATTCCACTTATGAGGTAAAATACAAAATATTAAAGAATAACGATTTTGATTCTATTACTAAGGAGTTGGATTCCCATGATAGTTTTGGATTTAAATTTGTCTTTGAAGATGAGCACTATATAAATAGTTCTATACTTGGATTGGGAATAAAGATTGGAAACAATTCACCATATTATATAGATTTTTTGGAAAATGATATAAAGGCTTTTATAACAACTTTTGGTAAGTACTTTGAATCCAAACAAATAGAGAAATATGGACATATGATAAAAGCAGATATAGTAGGATTGTTAAGACTTGATATCCCTATAAATAATATACAATTTGACACCATGATAGGAGGGTATTTACTAAATCCAGCCCAATCTAACTATAGTATTAATCAATTAGGTAAGGAATATTTAAATATTTATGGTTATGATGAGGAAGAACTACTAGGTAAAGGCAAAAATAGAAAATCATTTAAGGATTTATCCATTGAAACCAGAGCAGAGTATATTTCCATGGTATTGGATCTAACATACGGTGTAAAGGATCCAATAAAAAAGAGAATTCAGGAGCAAAAAATGGACCAATTATATTATGAAGTAGAACTACCTTTAGTAGAAGTATTAGCAGATATGGAGTTTAATGGCTTCAAAGTAGATTTAGATATATTAGGACAATTAGGTGAAGAGTTTGAGTCTCAAATCCATGGGCTAACAAAGGAGATATATGAACTGGCTGGTGAGGAGTTTAATATAAACTCCCCTAAACAATTGGGAGAAATATTGTTTGATAAATTAAAACTACCTATAATAAAAAAGACTAAGACTGGCTATTCAACAGATGCAGAAGTATTAGATAAATTAAAAGGACAACATGATATAATAGAAAATATACTTAAATATAGGCAGATGGTAAAGTTAAAATCTACCTATATAGATGGGCTTATGAATCTAGTAGATGGAGAAACCAATAAAATTCACTCTAGCTTTAATCAGACTGTAACCAATACTGGGAGGATATCTAGTACAGAGCCAAATCTCCAAAACATACCCATAAAAACCGAAGAAGGTAGAAAAATTAGAAAAGCTTTTGTTCCTAAATCCCAAGATTATGTACTTGTTGATGGGGACTATTCCCAAATAGAACTAAGGGTATTGGCACACATTTCTAAGGATCCAAAACTTATGGAAGCTTTCTTTCATGATGAGGATATCCACACTAAAACAGCCTCAGAGGTGTTTAATATATCTAAAGAAGAGGTTACTCCACTAATGAGGAATAGGGCTAAAGCTGTTAACTTTGGTATAGTATATGGAATAAGTGATTATGGCTTATCTAGAGATTTAGATATACCCAGAAAGGAAGCTAAGGAATATATAGATAGTTATCTTAAAAATTATAAAATGGTAAAACAGTATATGGATGATATCATAAAAATAGGCAAAGAAAAAGGCTATGTTGAAACTATATTAAACAGAAGAAGATATGTTCCAGAACTTAAATCTAGGAATTTTAATGTAAGATCTTTTGGAGAAAGAGTAGCTATGAATACCCCAATACAGGGTAGTGCTGCTGATATAATCAAGGTAGCTATGGTAAAAGTATATGAAGAGCTAAAAAATAAAAACTTAAAATCAAAACTAATACTTCAAGTTCATGACGAACTTATTATTGAAACCCATAAGGATGAGATTGAAGAGGTAAAAAATTTGATGGAAGATATTATGGAAAGTTCTATCACTTTAAATGTGCCGCTAAAGGTAGAAATTAGCGTAGGGGATAATTGGTATGAGACTCAATGATTGTAAGATAATAGGATTAACTGGTGGCATAGCTACTGGTAAAACAACGGTTACGGAGATGTTGATTAATAAAGGATTTAAAGTAATAGATGCAGATAAGATAGCTAGGCAGGTGGTAGAAGTAGGTTCTCCTGCCTATGAGGAGATTGTGACTTACTTCGGAGAGAGTATTTTAAATGAAGATAAAACAATTGACAGGAAAAAGCTTGGTGATCTAATCTTCAAAGATGAAACCAGAAGGAAGAAATTAAATAATATAATACACCCATATATTTTAGAAACTATAAAGAACCGTATAACTGAATATAAAAAAAGGGAAAAAATCATATTTATCGACGTACCATTATTAATAGAAGAGATAGATAAATTTCGGGAATATGAAATTATCTTTGATGAAATATGGTTAGTTTATGCCGATAAAACCACTCAATTAAACAGATTGATTAGACGGGATAATATAGGTGAGGAGGAGGCAATCCATAGGGTTAGGGCTCAGATACCCATGGAGATGAAAAGAGCATATGCAACGAAGATAATAGATAATAGAGGAGATATAAAATCTCTAGGGAAACAATTGGACTATATATTAAGGGAAATAAGATAATGTTTTGGAGGGTTTGATTTGACATGGCCAGTTAATAAACTACTAAAAGGTATATTAATCTCCATAATACTAATCGCTATCATACTATTTGCTACTACCTTATATCTTAAAATTTCCTATCCTCTATCCTATAGGAATACGATAAAGAAATATTCCGAACAATTTAATGTAGATCCCTATTTAGTAGCAGCAATAATAAATGTAGAAAGCAATTTTGACAAAGATGCTATATCTACTAAAGAGGCTAGGGGGCTTATGCAAATTTCTTCTACTACAGGACAATGGGCATCGGAAGTTTTATCTATAGATGATTTTAATTTAGACATGTTATTTGAACCAGATAGGAATATAATGATTGGGACCTGGTATTTAAATATTCTATCTATAGAATTTGATGACAATCTTAAGTTGATATTAGCGGCATATAATGGTGGTAGTGGCAATGTAAATAAATGGTTAAAAGACGACAGATATTGTGAAGATGGTAAAACATTAAAAAGGATACCATTTAAAGAAACGGATCAATATGTAGAAAAAGTAATTGCAAACTATAATATGTACAAAAAATTATATGGTGGTCAGTTTGAAAAACTTGATGAAGACAAGGAACCTTATTTTCTTGTATTATTGCATAATATTCGAAAGCTAATAAAGGCATTAGTAATACACAAATAGTAAAAGGGGGGGTCAATTTGAAGGTTAAAAGGATACTAGCTATAATGCTGATCCTAATCATATCAGTCACTGTAACCGGATGTGAGAAGGATACTAAGGATAATCCTATCGATGCATTTGATGTTGATGTAAACAATAAAATAGCGTATGAGCCAGAATTTGGTGGGGAATTGATACTTCCTTTATCTACTATCAAGACTTTAAATCCTTTAATCAATGAAAATATGAGTTACTATCATTTTAGTAAACTGATTTATGAGGGATTATTTGAATTAGGAGACGATTTAAATGTAGTAAATCAGTTAGCTGAAGACTATACTTTAAAAGAAGAAGGGAAAATAATTAGTATCAAACTTAGGGAAGATGTATTGTGGCATGATGGTGAAAAGTTTACAGCTGAAGATGTGGCTTTTACCATAAATACTATTAAGTATGCTAATGATGACACTAGCTACAAGAAGATGTTTAGCAATGCTTTAGGAAGCTTTAATGCTTCTAATATTCACAAGATATTAGATGTGCAAATGTTAGATGATTACCATATAGACATTAGATTTGATGAATCTTTTAGCCACGGACTAGAAACTTTGACTTTTCCCATTTTGCCAAAACATAGATTTGCAGCGGAAAGGGAAGACAAGAATTCGTATATAGCTGCATTGACAGAAGAGAATTTTACTCCAATAGGTACTGGGCCTTATAGATTTGTAGACTATGAAAAGCATAAAACTATCTTTCTGGAATCTTACGATAAATACAGGGAAGGTAGGCCCTATATAGATAGTGTAGTTGGTAAAATACTAGAAGACGAAGAGCTATCATTAACAGCTTTTGAAACTGGACAAGTTCATGTAACTACAGCTATAGATGTAGATTGGGAAAAATATGATCAAAATAATAGGATTAGAATATATGAATTTATTTCACCAAATTATGAATTTTTAGGTTTTAACTTTTCTAAAGATATCTTTAGTAGGGAGAGTGGCAGTGGTTTGCGAAAGGCTTTTGCCTATGGCATAGATAGACAGTCCATAATCCAGAGGGTCTACTTAGGTCACGGAACACAGACGGACTTGCCAATCTATCCTAATTCATGGCTATTATCAGAGGATTCAAATATATATGGATACAACCCTTCTAAAGCTAAGGAAGAACTGAATAAGCTAGGTTGGAAGGATATAGATGGGGATGGGTTTTATGAAGATGAAGGGGGCAGAAAGGTTGAGTTAAGGCTTATTACCAATTCATATAATCCTTTACGACTAAAGGTGGCAGATATGATCGTAGAGGACTTAAACAAAATAGGTATTCACATCACTAAGGACTATTCTGATAGGATACCTGAAAACATAACGGAAGAAATGGTAGAGGAACAGTGGGAACAGGTATACAATCAGGTAGTGAAAGGAGACTACGACATAGCCCTATTAGGCTGGCATTTGTCTATAATCCCTGAGTTATCCTTTGCTTTTCATTCCAGTCAAATAAAAAATGGCACCAACTTTATTAGATACAATAGTGAAGTAATGGATGAAGCTTTGGTTAAAGCCTTTAGCGCAACAAGCAGAGATAATAAGTTAAAAGCTTATGAAAATTTACAGTCTGTAATAAACGAGGATTTGCCTTATGTGAGTTTGTTTTTTAAAAATGATGCTTTACTAGTAGATAAAAAAGTAATGGGAGATGTGGATCCTACGTTTTTCAATGTATATAGAAATATTGATAAGTGGTATATACCCAAGGAATTCCAGCAAGAGATGGTTGATAAAAAATAAA
>NZ_PPXY01000040.1 GCF_021655115.1 Clostridium sp. Cult3
ATATATTGATTTATATATATAATCTATATAGAAAGCGATAGAAAGCGCTTTCAAAAACAAAAGGGAGGGGTGAATGTGTTGGACTATTCACAGTTAAGTCTAAAAGCACATGAAGACAACAAGGGAAAAATAGAAGTAGTATCTAAATTGAAGTTGGATACTAAGGAAGATTTAAGCATTGCTTATACTCCTGGTGTAGCTGAACCATGTCGCAAGATCCACGGAAATGAAGAAAGCGTTTACAGATACACTGCTAAAGGAAATTTAGTGGCAATAGTAACAGATGGGACAGCAGTTTTAGGGTTAGGTGATATAGGCCCAAAGGCAGCCATGCCAGTTATGGAAGGAAAGGCTATATTATTTAAGGGATTTGCAGATGTAGATGCTTTTCCCATTTGTCTAGACACAAAGGATGTAGATGAAATAGTAGAAACGGTAAAAAAAATAGCTCCTACTTTCGGTGGTATCAATTTAGAAGATATTTCTGCCCCAAGATGTGTTGAAATCGAGAATAGGCTTAGGAAAGAATTGGACATACCAGTATTTCATGATGATCAACATGGTACTGCTATAGTGGTAAGTGCTGGACTCATAAATGCTCTAAAAATAGTTGATAAGAAGATGAAAGATATTAAGGTAGTAATAAATGGTGCAGGAGCTGCTGGAGGGGCAACGGTCAAGATGTTAAGGGATATGGGTGTAGTGGACATATTGATTTGTGATAGCAAAGGAATAATATATAAGGGCTCTCCAACTAACAACTGGATGAAGGAAGAATTAGCACAAATAACTAACAAGGATAATATACAAGGTACCTTAAAGGATGCAATGGTCGATGCAGATGTGTTTATTGGTGTCTCTACTGGAAATATACTGGATGAAGAAATGATCAATAGCATGAACAATGATCCTATAATATTTGCATTAGCCAACCCAACCCCCGAGATATTTCCTGAGGAAGCAAGGAAGGCAGGGGCTAAGATTGTAGCTACTGGGAGGTCAGACTACCCTAACCAGATCAACAATGTTTTAGCATTTCCAGGACTGTTTAGGGGAGCGCTAGATGCAAGAGCAAGTGTAATTAACAATGAAATGAATATTGCTGCTGCCCATGCTATAGCAGATATGGTAGAGAATACACAGCTTAGCGAAGATAATATTATGCCAAGTGCACTTGATAAAAATGTAGCAAAAGAAGTAGCCAAGGCAGTAGAAGAAGCTGCGCAAAAAACAGGTGTTGCTAGAATTTAATAAGGGTTTTTTATAGTATAAAAAAGGAGGATAAAAATGGGTGAGAAAGTTTCAAATCTCAACGATAAAGGAAAATTCAAGATATTTGGAATGTCCCCCACTATGTTCGCAATTATTACGGTAGTAGTATTGGTGGCAACTTATATGGGAGTATTGCCTGCAGGAATGATCGGGGCTTTTCCACTGATGATAGTTCTTGGTGCCATTTTAAATGAAATAGGAGATAGATTACCAATTGTTAAAGATTATCTAGGCGGTGGACCAATTATTATCATATTTGGTTCTGCTGCATTAGTTGCTTATGGATTAATACCGGAATCATCTATTGAGATAATGTCAAATTTCATGAAGGGTGAAGGATTCTTAGATTTTTATATTGCTGCACTAATAACTGGAAGTATTTTAGGCATGGATAGGGATCTATTGATTAAAGCAGCAGCTAGATATCTACCTGTAATATTTGGAGGAGTAGTAGTATCCTTTGGATTAACTGGTTTAGTAGGAGCCCTAATGGGATATGGTGCTAAAGATGCTATATTATATGTAGCTTTACCTATTATGGGAGGTGGAATGGGTGCTGGGGCAGTCCCATTATCTCAAATATTTGGAACTAGTCTAAATGTAGAGCCAGCTGAGATATTATCCAAGATGGTTCCAGCAGTAGCTTTAGGAAATGCTTTAGCAATAGTGTTGGCAGGACTTATGAGCAAACTAGGTCAAGGAAAGCCTAATTTTTCAGGAGAAGGAAAATTGATGAAATCTCAGGCAGAACCAGACCATGAAAAGGAAACAGAATATGCAATAGACTATAAATTTTTAGGAATGGGATTACTTTTTTCCACAACATTCTTTGCATTTGGGAAAATATTGGGTAATTTTATACCTATACACTCCTATGCTTTAATGATTATAACAGTTGCTATAGTTAAAGCTATAGGTATATTTCCCAAGGAGTATGAAGTAGGGGCTTTTCAATGGTTTAGATTTATCATGGTTAATCTTACACCAGCCCTACTTGTTGGTATTGGTGTAGCATATACTGATTTAAATGAGGTTATTAGCGCTTTCTCCATTACTTATCTTGTATTAGTAACTGTAACAGTGTTAGGTGCAGCCATAGGGGCAGGCTATGTAGGAAAACTACTGGGTTTTTATCCTTTAGAGGCATCCGTTACTGGAGGATTATGCATGGCTAATATGGGTGGAACAGGAGATGTTGCAGTTCTTTCAGCTGCTAATAGGATGGAGCTTATGCCTTTCGCTCAAATATCATCAAGAATAGGCGGCGCTTTTATGCTTATAGTAGCGACTGCACTACTAAAGATATTAACCTAGGAAGAAAGAGAACATACCATAAACAAATGACATTTTGTATATTAAATAGGCAAGGCTTGATTCTTGAATTGCACCCTGTCAAGTAGACAGTGAAAATAATAAAAATAATCTTAAACAGCTAAGGCTCGATATTCATCGGACTGAGGCTGTTTAATTTTTTGCAATTTTTAGTGTTGATAAAAGCTGTACATTAGGAACTGCTTAAAGTGGGACACCGAGAACCGTCCCATTGTCCCGCTTGACTTATATATATGCCTATGTTAATATATCTATATAATAATCCAAATTAATACAAATCTTGATACCTTATCAAGAGTGGTGGAGGGAATGGGCCCGTTGAAACCCGGCAACCTGTATATGTACAAAGGTGCTAAGTCCCACAGGATTTTGATTCTGAAAGATGAGGTGAAAATAAACAGCCTTTTCCTTTTGGAAGAGGTTTTTTAATTGTCTATGGGATGAAATCCTCTACCGTATTAAACAAGCCCAGGCCACTAGGAGACCGGCTTTAAACTTAAGGAGGTAATTTTGATGAAAAAATGGTTATTTACTTCTGAATCCGTTACAGAAGGCCATCCTGACAAGGTATGTGATGCTATATCCGATGCTATCTTGGATGCAATATTGGAAAAGGATCCTGATGCTAGAGTTGCTTGTGAAACTAGCGTAACTACAGGACTGGTGTTGGTTACAGGTGAGATTACTACTCAATGTTATGTGGATATTCCTAAAATAGTAAGACATACAGTAGAGGAAATTGGATATACCAGAGCCAAATACGGTTTTGATGCAGATACCTGTGCTGTACTTACATCTATAAATGAGCAATCTCCTGATATTGCTATGGGAGTAGACAAGGCATTAGAGCATAGAAGCAACGGAGAAGATGAAATTGATAAAATAGGAGCAGGGGACCAAGGCATGATGTTTGGCTATGCCTGCAATGAAACTGAAGAGTTGATGCCTATGCCTATTTCATTAGCTCACCAGTTAGCAAAACGATTAGCTGATGTGAGGAAAAATGGCACATTAGAGTATTTGAGACCTGATGGTAAAACCCAAGTTACCATAGAGTATCAAGACGACAAACCCATTAGAATAGAAAATATAGTAGTTTCAACTCAGCATAGTCCTGATGTAGATTTAGATACTATTGAAAAAGATATTATGGAGCATGTGATTATGAAAACCGTGCCTCAGGATATGGTTGACGATGATACCAAATACTATGTGAATCCTACTGGTAGATTTGTAATCGGAGGTCCTATGGGAGATGCAGGCCTTACTGGAAGGAAAATAATAGTAGACACCTATGGTGGCTATGGAAGACATGGAGGAGGAGCTTTCTCAGGGAAGGATCCAACAAAGGTAGACCGTTCAGCTAGTTACGCAGCTCGATACGTAGCTAAAAACGTAGTAGCTGCAGGCTTGGCAGATAAGTGTGAAGTAGGTCTAGCCTATGCTATAGGAGTAGCAAGACCTTTGTCCATTTATGTAGATACCTTTGGTACTGGCAAGATATCTGATGAAAAAATAGAAGAACTAGTTAGGAAACACTTCGATTTAAGACCAGCAGCCATCATTAGGGATTTAGACTTAAAAAGACCAATATACAGGGATACAGCTGCCTACGGTCACTTTGGTAGAAAGGATTTAAATCTACCTTGGGAAAAGACCGACAAAGCAGAAATCCTAAAAAAAGAAGCTTATTAATTATTCAATGACATAAGTCTATTCTTTGGAAGACTTTAGCAAATTCACCGATAATTAAAGGAGTCAAGGATTATTTCCTTGGCTCTTTCTTATGCCAAAATTCACTTTCCAACCATAATCAAACCATTGAAATATTTAATCTAATGGTGCACTATGAATTGTGTATTGTACATTGTGAATTGATTAAACTCTTCATTTTACCTATATAAATTTAAAAGCTACTATATACTTACCTAGGTAATAGGGAAGGTGCCTTCCAATAGGGAGGAAATAAGGTGTACACGGATATAGAAAGATTATTAAGTTTGAGTAAAAAAGGAGACACAAAAGCTAAAGAACAGCTATTATCCAACTTAGAGCCTTTGGTTCTAAGTTCCATTAGACGCTATTACTATAGGCCTCATCTATATGAAGATTTAATCCAAGAAGGCTATGAGGTAGTCCTGGATTCCATTGAGGAGTATGACCCTGATAGAAAGGTCTATTTTTTAGGTTTTGTAAAGCTAAGGCTTAAATATCATTATCTCAACAAGCACAAGGAAAAACAAACTATATCATTAAATCAAACTATAGGAGATGATGGGATGGAGCTAGTAGATATACTTCAGGATGATGGGCCAGACCCTTTAGAGAGAGCAATCCAAATAGAAGAGTCCCAAGTTCTAAAGGAGGCAATAAATTTTCTAACGCCAAGGCAGAAGGAAGTAGTAGTGGCCTACTATGTAGAAGGTTTGACCCTAGGAGAAATAGCAGAAAAATTAGGCATAGCCTATAGAACTGTAGTTAATACAAAGACTATGGCAATAGAAAGAATGAAAAAAACTATAGTAAAATAATCCACTTCCATCTATATAAGAGATAGAAGGAGGTGATAATGTGGCAGTTGTTGATATTAAGGAAAATGTAAGATTAAAGCTAGAATTAGACGGAGGAATGGATGGAAATCGACAGATCATCAAATCTAAAACCTTCAACAAGGTAAAACCTGAAGTAGAAAACGAAGATCTATACCAGGTAGCAGAATCCTTATCCGGCCTTCAAACCTATCCGCTATATAAGGTTAAAAGGCTAGAAGAAATCCATCTAAAGAACGAATAATTCACAAATAAAGGGTAGAGGGAGGTGATTAGGTGAATAGATCTAAACTGGAGATGGAATTTAAAGATGAACTAGGAAAGAAGTTTACTCTATCCCTAGATGAACCTAGGGAGGACGTATCGGAGATAGAGATAAAGGCAACAATGGATGATATAGTAGCCCGAAATGTATTCTATACCAATGGCGGAGATATAGTGGCTGTAGCTGGTGCAAGAATTATAACTACAACAGTAGATGAACTAGAAATATAGAACAGATAAAGGGACGGCCAGCGGCCGTCCTAAATTTTAAGAAAGGAGTTGAAACATGGAGGAAATATATACCCATATAGCTAATTTAGGCTTTCCTATAGTTATATCTATTTATCTTCTAGTAAGAATAGAAGGAAAACTAAATGAACTGACGGAAAGCATAAATGAACTATCCCAGGTAATAGCTAGCATGAAATAAAAAAACCCCCTTCTTGACTCGGAACGTATGTTCTGATACAATAATTCAAGGAGGGGATTTTTATGGATTTAGAGAAGATAATATTGGAAGAATTGATGGCCTTTATTCCAGTCTATATTCCATTAAAGGGGAACTGTACCCAGTTGTACACAAAAGAAGGAGGGGTTTACCAAATAGAGAGGAATACTAGAACTATTGTCAATCAATTGTGTGAATATTACTTGATGGATTTAAAAGCTACAAGGAAATACTATGGCGATCTACTGTCCATGAAAAACTTAATCCCTATACCCTTTACCGAAGAGGATATATTTATTCCCATTAGAGTAAGAAAGCCTATATGTAAAAACGATGGGGCCACAGGATTTATTAACATAAAACATATTAAAAAAGTATTGGAACTAAAGGGAAAAGCTTTGATAGAGCTGGTTAATGGGCAAAAGATCCCTTGTCTAAGCACCATAGAAACCACCAACAGACATATTAAAAATGGCCATATAGTCAAACGATTATATGGAGAAAAACAAAATACTATCACCCTTAGGGAATGTAACTTTTACGATGAATACAATCAACCTGCCACAAAAGGGGATATAGCCCTATTGAGACAGGAAATACTAAAATTAAAAGGACTATAGGATAGGACTGTGATATAATATTATCTAACAATAAATGAGAAGGAGAATTGCTTTGTTGACGTTAGAAGGTATGGTAGAGGAAATCATATTTAGAAATGAACTCAACTCCTACACAGTAGCCATCCTAGATACATCTGACGGGAAAGCTACTATAGTAGGCTATGTTCCTTTTATAAATATAGGGGAAACTGTAAGGGCAGAAGGGGATTGGATATATCATCCTACCTATGGAGAACAGCTAGAGATTGTAAACATATCGGTAGTAACTCCATCCACCATAAATGGCATTGAAAAGTATCTATCGTCAGGCCTTATACCTTATATAGGACCAAAGACTGCTAAGCGGATTGTAGAGAGATTTGGTCTGGATTCCCTAGATATTATCCAGTATAATCCAGAAAAGCTTAAAGAAATAGATGGTATAGGGGACAAAAAACTTGAAAAGATAGTAGAAGCCTTTGAAGAACAAGGGGAGCTCAGAGATATAATGGTATTTTTACAGCAGTACGATATTACTCCTAACTATGGCATAAGGATATATAAAAAGTACGGGAAGGATACCATAAACATTATATCGGAAAACCCCTACAAGCTTTCTGAGGACATATTTGGTATAGGTTTTAAAACTGCCGATAAAATCGCTCGAAATATGGGTATAGATATTAATTCTCCTTATAGAATAGAAGGAGGGATTCGCTATACCCTCATGAAATATGCAGGAGCAGGCCATAGCTATGTGCCAAAGGATGAGCTAATACAAAGTGCATCAGAACTATTGGGACTAGAGGAGGATTTAGTCGAAGGGTCCCTAAGGGATTTGGCTCTAAAGGGAACCATACATATATCTACCATTGAGGAAGAAGTACTAATATATTATACTCCCTTTCATATAGCGGAAAACAATGTAAGCAGAAAGTTAGTAGAGATATCACGGGTAGAACTTAAAGATTTGGAAATGGATGTAGAGAAGGCCATAAGGACCATAGAAGGGGAAGATGGAATCCAATTTGCAGAAAAACAAATAGAAGCTATCAAGGAATCCATGGAAAATGGTATGGTAGTTATTACCGGTGGGCCAGGAACTGGAAAGACCACCACTATCAATGCCATAATAAAGATATTTGAAGATGAGGGCTTTAAAGTCAATTTAGCAGCTCCTACGGGAAGAGCAGCTAAGAGGATGACAGAAACTACCGGCAGGGAGGCCAAGACTATCCATAGATTGTTGGAATACTCCTTTATGGAGGAGGATATGATGGCCTTTGGACTAAATGAGGATTCACCTCTGGATACGGACTTATTGATAATAGATGAAGCTTCTATGATAGATATACTACTTATGAACAATCTATTAAAGGCTATTGTACCTGGTACTAGATTGATATTGGTAGGGGATGTGGATCAATTGCCTTCGGTAGGAGCAGGAAATGTCCTAAAGGATATAATTGACAGTGGTGTAGTGAAAGTGGTAGAACTAGACCAGATATTTCGTCAAGCTGAGGAAAGTATGATAGTAGTCAATGCCCATAGGATCAACAAGGGAGAATATCCCTATTTAAATGAAAAGGAGAAGGATTTTTACTTCATTCGGGAGGACAATCCAAAGATTATAGCAGATACAATAATCGATCTGTGTAAGGATAGATTGCCAAACTACTATGGAGTAGATCCCCTTAAGGATATTCAAATATTGTCCCCTATGAAAAAGGGAGATGTAGGCACAAATGCCTTAAACAAATATCTACAAGAAGCTCTAAACCCTAAATACTTTAATAAAAAGGAAAAGACCATTGGTGAAGAACTATTTCGTGTAGGAGACAAGGTAATGCAGATCAAAAATAATTACTCTACCGAATGGGAGATAATTAAAGATGGGATTCTTCAGGAAAAGGGAGAAGGGGTTTTCAATGGAGATCTGGGTTTTATACTGGATATAGATGATGACAATAGGATTATGAAGATCCTATTTGACGATGAAAAAGAGGTAGAATATAATTTCAATCAATTAGACGAATTAAAATTATCCTATGCTACTACCGTCCACAAAAGTCAAGGTAGTGAATTTCAAGTAGTAGTAATGCCCATATACTGGGGACCACCTATGCTGTTGACTAGAAATCTTCTATACACTGCCATTACTAGAGCTAAGAAGTTAGTAGTACTTGTAGGAGAAGAAAGATATCTAAGATCCATGATAAGAAACAATAGAATTGCTAAAAGGTATTCTAGCTTAGATTACAAGATAAGAAGTGTAATGACCATATTCTAGGAGGGGACTATGAGTTTGTTTAGAAGCATAAGCAATCTACTATTTGTTCCAGATCATATATGTTTATTCTGTAGGGAAAATCTAGCAGATCATTCCAATTATATTTGTAATAGTTGTTGGAATTTATTAGAGGTCACCAATAGAGAAATAGATCTAAACCTAAGGAGTGTAGATAGGGTTTACTACTCCTTGTTTTACAATAGGTTTATAAGGGAAAAAATACATAGCTTTAAATTTCAGGACAAACCCTATCTATACAAACCCTTTGGAGAAATACTTGTGGAAACGGTTAGAGTAATGGCTATAGATGGGAAGGTAGATGCTATAGCCTTCGTACCTATCCATAGGAGGAAAAAAGCACTAAGAGGATATAATCAATCCCAACTTTTAGCTAGCTATATAGCGGATAAATCTAATCTGTCTCTGCTGGATAAGCATCTAGTAAAGGTGAAAAGGACTATGGATCAAAATAAATTAAGTAAAATTGAAAGGGAGAAAAACCTCCAAAATGTCTTTCAAATCATGAACCATAAGGATATTAAGGATAAAGAAATCCTCTTAGTTGACGATATAATTACTACAGGGACAACTATGGAGGAGTGCGGGAAGGTCCTTTTAGAAGGAGGAGCTAAATCAGTTGTAGGACTAGCCCTGACTTCCAGCATGAAAATCTAACGAGGTGAGAATTATGGATATAAGAAATTGCAGTCGCTGTGGAATGATATATGCCTATGATGGATTCAATATCTGTATGAAATGTAGAAGGCAAGATGAAGAGGATTTTCAGAAGGTGAAGGAGTATATAGACGAAAATCCAGGAGCTACTATTACCCAGGTGACAGAAGAAACGGAAGTGGATTCTAAGAAGATAATAGAGTTTTTAAGACAGGGAAGATTGGAAATAAGAGACGAGGACAATCTATTGCTAAACTGCGAAAGATGTGGAACCTCCATTAAGACGGGACGCTTTTGTGAAAAATGTATTGTAGATATGCAAAGGGAGTTCAAACAATCTATTGGCGGTGGCCGAGAGCCTGAGAATTTGAAAAATGGCAGGGCTAAGGAAAAGATTAGGGTTACCGACAGATATAGGAATGGCAAATAGACAAAAATAATTAAAGTATCACCCCATTTAACCGATAATAATATTGAATACGGGGAAATGGGGTGTTTTTTTATGAAGATCAATAAAACCGATAAGATAATGCAAATATATAATAATATGAGCGCTAACAAGGTAAACTCAAACAAAAATAGATTTGAAAAAGATGAGATAAAACTTTCAGAAAGGGCAAAGGATTATCAATTTGCCATGATTAAGTTAAAGGAAATACCGGATATGAGGATGGATAAGGTAAACAAACTAAAAGATTTGGTACAGTCGGGAAATTATAATGTAGAAGGTAAAAAAATAGTAGAAAAGATGTACGAAAATATTAACTTCGATGAGAGAATATAATGAGGTGGAGATATGACCTTTAAAGATGAGTTAGTGAGTATATTAGAAAAGGAACTAGAAGTTTTGAAAAAGTTGAAGGATATTACCTTTGAAAAGACGGATATATTGATAGAAGATAAGGTAGAAAGATTAGAAGAGATGACTAAAGAGGAAGAAGAGCTCATAAGTAAAATGGCATCAGCTGAAGAGGCAAGACTTAAGCTAATGGATAGCTGGGGGCTTAGCATAGATATATCTATGACTCAAGTCATAGACAATATCCCTGAAGGGGAAGAAGAACTAGCAGGACTAAAGGAACAGCTGCAAACCTTATTATATGAGATTCAATCTAGAAATGTCCTCAACAATGACTTGATTCTAGAAAATTTACAATGGTTGGATTTCAATATGAATTTGATTTCCAATGTTCAAAGTCCTACTACCTATGGCAAGGGAAGCCAAAAAAATCAGTCTAACAATAGTTTGTTCGATAGGAAGGTGTAATTATGAGCTTTGGAGGACTATATATATCCATATCGGGAATACATGCAAATAAGAAGGCTTTGGATACTCTATCCCACAATATAGCTAATGTGAACAATCCTAATTATGTAAGACAACAGGTAATCCATGCTGATAGTAGGTATTCAAAGATGGGGTTACAATTTCAAACTGGAACAGGGGTAGATGTTCAACAGGTAAGGCAGATAAGGGATGAGTTTTTAGACTTTAAGCTTAGAAGAGAAATGGCTACATTTGGCTATTATCATACAAAATCAGAAGTATTAGAAGAGATAGAATATATATTTAGGGAGATGAAGGTACCAGGTGAACTAAACAGTGGTGCCCTTCAAGATGTAATGAATGATTTTTGGGATGGCTGGGATGAGCTATCTAAGGACCCAGAAAGCTTAACTATAAGAGGTCTACTCCATGAGAATGCTGTGGCTTTTACTACTACGGTAAACCATATAAGTACCCAGTTGGACAATTTGCAATTTAATCTGAACAAGGAGATGCTAGACAAATCTAATGAGGTAAATATTTTATTGAGGGATATAGCTGATTTAAACAAGAATATAAAAATACAAGAGGCCTATGGTCCCCATGTAAGGGCCAATGACCTAAGGGATAGTCGTAATGCCAAACTAGATAGATTAGCAGAGTTAATTCCAATTAATTACTATGAAAACCATCAGGGAGAAATAGCAGTAACCTTACAGGGTAGAGATCTAATCAATGGAGACTACTTCAACCCTATAGAAGTTAGACTAAATGAAAAAGGCCATGGAGAAATCTATTGGTCTGACATAGAGGAAAAAATTGACCTAAAAGGAAAGGGAGAACTAGGAGGATATATAGATGCTCGGGATAAGGAAGTAGTCGAATACAGGAATAGATTGAATATGATGGTTGATACTTTGGCTAGAGAGATCAATGAAGTTCATCTAAGGGGAAAAGGGTTAGATGGAAGTACTGATATATTATTTTTTGAATTTGAGGACGATAATCCTGCAGCAACCCTTAAAGTAAATCCAGAACTAGCAGATTTCAACAAAATAGCTGCGGCCTCTATATTAGGAGCTAGAGGGGATGGAGAAATAGCTAAGGAAATCCATGCAATAAGGAAAAAGAGCCTATATGGCAAATATGATCCAGCAAACCCAGAGGAATTCAAAGATCCAGGTACTTTGAATATAGATGATTTCTACAGGGACTTGATATTAAATCTAGGTACTGAAAGAGAAAAAGCCCGAGAGATGGCTTTAAATCAGATTATGTTAATACAACAAATAGATGAAAGAAGACAGGAGATATCCTCTGTATCCTTAGATGAAGAGATGGCAAATATGTTAAAATATCAACACTCCTACATAGCTAACAGTAGAGTAGTAAATGCCATCGATGAGATGATAGATAATATAGTAAACAGAATGGGGATAGTTGGAAGGTAATTTGACAGAATACAATTTAAAATTTTTATATTTTGCCAATGAAAATAATGGGGTGAATAAAAATGCATTTCGGGTTTAACACGGCGGTAAAGGGACTATTAGCCAGTCAGAGGTCCCTATATATAAATAATCACAATATAAATAATATAAATACCAAAGGGTATTCAAGACAACAGGGAGCCCAAAGGGCTACCACTCCTTATGATTTGCCAGGAATAGGCTTTTTAGGCACTGGAACGGAAATATATGATATATCTAGAGTTAGAAACTCCTATTTAGACTTTAAATATTGGAACGAAAATGCCCCTATGGGAGAATGGGAAACTAAGATGAATCATCTATCTGAAATAGAGAAGCTATTTGGAGAGCCATCCAAGAGCAGTTTTAGACAATATTTAGATGATTTCTTTCAGGCTTTAACCCATATGAGTACTAATCCTTCGGATCCATCCTATAGGGAACCCGTTAGGGAAAATGCCCTAGCCTTTACAAAACATATAAATGAATCAGCTAAAAGGTTAGAGGAATTAAGAATGGAAACAAAAGTATCCATAGGGAACAGTGTAAAGAAACTGAATAGCATTGCCAATCAAATTGCTTCATTAAACAGACAAATTTATTCCAATGAAATAGATGGACGACAAGCCAATGATCTGCGGGATAGAAGGGATCTGTTGGTAGACGAATTATCCAAAATAGCCAATGTAAAAGTAAATGAATCCGATGATGGAAAATTTAGAGTAAGTATCAGCGGTGTATCTCTAGTAGATCATACTCATGTATCTGAAATAAATATTAAAACCAAATCTGATAGTGGCGAAATAACAATAGAATGGGGAAATGGATCTCCAGTAAACTTTAGGTCTGGAGAACTAAAAGGACTATTAGATCTTTATAGTGGAGATGGGGAAAACAATACATATAGAGGTATCCCCTACTATCAAAATAGATTAGATCAATTTGCCGAAAAATTCGCTGAGAAGTTTAACCAAAAGCATGGGGAAGGCTATGGGGTTAACGGTGAATCGGGTATGGACTTTTTCAAGTTGAATGGAGATAAACCTGCTGCTACCATTACCCTATCCGATAAAATACTGGAGGATCTAGATAATATAGCAGCAGGTAAAGAACCAGGTCACCCTGAGGATAATAGAAATTTATTGGAATTGATAAAGCTAAGAGAGAATAGAGAATTTTTCACTGGTGGGGTATCCCAAGGAACCCCTGATGATTTTATAAAATCCATCATATCCAATCTAGCTGTAGATAGTATGCAAGGAGAGAGGATGTATAGTTCACAAAATATAATGTTAAAGAATATTCAATCCAAAAGGGATTCAGTATCTGGAGTATCCTATGATGAGGAAATGGCAGATATGGTAAAATTTCAACATGCCTATATAGCCTCAGCAAGGATGATTACCACCCTAGACACCATCATGGATGTGACTATCAACAGATTGGGATTAGTAGGAAGATAGGGAGGGAACAAACATGAGAGTAACCAACAATATGCTTATAAATAATATGGTATATAATCTAAACCAAAATCTAAGAACCCTAGAAAAACTCCAATATCAAAAGGCTACAGGAAAAAAGTTTAGAGTGCCTTCTGATGATCCAATAGGCGCCAGTAAAAGCCTTAAATTCCATACAGACATATCTAAATTGGAACAATATCAAAGAAACGCCGAGGATGCTATGTCTTGGATGACGGATACGGAATCAGCTTTGGGGGAAATAGGCGAAGTATTAAAAAGGGCCTATGAACTAACTATAGATGTAGCCAATGGCACCAAAAAAGCTCCTGAAGATTTACAAAAGGTAAAGGAAGAAATTGACCAATTAAGGGAACATCTAATCCAGATAGGAAATACTACTTATGCAGGAAGACATATATTTAGTGGATACAAGACGGATCAACCTCTATTGAATGAGGATGGGACTTATAATATAGATCTAATAATGAAAAAGGACGAAAATGATGCTGATAAAAAAGCTGAAATATTTGAATACAATGTAGGAGTATCGGAGACCGTTAAGGTAAATACCCTTGGTGGTAAGGTATTTGGAAAAATAGATTTGGATGAAGAGGGAAAACCTATATTCGTTGAGGAACCTGACTATACCTCAGATATAGATGAAAAAAAAATGCCCTATTTAATAGCAGTATTCGATGCTTTATCAGATGAGTTAGATAGCGGTACCAATCCAGATATAATTCAAAATTCCATTAAAAGGCTGCAAGACTCCCATGAACAAGTTCTAGCTGTAAGATCGGAAGTTGGAGCTAAGATGAATAGATTGGAGATGACGGAGAAAAAAATAGGTGCTCAAATAAATAATGTAAACGAACTATTATCCTACAATGAAGATGTAGATATGGCGGAAATATCCATGCAAATAGCTATGGCAGAAAACGTATATATATCCAGTCTAATGACAGGAGCAAAAATCATCCAGCCTACTTTGGTGCAGTTCTTAACTTAGTTTGACAATGTTTTATACAAATATAAAATGATAATCGTAGGGCGACCTTTGGTCGTCCTAATCAGTGTAAACCTAGGGCAATCTAAGATTGCTCGAAACCTATTTAAGAAACGAGGGGGAGAAATAGATGAAGTTAAACACAAAATACTTTGGAGCAATAGAAATCCGTGAGCAAAATATAATCCACTTTCCAGAAGGAATACTAGGTTTTGAAGATGAAAGACAATTTGTGATCATAAACAACGAAGATGAGCAAAATCCCTTCCACTGGCTTCAATCAGTACAAAATCCAGAATTGGCCTTTGTAATTATCAATCCTTTTTTTGTATATCCTAATTATGATATAGTTCTACCAAAATCAGTACAGGAAAAACTAAAAATTAGGACAGAAAAAGATATAGCCATATACTCCATAGTAGTGATACCAAAAGACATGGAGAAGATGACCACCAATCTATTAGGTCCTATAATTATCAATATAAATGAAAAGCTAGGTAAACAGGTCATACTAGATGATGATAGATACACCACGAAACATTATATTTTTCAACAAAATTCTCAGGATAGGAGCGTATAAACATGTTAATACTTTCAAGGAAAAAGGACGAATCTATCATCATAAATGGAAATATTGAGATTAAGGTGCTGGAAATTGGAGATGGAAAGGTAAGAATAGGCATAGAAGCCCCTAAAGATATTGACATATTTCGACAAGAGCTATATAAAAGTATACAAGAGGAAAATATAGAAGCGGCTAAATCCAATGTTGATATTAAGGAGATGGGCAAATTGTTTAGCAAAAACGGAAAAAATAATAAATAGATTAGGGGGGATTTTGGTGGGCAATGAATGTAGCATAAAGGAACTTTATGACAGTGACCACTGGAAAGTATTGATAATAGATGATGACAATTTTGTTCATATTATGATAAAGGAGATACTAAAAAGTTTTAGATTTGAGGACAAGCCCCTCACCATATTGAGCGCCCATTCTAGTGTAGAGGCTTTAAATATTTTGAATGAAAATAAAGATGTGGCACTAGTATTATTAGATGTATTTATTGAAGAGGAAAATACTGGACTCAAACTATCCAAATATATAAGAGAGGTTATAGGAAATAAGGCTACTAGAATAGTTTTAATGACCAATAGAGGAAGTCAGAAGCTAGAGGAAGAAGCTATATTAAACTATGATATAAACGGCTATGAGGAAAAAGTCCAATTATTAACTAACAAATTATATACAGTAGTAATTGCATCCCTTCGATCCTATAGGGATATTATGTATATAAACAACAATAGGAGAATAATGGAGGAGGTAGTAGCTTCGTCTAGCAATCTATTTGAGAAGATATCTATCCAAGAATTTATTAGCTCGACCTTTTGGCACCTCAATTCCATCATAAATTTATGTAGGGAAGATGGTAAATGTAGTGTAAATGGTTTAGCAGCCCTAAGATCCCTTGACGAAAAAGCTTTTAGGGTTATAGCTGGTTATGGGAGATATTCTAATTGTGTTGATAGGAGAATTATGGATTCTGTATCCCAAGAGGACTTTGAATTGGTAAGGAAAGCCTATAAGATGCAAGATCCTTTAATCATGGGCAATAGATACATATCCTATTATTATAGCTCCAGTGGAGTAGAAGGTATCATATTCATAGAAACCAAGGGACAAATCAACCATATGGATAGGGAACTTTTAGATATATTTCATAAAAATATATCTGCAGCCTTTGAAAGCCTATGCCTGAACAAGGAAATAGAAGCAACCCAAAGGGAAATACTATATTTACTAGGAGAGGTGACGGAAGCTCGCTCAGAAGAAACGGGAAATCACGTAAAAAGAGTATCTAAATATAGCCATATATTAGCAGAAAAGTATGGTCTATCCCCTAGGTCTACCATGCTTATATCTATGGCTTCCCCTATTCACGATATAGGAAAAGTTGCTATTCCAGATAGTATATTGTTGAAACCAGGAAAGCTTACATCTGAAGAATTTGATATAGTAAAAACTCATACAACTATAGGTTATAATCTGCTAAAAGGTTCCAACAGAGAACTTTTAAAATCTGCAGCCATCATAGCCTATGAGCATCATGAACGATATGATGGAAAAGGCTATCCTCAAGGCTTAAAGGGAGATGAGATACATATATTTGGCCGTATAGTAGCAGTAGCTGATGTATTTGATGCCCTAGGTTCTCCAAGGGTATATAAAAAACCTTGGGTAATGAATGATATATTAAAATATTTCAAAGAAGAAAGAGGTAAACACTTCGACCCAGATTTAATAGATATATTGTTCAATAATTTAGATGAGTTTATTGCAGTAAAGGAAAAATTTTCTGATAAGAATACTAAAGTTATTAGACAAGTATCTCAAAATATTATTGAGGAATAATAAAAGCCACCATTATTTTGGTGGCTTTAATCTATCTGTACCAATACCAGATAGAATACTTTCCAAGGAACAAATTTAACAAACAATATAATCCACATACATGTCGTTAAAACTCCATATAAATTTTCAAATCGATGGATACTCAAAACCTGAAAATATACTAAATAAATAAAAAATATGTTATGATATTATCATGCTTATTAAGAAAAAATTAGAGGAGATGACCTAATTTGAACAGAAAATATTTTATACAAATCTTCATAGTAATATTAATAATCAACATCGTATCTCCTTCATTTGCTTCTAAAAAAGAGGTGCTAAAAATTGCTGGGGATAACAATTATCCTCCTTATGAATTTGTAGATGAAGATGGAAACTATAGGGGATTTAATGTGGATATGATGCGAGCCATAGCTATAGAATTGGGCATAGATATAGAGCTGATCCCCATGAGTTGGCAAGAAGCGATGGAAGCCTTAGAGAAAGGGGAAGTGGATGCAGTACAGGGGATGACCAAGAGTAGTATAAGGGAGGAGAAATTTGATTTTTCCCTACCCCTAGTTACCAATTCCCAAGCTATATTCGTGTTAAAGGATACCAACTATATTTCTGATCTAAAGGATCTATCAGGGAAGAAAGTATCTTTCCAAATGGGAGATGTAAGCTACGAGTTAGGTCAAGATATTGAGGATATAAAACCCTATATTATGATTAATCAAGAAGAAGCCATTGATCTGTTATTAGATGAGAAGGTAGATGCCTTTGTAGGCAATAGGCTTACTGGTATTTATTATCTTCAAAGGGAAGAGAATTTCGATAAGGTGAAAATAGTAGGGGAGCCTATGCATATTACCGAATACTGTACCAGTGTTCAAAAAGGCGATAAGGAAGTCTTATATAAGATCAATTTAGGCTTAGATAGAATAAAAAAAAATGGAACCTATGATAAGATATATAAAAAATGGTTTGGAGAAACCTTTGTAGATAAGAGCCGACATTTAAAAAGACTTCTCCATATATCAATTCTTTTCCTACTAATTATTTCCATAGTAGCATTAGTCAATTTATATTGGAACAAAAAGTTAAAAGTTAAAGTAGATGATAGGACTATGGAATTAGGTATTTTAAACAAAGAACTAAGGGAACAGAAACATGAAGTAGACAAGAGTAATAAACTAAGGGGGAAAATACTGGAAAGCATATTAAGCGGTATAGTAGTATTTGATGGACACGATGAAATCATTGAATACAATAGGGCTGCAGAAGAAATACTGGATAGGAAATTGTCTTTAGAAGACAAGTGGACTTGTCTCGATCTAGAAGAACAATATAAGCTAAAGGGATATAAACTGGCAAAGGTAGGTGAAGTGGTAACAAGTAATAAAATTTTTTTAATAGGTGACAGGGAATCATATATTAATTATAGCTTTATACCCATAGGCAATCCAAATGAAGGGGTAATACTATTGTTAAACGATCTTACCAATATAAAAAGGTATCAGGAGATGGCTAGTTACAATGACAAAATGCAGGCATTAGGTCAACTTTCAGCTGGAATTGCCCATGAAATACGAAATCCTTTGACTTCTATAAACACTTTCATAGATCTTATACCATACAAGATCCAAGATGAAAAATTTAGGAAGGAATTAGTTACCATCACTAAAAAAGAGATCAATAGGATGAACGAATTGATAACCCAGTTAATCGACTATACAAAGCCAGTATCAGGTAAGCCTACTATATTTTTCTTAGATGATATGTTAAAGGATGTGTTGATTCTATTTTCAAACCAATTTCGTAAGAAGGGAATTAATATCATTAAGGATATAAATAGAACTTCAGTATTTGCAGATAAAAACCAGATAAAGCAGGTACTAGTAAATATTATTTTAAATAGTATAGAGGCTGTAGGAGAAGATGGGGAGATTCATCTATCCGTTTTAAGGACAGATACAAAAGGCATAATAAAAATAGAAGATAATGGTTGTGGAATATCAGAGGAGTATATGGACAAGGTATTTCAACCTTTCTTTACTTTGAAACCTCAAGGGACGGGAATAGGTCTAGCTGTTACACATAAACTAGTTGAGGAAAACAAGGGAGCTATATCTATAGATAGCGAAAAGGATATAGGAACTAAGGTGACCATATCTTTGCCTACTTTACAACAGGAGGGATAAAAAAATGAACAGAGTTCTTATTATTGATGATGAACCTAGTATATTAACAGCTTTAAAATTTGCCCTTGAAGATGATTTTGAAGTGGATATAACTGCAAATGTTCATGAAGGTTTGGAAATAATCAAAAACAAGGATATAGATATAGTGCTATTGGATTTATATCTAGGTGAATACGATGGTCTCGAGGTATTAGGCATAATTCGAATGAGCTATCCTGGCGTTATCGTCATAGCCATGACAGCCTATGGAAGTATAGAGTCCTCTGTGGAAGCAATTCAGCGAGGAGCCTATTATTATATAACTAAGCCTATAGATATCAATAGTCTAAAGATTTTGATGAAAAAGGCATTAGATTACAAAAACTTAAGTCAGGAAGTAGAGGATTTAAAGAGGGATAAGTCCCAAGAAGAGTTTAGCATGAGTGAGATCGTATCTACTAGTAAAGCTATGATGAATGTATTTGATGTTATCAGTAGGGTAAAGGATTTGGATATAAATGTATTAATCTCAGGAGAAAGTGGCACAGGAAAGGAACTAATTGCTAAGGCTATTCACTATACTAGTAAGCGAAAAGATAAGCCTTTAGTAAGCGTAAACTGTGCTGCCATACCTTACAATTTACTGGAGTCGGAGCTTTTTGGATATGAAAAGGGGGCCTTTACAGGGGCTAATCAGAAGATGAAGGGTAAGTTTGAATTAGCCAATGGAGGTACTCTATTATTAGATGAAATTGGAGATATGGATATTGGAATGCAAGCTAAAATACTAAGGGTATTGGAAGAAAGAAAGATTACACCTTTAGGTAGTGAGACTCCTATTCCTTTAGATATTAGATTTTTAGCTGCGACAAATCTAAATTTAGAGTCGGAGGTAGAAAAGGGGAATTTCAGGGAGGATCTATTGTTTAGGCTAAAAGTTATAACTATAGAAGTACCGCCTCTAAGGAGTAGAAAAGAGGATATCCCTGTTTTAACCCAGCATTTTTTGAATAAGTACTCAAAGGAGTTTAACAAAGAAATACAAGGGGTTTTGCCTAGCGCTGCTGAAGCCTTAGAAAGCTATGATTACCCAGGCAATATAAGGGAGTTGAAAAATATAATTCAAAGGGCAGTAGCCCTTACCAACAATGAGTTCATCGGCCTTCAGGATTTACCTGCAGAACTACTATCCAATTTAGAACTGAAAGGGGATAGGGATTGTATACCTATATATATCGGTGAAAAATTGGAGGATGTAGAAAAGAAGGTAATACTTGAAACTTACGATTTTTTCCAAAACAACAAGAGAAAAACAGCTAAGACTTTAGGCATTAGTGAAAGGAGTTTATACAATAAATTAAATGAATATGAAGTAGATTAGTATGAAAAAATTTCATACTATGAAAATAATGCATGATATTTAGGCATTGAATAAAAAGCTTGAAGCCAAGAGGGTATATGTAGAAACCTCATGGTTTCGGGCTTTTGTTATTATTTTGTCAATATATAATACTTGGCTTGGATATTGCAATGTATTATAGGCAGGTAAGTAACAATAAAAAATTTATTAAAAGGAGGAGTTTTTGTGAAAAACAAAAAAGTTTTATCAATTATCGCTTTATTAACATTATTATTAGTTACTTTAACTGCCTGTGGTGGCGGAGGTAATGGAGGAGAAGGATCAAATGGTGCTAAAGATGGAGAAATCGTCATAGCCCATGCAGGCCCTATGACTGGTGACTCTGCTCAGTTTGGTGATATGAAGGGTAAAGCTATTCAATTAGCTATTGATGAAATAAACGAAAAAGGTGGAATCAATGGTAAAAAAGTAGCTCAACTAACAGGGGATGACACTGGTAATCCAAAAGAAGCCCCTAATGTAGCACAAAAGTTTGCTCAAGATGATAAGGTTCTTGCAGTAATTGGCCATTGGAATAGTTCATGTACCCTTGCAGCAAGAGGAATATATGATGCAGCTGGTATACCTCTACTTGCAGACTCAGTAAACAAAGCATTAACCGATGGAACTACTCCAACATCCTATAGGGTTTCCCTAACGGATACAGCTCAAGCTCAATCCTTAGCAAAATATGCTTATGAAAAGATGGGCAAGAGAAAAGCAGCTATTCTATATACAGCAAATGACTTTGGTACTGGATTAATGAATGACTTTGCCACAGCTTTTGAAGAATTAGGCGGAGAAGTAGTAGCTTCTGAAACCTATTTTGAAGGACAATCTAAAGACTTTAGTCCTCAGCTAACAAAGATAAAGGGGAAAAATCCAGATTTAATGTTCATAGCAGGATACTATGTTGAAACGGCTTTAATTGCACAGCAATCCGAGGAAATAGGTCTTGATGTTCAGATGCTAGGTACTGAGGGAATCAGTTCTGAAGAATTAATAAAACTAGGTGGAGATGCTGTAGAAGGTATTGTATTTGCAGGATTCTTCCATCCAGATATTGAGTATCCTGGCACAAAGGAATTCGTTGAAGCCTTTAGAGCAAAATACGATAAGGATCCAGACACCTATGCAGCTTTAGCGTATGACTCAGCAAAGCTAGTATTTGCAGGTATAGAGAAGAATGGTGAAAGTAGAGAAGGTATAATGAAGTTCTTAGACGAAGTAGAGGATTTCCCAGGAGTAGCAGGGCCTATATCTTTTGATGACAATCATGATGTTATAAGAAATATTGTAGTATTAACGGTTAAGGATGGTAAGATAGTTCCAGCAGAAGAACAAGTAGACTAACACCAACCCAACAACCTAAACATAAAAGGAAGGTGGAGCATATGTTTTTAGAACAGCTAAGTAATGGTATAGCATTGGGAAGTATATATGCCCTAACCGCCATTGGATTTACAATGGTATACGGTATCGTACGGTTGATAAACTTTGCCCATGGGGACATATATATGATGGGAGCATTCTTTGCATATACCGCTATAGTATATTTTGGTTTGCCGCTAGTACCTTCGTTTCTAATTGGGATGGTATGTGCAGCTTTGCTAGGGGTTTTAATAGCAAAGTTTGCATATACCCCAGTATTTAACGCACCTAAGATAAATTTATTCTTATGTGCCATAGGTACAGCAATATTTTTAGAAAACTTTGCAATGCTTATATGGGGACCAGAAACCCAATCTTTCCCCACTATGATTGAAAACAAAGTTTATGCCCTTGGTAGTTTGAAGGTATCTAAACTACAAATTGTAATACTTTTAACCACTATATTTCTAGTTTTGGTATTAACCTATATAGTAAAAAGAACCAAAATCGGAAGGGCTATGAGATGTGCCTCCCAGGACATGGTAGCATCAAAGTTGATGGGAATAAACACCGATAAGGTTATATTTTTTACCTTTGCATTGGGTTCTTCCTTAGGAGCAGCAGCGGGAACCCTTGTAGCAATGTACTATAAGGCCGTATATCCTATGATGGGATTCTCAGCAGGATTAAAAGCTTTTGTTGCTGCAGTTATTGGAGGTATAGGAAGTATTCCAGGGGCTATGTTAGGTGGGCTAATCATGGGCGTTGCAGAGAGTTTAGGTGCAGCCTATATATCTTCTGGATATAGAGATGCTATTGCATTCATCATATTGATAATCATACTTCTTTTTAAACCTACAGGTTTATTTGGAAATACGGCAAAAGAGAAGGTATAAAAGGAGTGAACTAAATTGAACAATCTAATAAAAGTATTAATCAATTTATCCATTGCTACGGTCATCATGTACTTTATCATAAGGATAGTATCAAAGGGATTTGATAAATTAACGGATAGAGTAGCAGTAATGGATAAGAAGACCAAGAGGAAGACCCTATATATAATCATAGCTATCCTTCTTATATTACCATTTATCATGAGTAGCTATCCCTACGTTTTAAGAACTAGTATAGTAGCTCTTTTATACGTAGTCCTTGCATTGAGCTTAAACTTTGTGCTAGGCTTTGCTGGACAGCTATCCATGGGGCATTCGGCATTTTATGCTATAGGGGCTTATGTAACCGCATTATTAATGGTGAACTTTAATGTTTCTTTCTGGATAGCATTTTTAATTAGTGCTATAGTGGCAGGATTTTTTGGATTCCTTCTTGGTGTGCCAACATTAAGGTTGAAAGGTGACTATTTAGCTATTACTACCATAGGTTTTGGTGAGATATTAAGGCTAATCCTTGTAAACTGGACCGATGTAACTAGAGGTCCTGCAGGTATTCCAGGGATTCCTTCACCAAAGATATTTGGTTTTGTCATAAATAACAATATAGGATATTATTATATAATCCTTTTATTAGCATTTTTAACAGTATTTATCTCTAGCAGACTATTACACTCAAGACTTGGACAAGGTTTTATTGCCGTAAGGGATGATGAAATTGCTGCTGAGGCCATGGGGATCAATTCCACTTATTTAAAGATAATGGCCTTCGTTCTAGGAGCAGCTATTGCAGGAATGGCTGGCAGTTTCTTTGCAACTTTTGTCCATTATGTAAATCCAGACAACTTTACCTATATGGAATCTGTAACCATATTGTGTATGGTCGTATTAGGCGGATTAGGAAGTATTCCTGGTGTAATACTAGGGGCTATTGTCCTTACGGTACTTCCAGAGGCTTTAAGAGGTATAGCAAGCTATAGATACGCAATATATGGACTACTTTTAATACTCATGATGATTAATCGTCCAGGTGGAATGATTGATATGGATAGATTAAAGGGAGGTAAGAAGAATGAAAGTTCTGGAAGCAAAAGGAATAACAAAAACCTTCGGGGGGCTCACAGCAGTAAATAATGTAGATTTTCACATAGAGGAAGGGGAAATAGTAAGCCTTATTGGACCTAACGGGGCAGGTAAGACTACTTTTTTCAATATAATTACAGGGGTTTACGAACCCACTAGTGGTCAGGTTAACTTTTTAGGAAAGGAAATCCATACACTAAAACCCTATGAAATAACTATAGAAGGGATTTCTCGTACCTTTCAAAATATTAGGCTTTTTAGCAGTATGACTGTATTTGAAAATATATTGATTGGCCAGTATTGTAGGACAGAGGCAAATCTTTTTAATGTCATATTTAAAACAAAGAAGGCTACTGATGAACAGGAAAAGGCTAAGGAAAGAGCCCAAGAGATAATAGATTTTCTAGAATTAGGTCCTATAGCAGATGAAATAGCTACTAGCCTACCCTATGGAGATCAGCGTAGAGTAGAAATAGGTAGAGCATTGGCTACAGAACCAAAGCTTTTACTATTAGATGAACCAGCAGCAGGTATGAATACTCAAGAGAAGAAAGATATGCAAGATTTAATTAGAAAGATTAGGGACAAAGGCTATACTGTGCTATTAATAGAACACGATATGAAATTGGTCATGGGTATTTCCGATAGAATAGCCGTCCTAGACTATGGAAACAAAATCGCTGAAGGTAATCCTCAAGAGATACAAAATAATGAAAGAGTAATATCTGCCTACTTAGGAAAGGAGGTAGGTTAAATGCTAAAGATTGATAATCTAGACGTTTTCTATGGAGGGATCCATGCATTAAAAGGGATTAGCTTTAATATAGACGAAGGTCAAATAGTAACTCTAATAGGAAGTAATGGTGCTGGTAAGACCACTATACTGAAGGTAATCTCTGGCATAGTCAAACCCAAAAATGGTGCAGTAATTTTTAATGGAGAAGATATTAATAAGCTTCCATCGGAAAAAATAGTAGAATTAGGCGTAATCCATGTTCCAGAAGGTAGGAAGATATTTACAGCTCTAAATGTAGAAGAAAACCTACTTATGGGCGCTTATTTGAGAAAAGACAAAAAGGAGATTGAAGAGGATTTAAAGAATGTTTATGAACTATTTCCGAGATTAGAGGAAAGAAGAAAGCAAATGGGAGGCACCCTAAGCGGTGGAGAACAACAGATGTTAGCTATTGGTAGGGCGCTGATGTCCAAACCTAAGCTTTTGATGTTGGACGAACCTTCCATGGGTTTAGCGCCAATAGTGGTACAGGAGATATTTGAAACCATAGAGAAATTGAACAAAGAAAGAAATTTAACCGTTTTATTGGTAGAACAAAATGCCAATATAGCCTTACAAGTAGCCCATCATGCTTATGTAATAGAAACAGGAGAGATAGTCCTAGAAGGCAGTGGAAAGGAACTTCTAGGAGACGATAGGGTTAGAAAGGCCTATTTAGGAGAGGAATAAACAATATTATATAGGAGGTAACATAATGGCAAAACAATATATTTTAGCAGTGCCAAACTTTAGTGAAGGAAGAAGGCAAGAGGTAATAGACGCTATTGCCGATGAAGTAAGAAATAAGGAAGGTGTAACCCTAGTAAGTGTAGAACCAGAACACGATTTCAATAGGACAGTACTAACTATATTAGGAGAACCAGAACCACTAAAAGAAGCATTAATAGCCATG
>NZ_PPXY01000041.1 GCF_021655115.1 Clostridium sp. Cult3
ATAGTTTATTGAATTATATCATTTAATCCAGTATAAATAAACCTGTAGATCAAAATCCTTAAAAGGAAGGGCAAATATTAAAAAATTGTAACAAACTATAGACTATTTAATTAATAAATAATATAATTTATAACTAAATAGTGAAAGGATATTTGGATAGCGTATTAAATATTTGAATTGACACCTATAAATAATTTGATATGATATCTATGATGGAAGGGGATATAAATGATTAAGAGTATGACTGGATTTGGCAGAGGAGAATCGACAAATGAGGTGCATAATTTCAATGTAGAGATCAAGACTGTGAATCACAGATATAATGATATAGTAATTAAAATGCCAAAGCATATTAATTACTTGGAAGAAAAAATAAAAAGAACTATTAAGGATAAAATCAATCGTGGCAGGGTAGAGGTATATATAAATCTAGAATACATAGATGAGTCCGCAGTTGATGTAAAAGTGGATTTATCTCTTGCTAATGCCTATAAGGAAGCACTAAATACATTAGCTGATCAACTGGATATTAAAGATGATGTTAACTTATCCCATATGCTTAGTTTTTCAGAGATAATTAGAACAGAAAGGAAAGAACTAAATGAGGATGAAACTTGGAATTGCCTGGAAGTTGCAATTGTTGAAGCTCTAGATTGTGTCATAGATATGAGAATTAAGGAAGGCTTAGCATTAAAATCAGATTTAGAGGCTCAACTTATGAGTATGGATGAAATTATAGATAAGATTGAAGAGAGATCTCCTTTAGTAGTTATAGAATATAGAGAAAAATTAGAGTCTAGGATTAAAGAAATTTTGAATATAGATTGCAATATAGATGAAGAAAGGCTTGCTTATGAAGTAGCCTTCTTTGCCGATAAAAGCGATATAAACGAAGAAATTATAAGATTTAAATCCCATATAAAACAGTTTCTTAAAAGTTTGGAGGAAAATGAGCCTGTAGGTAGAAAGTTAGATTTTCTAATCCAGGAAATGAACAGGGAAATCAATACCATAGGTTCTAAGGCTAATGATCTAGTTATTTCTAATAGCGTCGTAAATATAAAAAGTCAATTGGAAAAGATGAGAGAGCAAGTTCAGAATATCGAATGATGGAGGGAGTTATATGTCAATACAACTAATAAATATTGGATTTGGTAATATTGTATCAGCAAATAGAATCATTGCAATTGTTAGTCCTGAATCCGCTCCTATAAAAAGAATGGTGCAGGAGGCTAGGGATAAGGGCATATTAATAGATGCCACCTATGGTAGAAGAACCAGAGCAGTAATAATAACTGATAGTGATCATATAATACTTTCAGCGGTACAGCCAGAAACCGTAGCTCAGAGATTAAATAATAAATCCAGCGAAAAAATTGATTTAAATTAAGAGGTGAGTGAGAATGTCAAAAGGTTTTTTGTTGGTAGTATCTGGACCTTCTGGCTGTGGCAAAGGTACTATTTCTAAAGAATTATTAAGGCGAAATGAAAAGCTAATATTCTCTGTATCAGCTACTACAAGAAAGCCAAGAGTTGGAGAAAAAGATGGAATAAACTACTTCTTTATAGATGAGGAGAGGTTCCAATCTATGGTAAGTGGCGGCGAGTTTCTTGAGTATGCATACGTTCATAACAACTATTACGGGACTCCAAGGAAGTTTGTACTGGATAATATAGAAAAAGGAGAAATAGTTTTACTTGAAATAGATGTTCAAGGAGCATTACAGGTGAAAAAAGCTTATCCTGAGGCGGTGTTTATATTTATATTGCCACCTTCTATGGATGAATTGAAGAATAGGATAACAAAGCGAGGAACTGAGAGTCAAAAGGATATAGATATAAGATTGAAAAATGCATTTGAGGAATTGAAATTTGTTGATGAATATGATTATTTTGTCATAAACGATAAGGTTAAAAGTGCAGTAGAAAGTATTGAGGCCATAGTTACGGCAGAAGAATTAAAGGTCAAAAGACATAAAAATCTTCTTGAAAACATTAATATTTAGGAGGGATAGTATGTATAATCCATCTTTTAATGAACTTTCTAAGATTGGAGATAGTAGATATACATTGGTAATGTTAACAGCTAAAAGAGCAAGACAAATCGTAGATGGTGCAGATCCAATTATTGAAACCGATTCTACTAAGCCTGTAAGCATTGCTATTGAGGAGATATTAGAAAGAAAAATAAAATATACAAGGCCAGATATTAAGGGTTACAAGTAGGTGATGATATGCTTAAAGATAAACATATTATTATAGGGGTAACGGGAGGGATTGCTGCCTATAAGGTAGTAGATGTAGTTAGTAGGCTGAAAAAACTGAATGCCAATGTGGAAGTCATAATGACGGAAAATGCGACCAAATTCGTTTCGCCCCTAACTTTTCAAACTTTATCTTTGAATCCCGTTTATGTAGGAATGTTTGATGAACCTAAAAATTATGATGTAGAGCATATTTCCCTAGCTGAGAGGGCTGATATGTTTCTAATAGCACCAGCAACGGCAAATATCCTTGGAAAGATTGCTAATGGTATTGCTGATGACCTACTTACTACTACAATAATGGCAACAAAATCTAAGGTTGTATTTGCTCCAGCTATGAATACTAATATGTATCAAAATCCTGTTGTGCAAGGAAATATTAAGTATTTGAGTGATTTAGGATATGAATTTATTAATCCAGGGACTGGGATATTAGCATGCCAGACTTATGGACCGGGTAGAATGGCTGAACCTAAGGATATAGTAGAATATATATTGAGTAGTTTTAATAATAAACAATTATCAGGTAGGAAGATAGTCGTAACCGCTGGCCCAACTATTGAACCTATCGATCCAGTTAGATATATGACTAATCATTCTAGTGGTAAGATGGGCTATAGCATAGCCAAAGTAGCAAAGGCTAGAGGAGCAGACGTTGTGTTGATTACAGGTCCGACTGCTATAGAACCTCCAACAGGAGTGAAGGTAGTTAGGGTTAACACTACCAGGGAGATGTTTAATGCAGTGGAAGAACAATTTTCTTCCTGTGATGTGCTTATAAAAGCTGCAGCACCTTTAGATTATAGGCCAGACAAGGTTAGTGATGAGAAGATAAAAAAAGGTTTGAAAGAAACTGATGAATTAAATATTAAGTTTGTAAGAAATCCAGATATAGCAGCCCACTTTGGGAAAATCAAAGAAAATAGGATAATAGTTGGATTTGCTGCTGAAACCAACAATATAACACAGTATGCTAAAGAAAAGTTGAATAATAAAAACTTTGATTTTATTGTAGCAAATGATGTTTCCAAAGAGGGGGCAGGCTTCAAATCAGATACTAATATAGTCTCAATAATAGATAGAGAAGGTAGTATTGAAAACTATCCAATATTAAATAAAATTCAAGTAGCAGAAATGTTGCTGGATAAGGTTACTAATTTGTTAAATATTAAAAGCTAGATAGATGGATAATCTAGCTTTTAATATTTAAATTAGAAAAAAGGATTGATTATATGGAAAAGAGGTATGCACAAGTAATAATTGACAATAGGGCTTCTAGTACTGACAAGCCTTATACTTATATTATAGAGCCATATATGTTTGATATAGTACAAGAAGGTATGCGAGTATTGGTTCCCTTTGGAAGAGGGAATAGGATTATTAAAGGGATAGTTATAAGTATAGGGGAAAACTACGATGAAGAATATACATTGAAGAGCATAATTGACGTTATCGATGATAAACCCCTTATATCCAAGGATATGATCCAACTTAGTTTATGGATGTCTAAAGAGTACTTATCTCCTTATCTAGATGCTTTTCAAAGGGTATTACCTCCTGGTGATTTTAAAGAAGTGCAAACAGTTGTTTCTATTAGTAATAATTATAATCTTTATAAAGATAAACTCAGTCCATTGGAAGAGGATATTATTAATTTGATAAATAGGAAAGGGAATGCTTTGGAATTAGAAGTCATTAAAGATACTATTAATAATCCTAACATTAATTCTTGTATAAAAGCAATGGAAAGCAGGGGATTAATAGAAACCACACTGGAAATTCAAAGTACCATAGGAAAAAAATATGAAAAATATGTGTACTTAAAGAACACATCTCTATCCTATGATGATATGGTAGATTTGATAGGTACTAGAAGTTATAAACAATTAGAAATAGGAAGATTTTTATTATCAATGGAGAATAGGGAGATTTTATTAAAACAATTAATGGAAATAACCAATAGCTCTTTATCTACGGTAAAAGAATTAGACAAAAAAGGGATAATAGACATATATGAAAAGGAAGTATACAGGACACCTATTAAAGAATATATTCCTCCCTATAGGAAACGGTTATTAACACCTAAACAAAAACATTGCGTCGATACAATAATGAATAATATTAAAGCTGGAAAGAAGGATAATAAATTTTTAATCCATGGTGTTACTGGAAGTGGCAAGACTGAGATCTATCTTCAATTAGTGGAGGAGATGATTAAGATGGATAAGGAAACTATAGTATTAGTTCCAGAGATATCCTTAACTCCTCAAACTATTGAAAGATTTGTTGGTAGATTTGGTAATAACGTAGCGGTTTTACATAGCAAATTATCCTATGGGGAAAGATTTGATCAGTGGAGAAAAATCAAAGAGGGAAAGGTAAAAATAGCTGTGGGCGCACGTTCTGCTATATTTGCACCATTCAACAATTTGGGATTGATTATTATCGATGAAGAGCATGAGTCTACCTATAAATCAAGTATGAATCCTAAATATCATGCAATGGAAGTAGCAGAAAAGAGATGTGAACAATCAGGAGCTTATTTAGTTATGGGTACTGCCACTCCATCTATTGAAAGTTATTATAAAGCAAAAAAAGGTGAGATAAAGTTATTATATTTAGATAAAAGAATCAATCGTAAAAAAATGCCTGAGGTAAAAATCGTAGACATGAGAGATGAACTAAATCAAGGGAACAAATCCATATTTAGCAGAGAGCTTTATGAAGCTATAGATAAAAACCTTAAGGCCAAGAAGCAAACTATACTTTTTTTAAATAGGAGAGGTTACTCTACTTTTGTTTCTTGCAGGCAGTGTGGATATGTAGTAAAATGTAATTCATGTGATATATCTATGACCTACCATATGAAGGATAATAAATTAAAATGTCACTATTGCGGATTAGCTATTGATCCACCAACTATATGCCCTGTATGTAGAAGCAAATATATAAAATATTTTGGTATAGGCACGGAGAAAGTAGAGGATTATACTAAAAGGATGTTTCCGAAGGCGGTAGTTGAAAGAATGGATATGGATACTACCAGTAGAAAAGGAAGCTACCAATCAATACTACAAGAAATGAAGGACAAAAAAATAGATATATTAATTGGCACCCAAATGGTAGCTAAAGGATTGGACTTTGAGAATGTAACGCTTGTGGGTATAATTGCAGCAGATACTAGTTTAAACTTACCAGACTTTAGAGCATCTGAGAGAACCTTTCAACTTATAACACAAGTAGCTGGAAGAGCTGGAAGAGGAGATTATGAGGGCAGGGTAATAGTTCAAACCTACAGTCCAGAGCATTATAGTATTCAATATGCAAAAAAACATGACTATATATCCTATTATGAAAAAGAGATAATGCTCAGGGAAGAGTTTACATATCCTCCTTTTACCAATATAATATCTATAGTTATATATGGGGAAACTTTAAAACTTGTAACTGCCAAATCAAAAGAAGTATATGGACGTCTATTAAACAAAATGATTGAGGAGGGGTTAGAGGAATTAACGGATGATATAGTAGGACCTTATCCAGCACCTTTGGAAAGGATAAAGAAAAATTTTAGGTATCAAATACTAATTAAGTGTATAGATGATGATTTGAAAAAGTTAAAAAGTATTGTAGAATGGGTATGTATAAAAAATAAGGATAAAATAAATTATGATGGAATTAAGTTAAATATAGATATTAATCCAAATTCGATTATGTAGGAGGAATATATATGGCAATTAGACAGATAAGATATTATGATGATCCATTGCTTAGAAAAACATCTCGGGAAGTTACAGAGATTAATGATAGGATAAAAATTCTAATAGAAGATATGGTAGAAACAATGTATGATAATGAAGGAGTAGGATTGGCAGCTCCTCAGGTTGGAGTTTTGCGAAGGGTAGTTGTTATTGATATAGGTGAAGGGGTTTTAAAATTGATAAATCCTGAAATAATTTATGAGGAAGGAGCAAACATAGATGTTGAGGGGTGCCTAAGCGTTCCTAATCGAATTGGAACTGTAAAAAGACCTGAAACAGTCAAGGTTAAATATTTGGACGAATTAGGTGAGGAAAAAACTATAGAAGGCACAGGATTATTGGCAAAAGCCCTTTGTCATGAAATAGATCATCTTGATGGAATATTGTTTATAGATAAAATGATAGATGAGATCATACCTGAAGAAGAAGAGGATTAGACTCTGGAGGTGATATGTTGAATATAGTATTTATGGGTTCACCAGAATTTGCAGTTCCTTCTTTAGAATCATTACACCACAAGGGGCATAGTATTTCATTGGTTGTAACGCAAAAAGATAGGCCTAAAGGCAGAGGCAAAAAGCTGTTGCCTACCCCAGTGAAGAATAAGGCTTTAGAATTAAATTTAGAGGTTTATCAACCTGATTCTATTAACTCCTTGGAGGGGACTAATAAAATAAAAGAATTAGAACCAGATTGTATTGTGGTTGTTGCATTTGGTCAAATACTGAAAAAAGACATTTTAAATATTCCAAAGTACGGTTGTATAAATGTTCATGCTTCTCTCCTTCCTAAATATAGAGGAGCAGCACCGATAAACTGGGCTATTATAAACGGTGAGAAGGAAACGGGTATTAGTATTATGGAGATGGATGAAGGTCTTGATACGGGAGATGTTTTAAGGTCAAAAAGTATAGCCATTGAAGATCATGATGATTCCCAGTCTATTCATGACGAGCTAGCCATATTGGGGAGTCAGTTAGTTGTAGAAACCCTCGAGGATTTCGAACATGGTAGGATAAAAAAAATACCACAAGATGATGATTTATCAACCTATGCACCATTGTTATCTAAAAAGACTGGGAAGATCGATTGGAATTACAAAGGTGAAAAAATTATCAATATGATAAGGGGGTTGAAACCATGGCCTTCTGCATATATGGTATATAGTGGACAAAATGTAAAAATCCACAAGGCAAAAATGATAAATAAATTTTCAGATTTAGGTAATGGAATTGTAACGAAGGTTTCAGATGAAGGTATTTATGTTAATTGTGAAGATAGTTGTATTGTTATTGAAGTTTTACAATTTCCAGGAAAGAAAAAACTCCACGTATCAGAATATTTGAAAGGTAATGATTTTGATGTTAATATAAAATTAGACTAATCTAATTTAGTTTAGAGAGGAGAGCTAATATGTATAACGGTGGTTATGGGGGAAACTGGATCCTATTTCTATTTCCAGCTTTATTATTTGCTACCTATGCTCAAATAAAGGTTTCTACATCCTTTAATAAGTATCTCAGGGTGGCTAGCCGTTCTGGTTATACTGGTAGGGAAGTAGCTAGGATGATATTGGACAGGAATGGACTATATGATGTAAGGATAGAACCTGCTGCAGGACAATTGACAGATCATTATGATCCTAGGACTAGGGTTATTAGGCTATCTAGAGATGTATACAATGGCAGTTCCATTGCAGCTGTATCCGTTGCAGCCCATGAGGCTGGTCATGCAATGCAGCATGGTGAAGGATATTTTCCTCTAATAATAAGAAACAACATAGCTCCTGTTGTAAGTTTAGGTTCCAGATTCGTCTGGATACTAGTGCTATTAGGATTAGTGATAGAACCTTTCCTATTAGAAGTAGGTATAATGCTATATCTAGCTGTAGTACTATTTCAAGTTATTACATTGCCTGTAGAGTTTAATGCCAGTAGGAGAGCCTTATATCAATTGGAAAACGGCATTGTGTTTAGAGATGAGGTAGGGGCATCGAGGAAGGTTTTAACTGCTGCGGCCCTGACCTATGTTGCTGCTACTTTAGTTGCTATAGGGCAGCTGTTGCGGTTACTTGCCTTATCCAATAGAAGAAGAGATTAGTATTTTTGCCTGGTATTTACCAGGCAAAATAATTTTTATAGGAGGAACATATATATGAATTCCAGGGAAATTGCATTAAATATTTTAAAAGATGTTAATATTAATGGGGCTTATTCAAATCTTTCTATAAACAAGCACATAAAAAAAGCAACGTCTATTAAGGATGAAAACTTGATCAGAGAGATAGTATATGGAGTAGTTGAAAATCGATTATATTTAGATTATATAATTGCTAAAGCATCTAAAATCAAGATGAAAAAAATCCATCCTAAAATATTGGAGATCCTAAGAATGGGTGTATATCAAATCCTATTTATGGACAGAATCCCAGATAGTGCAGCAGTTAACGAGGCGGTTATTCTGTCCAAAAAACATGGGCACAAAGGGGTTAGTGGCTTTGTTAATGGTGTTTTACGAAATATTTCTAGGAATAAGGATGAATTCAAAATAGTTGATGAAGAAAATCAACTGGACTATCTATCTATTAAATATTCTCACCCTAAATGGATGCTTAAAAGATGGATTAATGAATATGGCTACGAATTTACAGAAAACCTATGTCGACTAAATAACAGTAGACCTGGCTTAAACCTACGAGTAAATACTTTAAAAACAAGTAAAGAACAGTTAGTGAAGAGAATGGAAAGTTATGGCTATGTTGTCCATGAAACCGAATATGCTAGGGATGGGATAATTATTGAAAATCCTACACGAATCACAGAAATAGAGGAATATAAGCAAGGATTGTTTATTATCCAAGATGAGAGTAGCATGCTGGTAGCTCAGATAGCTAATCCTATAAGAAATAGCAAGGTTTTGGATTTATGCAGTGCACCTGGTGGAAAATCTACTCATATGGCACAAATTATGGATAATCAAGGGCTTGTAATAAGTAGGGATATATATGAACATAAATTACAACTAGTCCAGCAAAACGCAGACCGATTAGGGATAGATATAATAAATACGGAAATATATGATGCTACAAAATTAGATAAAAACTTAATAGGTCAGGTTGACTATTGTCTTGTAGATGCTCCCTGTTCTGGACTGGGAATTATTAGGAGAAGGCCTGAAATAAAGTGGAATAGAAAAGAAGAGGATATACATATATTAAAGGAGATGCAACTAAAAATATTATATAATGCAAAGGAATACATCAAACCAGGTGGTATTATAGTATATAGTACTTGTACGATTACAAAGGATGAAAATGAAAAGGTAATTAATAGATTCTTAGATGAAAATAGAGATTTGAAACTTTTGGGATTTAAAGATCTAATCTGTTCCCATAGGGATATGGAGGCATTGGATAAGGGCTATGTCCAACTTTTCCCCCATGTGCATGGTACTGATGGCTTTTTTATTGCCAAAATAACAAAGATTTCTAGTTAATGTTTTAATAATTATGGTATAATGTTTAAATAAGAATACATACGGGGTGGTTTTTTGAATAAGGTTGAACTAAATAGTTTTACATTAAAGGGCTTAGAGGATTATATGTGTAGTATTGGTGAACAAAGATATAGGGGAGAACAACTATTTACTTATATCCATGGAAACCAAGGAAATGATATTTCAGGCATTACCGTATTCTCCAAAACATTGCGGGACAAGCTTCATGCCCTAGGTAAAATTAGTAAAATGGAAATCTTTAATAGGTTTGACTCAAAATTAGATAATACTAAGAAATACTTATTTTTATTAGAAGATGATAATATAATAGAGGGAGTGATTATGGAGTATGAACATGGCCTGAGTGCATGTATCTCTACCCAAGTAGGTTGTAGAATGGGTTGTGCCTTTTGTGCCTCTACAAAAGAAGGGCTGGTTAGAAATTTATCATCAGGTGAAATGGCTAATCAAATATATACAATGGAAAAGGACCTAGATGGGAGAATTAGCAATATTGTTTTAATGGGTAGTGGTGAACCTTTGGATAATTATGAAAACATATTGAGTTTTTTAAATATAATTCATGATGAAAAGGGTCATAACACCAGTTATAGAAATGTAACCCTTTCTACTTGTGGAATCGTTCCAAAGATTTATAGATTAGCCCAAGAGGAAATTCCAATAACCCTGTCTATATCTCTTCATTCACCTTTTGATGAGATAAGAAGAAAAATAATGCCTATAGGGAGAAAATATTCTGTTGAAGACATAATTAAAGCTTGCAAATATTATAATGATAGGACTAATAGAAGAATTACTATAGAATATACCCTTATGGAAGGTATTAACGATAGGCAGGAAGATATACATGAATTGGTAAGCCTATTGAGGGATATGAACTGTCATATTAATTTAATACCCTTAAATCCTATTAAAGAGTTTGATAGGGAGAGACCATCTCATTTAAGTGTTAGCAAATTTAAGAAAGAATTGACTAAGGCAAATATACCCGTTACTATTCGAAAAGAAATGGGAAAGGATATCAATGCAGCTTGTGGACAGCTTAGAAGAAGTTATACCGGAAATATGCATTAAAGCTTTTGTGAGAGGTGAGATAATGTGGAGATCGGTGTAAAAACAGATATAGGGAGAGTCAGAAATAATAATCAAGATGCCTATTATGTAAATTATCCTTTGTTTATTATAGCTGACGGTATGGGTGGTCATAAAGCAGGAGAGGTTGCAAGTAGTATGGCTATTGAAATAATAGGCAATGATTTTGAAAATAATCCAATAGATTTACCTTATGAAGATGAACTTATTATAAATAGAATAGAGGACTCGATTTCTAAAGCTAATAGGGAGATATATCATAACTCTATTGAAGATGAAGATTATTTCGGTATGGGTACTACTGTTACGCTAGCCTACATTACAGAAGATAAGATATTTGTTGGTCATGTAGGTGATAGTAGGGCCTATATTTATAGACAAAATGCACTGTCTCAAATAACGGAAGATCATTCTTTGGTAGAAGAACTTATTAAAAATGGAAGTATAAGTAAGGAAGAGGCAAAGCTTCACCCACAACGAAATATAATTACTAGAGCTGTTGGCACTAGCCAACAGATCGATGTAGATATAACAATAATAGCTAAGGAGAAGGATGATATACTATTGTTGTGTACTGATGGGTTGACTAATATGATTGATGAGGATGAAATTCAAAAGATTATTATGCTTCATGAAGATATACAAACTGTGTGTGATAAATTAGTAAAGCTTTCAAATGATAATGGCGGATTTGACAACATTACCGTCATGGCTATTAAATTCTAGTTAAGTGAGGTGATAATATGATTGGAACTGTACTAGGTGATAGATACGAGATAATTGAAAAAATTGGTGAAGGTGGTATGGCTTATGTTTATAAGGCTAAATGTAGGCTTTTAAATAGGAATGTAGCGATTAAAGTATTAAGGGATGAATTTGTAAACGATGAAGAATTCATAAAAAAGTTTAGAAGGGAGTCCCAGGCTGCAGCTAGCTTATCTCACCCTAATATTGTAAACGTCTATGATGTAGGGGTAGAAGAGAAGGATGGAATGCCTATCCATTATATCGTTATGGAATATATAAAAGGCAATACTTTAAAAGAAATAATTAGGGAAAAAGGAAAGCTTACAGTAGAAGAAACTTTAGATTATTCAATTCAAATAGCTGAAGCATTGGAACATGCACACAAGAACCATATAGTTCATAGGGATATTAAGCCCCATAATATCATGATAACCGATGATGGTAGAGTAAAGGTAACGGATTTTGGCATTGCAAGGGCTGCTACTACATCAACAGTAACTAATTCATCGAATGTAATAGGTTCAGTCCATTATTTTTCACCGGAGCAAGCTAGAGGTGGATATACAGATGAAAAGTCCGACATATATTCCCTTGGAATTGTCATGTATGAAATGATAACCGGGAAGGTACCTTATGAAGGGGATAGCCCTATTTCCGTCGCATTAAAACACATTGAAGGAGAAATTCTTCCGCCTAGAGAAATCGATAATACAGTGCCTATTGGTTTGCAAAATGTAATAATGAAATGTGTACAAAAGAGTCAATTTGATAGATATAAAAGTGCAAGTGAACTACTGCAGGATTTAAAAAGAATAAAGTATTTAGGCACGGAGAGCTTTATGGATAATACAACCATAATAGAATCGCCGACACAGATAATGCCAATGGTTGAGGATGAGGATGTGGAACAGATGAAGGCGAAAAACAATAAGAAAAAGAAAAAAAACAAGGGCGATGGTAGTTTAAAACCGATCTTGTTAGCCATATTGCTTGCATTTATAGTTACCGGTTCCATAGCTTTAGGTTTTTTCAAGCTAAAGGATTTTTTCGTGGTTGCTGAAGCCATAGTGCCTGATTTACGAGGGTTACAGGTGGAAGTAGCTGAGGAGGAATTGGCAAAGGAAGGCTTGAAATTAAAAGTAGATAAAGAGATCTATAATAGCGAATTTGCTAAAGGTGAAATAATTTCACAAAGAACAGAAGCAGGACAGAAGGTTAAAAAAGGTTTTACTATTGAAGTAGTCGTTAGCAAAGGTGGCAATCTTGTGAAGGTTCCAAATTTGATTAATAGAAATATAACAGAGGTAGATGCTATCCTTAGCGAGGTTAATTTAGATGAGGGAGAAGTTAAATATGACTACAGTGATACAGTTGAAGCTAATATAATTATGAATCAATCACCGGATCCTTATACAGAAGTAGAAGAATGGACTAAAATAGATATAATAGTAAGTAAAGGACCAGAAAACAAGCCAGTTTTAATGCCGAAGTTAATTGGATTAAAAGAGAGTGATGCTGTTAATGCCCTTAATGCATTTAATTTAAAAATAGGGCAAAGAGATGAAAAACCTAGCGATGAGTATCCTGAAGGTTATATTATGTGGCAAAGTATTGAACCAGGAGTGGCTGTTGAACCTAATACTTCTGTAGCCATACATGTTAGCTCTGGTCCAGAGGAAGTTCCCGAGGAGGAAGAAGAAAACGGTGGCAATGCAAATAATGAAGTCCCATTTAACTTAGATTTAACTCTTCCCCAGGATGGCACGGAGATTGAAGTAAGGGTAGATAGGATACAAGATGGTGTCAGGGAAACCTTACATGATAAAGCCCATGAAGCTGATGGGAAAACTATAAAGATACCCCTTAAAGGAAAACTAGATGCTCAGTTTGAAATCTATTTTGATGGACAGTATAAAGAAACATTCCAACACCCAGACAGATAAGGAGGTTGTCCATGCTAGAAGGTACAATCATTAAAGGGATTGGTGGATTCTATTATGTAGAAACAGAAAAAGGAGTATATGAATGCAAAGCTAGGGGCTTATTTCGTAAGGATAATACTATTCCTTTAATAGGTGATAGAGTTTTAATCCGAATAAGCGAAGAGGACAATACAGGTTATATTGAAGAAATAAAGGAGAGAAGTTCTCAGCTTACAAGGCCTCCTGTAGCCAATGTAACTCAAGCTATAATCGTTATGAGTATTAAGAATCCAGGTATTAACTGTTGGCTTTTAGATAGGTTTTTAGTTATGGCTGAATACGAAAACTTGGATATCAAAATATGCTTAAATAAGATAGATTTAGCAGAGGAACAAGAAGTAAATCAGATTTACAATATATACGATAAAGCTGGTTATTGCATTATTAAGACTAGTACAAAAACTAAAGAGGGTATAGGATTATTAAAAGAAGCATTAGAAGGAAATATTACAGTATTTGCAGGGCCCTCAGGAGTTGGCAAATCTTCTTTACTAAACAAAGTAGATACTAGTTTAGAATTAATGACCGGGAAAGTTAGCAAGAAGACTGCACGGGGGAAACATACTACCAGGCATGTGGAATTAATCGATTTAGGGTCAGAGAGCTATGTATTAGATACTCCTGGTTTTAGTTCTTTAAATTTAGATTTTATTGAATCAGAGGTGGAATTGAGTAGATATTTCAAAGACATGAATAAATACAGTGAAGAGTGCAAATTTATTGGATGCTTGCACCATAAGGAGCCTGATTGTGAAGTAAAAAAGCAGGTAGAGGCAGGAAATATAGATAGAACTAGATATAAAAACTATTTGAGTTTTTTAGAAGAAATAAGGAACATTAGGAGGTATTGACATGCTAAGGGTTTCACCATCTATATTATCAGCAGATTTTAGTAATTTAAAGGAAGAAATATTGAGGCTTGAACAAGGAGGGGCGGATTATATCCATATAGATGTAATGGATGGAATATATGTACCCAATATCACATTTGGCCCTCCTGTAATTAGAAAACTAAAGGATATTACTCATACTCCTTTTGATGTACATTTAATGATTGATAGACCTGAAAGATATATTAAGGATTTTGTTGATGCAGGTGCAGATATTATTACTGTGCATGAGGAGGCTACTATTCATTTACATAGGACTATCGAACAGATTAAATCTTATGGATTGAAAGCTGGAGTTGCATTAAACCCCTCTACACCTTTAGAAAATATAGAATATGTTCTAGATTATTTGGATATGGTACTTATTATGACTGTGAATCCTGGTTTTGGGGGCCAAAAATTTATAAACTCCATGGAAAAAAAGATAATGGATATGAGAAATATTATAGAAGCCAGAAATTTGGATGTTTTAATAGAAGTGGATGGGGGAATTAAACTAGAAAATGCGAGAAGGATCAGGGAATTAGGAGCAGATATTGTCGTAGTAGGTTCAGGGATATTTGAGGCAGAAGATATAGCTGAAAGAACCAAAAGGTTTAAAAGATTGTAATTGAAATATATAATATATATGATATAATGTATCTAACAACTATATATGGTGTATTAGGCACTAGGGGAGCCCGTGGGCTGAGAGGGAATTTAATTCCGACCCTTTAACCTGAACTAGGTAATTCTAGCGTAGGAAAGTGTATGGTTATTATGTTAATCTACCCATTACCAAATTCAGGTAATGGGTTTTATTATTTGAAGGAGGTAGAGAAATGAAAAAATGGAGTACTAAGATGATAGTAGAAGCAGGTATAATGGTTGCTTTGGCTTATCTATTGAGTAGGATAAAGATATATGAAGCTCCTCAAGGTGGATCAGTAACAGCAGGTAGTATGATTCCCATATTATTATTTGCAATGAGATGGGGCATGGGGCCTGGGATAATAACAGGTGCTGTTTTTGGAGTGTTAAAGTTGATGCTAGGAGGATGGTTCTTTAGCCCGGCTCAGGCATTATTAGAGTATCCAATAGCTTTTGGACTTTTAGGATTAGCAGGTGTTTTTTCAAATTCTAATGACATGGATACACCTAGGAACTATTTAAATATTGTTTTATCTGTATTGTTAGCAATTGGTGGCAGATTTGTATGTCATCTGCTGGCTGGTGTAATCTTTTTTGGCGAATATGCTGGAACCCAAAATCCATGGATTTATTCATTAATATATCAATCTAGTTACCTAATTCCAGAGTTTATAATTTCTTCTGTTATTTTATCTTTAATTTGGAAACCTTTAAGTAGAATAGAAAAATAAGGGATGGATGTTTTTAATGAAAGCTTTAATAGTATCTAATGGGGTTATTAATGATTCCAATTGGCTGAAAGAAATAAATAAGGAATTTGATTTTGTTTTATGTGCTGATGGTGGTTGCAATCACTGTATGAAAGCGTCTATTATACCGGATCTAGTCATTGGAGATTTAGATTCTATATCTCTTAGGACATTGGATACAATTCGTGAAAAGAAAATCCCTATTAAGAAGTTTCCGGCAAAAAAGAATGCAACTGACACAGAACTAGCTATGGATTTTTTAATTAGTAAGGGGATTATGGATATTACTTTTGTAGGAGTAACAGGTAGTAGAATGGACCATACCCTGGCCAATATATTTTTACTTAAAAAGTTGTATCAGAAGGGTTGTAAAGGGAAAGTTGTAGACGAAAGCAACACCATATACTTAGTTGATAAGGAATTGATATTATCTAAAGAAGAAGGTTTTTACGTATCTATAATTCCCCTAATGAATCCAGGGGCTAATATTTCTCTCGATGGATTTGAATACGAGTTAGATCAAGTTAATATTAACTTTGGCTCAACCCTAGGCATAAGCAACAAGATAATAGAGGAAAAAGGTTATATAAAAGTTCATAGAGGAATATGTTTAGTATGTATTTCAAAGGACTAAACTTTAGGATTAGACTTAATCATCGATTAAGTCTAATTTTTACTGTAACTAGGGGACATTGATATGAATATGATGGAATAAACCAAACTATTTGGGGTGTTATAATGAAACGCTTATTCTATAGGTTTAAACACAGGCATAGATACAAAATTAAAAAAATAATAGGTGTAATCCTAGGAATTATAGGATTGTTGATTATAGTAAATATAATCTCTATAGAGGGGTTGTTGTTTCTAATAGGTATAGTGTTAATAGCATTAGGTTTATTAATATTGAATACGAAATAAGGCTTCCAGTTCTATTAATCGGAAGCCTTAAATTTTATAATGCTCTATCAACATAGCCAGATCTTAAACATCTAGTACAAACATTGATACGCTTAGTAGTGCCATTTACAACAGCCCTAACTCTTCTAATATTTGGAGACCAACTTCTATTATTTTTTTTATTTGAGAAAGTTATTTTGTTTCCATATACTTTTCCTTTTCCACATATATCACATTTTCTAGCCATATGAACACCTCCTTAATAGATTAAACAAAAAAATATACTGGTATATTTTATCTATTTAATAATAACACATTATATTTTAACACAATCATTAATAAAAAAGCAACTATAATTATCTATTAGCAAATAGTTTATTGTAATTGGTTGAACTATTTAGTATTATAAGGTAAAATATATCCATAAAGTATTATTTTCAAATAGGGAGGCGATATTTCGTGCCAGCAAAGACAAACAATGAATATGGATATATCAATATAGAAGATAGTGTCATTGCTACGATAGCAGGGCTTTCGGCTATGGAAAGCTATGGTATTGTGGGTATGGCTAGTAAAAGTGCAACTGATGGTTTTTTTCAATTGCTAAAATGGGAAAATTTGTCCAAGGGAATAAAGGTTTACACAAGAGATGATGAAGTAGAAGTAGATTTACATGTAATATTAGAATATGGAGTGAGAATATCTGTAGTAGCAGAAAATATTATCGAAAAGGTAAAATTCAATATAGAAAATCTAACAGGTCTCAATGTAACTAAGGTAAATGTATATGTTCAAGGGATCAGAGTTGAAAAGTAGTTTAAGGAGGTACTACAATTGAAGGTTCAAAATATGGACGGCGTTATGCTAAAAAAAGCATTTATTGGTGCTACACAATTTTTAGAAACTAATAAAGAAGAAGTAAATGCCCTAAATGTATTTCCTGTACCTGATGGGGATACTGGTACTAATATGTCTTTAACTATGAAGTCTGCTGTCAAGCAGATACTAAATTTAGAAGAATATAGTGCTGGAAAGGTAGCTGTAGCAGCAAGCAATGGTTCTCTTATGGGTGCCAGAGGAAACTCTGGGGTTATACTATCCCAGCTTTTTAGAGGTTTTGCTACTGGGCTAAAGGATAAGAAGACTGTAAGCACCATAGATTTAGCAGACGCGTTTAAATTGGCTTCAGACACTGCATATAAGGCAGTTATGAAACCAACAGAAGGCACTATACTTACTGTAGCAAGAGGTTGTGCAGAATATGCACTAGAGATTGCAGAGGATGAAAAGGATATAATAACTTTTATGAGAATGGTTATTGAACATGGGAATAATGTATTAGATAAAACCCCTGAAATGTTACCGGTGTTGAAGCAAGCTGGCGTGGTAGATGCTGGGGGAAAGGGACTAATGTGTGTATTAACTGGGGCTTACAATGCGGTTACCACTGGTGAGGAAATCAAATTGGAATTTTTGGAACCGTCGGCAGTAGAAGATGTACATGTTTCCCGTGATATTGATACTGCAGATATTAAATATGGTTATTGTACTGAATTTATGATAAATACATCCTATGATGACTATGAACGGTTTAGGGAAGAGATATCAGTATTTGGCGACTCCCTGATGGTCGTTGGTGGCGAAGGACTAATTAAGGTTCATGTACATACCAATAATCCAGGGGATGTGCTAGAAAAAGCTTTGACTTTAGGAGAGTTAAACGATATTAAGATAGACAATATGAGATATCAACATAGCCATATAATTGCTAATGAAGAAACTAGTAATAAAAAGGCTAATGAACCTAATAAGAAATACAGCCTAATAACCGTTTCTATAGGCGAGGGCATAAATACTGTATTTAACGAGCTAAATGTAGATTACATTATTCCTGGCGTGCAAACTATGAATCCAAGTACTGAGGACTTGTTGAATGCCATAGAAGAAGTGGAAGGAGAAAATATAATCATATTACCTAACAATGGAAATATAGTATTGGCGGCAGATCAGGCTAAGGAATTAAGCAATAAAAATGTATATGTTTTTCCAACTAAAACTATACCAGAAGGCATATCTGCCCTACTCTCTTTTAATCCTGAACTAGATGTAGAAGAGAATCTAGAAAATATGAGAGATGCTATCTCTTATGTAAAGACAGCACAAGTAACTTATGCAGTTCGAGATACTGAAATAAATGATACAAAAATAAAAAAAGATGATATTATTGGAATTACAGGGGATGAGATACTTTCCATTGGAAGTGACGTGGATCAAGTAGCTTTTGAACTGTTAGAAAAAATAGTTGATGATGAATCATCATTGATCACCATTTTTTACGGTAATGGATTAGAAGAGGAAATGGCCTTGGAGTTATCGGAAAGAGTAGAAGAAATCTTTGAAGATTTTGATGTAGAGGTAGTGTTTGGTGGTCAACCACTATATTATTATATATTTTCAATAGAGTAAGAGATTCCCTACCAAATGGTAGGGAATTTTATATGAAAGATAGTAAAAGTCATAGACTTAGGAGGTATATTACATGTCTATTCAATATATAAAAGGAGTTGGCCCTAAAAGAGCAGCTAAATTGAAAAAATTAAATATCTATTCAATAGAGGATTTACTATATTTTATCCCTAGAGAATATGAGGATAGGGCTAATTTTAAACTTATCTCCCAATGTAAGGAAGGAGAAAAGGTGAGTTTAAGGGTTAGAGTCTGTGGATATCCTTCTAAGTTACGACCTAGAAAAAATTTGTCAATATTAAAAATTCCTGTGAAGGATGAAACGGGCATGGCTAATTTGGTATGGTTTAATCAAGATTATATAACAAGGCAACTATCCATGGGAGATAATATAACAGTATATGGTAAGGTAAATAAATTTGGTAGCGAAACACAGATAGTAAATCCAGTATTTGAGAAGGGTAATCAAAACAAAGTAGGTACTATAGTGCCAATATATCCTTTGACAGAAAACTTGACTAACAACGAAATGATAAAGATAATGAACAATGCTCTAAAGGATTATGGAGATAGATTACCAGAAATACTTCCTTATTATATAAGGGAGGAGCTAAATCTAATGCCTATTGGAGAAGCTATTAAAAACATTCATCTTCCTAAGGATAAAGATAGTTATATAGAAGCTAGACGTCGGCTGGTATTCGAGGAATTGTTAATTTTACAATTAGGCTTGTTATTAATAAAGAACAGAACCAAAGAAATAAATAGAGGCATACAGTTTTCACCAACAGATGCTGTATATGATTTTATAGACAAATTGCCTTTTAAGCTTACATCAGCCCAGGAAAGGGTATTTGGGGAAATAGAAAGGGATATGGAAAAAAAGGAACAAATGAATAGATTGGTTCAAGGGGATGTAGGATCTGGAAAGACTATAGTTGCTGTATTAGCAATGTTTAAGGCTTGGAAGTCTGGCTATCAGTCGGTGTTGATGGCCCCTACCGAGATATTGGCTCAGCAACATTATGAATCCATTTCCAGCATGTTTTCTATCTATAATATAAATTGTGAACTTTTAATCGGCTCTCTGTCATCTAAAAAAAAGGAGCAAGTTCTTGTGGATTTAAAAGAGGGAAATATTCATGTATTGATAGGTACCCATGCAATAATCCAGGAAAATGTTGAGTTTAGCAAACTAGGCTTAGCCATTACTGATGAACAGCACAGATTCGGTGTGAAACAACGGGCCATATTAAATCAAAAGGGAGATAGCCCAGATATTTTAGTAATGACTGCTACTCCAATACCCAGAACATTGGCTTTGATACTATATGGGGATTTAGATATATCTATTATAGATGAAATGCCACCAGGAAGAAAGCCAGTTGAAACTTACGCTGTAGGAATTTCTATGACGGATAGAGTTAATAACTTTGTCAAGAAGCAAATTTTAGAAGGAAGGCAAGCTTATATAGTCTGCCCATTGATTGAAGAAAGTGATACTCTAAATGTAAAGGCAGCGGAAGAACTGTATATATCCTTTAAAGATAATATTTATAGAGACTTTAATGTAGGATTACTTCATGGCAAGATGAGACCTCAAGAAAAGGACCTTATCATGGAAAAATTTAAAAACAAAGATATAGATATATTGATTTCAACTACTGTTATCGAAGTAGGTGTAAATGTACCAAATGCCAATATAATGGTAATATATAATGCAGAAAGATTTGGTTTAGCTCAATTACATCAGTTGAGAGGAAGGGTTGGTAGAGGTGAGTATCAGTCCTATTGTATATTAATTAATGGAAGTAATAGCAAGATATCTAGAGAACGGATGAGGATATTGCAAAAATCAAGTGATGGATTTTATATATCTGAAAAGGATCTAGAATTAAGAGGACCTGGTGAATTTTTTGGAACTAAGCAGCATGGACTTCCAGATCTTAAAATTGCAAATTTATTTACAGATATGAATGTATTAAAATTGGCTCAAAAGAAAGCCGATGAAATACTGGATATAGATTATCTGTTATTGAAAGAAGTACATTTTCCTCTAAGACAAAAGATTATTCATACGTTTGGAGATAGGATAGATGAATTAATTTTTAATTAATACTCTTAAAATTCCTAAAATATGATAAAATATATTTCATAAAGGTGAGGTGATTTGTTGAGAGTCATATCGGGAAGTAAAAAAGGTTACAGATTGAAAGCTCCAAAGGGGAAAGATACTAGACCTACGGAAGATAGAATCAAAGAATCTTTATTTAATATATTGAGACAAATAGATGAAGAGAGTATTGTTTTGGACCTATATGCTGGTTCTGGTTCCATAGGTATTGAATTTTTAAGTAGGGGAGCTAAGAAAGCATATTTTGTAGATAAATCCTACTCAAGTATAAAGGCTATAAGGGAAAATTTATCTCATACTGATCTGATGGGTAAAGCTGAGATAATTAAAAAAGATGCATTGAAGGCCATAGAACAAATAAGTAGTCAAAAGGTGCAATTTGACTACATATTCATCGATCCGCCTTATGGACAGAATTTAATCATTAAAACCCTTCAAAAAATTTTGAGAGAAGATATTCTAAAAGAGAAGGGTATTATTATAGTAGAACATGAAAAGGAACTGACACTTGAAGATAGAATATTTGAGTTTTCTAAATCGGATTGCAGGAATTATGGTAGCAAACTCTTAACCTTTTACATAATTAATTGCTAAGGAGGAAGAAGATGATGATAGTAATATATCCAGGAAGTTTTGATCCTGTAACCTACGGGCATTTAGATATTATTGATAGATGCTCTAAAAAATTTGACAAGGTGGTAGTTTCAGTATTAAATAATAAATCTAAGAAAAACATGTTTACCATAGAGGAAAGAGTAGAATTACTGGAGAAGGTTTTAGCAAAGTATGATAATGTGGAAGTGGATACTTTTTCTGGATTATTAGTAGATTATGCTAGAGAAAAAGGCTGTACTACTATGGTTAGGGGTTTGAGAGCTGTATCAGATTTTGAGTATGAAATGCAGATGGCTTTAGTAAATAAAAAACTTGAACCCGATATTGAAACTTTTTTTATGGTATCAAGAGGTAAGTATGCTTATTTAAGTTCAAGTATTGTTAAAGAAGTTGCAATGTTTGGAGGAGATGTTTCTTGTTTTGTACCTCATATTGTAGAAGTGGCGCTAAAAGAGAAGATAAAAGGAGGTAATCGATAATATGGATATTTTAAAACTAATAGAGGAAATAGAAGATATAATTGAGAGTGGATCATCAGTACCTTTTTCATCTAAAGTGATGGTAGATGCAGATGAGATATACGATATAATTAGTGAAATAAGAATAAAGCTGCCTGATGAAATAAAGCAAGCCAATTGGATTAAAGAGGAAAGACAGAGGATATTGGCTGAGGCCCAAAAAGAGGCAGATACCATTATAAATGAAGCTGAATTGAGATTGGAAGAACTAATTGAACAAGATGAGATAACTAAGAAGGCAAAGGAATTAGCTGAAAAAATTACTACCAAAGCTCAAAATAATGCTAAGGAAATCCGCCTTGGAGCATTGGAGTATGCTGATAATATTTTAGCAGATACCCAGGAGGAATTAAAAAATTTAATAGATATATTAAATGAAAATAGGCAGGAACTAAGAGGCGGTAAATAGCTACTCTGATGAGGTGAAGCATTCAATCAATAGCATTATTAAAGATGATATTAGCAAATAAATTGTCATCAATATTGCAAGTTTAAAGGAATTGATAAGTAAATAGGGCCATTCTAAAGCATATATGGGATCGATTGGATAGGGATATGGATAAAATGATGGGCTTATTAAGTTTTTATATTTTAATGTATACAAAGTATAGGTATAGATAGAGGATAAACAACCATGAAGAAATTTAGCAAACAAATATAGCTTACCGTTTATATCGGTATTGCTTATGAAACTTAAGGCTTGACTATGGACAGAAAAACCGCTCCACCCGATTAAAAAATTGACCATTACTATCTTATATATTAGCGCTATATTTATTGCTGAAATCTTTTTACAACCGGTTGTCAACTCCAGTACACCTGCAATAAAGGCTTTCAGCACTTCTATATCCGTTTTAAATGGCAATAATCTTTGTATTATATCCACTAATAGATTGAAAATATTAGAGGCAAAAAGAAGCTCTACTAATACGGCATATAGAATCATAAATCCACCAATTAATGTTATAGTATTTATACTTACTTTTACACTATCTGATATAATTTTGCCTATAGGATGTTTGGGCTTAAAATTTATAAGTGCGATAGGCCTATTGTTTCTAGTTCTACCACATTGTAATACTTTTTTGTTACGGCTTTTATAAAATCTTAAAAGTAGCCCTAAAGTTAATGCTCCTAAGTAATGAGGATATAATATTAATGGTGCTATTGAGGGATCATTAAACATACCTATGGAGACAGCACCAATCATAAATAATGGTCCAGATGTGCTGGAAAAGCATACCATTCTTTCGGCTTCTGTTTTAGAGATGGCATTACTTGATCTTAAACTAGAAACTATCCTTACGCCTGTAGGATATCCTGAGATGATGCTCATAGAGAAGGGGAAAGCGCCAACTCCTGAAATATTAAATATTGGTTTCATTAAAGGTTCCAATAGTTGTCCTACGAAATTTACAAAGCCAACACCAATCAGAAGCTCGGAAATAATAAAAAATGGTAATAAGGATGGGATAACTATATTGAACCAGGTCAATAGACCATCATGAGCACTGTCTAGTGCCAGCTTTGGGTTTATTACAATACCTATTAAAATACAGATTAGAATAATTATGAATACTATATTGATAAGAGAATTTTTCATATTTGCAGCCCCCTATTCTATCCTAAATAGATATATCCTATATATCTATTTAGACCTTTATTAAATTATATTTTTCCATATTGTAAATATGATAAAAGAGTATGGGAGGTGTTTTCATGGAAGGAAGACCAAAAATAGGTTTAGCCCTTGGTTCTGGTGCTGCAAGAGGGCTAGCCCATATAGGAGTACTCAAAGCATTTGAAGAGTTAAAAATAGAAGTAGATATGATTTCTGGTAGTAGTGCTGGAGCTCTTATTGGAGGGCTTTATTGTACAGGAATACCACCTAATATGATTAAGAATTTGGCAATTCAAATAGATAAAAGGATGTGGACTGATTTTACAGTGCCACGGAAAGGGATAATAAAAGGCGATAGGATTCAAGAAATACTAAAGCTTATTACTGCTGATAGAAGTATAGAAGATTTGGATAGGGAATTAGTAATAGTAGCTACGGACTTAAAAACAGGGGAGGAAGTAATATTTACAGAAGGGCCTTTGCATACGGCTATAAGGGCAAGTATATCTGTTCCCGGTGTATTTGAGCCTGTAGAATACAAAGATAGGGTACTAGTAGATGGTGGAGTTGTAGATCGAGTACCTATTTCTGTTTTAAAAAACATGGGTGCAGATATAGTTATAGCTGTAGATGTGGGTTTTAGTAAATATCAAAGTAAAGTAATACATATGTTTGAAATAGTATTACAATCCATCGATATTATGGCTAAGCAAATTATGGAGCCAGATTTAAAATTGGCAGATTTGATCATTAGGCTACCTTTAAACCATATTGAATCCTCAAATTTTGAATTGGTAGAGGAGTGTGCTCTTATAGGATATGAGTCTACCATGGAAAATAAAGATAAAATTCTCCATATACTAGATAATCATAGCTTAATATGAGATATTATGAAAAAATAGCAATATTGCTATTTTTTCATAATATAGGGGGTTGTATAGTAATCCATATCCATAAAAGGCTTAGAGGTTTTTAATCCAAGGAAAAACAGATCCGTTGCTTTTTTGTCGAAGTATAGGATTTGGTTTAAGTATGGATTATTGTACTCAGGATAATTAGCAAATTTAGTTATTATTGGTATAGAGGACTTTTCTTTAATCCTCTTCAATAGAATAAATCCCTTTTCATTAGATCCTAGTACCCGTATATATGCTGGGTGATAAGGTGCTAATTCATGATAAACGGGTTTAGTCAATCCTATTGCCAGATGAATCAATATCCTTTGAATTCTAGTTTTAGTATACCTTTTAGTGCTTATGGACTGAACTAGAAGGTCCATATCCCTATATCTGGTAGACTTATCTAATATCCTATTTTCCAATCCCGTTTCTACATCTATAATATTCGTTAACTTATTACCATTACTAATCTTTAATAAATAATGGATTATTTGGTTATAATTATTCAATGTATTGAAATATTTATATTTACTGATATAATTTACTAAGTGATGGTATGTATTATAGGGTACATATTCCTTTATAGATTCAACAGGGTTATCTAACAAACTGTTTCGTATAGCAGTAGCACTAGATATGTTGTTGTCGAGCATAGGATCTTTATATTGGCTACCTACTCTTTTAATTACTACGGGTTCAATATTACTTTTTATAGATTTTAGAGCCTTTAAATACTCGATAGCTAATATATTGTTTGACATCTCTAAGGTGTTTTTAATATCAATAGAGTCTATTATATTTGAATTGGTATTAATAAAATAATCTTCTAGCGCATTGCTACGAGATTGGGGAAAGGAATAACCCATATCCAAATATTTTCTTAGGCTTTTTCTATAATAAGGGGGTTCTGTAACTAAAACATCGGCAATTTCAACTAAAGGTCCTATTTCGCCTAATTCACTCCCAAAGGTCATATAATCTACGATGTTTAGCTGATCTAGCAAAGTTACGCCGCCATAAGCAAATAACTCTGCTGATTGGGTTGAAAATATAAAGGGTAGTTCTAAAACTAAATCTACTCCATTGTCGATAGCCATTTTTGCTTTGGTCCATTTGTCTATTAGAGAAGGTTCTCCCCTTTGGACGAAGGAACCACTCATAACTGCTATGGAGTAGTCTGATTTGGTCATATTTTTTGAAATCTCCAGATGGTGTTTATGTCCAAGATGGAAAGGATTATATTCAGTTATAAAACCTACTACTTTCATAATGGCAGCCTCCATTTGGTTTTTCCAATATTATAACATATTATTTGGAGATTATTATATCGTTGATTTTTTAACGAATATATAATAATATTATTTATAGTTAATATCAATTTAATAGGAGGAATGAAGATGAATATATTGGTAATTAATTGTGGTAGTTCTTCTTTGAAATATCAATTGATAAATATGGAAAAAGAAGAAGTGTTAGCAAAAGGATTGGTAGAGAGAATAGGTATAGAAGGGTCCCGTGTAAAGCATGCTACTACAGGGAAAGAAGAGGTTGTAATTGAAGAACCAATGAAAGATCATAGAAAGGCTTTGGAATTAGTACTTGATGCTCTAATTAATCCAAACTATGGGGCTATCAAATCCATGGATGAAATTGGAGCGGTAGGGCATAGAGTAGTTCATGGTGGAGAAAAGTTTGCAAATTCTGTACTTATCGATGACGAAGTAATGGAAGCTATTAACGATTGTATAGATTTAGCTCCTCTTCACAACCCACCAAATATAATGGGGATTGAAGCATGTAAGGCCCTTATGCCAAATACGCCAATGGTAGGGGTATTTGATACTGCATTCCATCAAACAATACCTATGTCAAACTATATATATCCATTGCCATATGAATTATATGAAAAATACGGTATTAGAAAATATGGATTCCATGGTACATCTCATAAATATGTATCTTTAAAAGCTGCTGAGATGCTTGGTAAGGATATAAAGGATTTAAATATAGTAACTTGTCATTTAGGAAATGGTGCCAGCGTTTGTGCTGTGCAAGGTGGGAAGTCTGTAGAGACAAGTATGGGCTTTACTCCATTGGAAGGTTTAGCTATGGGAACTAGATCTGGTGATGTGGATCCTGCCATCATTCCATTTATAATGGAAAAGGAAGAATTGACTTTTGATGAAGTTAATGAATTATTTAACAAAAAATCCGGAGTATTAGGAATTTCTGGAATTAGTAGTGACTTTAGAGATTTGGAAGAAGCGGCAGCTGAAGGAAATAAAAGGGCTCAATTAGCTTTAGATGTATTTTGCAATAGAGTTAAAAAATACATAGGAGCCTATGCTGCAATTATGTGCCACATTGACGCCTTGGTGTTTACAGCAGGTATAGGAGAAAATTCAGTTTCCATTAGAGAAAAAATATGCGAAGGCTTAGAGTGTATAGATATAAAAATTGATAAAGAATTAAACAATGTTAGGGGTAAGGAAGCTATAGTAAGCAAGGATTTGACATCAACAGCTATATTAGTCATACCTACTAATGAAGAGTTGATGATAGCTAGGGATACACTAGAGCTTGTGAATAATAAAAATTCTTGACAAATACTGGCCTCCTTTATATAATAAAGTGTGTTAGTTTAAGAGGTGAATAAAATGTCTATTGATCTATCAGATTTCCGTGAAGAAGCTGTTTTAAGTATTCAAGTTGAGGGAGAACTAGATAAGGATGCTTTAAAAATAAATGGACGAAAGATAAAGTTCTTAAAGCCTATAGAATATAAAGGGGATATATTTAGAACTCAAGGGGATAAAATAGTCCATATTGATATCCATTACGAATACGAAGAGGCTTGTGGAAGGTGTTTAACACCCTTTTCTAGGGAGAAAGATACAGTTTTATCAGGGAGGCTGATTAATGATAGTGATGAAATTCTAGACGATGAAGATGAGGTTATTTACTATAAGGGAGAAGAACTAGACTTAACTGAAGATATTATGGACATGGTAATTTTATCACTACCGATGAAACCTCTTTGTAATGAGGATTGTAAAGGATTATGTCCAAAATGTGGAATAAATCTTAATAAAGAAGAATGTGATTGTGTTCTAGAAGAGATTGATCCACGATTAGAAAAGCTTAAAGATTTTTTTCCAAAGGAATAAGGAGGTGTTTTAAATGGCAGTTCCAAAGCGAAAAACTTCAAAATCCAAGAGGGATAAGAGAAGAGCCTCTGCTTATAGATTGAACAAGGCAACTATCTCTGAGTGTCCACAATGTCATGAACCTAAACTACCCCATAGGGTTTGTCCATCTTGTGGTTATTATAAAAACAGGGAAGTTATTGATGTAGAGTAATTAGATTGCAAAAGATAGTGATGTAGCGTCGCTATCTTTTTTTATATAAATATTGCATTTTTACATATTCTATAATATATTTAATATCAATAGCTCTATTAATTGTTTTAGGAGGATGGTCATGAAGATAATAGTAGATAGTATTGGAGGAGATAAGGGCCCAAGGGAAATTGTAAAGGGTTGTGTTGATGCTGTAAATGAACTAGGTGTAGAAATAATTATTGTCGGTAAAGAAGATGATATACGTAAGGAACTATCAAATTACAGTTTTCCTAAAGCTGCTATAGATATACTGAATGCTACTGAGGAAATTTCTAATGAAGATGATCCTACATTAGCTATACGGAGAAAGAAGGACTCTTCCATGGTGGTAGGAATGAAAGCATTAACAGAGGGATATGGGGATGGCTTGGTATCTACTGGTAATACTGGGGCCTTGTTGGCGGGAGGATTGTTTATAGTAAAAAGGATACAGGGTATTGAGAGAGCAGCTTTAGCCACTGTATATCCGACAAAAACAGGGATCTCTTTCATATTAGATGTTGGTGCAAATGTAGACTGTAAGCCTGAATATCTGAAACAGTTTGCTATGATGGGGTCTATTTATAGTGAAAAGGTATTGGGAATAAACTCTCCTAAGGTAGGACTAGCAAATATAGGCGTCGAAGAAGGGAAGGGTAATGCATTAGTGAGGGAAGCTTACGATCTACTTAAAGATGCTAATCTAAATTTTTTTGGCAATGTGGAAGTAAGGGATATTCCAGAGGGATTGGTGGATGTTATAATTTGTGATGGGTTTGTTGGCAATGTTATATTAAAATTGACAGAAGGAATGGCTATATCCATGTTTTCTACCCTTAAGGAGGAGTTTACCAAATCCTTCAAATCAAAGGTAGGGGCATTGATGTTGAAATCCCAATTAAAATCCTTTAAAGATAGATTGGATTACAGGGAATATGGTGGGGCGCCATTATTAGGGATAAAACAACCAGTAGTTAAAGCTCATGGAAGTTCAGATGCTTTTGCAATAAAAAATGCCATTAGACAGACGAAGACATTTATTGAAAAAGATGTAATAAAAATTATTGAAAATGAAATAAATATTGAAAAATAAAGATATATTATATTTTGGAGGTGCTTTTAAATGGTATATGAAAAGATAAAAATGATGATATCAAATCAATTTAATATTGATGAAGATGATATTACTATGGATACTTCTTTTAGAAAGGATTTAGGCGCAGATTCTATAGACTTAGTTGAGTTAATAATGGCCTTAGAAGATGAATTTGATCTAGAAGTAGAAGATGATGAAGTAGAGAAGATAAATACGGTAGGAGATGCTGTTAATTATATTGATGAGTATATAGATTGATATAAATTATCAGGTCTCTTAAGAGGCCTGATAATTTACTGTCGACATATTTGGAGGTAATATTGTGAAAATATCATTTACACGAAAACAGAGTTTAAAAGACTTGCAAGAAAAAATAGACTATAGATTTAATAATATAGATTTATTAAACATATCCTTGACCCATAGTTCTTATGCAAATGAAAACAAGATGAAAAGTAACGAAAATAATGAAAGGCTAGAATTTCTAGGCGATGCTATAATAGGTTTAATAGTGTCCCAGTACTTATTTGATCGTTTTGAAGAGCTACCAGAAGGAGAATTGACAAAAAAAAGAGCTGCTATAGTCTGTGAATCTTCCCTGGCTTTTGCAGCAAGAAAAATAGATTTAGGAGCTTATATTTTACTTGGTAAAGGCGAAGAGGCCACAGGAGGACGAAATAGAGATTCTATTTTGGCGGATGCATTTGAAGCGCTATCAGGTGCTATTTTTTTAGATGGAGGTATAGATAGTACCCGACAATATTTAATAGGCATGTTTGAGGAAGAGGTTATCTATGCTATTTCTAAAGGAAGTTTGTTTATAGACTATAAAACGGAGCTTCAAGAAGTACTTCAGAAGAGGACTAAATCCAAAATTGAATATGAAGTGGAAAAAGAAATAGGACCCGATCACAATAAAAAGTTTTATATGAATGTGATTGTAGAAAACAAAATCATCGGTAGCGGTATGGGCAGAAATAAGAAGGAAGCAGAGCAAATGGCTGCAAAGCAAGCTCTATTAAGAATAGGTGAAAAAAATGAGTAAAGATTATTTTATTATACCCATATTTGTACCACATTTAGGCTGTCCCCATGATTGTGTTTTCTGCAATCAAAGAAGAATAACGGGATTATCTACGAATATTACCCCAGCAGATGTGGAAACCATAATAGATGAACACTTGGCTACATTTCCAGAGGGAGAAATTCAAATAGAGGTTGCTTTTTATGGTGGCAGTTTTACTGGCATTGATAAGAATATACAGAGGGAACTATTATCTGTGCCATTAAAATATAAAGATAAAAACATAATACATGGTATTAGGCTATCTACAAGGCCAGATTATATAGATAAGGATATACTAGATTTGCTTAAAGAGTATAAGGTAGATACTATTGAATTAGGGGTTCAATCCCTAGTGGATGAAGTATTGAATAAAAGTGGCAGAGGTCACGATAGCCAACAAGTATATAGGGCTTCTCAATTGATCAAAAACTTTGGGTTTAATCTTGGTTTACAGATGATGATAGGACTTGTAGGAGATAGTAGGGATAAATCAATATATACAGCTAAGGAATTTGTCAAATTAGATCCTTACTGTGTGCGTATTTATCCCACCCTAGTTATTAAGGATACCTATTTGGAGAAGTTGTATAAGGAAAAGGTCTATAAACCCCTATCTTTAAATGAAGCTGTAGATATAACTACGGATTTGTTGATGATCTTTGAGTATTACAATATTCATGTTATCCGGGTAGGATTGCAGCCAACGGACAATATAGCTTTAGGGAAAGATGTATTAGATGGTCCCTTCCATCCTTCTTTTAGGCAATTAGTAGAGTCTAATATATACAGAATCATATTAGACGATTACATGGATACTCATAAGGAAGTACTAGTTAAAGAGAATGTCATGAAAATTGAATCCAATAAGAAAGAAATATCTAATATAGCAGGGCAAAATTCTGGAAATAAAGAATACCTAATCCATAAGTATAATTTGAAAAAAATAAAGATATATGAGAAGTCTATTCCTTTAGAGAAAATAAATATATCTATAGGCGATCTTTCTTATACTATAGATAGAAGAAAGGCCATAAAAAAACATTTGGAAGAAAAATCGATAATATGAATTTAAGAGGTGTTTGATTTGCACTTAAAAAAAATTGAAATACGAGGCTTTAAATCCTTTGCTGATAAAATTGAAATAGAATTTGAAGAAGGTATTACTGCTATTGTAGGGCCAAATGGCAGTGGCAAAAGCAATATTTCCGATGCTATTAGATGGGCCCTTGGAGAACAAAGTGTTAAAACCCTAAGGGGGAGCAAAATGGAGGATATTATATTCTCTGGTACGGACAAGAGAAGGGCTTTGGGTTATGCCGAAGTGAGTATTATTTTTGATAATAAGGATGGGGCTATACCTATTGACTATCAGGAGGTAGCTATTACTAGAAGGATGTTTCGATCTGGTGAATCCGAATACTATTTAAACAAAACCTCCTGTAGGCTGAAGGATATAAGGGAAATATTTATGGATACAGGGGTAGGAAAAGATGGCTATTCCATCGTTGGACAAGGGAAAGTAGATGAAATTTTAAGTAGTAGACCAGAGGATAGGAGAAATATATTCGAAGAAGCGGCAGGAATAGTAAAATACAAGTCAAAGAAAGAGGAAGCTGAAAAAAAACTTGAAAAAACTCAGGATAATTTGATTAGGATAAAGGATATTATAGGAGAGTTGGAGAAACAAACTGAAAGTTTGAAGGAACAGTCGGAGAAAGCTAATACTTTCCTTCGACTATCTAATCGATTGAAAGAGCTCGAGGTAAATCTATATATAAGGGATATTAATAGAATCGGTAAGGAACTAAAATTAATCGACGAAGAAAAAATAAATTTAACAATACAGATGGATGAAAAGCTCAGGGAGCGGGAAAAGATAGAATCCCAATTTAATTTGCTGAAAGTGAAAATAGAAGATATGGATGGATCTATAGATAGGATTCAGAATGAAAAAATTGAACTGTTAAATCAATTAAATGAAAACAAAAACCAAATAAAACTATTGGAAGAAAAGCACAAGTTCTATATCAAGGATGTGGACAGGCTAGAAAGAGAAATAGGGGAATTGAAATGGAATCATGAGAATTTAAGCAAGGAAAAAAGAAATTTACAGCAGGAACTTAAGGAAAAAAACAAGCTGCTACAAGCTTTAAAGGATGAATTCAATCAAAAAAACATGGAACTTAACAAATTAAATGAAAAAATCAAAGCAGAAGAAAACACAATAGAAGAGGAAAAGGATAAAGTAATTGTTTCCTACAATGGTATAACGGATGTTAAAAGTAAAATTAATAATCTGTTAAGCTTTAGAGAGAATATAGATAAAAGAGTACACCAAATAGAAAAGGAGATCCATTCTTTGTTGATGGGAAAGGAACAAGATCTACAATCCTTAAGAGAAATAAAAGAGTTGGAAGTTAAGAAAAAAGAAAAGCTAATTGATTATAACAAATTTGTAGCCAATCTAAGACTAAAGGACGATAACTATAAGGAACAATTAGATCATCTATATAATAGATTAAACGATAGTAAGGTAGAGTTACAAGGGAAAATATCTAATTATAATTTATTAAAAAATATGCAAGACGATTATGATGGATACTATAAAAGTGTTAAAAATTTAATGCAAGCCTGTAAAAGAGATGAAGGTTTAGAGGGTAGACTAATAGGAGTAGTAGCGGATATTATAAGGGTAGAGGAAAGGTATGAAAAAGCCATAGATGTTGGATTGGGCGGAAATTTACAAAATGTAGTTACTTTTAATGAGGAAGATGCTAAATTTATTATCGAATATCTAAGAAAAAACAACTTAGGTAGAGTTACTTTTTTACCCCTTTCAACAATAAAAGGCAATCCAATAGATATCAGTCCTAAGGACAGGGAAGATTTAAATATATTAGGGTTAGGGTCTGAGGTAGTTAGTTATGATGAAAGATATAAAAATATTATAGAATATTTATTGGGTAGAACCATAGTTGTAAAGGACTTAGATGATGCTACCCTTGTAGCAAAAAGATTTAATTATAGATTTAGAATTGTAACTTTAGAAGGGGATATAATAAATCCTGGTGGTTCTATGACTGGTGGTAGTATGGCTAGAACTAGTGGCAATTTACTAAATAGAGGATATAGATTAGAGAAATTAAAAAAAGAGATAAACACTCTATCTAAGATCCAAAGGGATTTAGAGCAAGAAAAAACATATATAAAACACAAACTAGAAGACAATATTAATGAATTAAATAAATATAAAGAAGAATTACAAAGTTTAAACATTGAAATAATCAGGTTGGAGAATGAAAAAGCTAATTTTAATTCTCAGGTAGAAAAGAACCAAGAATCTTTTATTAAATACGAAGATGAGATCAATAGATTAAATATAGAATTAATAGAGATAGAGGAAGACAAAAAAGCGTTAGATAAGCAATTAAGGTATCTAATGGAAGAAAATGAAAAGATAAAAAACAACGTTAAGGATTTTATGCAACAATTTGAGTCAGTCAAGATTGTTAGGGACCAGTTGATGAAAGAAGTAACGGATATGAGGATAGAAATCAATCTATTGGAAAATAAATTGATCGACAATGAAGAAAAAGTTTTGGGTATAGAAAATGAAATTAGTAATTTAAAGGTTTTGCAAGGAGAAAAAAAGGAAGAGTTAACAAATATCAAAGGTAAGATAGTAAACATAGGTACTCTTGTAGACTCAAAGGAGAGAGATATCGTCAAACTTTCTCAATTAGAAGGGGAGAAAGATGTAAGTCTTAATCTTTTAAGAGAAGAAAAAACAGAAGCTATGAAAGATTATTATTTGCAACAAAGCCAGTTAAAGGAAATAAATGAAAAATTAAATCGATTGGAAAAATCTAAAACAAAATATGAGGTGAAAGAAGCAAAGTATGATGTTCAGCTTGATAATATTAATAAAAGACTTGCGGAGGACTACGAGTTACTTTTTGATGATGCCATGAAGCTATGGATAGAAATAGATGATTTAGATAAAGCAGTCCTAGAGGTAAATGAGTTAAAGGACGAAATAAAAGATTTGGGTACTGTTAACTTAAACTCCATTGACGAGTATAAAGTTACAGGGGAAAGATTACAGTTTATTATTAAGCAGCATGATGATCTATTAGCGGCTAAAGCAGATTTACAAAAAGTGATAAATGATATGGAAATGAAGATGAAGGAGCAGTTTTTATATAGCTTTAACAAGATAAACGAGAATTTTAACAAGGTTTTTTCCGTATTATTTGATGGAGGTAAGGCAGATTTAATATTAGAAGATGAAGAGGATATTCTTAGCTGTGGGATAGAAGTAAAAGCTCAACCACCAGGAAAAAAATTGCAGAATTTATCTCTGCTTTCCGGGGGAGAAAAGTCTTTAACTGCAGTGGCTTTATTATTTGCAATACTTCAAACTAAACCTACACCTTTTTGCATATTAGATGAAATAGATGCAGCATTAGATGAAGCTAATATAAACAGATACACAAACTATCTAAAAAGCTTATCCCATGACACACAATTTATCATGATAACCCATAGAAAAAGTACTATGGAGATAGCTGATATATTATATGGTGTAACTATGGAAGAGGAAGGAGTTAGTAAAATAGTTTCTGTCAAATTAACAGATGATTTAGATGAAATAGCTAGTTAGATTAGCAGTTAAGAGTAAAGAGATGATTTATTTATTTTGACATAATAATTATTGAATTTCTATCAGGAGGTTAAATATGTTCAAAAATTTATTTAAATGGAATAAAAAAAGTAAAGATAAAAAAGATGATGATTTAGAATTGAATGAAAAGCAGGATGTATCAGAGGTAAAAATGCAAGAAGAGGAATCTACTTTAGAAGGCAAAGCAGGAATTAAGGTAGAACATGCAAAAGAAACATTAGATGAAGTAGAAGAAGATAAAGCTGAATCAAAGCCAAAACTAAGCTTCTTTGAAAAGCTAATGCAGGGATTGGATAAGACGAGAAAAGAGATGACGGATAAGATTGATAGTATTTTAAAATCCTATACTAAAATAGACGATGAGCTCTTTGATGATTTAGAGGAAATACTTGTCACTGCAGATGTAGGTATTAATACAACGATGGAACTAACCGATAGATTAAAGAATAGGGTTAAGAAGGAAAAGATTAAAGAACCAGAAGATATTAAAGAACTTCTAAAGGATGAAATAAAGAAGATGATGACTCAATCAGGAGAGGAAAACCAGTTAAAGTTGGAACCGTCTCCTGCAGTGGTGCTAGTTGTAGGAGTAAATGGTGTAGGTAAGACAACAACCATTGGGAAACTATCTTATAATTTAAAAAAAGAAGGTAAAAAAGTAATAATTGCAGCTGGTGATACCTTTAGAGCTGCAGCTATTGAACAATTAGAGGAATGGGGTAATAGAGCAGGAGTAGACATTATTTCCCATAATGAAGGGGCAGACCCTGCGGCAGTAATATTTGATGGTATTCAAGCTGCGAAAGCAAGGAAAGGTGATGTTTTGATATGTGATACTGCTGGAAGGCTTCACAATAAAAAGAATTTGATGAATGAGTTAAACAAGATATTTCGTGTAGTAGAAAAGGAATATCCTGAAGCCCAAAAGGAAGTATTGCTAGTATTAGATGCAACCACTGGGCAAAATGCTATTTCTCAGGCAAAAGTATTTAAAGAAGTTTGTGATATTACGGGGGTTGCATTAACCAAACTAGATGGAACCGCTAAAGGTGGAGTGGTGATTGCGTTACAATCCGAGTTAGGTTTGCCAGTAAAACTTGTAGGAGTAGGAGAAGGTATAGAGGATTTGCAACCTTTCAATGTAGATGATTTTATAGAAGCTATATTTAATTAGTCAATATATAAAATTTTAATTTTATATATGTCAATAGTCAATGAAAATGTCACATAAGAACATAGAAATTTATTCAGTGAAAATGTCACTTTTAATGATAAAAAAAATATATAACCGCATTTATT
>NZ_PPXY01000042.1 GCF_021655115.1 Clostridium sp. Cult3
ATCTCCAAAGCTGGTCATGGCACCGATCTTTATCATATTTTCATCTTCTTCTATATAGGCTAATCCTGCTTCAGATAGATCGATTGCCAATGGTATGTTTTTAGAACCCATCCTTATGAAGGCTCCCCCTCCAAATACCGTGTTTTTCCTATTACATATCAATTGTCCATAGGCTTCTTCTAAGGTTTTTGGTTTGAAATATTCCCTTATGGTTATCATTCTTCTCACCCCTTGTGTTTGTTTTCGATAAAAAAACAGGTCAGAATAAAGGAATGTTAATTCCTTTATTCTGACCTGCTAAAGCCTAACTTACAATAAAGTTATCTTTAATCCTTGTCAGGAATATATTCTATTGTCATAATCAAATCTAAAATAGCTTACAATTTGTATCTATTTTAGCTTTAATCTACTATTATAATAACATATTGTTTAATAATAATCAAATCATTTAAAGGAAAATTTTAATAAATCTAAATTATTTGATGAATTGCAATTTGCCTCTATTAAATTCACTTCATGATTTATTACATCTTCTATATGTTGCTCTAAATGTCTTTTATTTTCAGAATAAAATAATCTTCTATTGTAATCTACTATACTATAATTTCTAACATTTGACACTATATTCTGTTCCATTAGAGTTAAGATTTCTTCGGCTTGTACAGTAATATTATTTCCCTGTATGAATACTTGTATGTTTTTGGGACCTTTCCCAGTATAACTTTTTAAAAAATGGGCTATTTTTCTTCCAATATCCCTCTCTAATGCTACCTTCCTTTCCTTATCTACTATTAGATCATCATCTATTACTATTCCATTAAATTTATTTTTCATTATATCCTTGGATAGTTTGACTAAAATTTCTACCAATTCATCTGTATCTATTGGCTTTATTATGTATTTTACTATTCCCATATCCACAGCTTTAAGTATTGTATCCGTATCGGAAAGAGCAGATATGATAATCACTGGTCCATCGTAATCATTTTCTCTAGCTATTTGAATCATTTCCAAGCCAGTCATATTAGGCATTTTTAAATCTGTAATCACAATATCAATTTCATCCGTTTTTAATATTTCCAATCCCTGAGCTCCATTTGTGGCTGTTAATATTTTTCCTACTCTTCTTCTTAAAAATCGTTCTAGTTGCTGTCTAGTAAAATCATCATCTTCTACTAATAATATTTTCATATTATTTAAAACTTTATCCTTAGATTTGTTCATTTTTCAACCTCCCCTTAGGAGTCAATACTTTCATGGAGACACCATCAGAAGTGTTCCTCCACTCTATTCTTCCACCCATATTTTTAACTATGGTATTTGTCATATATAATCCTAGTCCCGTTCCCTCTCTACTTTCCTTTGTAGTAAAATAAGCTTCAAATATCTTATCCTGTATGTCCTCCTTAATTCCTCCTGCATTATCTATGATTTCACATACCCCCATATCGTCTTCTTCATAAATAGATATATACAATCGTTTATCTCCAGTATCCGCCAGAGATAATGCATCTATGGAATTGTCGATTATATTGAACAAGGCTTGGGCATACTGATTTTTATATCCATAGGTTGCTATTATAGATATATTATCAAGTATTAAACCTATATTTTTGTATCTAATTTTATCTTCCAAAATATCTAGAGCCAATCTTACACCATCTAATATGTAAAAGTATTCTTTTTCATCTTTTGGATTGAAAAAATATCTAAAATCGTCAATAGTATTGGACATCTGTCTAGTGAGTAGTTTGCCCTTTTCGATAGAGTTATTTATATATTCCACATCTATTTCTTCTTCTCTAATACAATCTCCAATATTAGATAGGAGTAGATTTATATTGTTTAAGGGTTGTCGCCATTGATGAGCAATATTTCCTATCATCTCTCCCATTGCTGCCAATCGAGATTGATATAGAATTAATCCTTCCTTCCTCTTGTTTTCTCTTAGCTCATCTTTTAACAATCTATTTTTATTTGATAGATTGGCTATATATAACATAGTAGTAAATATTAACGCAACTATCAAAATATTGATAGTTCTTCTTATGATGATCTCATTTTTCTTTTCCTGAGTCTTTTCGTAATCAAATATGAACTCTTCCATATCTATGCATTTGTTCATCAATCCTAGCTTTGTAAGACTCTCACACATTTTGTTCCAACGATAAGGATTTATATTCCCCAATTGCACAATAGGATATAATGTATGTTCTATTATCTTTTTAGATTGATATCTATTATATTCTTCAAAATCCCTAGGATCCCTTAATTCTGGATTAGAAAACTCCTCTGTCATTCTATGTATTATCTCTTCAGGATTTTCTAATGCATACTGCCAACCTTTAATACTAGCCCTTCTAAATCTTTCAACTAATTCAGGATTTGTGTAGGATAGTTCTTTAGTTGTAAATATAGAATCACCATAGAAATCTATTCCAAAATCTACAGGTTTTATGGATTTTAGGTAGATCCCATCTTTATCTGCATAATATTCGATTATGCCTCCTGCAATTCCAGGTATTACATCATATTTACCTTGGAGTATGTCCTCTGGTTGGAAGGTTTCATGTTCGTCTACTAAAGGCAATATATTGGGTTCTATCCCCTCGCTAATGAGCATAGACTGAAGTTCTATATCCAATAGATCCTTTTTTCTTCTACCCACTTTTAATCTTGTCATATCAACTATGGAATTAAATGGAGTACCCTTGTCTATATAATAAGTAGTCAAGCTTCTTTGAAATATTGATGCAATTAAACATAGGCTTGTTGAATCTCTCTCGGCTAGTAAAACATCTATAGAACCTATTCCAAAATGAGCTCTATCTTCTAATACCTCATCTACTGCATTTATAACCCTGCCATCTTCTTTACGTCCAGGTCTAATCTCCACATCCAAACCTTCATCTTCATAATATCCCATCCAATCTGCTGCATAGAAACCAGCAAATTGAAATTGATGATTCCACCTTAATTGCAATATGACCTTGTCCATATTTTTTGATTCTACTTGACTAGGGTGGCATCCAACTAAAAAGAGAACTAATATTAATATCCTTAAAAAGCTTCCCCTTCCTGCCATAATTGGCGACCTCCATTTTGATAAATAAATATAATAACTATGTTATTATATTCGTTAGGTATTCACAAATTCCTTTGCAAAGCTTGAATAAAAAGTTTCATATCGCTTCAATATTAACATAATATATGCCTATTCTCAACCTGGTGATCATTATGTATTTATTATTAAAGAAAAATCACCTGACAAAACCAGGTGATTTTTATTATATATGTTTGGCTAGAATCTTTTCAAATTCTAAATTAGATCTAAATCCAATTAAATCCTCTACTACTTTACCTTTTTTAAAAATCTTAATTGTAGGTATGCTCATTATCCTATATTCTCCTGCTATTTCTGGATTTTCATCTACATTTAGTTTAACAAATTTAATCTTATCAGAATACTTAGTGGATAGTTCCTCTAAAACAGGCCCTACTGCTTTACAAGGGCCACACCAGGGTGCCCAGAAATCTACTAGTACTGGTAAATCATTTTCCAAAACTTCTTGATTGAAATTATCGTCGTATATTTCTTTCATCATCATCTCTCCCTATTAAATTATTTATTTTTTTATCTTTATTCTTCTTTTGTAGATCTTGTATATAAGATAGGATTGTAGATATTACTAGCAAACCTATGGCTATATATAGTACTGGTCGATTGTTCTCAATAGGGCAAGCTCCAGGAGGCAATCCCCTAGTACTGATATAGGATTTATATAGACCATAGGCTGCAACTAAAAGACCTAAGTAAAAGATATAGTTGCTTATTTTCCCTAAGTTTTTATTCATATGCCTTGGCCATTCTTATTAAGAACCCTTTCACCACCTTTTCTTCTATTATGAATCTATTACTACCAGATCTAAATCGTCAACATATTCATCACAGTTTTTACAGTAGTATTTTATTTCTACTGGAGTTTCACATTTTTTGTGGCAGACAATTCTACTACAATCGTCTAAATACTTATTTGCCCAAAGTATCATGGAATTAAACACATGATTAAAATCTTTTCCCTTTTCTGTAACCTTATATTGGTATCTTGGGGGATGTTCGTTATATAGCTCTGAGTATATCAATCCATTCTCCTTTAATAACTTTAATCTATCAGACAAAATATTGGTAGGAATAGGATCTAGAGTCTCTTCTAGTTCTTTAAAGGTATTTTTGTCTTTTGATATTCTATGGAGAACCAACATAGTCCATCTATCCCCTAGAATATTTAACGTTTGGGCTAAATTGCAAGATAAATCATAAGTAACTTTCAAAATACCATCTCCTTTGTTGCTTAGATACTATTTAGCATCATCTATAAGGAATTCCATAGTTTCCTTGTCTATAGCTCCACGAACATATTCTATCACATTTCCATCTTTATCGATTATAAAAGTACTTGGTAATGCTTGAATCCCATATTGAGCCATAGTCCTTCCAGTCTCATCGAATAGCACTGGAAAAGTATATCCTCCATCCTCAAGAAATTGGATTATATATTCTTCATCTCCTTCTTTTCCAATATTTGGACCAGCCACTCCTATTATAACTACATCTTCAGAATTCTGATTGTTGTCATTGTATATCTCCTCTATATGGGGCATCTCCATCCTACAAGGAGGGCACCAGGTAGCCCAAAAGTTTAAAAACACTACTTTTCCCCGATAATCACTTAAAGTATGAGTATTTCCATACTGATCTACAAGGGTAAAATCTGGAGCAAGAACTTTTCCTTCCTCTTCTTCTTTAGTTTCTTCTCTACTTGCTCCTCCTCTATCAGAGACACTTCCCTCTTCATCAGCAATATTTTGTTCTTGTTTTTGTGGCTCATCTTTATCGCTATTAAAATATGCTGCTATATTATCCGTTCCACCCAATGCCATGACTAGACCGATTATTATTAAAAGGGCTCCCCCCGCTTTTTGTATCTTATCCATATGAAGTTTCAACCTATCTAGGTGTTCAAATAATTTATCGTAAAATAGAGCAATGATTACAAAGGGTAGGGTAAAGCCTAAAGTGTATATTAGTATCAAAAAGTTCCCCATTAGCATACTACCAGCATTGGATGCCATGATCAATACAGAAGCCAACATAGGCCCTATACAAGGGGTCCAACCAAAACTAAAGGTAAGACCTAACAGGTAAGCAGTTAGTGGTTTCATCTCATGGACTTCCATATTGAACCTTTTCTCCTTTTGTAGAAAGGGTATGTTCAAATAACCAGCATAAAATAATCCCATAAATATTATTATTATTCCGCCAACCTTTCCTAAGGTAGTTTTGTTCACCTTAACGAATTGATTTATTATATTGAGAGAAGAACCTAATAAGAAAAAGGTCGTAGATATTCCCAATACGAATAATATGGTATTTTTAAGAAGTGGACTATTCTTAAAACCAACCTCTCCTTCCTTCAAATTCTTCACACTACTACCAGATAGTATAGCTAAATATACTGGTAAGATTGTAAGTACACAAGGGGAAAACAAAGATAATAATCCTTCAGCAAATACCACTAATGCATTTACACGTCCCATATTCCAACCTCCTTTTTTATAATATATGTAGCTTTAGACAATTTAGTCACTTTATATTTTAAAGCTACTTTATATTATAAAGTTACTTGGAATATAAGTCAATACAAAAATAAGATAATAAGTTAGTGCTGGGAGATTATGTTTAATAATAATATAAAAAAAACAGGAAACATCTGAACAAAATTTTAAAAATTTCTTATTTCTAAAAATTAATTTATCTATGGCAAATATACTTCCATCACTTTTCTCAATTTGAAATTTTCATCTTCTAACATATATAGGGCATCTTTGTTTTTGTTGTAATGTTCTATAAATTCATCTTCACTTACCTTTACTGCATGGGTGTCTCCCAATTTTATTATATAAAATTCTGTATCTTCATCAATTGTAAAGGATGCTGGATAGGATGTAGGATTATATATATAGTAGCCATTATCTAATTTATTTGAGTCGACACCAAGTTCTTTTAATCTTTCCAAATCCCCAGGGTCTACATTATGGAGAAATTCCGCTTTATCAAAATGAACAGTATAATTCTCTGACCAATCGTATTTTACTAATTCCATTATATAGCCAAAGTATTGATTTGTTGGTTTAATTAAAAAATCATCTATACTGGCATTTTCGTAAAATTCAAACCTATAGGCTTTAGCATAACTAGGGCCTAAATGTTCTTCAATAAACTTTAATGCTACTTTTTCCCCATCTAATAAATCTTGATTTTCTCCATTATCTACTTGTTCCTGGATTTCAGCATAATATTCTTTTAAACTTAAATCACTTGGGATAATATTATAATACATATTTCCATTCTCATCCATCCACCTATCTACACACCATATTCCACCTTTACCAGTCTTTGCTGGTTGAGATAATAATAGTTTATGTGTTCCACCTTCCTTTAGTTTGTTTTCTGATAAAATATGATTCCCTGGGAAAATTTCAGGCCCTTTTAATCCTCTATTTTCTAATAATTCATTTAAGCCTATTTCAATTTCTGCTTTAGTATCTAGGTAAAACTCTCCACAAAATATAAAGCCTAAGAATTCATATTTACCACCTATATATTTACCGTTTTTATATTTACCATCTACAATAGCAAAAGCTAATAATGGCTTACCTACTCCTAAATTTTCTTCTGTTATTGCACCATCAGCAGTAATATCTACAAAGGGATAATCTAATAATTCTTTCCCCTTTATTATATATTCAAAAGCAAATACCCCTATGGGATTATCTAAATATCCTTCATAAGAATATAATCCTTTAAATTTTGTAATTTTAGCTTCTTCAATTTTAACATTTTCATGAGTATGTTCTTTAACTTTTTCTAATTCTTTATTAAATATTATTTTCGCTACATCCCTAGGATCTTTAAAAGTTCTATTATAAAGTCCATATTCATCATTCTCTACTTCTCCTACATAATTATTTACATTTTCATCGTCTTTAGGCCTAGTAAATATAAAAAATATTGAAACTACTACAACTACAATCAATACAATACTTACCCAAAATTTTGTTTTTTTGTAATCTAACACATTTTTCACCCTCCCTTTTGTATTATTTTCACTAAAACTAAGAGGTGCTACTATTTTTTTTTTATGTCCAGTTGCCAAAGAAAGTAATGTTCTACAATAGTCTTCTTTTGCATCATTTCCTATTTCTTTCATTACAACTTCATCACAAGAAAGTTCCATATCCCTCTCCATTAAAAAAAATGCTAACCAAATCAAAGGATTGAACCAATGTATAGAAAGGACTAAATAATATAAAAATTTAATAATATGATCATATCTTTTTAAATGGGTTTTTTCATGTATAATTATATATTCTCTTTCTCCTTCATCTAAATGATTTGGTATGTATATTTTGGGATTTGTTATCCCATGGATGAAAGCAGTATCTAGGTTTTCATTTTCGTATATGTTTTCATAAATATAAGTAGAGTCTTTTAAATTTTTCTTAAGTTTTTGATTTGATATGAAACCATGTGTTAAAGATAAGATTATTCCAATTATCCAAATATAAGGAAAGCTATTTTTTATGGTAAGTTTATTTGATTTGGCGATATTTTCCTCCGATTCAATAGGAGTTTTTAAAGTTTTATTGTCATTTGGATTTATGGTTTCCCCTAGATCCGCTTCTGATTTTAGCATAGTTTCTTCGCCTTGAACATTTTCTTCTATATAAGCCCTATTTGAAAACTCCATAAATTTACTTGGCATAGGATTAAACTTAGTTTCGAAAGAAAAAGGTATAATTAATTTAATTAAGAGTATAAGCCATAGTACATAAGAAAATTTTTTAGTAGACTTCCTAAATAAAAATCTTAAGACTAAAATAAATAAAATAATAATAGAAGCTGTAATACTAGTATTAATTATATTGAAAAATAAAGTTTCCATTATTTTTCCTCCCTATGGTGCCTAATCATGGCCTCAATTTCTTTAATCTCAGCATCACTAAGTTTTTCTGCTCTTGTAAAGGCTGCAATAAATTTGGGTAATGAGCCACCAAAGGATTTATTGACATAATTGCTACTAAGACCAGCATAAAAATCTTTTCTAGATATAATAGATTTTACAATTCCGTCTTCATTGATAATTACACCTTTGTTCTCAACTCTTTTGAGCATTGTATAAGTAGTAGATTTTTTCCAATCAAATTCTTCAGCACAAATATCTACTAATTCAGAAGATTTTATAGGTTCCCTTTCCCAAATTATCTCAGCTAATTTTGTTTCCATCTCACTTAAATTATATTTCATAATATCACTCCTTAGTTTACGCTTTGTAGACTTAACTATAGTTTACGCTATGTAGACTATAATTGTCAAGGAAAATCTTAGAAAACTAAAACAACCATGTTTTCGGAAATCTAGTTTCCAAAAAACATGGTTGATAATTGTTTCACAAATAAGTTAATATGTTAGTGCCTGGCACCAACATTTTTAAAGGGTTTTTGAGTAAATCTATAAGCCGTGTTCTGTCTTGGATGATCATCTATCTATGATCCACTGTTACCAATGGATTCCTGCGACCTACCTTTGGAACGACAGCGGGCAACTGTCCCTTTTGTTCCCTTTTGGTCTTGCTCCAGATGGGGTTTACAGAGCCGATTAGTCGCCTAAATCGCTGGTGAGCTCTTACCTCACCTTTCCACCCTTACCCAGCAATTATAATTCGATGCTGGGCGGTATATTTCTGTTGCACTTGCCTTAGGGTCACCCCTACTGGACGTTATCCAGCATCCTGCCCTATGGAGCACGGACTTTCCTCATGCAAAAGCACGCGATCATCTGATTTACTCATCAAATATTTTCTATTTAGCATAAATACTATAGCATAATCTAAAAAGTTTTGCAAATTCATTTACTGGGGAAATATCCATATTTTTCATTAACACATGAGTGTTGATTTATTAGGATATAGTATTCTACCACAATTTTCGCAGTATATTAAAGTATCTGTATCTTTTAATTTATCTATGACGATTGTAGGCAATAGCACATTACATCCACTACACCTATTATCTATGATTTCAGCTAAAGCATTTCCTCTAGTGTTTTTTAATTTTGCATACATAACTAGAATGTCTTCTTGGATTTGACGTGATATTTTATCTTTTTCTCTTCTCTCCTCCTGAGCTTTTGTTTTAAGATCTTCAACTATGAACTTGTACTTTTCTATAAGCTCAATATATTCTGACTTTAATTGTTTAAAATCCTGTAGTATTCTTATAAATTCCTCCTTTAAACTATCCATTTCCTCCATCTGTTGTAAAATTTCAATCTCTTTTTCGTCTATCTTTCCTTTTATTGTATCCCTTTCTTTATCTAGATAGCTTAATTGTTTTATATCTAAAATATTTCCTTCATATAGATCCCTTTCCGTTTCCTTTAGCTTGTAATCTAAGTCTCTTAATATTAGATTGTTCTTGTTTAATCTATACTCATTTGCTTCCAATCTTTTTTCTAAACTATTCAATCTGTTTTCCGTATCTTCCAGTCCCATTAACAATTCTTTAATCCTTTTTCCATTAGATATCTCCTCTAATTTTAGCTTTATATCTTTTAAGTTGTTGTCATGTTCCTGAAGTTCCCACAATAGTTCCAAAGTTCCCATATACCCACCTCCAAGTGGTTTAATAGATTACACAAGACGGACTGCTTTGGCTAAAAATTTTGATCTGAATGGAGTCTTTAATATTACTGTACAAATACTGTTTTATTACAGGCAGTATTACTTTTTCTGTATGATAATGACCAGCATCTATCAAAGTCAATCCTAAGTCATGAGCATATTGAGCATCGTGATATTTTATATCGCCAGTAATATATATGTCCGCTTCATGTAAATAAGCATCGTATATGAAGGAAGAGCCACTTCCACCGCATAAAGCAACTCTTTTAATGTCTTTTTCCATATCGCCATAGACTATTAAATGTTTTAGATCCAATCTTTTCTTTATCTTGTCCAAATAATCTACTAAAGATATCTCCTCTGTTTCTCCAATCCTTCCATATCCAAAGGTTTTGCCTTCATTCATTAGAGGATATATATCATAGGCTACTTCCTCATAGGGATGAGCTTCAATCACTTTTCCTAGTACTCTTCCCAAGTCCTTTTTTTGAACTATAGTTTCTACCCTAGTTTCTTGGACTTCTTCTAGTTCATAAGTTTCTCCTATATATGGATTAGTGCCTTCCCTAGGCATAAAAGTACCTATACCTTCTAAGTTATAAGTACAGTGACTATAATTTCCAATCCAGCCAGCACCTTCGTCTCCCAATACTTTTCGTATTTGATCCCTATGGCTATTAGGTACAAATACTACCAATTTATATAGAGGTTCTTCATAGGCTATCTTTAATGGTCTTGGATTATTTATTTCTAAAATATCTGCTAAAGTATCATTTATACCACCTGTTGTCAAGTCTAAATTGGTATGGGCATTGTATACAACTATGTCATTCTGAATAATATTGTAGATTAATTTTCCTTTTGGATCTAATCTTGTTATGGATCTCAAAGGTTTAAATATCAAGGGATGATGAGTAATTATCATATCCACTTTTTCTTCTAATGCCTTTTCAAATACTTCCTCTGTTAAATCCAAAGACAATAAAATCTTTTCAACTTCCCTGTTAGAATCTCCTATTTGAAATCCAGTATTGTCCCATTCCTCCACTAAATGTTTTGGAGCCCATAGATCTAATAGCTGAATTATTTCAACAGCTTTCAATTTGTTCTAACACCTCCTCTAATTCTATTATCTTTTTCGATAGCTGCTGGTATCTTTCCTGAGCTTTATCAGTATTTTTACCCTCCAATTCTCTTAATATCTGTTCTATTGTTCCTATTCTGTTTTTAATAAACTCTTCCAACAATGGATCCCTGTTGATTATAAGTTTTTCCCCTATCTCATAGTAGATGTCTTCAGTAACATATGCCTTTCCTTTTTTCGCATATATTATCTCATAAAACCTATCCTCTTCTTTGGCTAACACCTCGTCTATTATTTCAAAGTTGTTGTCATATAGGTATTTCCGCAACTCCTTGGATGCTACATTGGGTTGAAGTATAAAATGTGTTATGGAATCCCTCTTCTCTTTGTCTTTATCTAATATGTCACATATAAGTAGTCCTCCCATACCTGCCATTACTACAGTATCTATTTCAAAAGGCTTGATTGGTTCTAGCCCATCACCTAGCCTAATATCTATATGGTCTATATGATCTACTTCATTTACAGACTCTATTATCTTGTTCAAAGAACTTTGGCTAATATCTGTAGCTATAACTATTTTTGATATGCCATTTTCCCTTAAATATATAGGTATATATCCGTGGTCTGTCCCTATATCTCCAACTATCGTATTTCGTGGCACAAAATCTGCTATTTTTTGTAATCTATCTGACAATTTCATATATTTCTTCCTTTCGATAAGTTTCTTTTTACAATTAAAGATTCGCTTTAAAGCGAATCTTTAATTTATTCCAAAAAATCCTTTAACTTTTTGCTTCTACTTGGATGTCTTAATTTCCTTAAAGCTTTTGCTTCTATCTGCCTAATTCTTTCTCTTGTTACGTCAAATTCTTTACCTACTTCTTCCAAAGTTCTAGCTCTTCCATCATCTAAACCAAATCTCAATCTTAATACTTTCTGTTCCCTCGGAGTAAGGGTGTCTAATACATCTATAAGTTGTTCTCTTAGCATTATATACGTTGCTGCTTCAGCAGGGGCTAGGGCATTGTCATCTTCAATAAAGTCACCAAGATGGCTATCTTCTTCTTCCCCAATTGGTGTTTCTAAGGAAACTGGCTCCTGAGCAATTTTCATTATTTCCCTTACTTTTTCTACTTCCATATTCATTTCTTTGGCAATCTCCTCTGGTGTTGGATCCCTTCCCAATTCCTGCACCAGCTGTCTTTGGACTCTTACTAATTTATTAATGGTCTCTACCATATGCACTGGAATCCTTATGGTTCTGGCTTGATCGGCAATAGCTCTAGTTATAGCTTGACGTATCCACCATGTTGCATAAGTACTAAATTTGTATCCTTTCTTATAATCAAATTTTTCTACTGCTTTCATTAAACCTAGATTTCCCTCTTGGATCAGGTCTAAAAACAGCATTCCCCTACCTACATATCTTTTAGCTATGCTGACTACAAGTCTAAGATTAGCCTCTGCTAATTGTTTTTTTGCTACTTCATCTCCTGCTTCCATCCGTTTTGCCAGTTCAACTTCTTCATCAGCTGTCAAAAGAGGTATCTTGCCAATTTCCTTTAGGTACATTCGTACTGGATCGTCTACATTTATACCTTTAGGCACTGATAAATCCTCTGTATTTATATCTTCCTCATCATCTCCATCTTCATCGTCAGATTCAAGAAGCAAGTCTTCTTCCTTTTCCCCTACAATATCAATACCCATATCCTCTAATCTTAAGTATATATCATCTATTTGTTCTACATCTAGATCTATTTCCTCTAGTGCATCAGCTATTTCTTTATATGTTAACATACCATTTTTTTTACCTTTTTCAATTAGCTTTTTTACAGCGTCTATTTTATTCTTTTCAATTTTTTCGCCATCTTTCTTTTTATGTTCCAATGCTGCTCCCTCCCTTCCAAGTATTTATTTATATGATTCTAACTGTTTGTCTATTTTGGTTAATCTCAAACATAGTGATTTAAACTTCTGTCCATCTCCTTTATCTTTATTGGATTCTATTTGTTGAATTTCATTGGTTATTTGTTTCCTTTCAAGCATTAATTTAGAATATTTAACTGTATTTATTAAATCCTCTACTAATATATGTTTATCTTCGGGTAAAAAAACAATATCTTTAGATAGGACTTCGTCTATAATGGAAATATCTATATTTTCTATGTTTTTTACCTTATCTAGTATAATGTCTGTATCTATTTGTGTCAACTGGTTCTTTTCCATATACTGATGAAATATGATGTTTGCCAATATATTGCACTCATAATTCAAAAAATCTTCTTCCTTCAAATATTCTTTAATTAAAATAAAATATTCTTTATTCTCTATCATCAATTTGATTAGGGTTTTTTCTGCCGTCAAATGGGCAGGTTCTAATACCGTCTTTATAGGAATTATTTTACTCTTATTATCTCTATATTCTCTATTAATATACTTGTCCCCATAAATTGTCCTGTTATTCTTATAATTTTTCCCAACAATCTCTTTTTCTATGGCTTCTTTTGATATACCTGTCTCCAAAGATATCTTATCAATATATACATCTTTTTCAATTGGACTCTTTAATCTTTTCAGTGTATTAGCTATTTCTTTTGTAAACTTTATCTTTTCTTCTGGGTTAGATAGGTCATATCTTTGTTTGTTAATATATATTTGATAATCTACATAGTTTAACGCTTGATCCATTAGTTTTTTAAATTCTTTTAGTCCTCTTTTATTGATAAAGTCATCTGGGTCCTGACCAGATGGGAGAATTATAACTTTTGGCTCTGTCCCTTCATCTCTTAAAATATTTAGTGCTTTAGTCGTTGCATTTATTCCTGCTTTATCTGAATCGTAACAGATGTAAATTTCCTTTCCATATCTTTTAAGTAATTTTGCTTGATTTTGAGTAAAAGCTGTACCGAGACTCGCTACAGCATAGTTTACTCCATGATTGAAAAGGGCTATTACATCCATATAACCTTCTACTAATATGACTTTTTCCCTATTGGAGTATTCTTTAACCAAATTTAAGCCATATAGATTATTACCCTTTGTAAATACTAAAGAATCCTGGGAATTTAGATACTTAGGCATAGAGTTGTCTAATACCCTACCGCCAAAACCAATTACTCTACCTCTTGTATCGATTATTGGAAACATAATTCTATTTCTAAATTTATCATAGTAACCAGAATTATCTTTTCTTCTACCTATAAGTCCTGATCTTTCTATATCCAATTCATCATAGCCTTTATTCTTTAAATATCCATATATGCTATTCCAACTATCTAAAGCATACCCTAATCCAAATCGATTTAATACTTTTTTATTGATATTTCTATTTTTTAAATATAATAGAGCTTGTTTGTCATTAGTTAAGTTGTAATAATAATATCTGGCTGCTTCTCTATTTATCTCATATAATTTTTCTTTTTTTTGTACTAGTTTTTCATCAGTTTTATTTTTCTTCTCCAAAGATATCCCTAACATATCAGCTAAGTATTCTATTGCCTCGGGGAATGTTAAATTTTCTATTTTCATAATAAAAGATATAACATCCCCACCTTCTCCACATCCAAAACAGTGAAAAAGCTGCTTAGTATCAGATACAGTAAAGGATGGCGTTTTTTCATTGTGAAAAGGGCATAAGCCCATATAATTGCTGCCACTCCTTTTTAGGGATACATATCGAGATACTATAGCTACTATATCACTGGTATCCCGAATTTTTTCAATTGTTTCATCATTAATGACATATGACATAAATTACCACCTTGCACTTCCTATCTATTGAAAGGAGCACTTTATTTATATTCGACAAATATTTAAATAATCCTTCTTTTTTTAGTATTTTTCCCAAGCTTTTGGAACAAATAAATCTTTAAATAGGTTTACTGCGTATCTATCGGTCATTCCTGCTATATAATCGCATATTATGTCTTCTTTTGTAAATAAACCTTCCTTGTACAGTTTTTTGTGTTCATTTGGCAATCTATCATAATTATCTATATAATAATGATATAGTTGTTCTATCATATATTTGGCCTTTCCTTCTTCTTTTTTAGCCACCGGATTTAAGTATACCCTTTCAAACATAAAATTCCTTAGCCTTTCAGTATAGTATCCAATTTCAGTCCCCATGGTTATTATTCCTTTTTCCATACTATTTTCTATTACATCCAATATCATGGTATTTATTCTCTCACCAGGATGTTTTCCTAGCATATTGACACAATCATCTGGTAGGTCTTCTCTTTTGATTACATTTGCCCTAATAGCGTCATCTATATCGTGATTGATATAAGCAATTCTATCTGCGATCCTGACGATTTGTCCTTCTAAGGTTCCAGGCATATCCTTTCCCGTATGTTTTAGTATTCCATCCCTAACTTCATAGGTTAAATTAAGTCCATTTCTTGAATAGCCATGCTCTAAATGTTCTACTACTTTAAGGCTTTGCTCATTATGTTTAAAACCCTTTGGATTAAGATAATTTAAAACCACCTCTCCTGTATGCCCAAAAGGTGTATGGCCAAGATCATGCCCTAATGCTATAGCTTCAACAAGATCTTCATTTAATCTTAAAGCCCTAGCTAAAGTTCTGGATATCTGAGCCACTTCTAAGGTATGGGTTAATCTAGTTCGATAATGATCTCCTTCTGGTGCTATAAATACCTGAGTTTTATGTTTCAACCTTCTAAAGGATTTAGAGTGTATAATTCTATCTCTATCCCTTTGAAATTCCGTTCTTACACTACACTTTTCTTCTTTAAATACTCTGCCCTTTGTATTTTGACTTAATATAGCTAAATGGGATAGATTATCTTTTTCACAGTTTTCTATTTGACTACGTATATTCATAATATATATACCCCTTTACAGAAAATTAGAACAAAGATTCCATCTTGCAATTAAGTCTATGGTTTCAAATAAAGCTTATTATCATATTAATTGTAAAATGGCGATTATATATATATACAACATAAGTTTGTATAATCCTTTATTTTTGAAGAATATTTTAATACTTTGTATAAAATTTATGTTTTAGACCATAGAAATGCCTCCTATAGCATCTCTTTAGGAAACAAAAGAAGTGTTGAGCATGCAACACTTCTAATCCATTATTTCCTCACCAAAATTCTTTTTCATATAGTCCATTACTATTCCAGCCGTTTCCTCTACTGCCTTATTGGATACATCTATCACTGTACAATCTAGTTTTTCCATTATTTTCTTAGAATATTCAAGTTCTAAATTAATTCTTTCTATACTTGCATAGTTGGCATTGTTACTTAATCCTAAAGACTTTAGTCTTTCTTGCCTTATTTCATTTAGTTTAAATGGATTGGCTATAAGCCCAAACACCCTTTTTGTATCCTTAAGAAATAACTCCTCTGGGGCTGGAACTTCTGGTACCAAGGGTACATTGGCTACTTTAAAATTTTTATGGGCTAAATACATACTTAAAGGCGTCTTGGAAGTTCTAGATACTCCTACCAACACAATATCGGCCTTCTTTATTCCCCTTGTATCCTTTCCATCATCATATTTTACAGCAAATTCTACGGCTTCTACTTTTTTAAAGTATTTTTCGTCTAATCGTCTTATCAATCCGGACTCCCTCTTTGGCTCATAGCCAAGTACTTGTTCTAAAGCATCTAAGGCTGGTGTCATTAAATCTACAACGGGAATATCGTATACCTGCCCCATTTCTATAATATAGTTTCTTAACCTTTCAATAACTATGGTATATATGATTATGCTTTTTTCATTCTTAGCCTCTTCAAATATTTCTAATATTTGATCTTCTTCCGTTATGTAAGGGAATCTTCGAACTTCATATTTGTCAGGGTTAAATTGACTTACAGCAGCTCTAGCCACTTGTTCTCCCGTTTCCCCTATGGAGTCAGATAATACGTATATTGCAATACTCTTGTCCATAATATCACCCCTATTCATTATTTCCTAAATCTACAAAGAGTCTGGTAATGGTAGTTTTAGTAATTCTACCTACTACTTTATAGACCTTCTCTTCTCCATCCGTTGAAACCACCTCTACTACAGGGATGCTGTCTACTTCGTGTTCTATAAGCTTGATAGCTGCCTCTAAAACCGTTTCTTCTAAGGTAGTTACTACTATATTAGGCATTCGTGTCATGATTACTCCTATTGGTGTTTTATATAGATCCAAACCACCAATAGCATTCTTTAAGAAATCCTTTCTGGACACTACTCCAGAAAGGTATCCATTAGATGTAACAAATATGGTGCTCACATCTTCTAAAAACATGGTAACTATTGCATCATAAATGCTACTTTCCTCATCTACTACAACTGGCACAGATTTTCTATCTGCTACTTTAATCTCCCTTATCTTTTCTGATATGAAGCTTAGAGTAGTCTTTCCCGTATAGAAATACCCAACCTTTGGTCTTGCATCTAATATGCCTGACATTGTAAGTATAGCCAAGTCTGGACGGAGGGTTGAACGAGTTAATTCTAATCTCTTTGCAATGTTTTCGCTAGTTATTGGCTGGTTGTACTTAACTATATCGATAATCTTTTCCTGTCTTTCACTTAATTGAATAGGAATCACCACCCCTTATACAGTACACAGTTTTCAATGGATAATTTAGAACAATTAACGATTTGTACCTAGTTTTTATACTACTTGACTATCTTAGATAGATCGCAGATCATAAGCATAGTTTCCGATATTTTAGCTAATAGACTTAGCCTATTTCCTCTTATTTCATCGTCATCTACCATAACCATTACGTGGTCAAAGAAGTTATCCACAGGTTCTCTCAAAACGATAAACTGCTCTAGGGCTTTATCATATTCTTTTTTATTTAGCCAATTCAAGACTTTATCCTCTATACTATTAAATGCTTCATATAGCTCTATTTCCTCTTCTTCAACTAATAGATCCCTTTTTATCTCCGTGGAACTGGCTTTTTCAGCTAAATTAATAACACGATTAAAAGTTGCTAATACCTTTGTCAGCCCTTCCTCATTTAAATATTCATTTAATTTGTCTGCTCTAAGTTTTAGATCATATACATCGTCTATCCCTGTGTTTATAACTCCATCAATAATATCATATCTTATACCCACATCGCTAAACATGTTTTTTATTCGACCATTAAAAAATTCAAGGATTTCTGATTTTATGTTTTCATAATTAAATACTAGACTATTTTCATCTACATATATATATAGTGCAAAGTCTATTATATCTCCTAGATTTAAATTCAATTTTCTGTCCAATATTACATTTATAATTCCCAAGGCTTGCCTTCTTAAACCATAAGGGTCTTGAGATCCTGTTGGTTGTATACCTATGGCAAAACATCCTGCTATAGTGTCTAGTTTATCGGCAATGCTAAGGATGGCCCCAGCTGTAGTAGTAGGTAGCTGGTCCTCTGCAAATCTTGGTAGATACTGTTCATATATTGCCAAACTTACTATTTCATTTTCTCCAGATTGTTTGGCATATTCCATTCCCATATTACCTTGTAATTCTGTAAATTCATCTACCATCTTTGTAACTAAATCCGCTTTTGAAAGGTAGGCTGCTCTTTCAATGTTGTTCTTTGTTTCCTGACCTACTTCCAAATAGTTACCAATCTTTGCAGCTAACTTTTGAATACGGATAGTCTTATCGAATAAAGTTCCTAGCTTTTCCTGAAATGTGATATTCTTTAAATCTTCTACATAATCTTCTAATGGAGTTTTTATATCTTCGTAATAGAAGAACTTAGCGTCTTCTAATCGGGCTCCTAAAACCTTTTCATTACCTTTTGTTACCGTATCTATATGTTCTTCATTCCCATTTCTTACGGTGATAAAGTAAGGTAATAGTCTCCCCTTATCATCTACTACTGGAAAATAGCGTAGATGTTCTTTCATAGGAGTTATGATTACGTCTATTGGTAGATTTAAATACTCCTCTTCTATTCTACCGATTAATGGAGTTGGATATTCAACTATATAGGTAACTTCCTCTAATAGGCTGGAATCCATTAACAGATTGCCGCCTTTTTCCTTAGCCAACCTTTCAGAGCCATATTTGATAATATCCTTTCTCCTGTTTTGATCTACTAGTACATAATTCTTCTCTAAGGTTTCAAAGTATTCGTCTACGGACTTTAATTCAATATGATTGCTCCCTAAAAATCTATGACCTTTAGTAATATTCCCCGCTTCTATACCCTCTAAATTGAAAGGTAGCACATTTTCGTTATAAAGGGATACTAACCATCTTATAGGCCGAGCAAATCTTATGTTTTTACCCCCCCACTTCATAGACTTTGGAAATATTATGGATTTAATGATATTTGCCATGTTTTCTGATAATATAGTTTCCGTTGTTTTTCCTTCTTTTATTACATTAGCATATATATATTCCTCTCCATTGTATTCCTGTATGATAATTTGATCTATCTCAACGCCTTGCCCATTCATAAATCCATGAAGAGCCTTCGTAGGATTACCCTTATCGTCGTAGGCTATTCTCTTTGCAGGGCCCTTTACTAATTCCTGTATAGTTTCTTGCTTGTCACCTAAACCCTCTATTATCAATACTAATCTTCTAGGTGTTGCATAGGTTTCTATACCCTCAAATTGTATTCTTTCTTCGTTTAACATCTTTTTAGTATTATTCTTTAGCTGTTCCAAAGCGCTACCTATAAGTCTAGCTGGTAACTCTTCTACCCCAATTTCTAATAGATATTTATTATCCATTTGCTCTACCCCCTTCTTTTAATAGAGGATATCCTAGGCTTTCCCTCTGCTCTATGTATTTTGCTGCTACCATTTTTGCTAAAGATCTAACTCTAGCTATATAATGGGTTCTTTCCGTTACTGATACAGCCCCTCTAGCATCTAATACATTAAAAGTATGGGAACATTTTAACACATAATCGTAACTTGGAAGAACTAAACCTTCTTCTATATTGTTTTTTGCCTCTTCTTCATATATTTCAAATAAGTTTTTTAGAGTTTCTATATTTGCTTTTTCAAAACTATATACGGAGTGTTCATATTCTGCTTGTTTAAATATATCTCCATAGGTAATATGTCTATTCCATTTTATATCAAATATATCCTCTACATCTTGAAGATACATAGCGATTCGTTCTAGACCATAGGTTAGTTCTGCTGATTCCAAATCACAGTTAATACTTCCTACTTGTTGAAAGTATGTGAATTGGGTAATTTCCATACCGTCTAACCATACTTCCCAACCTAATCCCCAAGCGCCTAAAGTAGGTGCTTCCCAATTATCCTCCACAAATCTAATATCATGTTTTAATGGATCTATTCCTATTACCTTTAAGCTATCTAGGTATATATCCTGTACATCTTCTGGGGAAGGTTTTAATATAACTTGTAATTGATGATGTTGATATACCCGATGGGGATTTTCACCGTATCTTGCGTCTGCTGGCCTTCTAGATGGCTCTACATACACTACCTTCCAAGGCTCTGGCCCCAAAGCTCTTAAAAATGTATGAGGGCTCATGGTTCCAGCGCCTTTTTCTACATCATAAGGTTCTAATACTATGCACCCTTTGCTGCCCCAATAATCTAGTAGTTTCAGATACAATTCCTGAAAATACATATTTAAACCTCCTTGTTTACAATATTTATAAATACAAAAAACCTTTACATCCCTATAGGGACGAAAGGTTACTTCCGCGGTTCCACCCTATTTAATACCTTGTGGTATTCCCTTAAAAAATATGCTCAGAAGTGCCCTTCATCAACATTTTTATACTAGGCTCTCACCAATCCTAATTCGCTTTAATATACATATTGACTTTTTCTTCTTCATTGCATACCAGGTTTTAGTTTTCTATATAATTTATAATCTAACAAAAAATACATGACTTGTCAATATGGTTGTTCATGGTCCTTCATATTATTCCACCAAATTGTTTATATTTATTACTTCTCCATCTTCTTTTTCTATTTCTATAATACACTTGGTGATAATGGCAGAACCTAAGCCTATTAAAGTCAGAGGGGCAGAGATTATAGAACCTAAGGCAGCAGCTGTCACTGGTATATTCATTATGGTTTCACCATTCTTTTTTATGGTAATCTTAGTGACATTGCCTTTTCTCAATATTTCCTTTACCTTTTCTATCATCTGCTCACCTTTGTTGGATATGTTGTCTGTCCATGACTTTCTACCTTCTTCTATTATAATTATGGCCTCTACTACATCTCCTTCAGCCTCTACTAAAGCTTCCTTTGCCTCTTTAAAAGTGGCAGAAGTTCGAGCTACTACGGTGTCAATTTTTTCTAGAGATACTTCCATTTTAAACGCCTCCATTATTCTTCATTGATTTTAACATATTTAAAGAATTGAATCCCTTTCTATCTATCTTATTCAATATGTATTTTTCCATAATAGCATGTAATTTAAACGTAGTATCTTTAGGTATTTTTAGGCATATTACTTCATCTAAAGGAGTGTACAAGAGGATTTTTATAGCTTTATACATATTGAAATCCATATTTTCACAGTAGGGGACCACATGGAAACAACTTTTACAGACTATTCCACCCCGATCTATGTTGAACTTAATCTGATTTAAATCTCTACTACCACAGTTTACACATCCTTCCAAATAGGGCTTGTAACCTAAAAAAGAAATATATTTTAATTCGTAGGCTAGTATGAATTTTAAAAAATCCTTTTCTAATTTAGATAAGACTAGTAAGCCTTTACGTAGTAGCAAAAATAGTTTTTCATTTTTCTCCTCTTCCATAGTAGATAAGTCCAATAGTTCCAATAGATAAGAACCATACATTAACCTATTTATATTTTCCCTTATGGAGTAGAATGAATCGATTATATCTCCTTGATTTATATAATATAAATTTCTACCCTTATATAAATTATATTCATTATAAGAAAAAGGTTGAGTATTAGCTATTAATTGAGACTTAGGTCTATAAGCTCCCCTAGCCATAGCCTGAATTTTGCCATGTCTTTCAGTATATATGGTAAGTATCTTACTGGTCTCTTTAAACCTTAATTCTTTCAATACTATTCCTTCAGTTTTAGTATACATATAATTAACCTTTCTATTTATATCCAAAGTAGCGTACTTTGCCTTCTTTTTCCCTCCAATTTTTCTCTACCTTTACCCATAATTGTAGATTAACTTGACTACCTAGTAATTTTTCTATGTCGAACCGTGCAGTTTTGCCAATTTCTTTCAACATTTGACCTCTTTTGCCTATTATGATACCTTTGTGAGATTCCTTTTCGCAGTATATGGTAGCATGAACATCTATTAATTCTTTATCTTTTCTTTCTGATATACTATCTATGCTTACAAAGATTCCATGGGGAACTTCTTCCTGCAGATTTTCTAGGGCCTTCTCCCTGACTATTTCCGATATGATAAGCCTTTCAGGCTGATCTGTTATCATATCCTCTGGAAAATATTGAGGTCCTTCTGGTAATAATTTTTTAATTGCTTGAATATATCTGTCTATATTGGTACCATTCACAGCAGATATGGGAATAATATCGGTAAACATATTCATATCTTCATATTTCAATATTAGTTTATCTATTTTATCTCTATTGGATCTATCTATTTTGTTAATGAGCAATAGAATTGGCGTCTTGATGCCCTCTAATTGTTCTATTATATAGCTATCTAGTCTTCCTGTCTCCATACTTTCATCTACCATAAAAGTTACTACATCCACCTCTTCTAAAGTACTTTTTGAAACCCTAAGCATATATTCACCTAATTTATTTTTTGGTCTTTGAATGCCTGGTGTATCTAAAAAAACTATTTGACATTCTTCTTCAGTGTATACAAGCTGAATTTTATTCCTAGTAGTTTGGGGCTTATCAGATATTATTGATATCTTTTCTCCTATGATATGATTAAGCAATGTAGATTTTCCTACATTCGGTCTTCCAATAACGGTTACAAATCCTGATCTATACATTTCATCACTCCTGTTAATATTATCCTAAATCTTCTGGTCCAAAACTATAGGGAAGTAATTCATCTAAATTGTATTCTCTGTATTCATCTTCAGAATTAGCCACTATAATTATTGCATCTTTTCCAAATTCCCTTATAACCTGTCTACAAACCCCACAAGGATAGGTAAAATCGGAATCTCCCACTACAGCAATAGCTTTTATTTTTTTATGACCTTCAGATACAGCTTTAAATATAGCAGTTCTTTCTGCGCAAAGGGTTGGCGAATAAGAAGCTATTTCGATATTACAACCAGTATAAATCTCTCCATTTTCTGTAAGTACTGCTGCGCCTACCTTAAAGTGAGAATAAGGAACATATGCTTTTTGTTGAGCTTCTAGAGCTTTTTTTATTAGATGTCTTTTATCCATATTACCACTCCTCATACTATTTTATTTCCTAATGGATATTTATATTTGAATCCGTGCTAACTACTTGTATCCACGTTATCCCTGGATTTAGTACTATTTCTTTTCCATTTTCGTCACAATAATAGGTCTTGCTATTTCTTGCATTTTTTGACCATTTAATATTTATTCCTTTGCCATTGGTTATATATTTACCCTTTCCTTCCCCTACTAAATCTATTGATAATCTACCTTCATTGTCTATTATTTTAGTCTTTGCCTCTTGAACGATTATATTCTTTGCTGTTATTGGAGAATTGGTCAATTCATCATAATGATTCTCTCCATCTTTTTGACGATAATATAATCTCTCTTCTGGATTATAGCTATAAGAGGTTGTATTATTTTTAAAATAATTAATATGTATATCTGTTGCCGTAAAACCTTCTAGTTCTTCGTCTTCATCATGAAATTCAAACCCCTGATACTCACCTATTAATCCATAACCCTTCTGTTGTTGGGCTTTTCTGATGGCTCTCATATTGGTATAGGTATTGTGGGGAGCTTTTTTCCCAACCTTAGTATTTTTCCACAACACTTTATTCGAGCTAGATAATCCATCGATGTCTGCTACGTTTAACTGGATAATATCCCGTTTAGCTTGAGGACTGCCTCCTACTCTTACATATATGGGATCGTATTCTAACAAAGCGGTTATAAAATACGGCCTTGAGGATCTGATAGGTCCTATAGATTCAGGCTCGTTTATTAAAAATATCCCCATATATCTTGTGTAGGGAGCTTCCACCAAAAATTCGTATATTATTTCCCCTTGGGATAGGCCTGCTTGCCATCTAGCTTTTGGATGATTGTCAAACATTATAGCAATAGGTCTTCTATTTACCTTTTCTTCTGGTGCATAGATACCTGATAAAGGTGAGGGAATTCCCTCCTTTGCTTCTACTATTTCAATTTTTTCTGCTTTCTCATCTATTGGTTCTTCTTCCACTTTTTCTGCTCCTCTTAAAATATCTTCTTCTAATTGAGATACGCTATTTTTACAACCTACTAATAAAAACAATAATAGTATGATAACAAATATTGTTGTCTTTTTCATACTCTGCCTCCACTATCCAATTATTTGAAATACTAATATGCCTACTAGTATACCTAGTAATGCCCCAGAAATCACTTCAAATAAAGAATGTATCTTCCCTTCTATTCTACTTTCTCCAACCAAAACAGCCATAAAAATGGAGAGGGTAGATACTAATATATTGTTAGCTTCAAAGGCTATTATGGTGGCAATACAAAAGGATACAGCTGCATGGCCGCTTACAATACCCCCTTGAAAAGGGGTGCCTTTTCCTCTATAAAATTTGGTTTTTATCCCAATGGTCAATAATACCACTAATGCTATGGACACAAAAGTTAAATGAACCGAAGAATTCTTTATCTTATATAGTATGCGATTTGTATAAGGGTTTAATCTATCAAAAAATAACAAATATCCTACTACTATTGAATTTATTGCAGCTATTAAAACTCCCCCAGCTGCTACATCTTTGGCTATTCTGGCTAAAGGGTGAAAATCCTCTGTTATCAAGTCTATAGTCCTTTCTATAGCAGTATTTATCATTTCAGTGATAAATACCAAGGATATGGTGAAAAATAGTAGTAATAATTCCCCTCTCGAAAAATCAAAAAATAAGCTTAATATAATGACGACAATGGATATAAAAAAATGAATTCTCATATTTCTTTCAGTTTTTAATGTATAAATTATGCCCGATACTGCATAATTAAAACTTTCAATTAAAGATCTCGACTTCATAGTATTCCCCTACTTTTTATTTTTAAATATTCTTAATCTTTTCATTAGATCTTTTTCTTTGCTTCTCATAAGAGCCCTTTCTCCTTCTTCCATATGATCGTAACCTAATAAATGGAACATGCTATGAGCAGTTAAATAGGCTACTTCTCTTAAAAAAGAATGACCATATGCTTTGGATTGTTCTAGGGCCTTTTCAGCAGATATAATAATATCTCCTAATAATGGCATGGGTACTGGCACATTTTCTTCTAAAGGAAATGACAATACATCTGTATTGCTATCTACGTTTCTATATTGTTTATTTAGCTTTCGTATTTCTTCATTATCTACAAAGGATATGCTTATTTCATAATCTAAGGACCTTTCCTCCAATATTAAGCACTCTCTTACGACTTGTTCCAATACGCCATATAGGTCTTCATCTATTTCTACCTGGTCTTGTCTATTATCTATATATATTTCCATCTATAACTCTCCTTTTTCTTTTGCTAATTCTAAATTTGGATATTCTATCCTTTCATGAAATATCCCCATCATAATGGATGAAAAAGCATTAGCAATAGTGTTTAAATCCTTAAGGGTCAAATTACATTCTTCCAGCTGTCCATCTTGGAGCTTTCCTTTGATAATGTTTCTAATCATCTCTTCAATATTCTTCTTATTAGGTTCCTTTATGGATCTGACGGCAGCTTCAGTTGAGTCTGCTAACATAACTATAGCAGCTTCTCTAGTCTGAGGTTTTGGTCCCGGGTATCTAAAATCTTCGATATTAACTTCCTTCGAATCATCCTGCTTTAATGCTCTATGATAAAAATAAGATACAGCCGTGTCTCCATGATGCTGAGCTATAATATCTATTATTTCCTCTGGTATATTTTGTTCCTTTGCTAAGGCAATGCCATCTTTTGCATGATTGGTAATTATCAAGGTACTCATACTTGGTTGTAGTTTATCATGGGGGTTGTCCATACCCAATTGGTTTTCTTTAAAAAAATAGGGCCTTTTAAGCTTTCCGATATCATGGTAATAGGCTCCAACTCTCGCCAACAATGGATCTGCTCCAATAGCTTCTGCAGCTCTTTCACTTAGATTTCCTACGATTATACTGTGATGATAGGTACCTGGTGCTTCTAGAAGCAATTTCTTTAAAAGAGGTTGATTGGGATTTGATAGTTCAAGTAGTTTTAATGGTGTAATTACTTTAAATACATTTTCCCAAATTGGTAGAGTTCCTATAGTTAAAACTGCACAAAATAAACCGTTTAACATTCCATAACCACCCTTTGATATTACATCCATTACCTCTAACTTTTTTATCAAACCAAAGGATGTTATAGTTAATACATTTGAAATACCTATTATAAGGCCATTTATTAATATATTATATCTCTGCTGTTGCTTAGTCACTATATAGGCTCCAATGCTACCGCTTACTAAATACATAGCTATTATGGTATCGTCCAATTTTAACATAAAACTTAAAATAAAGGTAATAAACATATTGACTATTAATGATAGTCTAATATCTATCAATATGGCTATCAATAGTGCTGCAGTAGATACTGGCATGATATAAGGGGAGATATTGTATGTTCCTTCAGATATTAATATAACTGAGGTGATTATGATGATTAAAATCAATAATTTGTTTCCCTCTAGTACCTCACTATTGAAAAGATGTATATATCCAAATATAGTTACCTGTAAAAGTAGTATTAGTATTATGATACCTACTACGGTAGTTTTATCATATCCGTCCTTCTCTTTTAATAAACCTGATTCTTTAATTAAATTCAACGAATGACTATCTATTATATCCCCTTTTCTTACTATTACTTGGTGTTCTTTAATGATGACTGGTTCTACTTTAGCTACTTCCTCTTCTTTTATTCTTTGGGTAGCTTCTTCATCTATAAATTTATTTGGTTGTATAGTACTGGTTAAAAGGGCTATGCCTAACTGTTTTTCATTGTCACTTAAATCCATGGTTTCAAAAGTTCTTTCAATATTGGCCTTTTCATATTCTAAGTCTTCTTCCTTTATTCCTACTCCCATTATTTGACTAATCAAATCAAATATATTGTTTTCAAAAGCATCTAATTCTTCGGGTTTTAACTTCAAGGCAATATAATATTCGTTTTTAGAAAGAAGTATCCTTGATTCTTCTCCCAATGCCTCTACTTTTTTACCAAGGCTTAAGGTTTCATCAGCTTGATACTTCCGAACCTTGTCAAAAAATTCCTTGATATTGCTCTTCATAGTCATCTGCACGGATGGGCTTAGTCTATATCTAGGCTCGGCTCTGTTGGCCACTTCTGCCTTTAGTTTTTCCGTTGCTACTTTGTCCTCAATCTCCTTAGTAGCTCTAATTTCAAAGGGTGCAGTGTCACCTACTATTACATTTATCCTTTTAGTTTCTACCTTTTGAATGGTAATAAAAAAAAGGACTGTGGTAAATATTATTAGCATTAATACATTGACGTATGTTTTGTTCTTTCTAATGTTCTGTGATGACTTTTTTCTATTCTTCTTTTTATTTTCCTTTTGATTGTTTTCCATACGGGTGGCCCCCTTATCTATCTACCCTTTCCTCATAATCATCATAGGCTTGGATTATTTTTTGTACTAATGGATGCCTTACTATATCGTATTTAGTTAAATAAACAAAATCTATACCATCTACATGGGATAATATTTTCGATGCTGATACTAGGCCTGAAGTTTTGCCCTTTGGCAAATCGATCTGCGTTATATCTCCTGTTATTATTGCTTTTGAACCATACCCTAATCTAGTCAAGAACATTTTCATCTGCTCATTAGTAGTATTTTGTGCTTCATCTAGTATTACATAGGCAGAATCAAGGGTTCTACCTCTCATATATGCTAGAGGTGCTACTTCTATAAGTCCTTTTTCCATAAGCTTTAAATAGGTTTCAAATCCTAATATATCGAATAAAGCATCGTATATAGGTCTAAGGTAAGGGTCTACTTTTTCCTGCAGGTCTCCAGGTAAAAAGCCTAAATTCTCTCCTGCTTCTACAGCTGGCCTTGTTAATATTATTCTATTTACTTCCTTGTTTTTAAAAGAATTTATGGCCATAGCCATGGCTAAATAGGTTTTACCCGTCCCTGCTGGTCCTATACCAAATACTATATCATTTTCTTTAATTCCGTCTATATATCTTTTCTGTCCTAAGGTCTTAGGTTTAATGGCTTTACCTGCTGCAGTAATACAAACCGTCTCACTTAATAAATCCTTTACCCTTTCCTCTTTTCCTTCTAGAATTAGTTGAATTGTGTAGCGTAACTCTTGCTTTGTAAGCTTTTTTTGAATGCTGATTATTTCAATTAATTTTTGTATTAATCTTTCTCCTAGCTCGGCAGAGAGCCTATCTCCTATTATCGTAAGCTTTCCTTCTCTTAATATTATCTCTATGTTCAATTCCTTTTCGATTATCTTTATGTTTTCATCCAGCTTTCCAAACAGCTCTGATATAATTTGATTGTCTTCAATGGCTACCTGCCTTTCCTGTTTATCTTTTGCCAAAATATAAGCCTCCTTTAGTTAATATTAATTATTTGTTTCTGACCAATATCCTCAACTACTTCTATTACAACTTGAGTAGATAATATGCCCTTTTCAATATTATATATTACATCTTTCGATTCTATTTGAGCATCTTCAGGAATTTCCTTATTTAACTGCTCTATAGCTTTGATATAAGAGGACTTCTTTAAAAACTCTATATTCTGTTTTGCTTCTTTTTTCTCCAACTCAATGTATTCATGCACCAGTAGTTTAAAAGGTAAGTTTATTCTTTCCTTAAAGGGTTTAATCTCTCTGATATTTTCAATATAATGGTTAAATGGAATATCCTCTTTGAAAAATTGGATCCCCTTTTCTCCAAATCTTATCTCATGGACTTCTACTATATTCCCCGTTTTTTCTTCTATAGTCTTCACTATTGGCTCATCTAATCGATAATAGTACCTGGTCTTTGCCAGAACTTCTCCTTCAGCATGGATAGGAATTGTGTCCTCTGTGTTTTCATCTGTAATCATACCAGCAATAAGTACTTGACCCTTTTTTACTACATCTCCTTTACGAACCATAGTCTTTCCATTCTTTACAATGGCTTTTACTATTACTCCTTTTTTCTTTGCTATTATATGGCAGGGAATGTTTATGTCCAGCTTTTCTGGAGGGATGTCCTGTTCGTATATGGATACTATTAGCTTTGTTCCTTTTATATCTATGGATGCAAAAGATATATGTTCAAATCCATTTAACAATAAACTACTAATATAATCTTTATCAATATTATACTTTATTATACCAGGTCTAATATTTTCACCTTCTAATACCCTTATGATATCCATTTTACTTATTTTTTCAAGTCCCAAAACTTCAATGCTCCATATAAAAGAGGATAAAACAAGTATAAGACTAAAAAAAATCAAAATCCCAAACCCTAACATCTTTCGGTTTTTTAGCCTGTATATTATAAAAGGTAATCCCTTCTTTTCTACTATTTCAACTCGACATCCAACCTTTCTAACTATCTCCTTTAAAGCTTTAAATCCTTTAGTGCTTACCTTCATTTCTAGTAGAGTATAATTGATTCTTTTTATATCCCAAAGATATATGTCTTGGTCTGCAGCTAAGTTTAAAAACCTTTCTAAGGTCAATCCCTCAACTTTAATAATAACATATCCCCTTAAATAATTCCATGTTTTTATAACCTCCATAGTATCACCCCTTAGTCAATTATTTCGATCTTTTCAATGTTTCCAGTTACAATTATCTCTTCCGAAAGAATGGTCTTTAGTTCCATATTTATACCTTCTACCTTAATAATGCCTATATTTGAATTGATTCTAAGGGTTTCTTGAGTATATTCTATGATTCCTTTATGGTTAGATATCTGAAATTGAAGATTGCCTATCATGGTGATCTTTGGTAGATCCAACACTATATCCTTGGGTAATTCAAAGGCTTCCGATAGATTATATTTAAAATCATCTACTTTGTTTTTCATCTATAATCCTCCCTTCTAATAATTTTATGCTTAGATTAATGGGAGTATTACATACAAAAAAGCATGTAGTTTCCTACATGCTCCTCTGTCTATTTCTTATACTTTTAGGCTTCTGCAATATTTCGGAATATATTATTCCTCGTAAAATATCTTCTTTCATCTGTTTGTTTGATTTTTTTTCCTTTTCTTCATTTGCTTTTATCTTTGAAATTGATGGCGTGTTTTCATCACATATATCAGAAAAAAGTGGCTCTTCCCAAGGCTTCATTTCTAAGGAAGTGGTTGGTTCTTTATATTCGGATTTTTCTATTCTGGTTTTAGATAAAACCCTTCTGTCTTCAATTGGTTTGACAATCTTCCTATTTGAAACCTCCTTATCTGAAGTCCTTCTGCTTAAGTTTTCGATCCTCTTCGTTCTTTCTTTTTCTATCTTTTGTTTATCCTTTACACTTTTTAAAATTAAGTCTATTACCATCATGAATATGAAGAAAAGTAAGGTTCTTGGGAACATATTTATCGCCCCCTAGTCTTGATTTTTGTCATCTTCAGCCATTTTTGATATGGAATCTCTCATGTCCGTATCAGCTAATATATTTCTCATATTATAGTAATCCATAAAACCCATATTGCCATCCTTTAACGAACTAGCTATTGCAAGAGGTACTTCGGCTTCTGCTTCTACTACCTTAGCTTTCATTGCCTGAACTTCTGCTATCATTTCTTGTTCTTTTGCTACAGCCATAGCTCTTCTTTCTTCTGCTTTAGCTTGAGCTATACGTTTATCTGCTTCAGCTTGTTCCGTTTGAAGTTTAGCACCTATATTTCTACCTACATCTACATCAGCAATATCAATAGATAGTATTTCGAAAGCAGTTCCTGAGTCCAAACCTTTGTCTAAAACAGTTTGAGATATAGAATCTGGGTTTTCCAACACATCTTTGTGGGTACTAGAGCTACCTACGGTAGTTACAATTCCTTCACCTACTCTTGCTATAATAGTTTCTTCTCCAGCCCCTCCAACCAATCTTTCTATATTAGCTCTAACTGTAACCCTTGCTTTTGCTATTACTTCAATTCCATCTTTAGCTACTGCTGCAATCTGAGGTGTTTCAATAACTTTAGGGTTTACACTTACCTGAACAGCTTCTAAAACGTTCCTTCCAGCTAGGTCTATAGCTGCCGCCCTTTCAAACTCCAAAGGTATATTAGCTCTTTGTGCTGCAATTAAAGCATCTACGAGGGTGTTCACATTACCCCCTGCAAGATAATGGGCCTCCAATTTATCTACCCCTATACTTAATCCTGCTTTCGTGGCTTTTATCATAGGATTGACTATCCTTGAGGGTACAACCCTTCGCAACCTCATACCTATTAAGGTTCCAATCTTAATCTTCACACCAGAAAAATAAGCTGTTATCCACAAACCTACCGGTATGAATGTGAAGAACAATATGACCAAAATAATTATTAGTGCTGCAATTCCAATAGTTATAGCTGCTGATCCACCCATACTAAAACCTCCTTACAAATATTTTTGATCCTTCTACCCTTACTATTTTTATTGGTGTTTCTTTGGGTATAAAACTTCCTTCAGATAATGCATCAAGTCTTTTGCCATCTATTTCTATTATCCCAGAAGGGCGAAGTTCTGAAACAGTCATACCTTCCTTACCTAAATACTCCTCTTTGGTTGAAGCGCTTAAATATCCCTCCTCATCCTTTTGATGTGTTGTAAGGACTATCTTCTCTAAATGAGGGCTTTTGTGTCCAAGTTTAATTAACAATATAGTTATTATTGCCGTTAATATGATTGCTATACTTAAGGATACTAAAGCTGATGTTATAGTGCCCATCGCTAATATTGTGCCTGCAATGACCAATATTATGCCTGATATGCCTGGTAATCCAAAACCTGGTACTATTGCTTCTACTATCAGTAGTATCAATCCAGTAACAAATATGGCCAAAGAAGTCCATTGAGAATTACCAGCTATTATGTTCCCGCCAAAGAACAGACCAAAAGCTATTATGCTTATAGTTCCTCCAATTCCAAAGCCTGGCGTAAACAGTTCAATAACCATTCCAACAAATCCTATAGTTAGTAGCAAAGTACTCATATAAGGGCTAGCTAATATTTTTGCTAATTTTAGTTCCATTCCTTCTTCCAGCTTAATCATATTGGCTTGAGGAATATTAAAAAATTTCAACATCTCATCATAATCATTTGAAACTAAATCACAGATTCCTAATTCCAATGCTTCACTACTAGTTAGATTTAATAGCTTTCCTCTTTCAGATATGCCTGCAATATATACATCTGTATCAGCCATAGCTTCAACTATTTCAGGATCCCTGCCTCTTAATTGGGCCACATCTCTCAAAAAGCTTCTCCACATAGACAATACCTTTTCTGTATTTGGTATGGTTTCCGCTGAACCAATTGTTGAGCTATTGGCCATTACAACCTTTTCCGAAGACAATGTAATCAATACCCCTGCCGATTCTGCCTTGTTATTTACATAGGATATGGTAGGTACATCTAGATCGATTATTAAATTCTTTATCCTTTCTGCTTGATCAATTAGCCCACCGTAGGTGTCAATTTCAAATATTATTGCCTGTGGTGAACCCTTTTTTATCTCTTTTAAGGTCGAGTTTAAATAATTGTAAGTAGCCTTGTTGATCTCACCTTGAATGGGAACCACATAAACATCCCCTGTACTATTAGAAAAAACAATAGTGCTTAACAATAAAAGGATTAAAATAGATAAAACTACTAATCTGGTCCATTTCAATATATTCACCCCCTGTTTCTATTATATTAGTACCCTAAACTTATTACAATAAAAACATAATGGTTATATAAAAAAAGGACGAATAGCCACCTCTTACCTTTATATAAATAAAACCTGGGTGAAACCCAGGTTTATCCTATAAGCTTTTTAACTATCTTGCTAACTGTATTGCCATCAGCTCTACCTTTTACCTTTGGCATTACAGATTTCATAACTAGTCCCATATCTTTCATGGACTTAGCTCCTACCTCATCTATAGTCTCAACGACAACTTTTTCAATTTCTTCTTCTGTAAGCTGTTTCGGTAAATATTCCAATAAAATATCTATTTCTTTTTGAGTTAATTCTACTAAATCTTGTCGTTCCCCTTTTTTAAAATCCTCAATGGCATTTCTTTTCTCTTTTAATTGCTTAGATATAATATCCAATATTTCTTCGTCTTTTAATTCAATTCTTTCGTCTACCTCTTTTTGTTTTATAGCTGCCCTAACCATAGTGATAGTATTTTTTTTAATAGTATCTTTGTTTTTCATGGAAGTCTTTAAATCTTCCATGAGCCTTTCTTTAAAAGACATAAATCCACCTTCTTATTAAAATCTACTAATATCGTTTTTTCTTCCTTCTAGCTGCTTCAGATTTCTTTTTTCGTTTTACACTTGGCTTTTCATAGTGTTCTCTTTTCCTATATTCATAAAGAACACCTGAACGGGCACATTGCCTTTTGAACCTTCTTAGTGCATCATCAAGAGATTCGTTATCTCTAACCTTAATTTCTGCCATCGACTTCTCCCTCCCCTCTTCCAATGCAAGAGTGCTCCCATACTATCTATGGCAAGCGGAATACGACACTAAATTATTATACATTAGTTTTGTAGTTTCTGCAACCAGTATTTAGCCTGGTGGCCATAAAAGTTTGCGCCCAGCTAAAACATGGAAGTGGATATGGGATACAGTCTGTCCGCCAAATTCTCCACAATTGTTTACAATTCTATAGCCTTCTTCATGGATATCTAACTGCTCTGCAAGTTCTTTTATAACGAGGAATATATGACCTATCAATTCTAAATTTCCTTCATCAATATGGTTCATAGATATTATATGTTCCTTTGGTATTACTAAAAAATGAATATGAGCCTGAGGATTTACATCTTTGAAGGCGATAACTTTATCATCTTCATATATAATATCACTAGGTATTTCTCCATTAATAATTTTACAAAATATGCAATCTGTCACCTTCTCACCTCCTCTGTCCTTAGCTTTCTTCATAAAATTAGGCCATAATCCTATATATAATATATTCTATATAAATATTATAATTCCTCTATTTTTCCTATTAAAATATCATTTTCTTTATCAATTATATTTACGGGAAGTATTTCCCCTCTAACAGAATCCCTAGCTTTAGCCTTTACCCGTATATAATTGGTTGTATAACCTTCCATATAATCTATAGAGTTTTTGCAGTTTTCCTCAAATAATACCCCTACGGTCTTTCCTATAAATTGTTTATTGAAGTTTTCTGTAAGACTATCTCCTAGAGATATGAGTCTATTAGAACGATAATGCTTTATGTTCCCGTTAATTTGATCTTTAGATCTGCTTGCTGGGGTACCTTTTCTAGGAGAATATTTAAATACATGGATTCGAGAAAAACCTACTTCCTTTACAAAATTATAGGTCTCCTGAAATTCCATATCCGTTTCTCCAGGAAATCCTACAATTATATCGGTAGTTATTCCTGCATTAGGCATATAGCTTCTTATTAAGCTTACTATTTCTTTGTATTGTTGAGTAGTATATTTTCTATTCATCCTCTTTAGCACCGTATCTGAGCCACTTTGTAATGAAAGGTGGAAGTGGTCACATAGTTTCCCAATTTTCACTGCTCTTTGCATAAACTGTTCATCAATTAAAGTAGGTTCTATAGAGCTCAGTCTAATTCTTTCTATCCCGTCAATATTAGCTACTTCCCCTATTGCATCTAATAAGTTAATGGAATTTAAATCCTTTCCATAAGAAGCCACATGAATGCCAGTTAATATGATCTCTTTGAATCCAGCATCCGACAATCTATTAGTTTCATGTATAATATCATCTAATTCCCTACTTCTTATAGGCCCCCTTGCGTATGGAATAATACAATAGCTACAAAATTGATTACAACCTTCCTGGATCTTTATATAAGCTCGAGTTTTAGATTTTACATCTGCTATATTCAGTTCTTCAAATTCTTTGTGTCCCTTTATGTCTTTTACTATATTTATCTTTTTGTTATTCAATATAGCCTCTTCACATAGGTCTACTATCTTATCTCTATGGGTAGTTCCAACAACAATATCCACCCCTTCTATTTCTTCTACTTCCTTTGGTGCAACTTGAGAATAGCAGCCTACTACGGCTATGATCGAATCCCTATTTGACTTTTTTGCCCTTCTAATAAACTGTCTTGATTTTCGATCCCCTAAATTGGTTACAGTGCAAGTATTAATTACATATATATCAGCTATTTCATCATTTTCTACTACATCATACCCTCTTTTTTCAAACAGTTCTTCCATAGCCTCAGTTTCATATTGATTTACTTTACATCCTAAGGTATAAAAAGTTACTCTATTCATTTCATCACTCCTAAATCACCAAGCTCATATAAAATAATAGATGCTGCTACTAAACCTGCAGTTTCAGTCCTAAGAATTCTTGGCCCTAAAGTAATACTTTGTCCACCTATGGATTTTAGAAGGTCGATTTCTTCTTTTTCAAAGCCACCTTCTGGTCCAATAATTAAATGGACTTTTCCAGATTTTATTTTGTTTAAAGAATCCTTCAAGCTGAAGGATTCCTCAATTTCATAAGGTACTATAATGTTTTGATTGCCTTTTAGAAGTTTTAACATTTCCTCAAAATTAATAATCCTTTGAACCCTTGGCACATAATCTCTTTTGCTTTGTTTGGCAGCTTCCTCTGCAATAGTATTCCATCTATCTATTTTGGATTTCTCCTTTTTTTTATTCTTTATCTTTACTACAGTCCTATTGGTAGTTAAAGGATATATTTCCCTTACCCCTATTTCCGTAGCTTTTTGAATTATATAATCCATTTTATCTCCCTTAGCTATACCTTGATATAATGTTATATGAATAGGAGGTTCACTTTTCCCTTTAAAACTTTCAACTACCTTTCCAACTACTAAATCCGGTTTAATTTCTAGTATCTCACATATATAAACCCATCCCCCAGAGGAAATTTCTATTATGTCACTGGGTTTTAACCTTAGTACATCTTTAATATGCTTTACATCCTTGCCTACAATTTCTATTATATTTTCATGGATCTGTTTTCCATCTACAAAAAATCTGTGCATGCTATTCACCCTGTCCCTTTGTGGATACTATAGCTGCCCAATCCCCCATAATTTTTACTTCTAGCACTTGAAAATCATTTTTTTCCAAGGCATCAGTAACCATATCTACCTTTTCTGTTATTATTCCTGATGCAATGAATATTCCAGACTCTGATAAATAGGATTCAATAGAGTTTATTAAATCAACGATCACTTCCGCAATAATATTAGATACTATAATATCTGCTTTTCCTTCCACCGCTTCTAGTAAATTTCCAGCTTTTATTTTTACTACATTATCTACTCCATTGGATTTTACATTTTCTCTAGAAACCCTGACACTTAGTTCATCTAAATCTACGCCTATTACCTCCCGAGCACCCAATTTAGCTGCCGCTATACTTAATATTCCGCTACCCGTTCCTATATCATATACTCTATAACCTTTTCTAACGTATTTTTCAAGAATTTCTATACACATAATGGTAGTTTCATGGGTTCCCGTACCGAAGGCCATGCCTGGATCCAATTCAATAATAAGCTCTTCATCTTCCTTTTCATAGTTTTCCCAGGTTGGTTTAATTACAATTCTTTCGCCAATTTTAGTAGGTTTGTAATATTTTTTCCACGCTTCTGCCCAATCCTTTTCGTATACTTCTGTTATCGTAACTTGACCTAAAGCTTTACCAAATTCTTTGTGAATGTTTCGTTCAATATTATCTCTAATAAGTTCTATCTTATCCATTAGATCTTCGCTTTCTGGGAAATAGGCTTTTATTATTACTTCTTCATAGTCCTGCTTAATAAGACTTGGATCTATAAAATCCCAATCCCCCTCTGATTGTTGGAATGCCAATATGTCCTTAGGATCTTCAATAGCTAAACCTGTTACCCCTAAGTCATACATAATATTTGCCACTATTTCCTCCGCTTCAGTAGTAGTTTTGATTTGAACTTCAATCCATTTCATGACCTTCACATCCTTTTTATGAATCTCAAAATATTATACCCTAAATTGCTGAGGATTACCACAGCCTAAAAAAACAATCACTCCATTATCGAGTGATTGACTAATTACCAAAGGCATCTTTCACCTTGTCAAAAAATCCTTTTTTGACTTCCTTGTGGTATTCTCCACCTTCTTTAGCAAACTCCTTTAGAAGCTCTTTTTGTTTGTTAGTTAGACCTTTTGGCACCTGTACTTCCACTGTAAAGTATAGATCTCCTTTGCCAACTCCTCTTACATTTGGTACTCCTTTGTTTTTTAATCTAAATTGGGTTCCTGTCTGAGTACCTTCCGATATGGTATAGTTTACTATTCCATCTAGGGTGGGTACTTCTATCTCCGCACCAAGAGCTGCGTCGGTAAAGGAAATAGGTACAGTTAGATATATGTTATTTCCTTCTCTTTCGAAAACTTCATGCTCTCTTACATTTATATATATAAATAAGTCTCCTGGTGGACCACCTCTTTCTCCCATCTCTCCTTCTCCACGAATAGATATAATAGAACCTGTATCTACACCAGCAGGAACTTTTACTTTTATCTTTTTATTTTTTATCTCCTTACCCGTTCCAGAACATACTGTACATTTTTCTTTGATTATCTCCCCTGTACCATTACATTGATCACAGGTAGCTACCCTAACAAATTGTCCAAAAGGGCTTTGTTGAGCATATCTTACTTCCCCAGTTCCATGACATTTGCTACAGGTCTCTTTACTGCTGCCTGGTTTAACACCTGTACCATCACAAGTTTCGCAATGCTCAGTTTTCCTTATTTGTATCTCTTTTTCCACTCCAAAAACTGCTTCAGTAAATTCCAAATCTAGATTATATCTTAAATCTGCTCCCCTTACTGGCCCCTTCCTTCTAGAAGAAGTCTGGGTAAAGCCACCACCAAATATATCAAATATATCATCGAATATATCACCAAATCCACCAAAATCCTGACTATATCCTCCTTGCCCATTTACTCCGGCATGACCAAATGCATCATATCTCCTTCTTTTTTCTGTATCGCTTAGAACCTCATAAGCCTCGTTTATCTCCTTGAATTTTTGTTCCGCTTCCTTATCATCGGGATTTAGATCAGGATGATATTTTTTTGCCAGGGTTCTAAAAGAAGATTTTATTTCATCTTGACTGGCATCTTTTGATATATTCAATATTTCATAGTAATCTCTCAATCTATACACCTGCCTTCAGTTATAACTATCAATAATTCTATCAAAATTCAAAGCTAAATCCAAGGGATTTAGCTTTGAATTTTTAAAATCTATTCGTCATCGTCTACTACTTCATAATCAGCATCTACTACATCGTCATCGCCATCACCCGAATTCTCTGGGTCGGCACTTTGTCCTCCAGTTTGTTCATACATCTTTTGAGATATAGTATAGAATTCTTGAGTTAGCTCTTCTGTCTTGTTTTTAATTTCTTCTGCATCATCACCTTCTAAGGCTTTTTTAAGCTCTTCTAGTTTAGACTCAACTTTATCTTTTTCATCTTGAGTAATCTTATCTCCTAGCTCACCTAAAATCTTTTCCGTTTGATATACCATTGAGTCAGCATTGTTTCTTATTTCGATGGCTTCTTTTTTCTTTTTATCTTCTTCCGCAAATTTTTCTGCTTCCTTTACCTTCTTATCTATTTCGTCATCAGATAAATTAGTTGAAGCTGTAATAGTAATCTTTTGTTCTTTTCCAGTGCCTAAATCCTTAGCTGATACATTTACTATGCCATTAGCATCTATATCAAAGGTAACCTCTATCTGTGGTACTCCTCTTGGTGCTGGTGGTATACCTGTTAACTGGAATCTACCTAGAGTAATATTGTCACTAGCCATCTGTCTTTCCCCTTGGAGCACATGAATGTCAACTGAAGTTTGGTTATCAGCAGCCGTAGTAAATACTTGAGACTTTCTAGTAGGTATTGTCGTATTTCTTTCGATTAATCTAGTCGTTACTCCACCTAAGGTTTCTATACCAAGAGATAGTGGAGTTACGTCTAATAGTAGTAAATCCTTAACTTCTCCACTTAAGACTCCACCTTGAATTGCTGCCCCTATAGCTACACATTCGTCAGGATTAATATCCTTTTGTGGATCCTTTCCTATTAATTTCTTAACAGCCTCTTGTACTGCAGGTATCCTAGTAGAACCTCCTACCAATATTACCTTTTCTATATCATTAGGATTAAGGCCTGCATCCTTTAAAGCTAATCTTATAGGTTCTAATGTCTTTTCTACTAGATGCGAAGTCAATTCTTCAAATTTAGCTCTAGTAATATCCATGTTTAAATGGATTGGACCAGAGGCTGTTGCAGTTATAAATGGTAGGTTAATATTTGTTGACATAGTAGAAGATAGCTCTTTTTTAGCCTTCTCTGCTGCCTCTTTCAACCTTTGCAAGGACATAGTATCATCCCTTAAATCAACGCCATTTTCCTTTTTAAACTCTTCTGCTATAAAATCCATTAAGGCTTGATCAAAATCATCTCCACCTAAATGATTGTTACCACGAGTTGCCAATACTTCAAATACCCCATCTCCTATTTCCAAGATGGAAACGTCGAAGGTTCCTCCACCTAGGTCAAATACCATGATCTTATGTTGCCCTTCGCCTTTATCCATACCATAGGCAAGAGCAGCTGCTGTTGGCTCATTGATTATCCTCTGTACATTTAACCCTGCTATCCTTCCTGCATCTTTTGTCGCTTGTCTTTGACTATCGGTGAAATAGGCTGGAACTGTAATTACTGCATCGGTTATGGTTTCACCTAAGTAATTCTCCACATCGGTCTTAATCTTTTGCAACACCATAGCTGAAATATCCTGTGGAGTATAATCCTTTCCATCTATGTTCTTCTTATAATCTTTTCCCATTTCTCTCTTAATAGACATAATGGTCCTATCCGGATTGGTAATTGCTTGCCTTTTGGCAGTTTCTCCTGCTAACCTCTCCCCATCCTTAGTAAAGGCTACTACTGATGGTGTCGTTCTATTCCCTTCTGCATTTGGGATTATAATAGGTTCTCCACCTTCTATTACGGCTACACATGAGTTGGTAGTCCCTAAATCAATACCAATTATTTTTCCCATATGAATTCCTCCTTAAAATATTGTATTATTTAGCTACCTTAACCATACTTGGTCTGATAACTTTATCATTTAACATATATCCTTTTTGTAATACTTCTAGTACAGTTCCTTCCTCTTTGTCTTCTGTTTCTTCCATAAATACTGCATGATGCAGATTAGGGTCAAAAACCTTGCCTATGCATTGGATTTCACAGAGTCCATTGTCTTTAAGCACTCCTAAGAATTGTTCATATATCATATTGACCCCTTGGTAGAAACCATCTTTCTCTTCTACACTATCTAGGGCTCTTTCAAAATTATCTAGTATAGGCAATAGTTGATTTATTAAATCCTCTGTGGCATAGGCAAACATACTCTCTCGGTCCTTCTCAACTCTATTCTTATAGTTCATAAAGTCAGCCTGTAACCTTAAAAGCCTATTTGTTAGTTCTTCGATTTCTTTGTCCTTTTCTTCTAACTGGCCATCTAAGCCTTCGTCTGTTTCTTCATCTGTTGCTTCCTTTAAATCCTGTTCTTCTTCAATTTCTGATACATCCTCCTTTAACTCTTCCTTTGTGATTTCTTCCTTCCTTTCCATTTCATCACCTCTTACTTGCTCATCTAATACTTATATAGAGTAATACACTCAATTATCTGCCTACTAACATTTCTAGTATTTCTGTTAGATTTACTGAAAATAACTTCAAAGCGTTTATCACCATAGGATAGTCCATCCTAGTAGGTCCTATAACACCAATTTTCCCAATGATTACATCGCCTAGTTTATAAGTGGTGGTTATTAGAGTGCACTCCTTTATTGGATCATATATATTTTCATTCCCTATGGTGATTTCAATACCATTTTCTCTGGAATTGTTTAAGAGCATATCTGCTAGTAACTCTTTGTCTTCTATAAAAGATATAAAAGATTTTGCTTTATCTAGATCTTTATATTCAGGAAAATCAAATATTTTATTGACTCCATCAGCATATACTTCTACACTATCAATATCATTAAAGGTTTTGTTGATTATAGGTATTATATTATCTATTATCCCCTTATAATCATACATCTCTTTAAATATGTTGTTATCCATTTCCTTTCCTATTTCCTCTATGGTAAGACCCTTTAGTTTATTGTTTAAAAAGTTGGATATGACTACCAGTTGGTCATCATTAATTTTTTCATCTAATCTAAATATAGTGTTTTTTACAATGCCTGAGTCATTTACCAGTACCAATAATATTTCTATATCGCCTATAGGTATTAACTGTATATGTTTTAGCTTACTTTTCTTTAATTGAGGTGATAGTGCTAGTGCAGTATAGCTAGTAATTGCAGACAATACTTTGGCAGAGTTTTGGATTAATTGATCTATTTCACTGGATTCGCCAACTAATACCTTCTTTATCTCCTCTTTCTTTTTCATATCCATTTTCAATCTTTCCGCTTTTAGTAGTTGATTTACGTATAATCTATAAGCTTTGTCTGAAGGTACTCTCCCAGCTGATGTATGAGGTTTATTTAAGTATCCTAAATCCTCCAAGTCAGACATTTCATTTCTTATGGTAGCTGAACTAACGCCTAAATCATATTGCTTAGATATAGTTCTTGAACCAATGGGTTCTGCACTTATTATATAGCTATTAATAATAGCATGAAGTACTTTTATTTTTCTATCATCCAACATATTATCACCTCAGTTTTTATGTTTTGGATGCTTGTTAGCACTCGTTAAGCTTGAGTGCTAATTTAAAGTTACCACTAGTCAGGAGTTTTGTCAATACCTTTTTAATATATTATTCTAAGGTAATAGATCTACATATACGATATTGGACAGATCTAACCCCAAAGGAGTAAATCTTATCCATCTTTCATCCATATATATTAGACCTTGATTTTCATATTTATTAAATACATCTCCATAGATTGAATCTACTGATGTATGAAACCTATGAATAAATTCTTGTTTATCTATTCCTTTTGTAAGTCTAAGACCCATTATTAAATATTCAGCAATCTCCATTTCTCTACTTATCTTTTCTTCACCAGCTATAGGTAATCTACGTTGCTTAAGGTTTTTATAATAGTCCTTAAAATTTTCGTAATTCCAAAATCTTTTATGAGCTACATTGGAATGGGCTGCTATACCAAAACCAATATAAGGCCTCAATTCCCAATAGGTTAAATTATGTTTACACTGGAATCCCTTCTTAGAAAAATTGGATATCTCATAATGTTCATAGCTATTTTCCTTTAGTAATTCCACCCCTCTATGATACATATACCTTTCTGTATCTTCATCAGGTAATTCTATCTTGCCTTCTTGATAGAACCTTTTCATCAAAGTATTTTCTTCTAATATTAGGCTATAGTAGGATATATGTTCTACACCTAGTTTTATGATCTCCTTTAAGGTTGTTTCACAATGATGAATGGTTTGATTTGGTAAACCAAATATTAAATCCACATTTACATTATCAAATCCCAAGTTTCTTATAGTCTCATAATTTTTATAAAAATCCAAAGAATTATGAATCCTTCCTATGTCCTTTAAAAGGCTATCGTCTAAGGACTGTACACCAAGACTAATTCTGTTTATCCCAAGGGCTTTATAGCTCTTTAGTTTTTGTTCGCATAATGTTCCAGGATTGGCTTCTATAGTTATCTCCTCTACCTCCTCTGTGTTAAAGTTTTTGTAAATAAAATGTAATACTTTAGCTATAAGTTTATCTTCAATACAAGAGGGAGTGCCGCCTCCTAGAAATATGGTTTTTATAGTGTATTCCTTTAATATTTCTCTGTAAAGCTCCATTTCCAGTATGAGAAAATCTATATACTCATCTATTTTATCTGTAGATTGGGGATAGGAAATAAAGTCACAGTAATAGCATTTACTAATACAAAAGGGGATGTGGATATATACGCCTATTTCTTTCATACAAATCCTCCTAAAAAAATTTAGATAAATTTAATGCACACCTAGGTGTGCATTATTAATTTTCATCATATTTTAGTACAGCTAAAAATGCTTCTTGAGGTACTTCTACTGCACCTATTTGTCTCATTCGTTTCTTTCCTTCTTTCTGTTTTTCTAACAACTTTTTCTTCCTAGAAATATCCCCGCCATAACATTTAGCCAATACGTCTTTTCTTAGAGCTCTCACAGTTTCCCTTGCAATTATTTTAGAACCTATAGCTGCTTGGATTGGAACTGCAAATTGGTGACGTGGTATTTCATCTTTTAGTCGCTCAGCAATAGTTCTACCTCTTTCGTAAGCCTTATCTTCATGAACTATTATGGAGAAGGCGTCTACCAGCTCTCCATTTATTAGAATGTCTAACTTTACTAGATTTGACTGTTCATAGCCTTTTAGTTCATAATCAAGGGAAGCAAAACCTTTAGTTCGCGATTTTAGCGCATCAAAAAAATCATAAATAACTTCATTTAAAGGTAAGTCATAATGCATAACCACTCTGGTCTCTTCTAAATACTCCATATTAATAAATATTCCTCGGCGATTCTGACAAAGCTCCATTACTGCCCCTACATATTCTGTTGGAGTCATTATAGATGCAGATACTATTGGCTCTTCCATATATTCTATTTCAGACTCTTCAGGAAGATTAGTAGGATTTTGTATGGATATCATCTCCCCACTCTTTTTCTTTATCCTATATATAACACTGGGAGCCGTTGTGACTATGTTTAAATCAAATTCTCTCTCCAGCCTTTCCTGCACTATTTCCATATGAAGAAGCCCTAAAAACCCACATCTAAATCCAAAACCTAAAGCAACAGAGGTTTCCGGTTCAAATATTAGACTGGCATCGTTTACTTGTAGTTTTTCTAATGCGTCTCTTACGGAGTTAAAATCTTCACCTTCTGCAGGATATATACCACAATATACCATTGGTACAACCTTTTTATATCCTGGTAGAGGGGTATCTGTGGGATTATCTTTGTCCGTTATAGTATCCCCTACTCTTGCATCTTTTACATTTTTGATACTAGCTAATACATAGCCAACATCTCCTGGTTCTAGACTGTCAACAGGCGTCTGTTTAGAAGTAGTAATACCTACTTCCGTTACTTCATAAGATTTATTAGATGACATCATCTTTATTTCCATGCCAGGTTTTATACTACCTTCAAACACCCTAATATATGAGACTACCCCTTTATAAGAATCATAATAAGAGTCAAATATCAGTGCTTTTAAAGGTGAATCTACATCTCCTTCAGGAGCTGGAATTTTTGTAACTATCTCCTCTAGTACCTGTTCTATATTTAATCCTTCCTTAGCAGAAACTAGAGGTGCGTTTTCTGCCTCTATGCCAATGACATCTTCTATTTCCTTTTTAACCTCATCTGGCCTAGCACTAGGCAAGTCAATTTTATTGATTATAGGCACTATCTCTAAGTCCTGTTCTAAGGCTAGGTATACATTGGCTAATGTTTGAGCTTCAATTCCTTGGGTTGCATCCACTATTAACAAAGCACCTTCACAGGCAGCTAAAGACCTAGAAACTTCATAGTTAAAGTCTACATGTCCAGGTGTATCTATCAAATTTAATATATATTCTTCCCCATTTTGAGCTTTGTAGTTAAGCCTTACATTTTTCAGTTTTATAGTTATACCTCTTTCCCTTTCTAAATCCATGCTATCAAGAACCTGTTCTTGCATTTCCCTAGAAGTTAGTAGTCCAGTTTTTTCAATTAGTCGATCTGCTAGGGTGGATTTTCCATGATCGATATGGGCAATTATAGAAAAGTTTCTTATATTGTTTTGCCTATTGTTTCGCATTCTCTTCCTCCTTAAGAAGTTTCAATAACTCTAGAAGATAATTATATCAGAAATGACTTTAGATGTAAAACAAAAGACCAGTTAAAACTGGTCTCCTAATCACCTTTTTTAAATATTTTTAAATCGATTATGTAGCTTTTCCCAAATAGCTCCAATCGTTTTTGTCTAATATTCATATTGAATATAATAGGATTATCTAAATACCCGAAATGGATAATACTTTTATTTACTACTTTTATTCCCATATAAAGAATTAACACTGTAAAAAATATAATTATAGTTTTTAACTTTTGTCTTCTTTTCTCTTTTTTTTGTCGTTTTCTTTTCTCTGTTCTAGTCCCCATAAAGCACCACCCTAATTAGTATGGCAAATTTAGGCTGGTATTATACTATTCTATTTTACCAAAACGGTTGTTAAAAGGAAAATATCTGAAGCTAGTTATACCCTTTATTGAATCCACAGGCACACAGCCAAAATATCTGCTATCCTTGCTAGCACCTTCCTCCCTATTGTCTCCCAGGACGAATACATAGCCTTCTGGGACTTCCCAATAATTATCGCCATATACTTGGGTGTAAGAACCCTCTTCTATATAATCTTCCTTTAGCAGTTTTCCATTTAAATAAACTTGACCATCAATTATAGCTACTGTATCTCCTTCAACTCCTATTACTCGCTTTATATAGTCCTTGTTGTTAGAATCAGGAGCTTTTAGCACTACTATTTCTCCCCGAGATGGCCCTGAGAAATATAGTGGTATTTTATTGGCAAAAAGCCTATCCCTTTCATATAATGTTGGATACATGGAATTTCCCAATACATAAGTTGTGTTAAATACGAAGGATTTAATCAACACTGCTATTACAATTGCAAGCAAAATGCTCTTTATCCATTCAAAAACTTCCTGTTTCACATCTTTATTTTTTACATCTTTGTTGTTTTCATTCATACTTATCCTCCCCTTGTAAGAAGTACAATATTATTATATCATCTTTTAAAATTAAAAAAAAGTTTTATTCTTATTGGATGTTTTCTATTACTAAACTTAATATGTCAGCTACTAGTTTTGCTGTTTCCATAGCCTCGTCCATTGTATTAAAATTGCTACCTAATTCTATTAGAGCTGAATAGTCAGAAAGGAATTGATTATACTTTCCCGTTGGTTTTATCCATATTCCAGTACATAAACCGGGATACATAGCATCAGAAACAGCTTTAAAGTATTTGGCAAAGTTCAACACTTCATCTTTATTAGGCGAATCTGGACCTATGACGAAGTAAAATGTAGCTGCATCCTTTCCGTTAATTTGTACTTTAGTTTTTGATAATAATTTCTTCATATTTTTAATAACTTTTGGATCCTCAGGATCATACCCATCTCTGTGAATATCTAGCAAGATTTTGAGATTACTATTTTGCTCTAATTTCTGCGTTATCGTGTTTAATGATCTAGAGTAGGACTTGTTGTAGGATGGTATATCATGATATGTAGCCACATGTTCTACTTTATGCCCTTTCTCGTGCAATACCTGTGCCATCCTTTCACCTATGGTAGTTACATTATGACGTCTATCGGTGGTATGATGTTGAGTACTTTCTCCTAATATATATGCTTCCGTACCATGAGTATGATATAGAAGTATATAGGGTATATCCTTTTGAATTTTTAAAGTTTTAAGATTTAAAGGCTTAGGTATATTTTCCACGGAGATATTGCCTTCGGAATCGTTTATAATTATTAAATCTTCATATTCTTCCAATCTATCGATTATAACAAAATCCTCCACTATCGTGGGGCTCTCCCCTATATCATCATCATTCATATCCTCATCCTTGAAGTTTTCATTAAAAGAGATAATAGATGGAAATTGAGCCTTTAGCAATTTGCTAATTTTATTCGTTAAGGCTAAGTCCTCCATTATTTGTTTTCTCCAATTGTCGCCTAAATCTTGTTCATATTTGAATAAATTGATAATGGAACTTGTTCTTCCAATTAGCTCAATATAAAACTTGTCATTATTTCCTTGAAAAGAATATTGCTTAAATACTGGCTTTATCCCATGATTAACTTCCTTTTTACTTTGATTACCAATGGCATTAATAAATATAGTGCCTATGTTGAATACCAGTAGACATAATAAAGCCAATATAATATAGGTATTTCTACTATTTTTTTGTCTCATAAGAACACTCCCTAAAATTATGTATTCAATACATAGATTATATTCCTTCTAAATAAAATATATGATGATTTTTTAGGGAGTAGTCCTATTATCTCATGTACCTATTTACATCCTTCAAATCAATTCCATGATGCAGTGCCATATTTAAACCATTGGCAATTATTATAGATAGATCATCTATGATTAGATCGATTTCTTTAGGAGTCACTACTACATTAGGCATGTAGGGTTCTAACACCTCTCTTATGAGATAATACTTTTCTTCCTTAGATATGTTTTCCAGTAATGAGTAAAAATCCCCTCCTACTGTGGCCTTATCTTTCATAGCACCTATGATCAAATCCATAGTATCATTTATCATAGTAGCTGCATCCACTACTGTTGGTACCCCAATAGCCAGCACTGGTACACCTAGATAGTCTTCATTTAATCCTATTCTCTTATTGCCTATGCCACTACCAGGATTAATACCAGTATCGGTTATTTGAATAGTAGTGCTCACCCTTTCCATCTTTCGTGAGGCCAGAGCGTCAATGGCGATGATTAGATCTGGTTCAGTCTTTTCTACTATTCCTTTAATTATCTCTCCTGTCTCTATACCAGTAAGCCCCATAACTCCTGGAGATAAGGCTGAAACATTAGCTACAGTTTCATCTTCATCTTTATTATAGTTTACAAAAAACTGCCTCGTAACCATAACTCTATCTACTACTTTGGGTCCTAGAGCATCAGGAGTTACGTTCCAGTTACCAAGGCCCACTATTAAGGTTTTAGTGTTTTTATGATTATACCCTATTCCTTTTATTTCTTTGGCTAATAGTTTAGATATTTCATCTCTTAGTTCCTGATCCGTATTTTTTAGCTTGGGTACTTCGATAGTTATATATATACCTACAGGTTTTCCCATATTGTTAGCTCCTATAGGGTCTAATATATTCACCCTGGTTACGGTATAATCTGCCCCCTCCTCTTGTTCTACCTCCACCCCTGGCACTTCCCCTTTGTTTTCTTCTCTATATATTTCTCGATTTTCTATAGCCAAGTCTGTCCTAATCTGCATATCTTTCTCCTCCTTATCATCATCAATACTATTTTCCTTCATTTTAGAGATTTTATGTATAATAATTTTAATAATCCTGTCAATAGTCAGTGAAAATGTCATGTAAAAACACATAATTTTATTCAGTGAAAATGTCACTTTCAGAATCAAAAAATTCAATAACAGATTGTGAAAG
>NZ_PPXY01000043.1 GCF_021655115.1 Clostridium sp. Cult3
TAATCCCGGTTTCCCGAGGCTATCCCCTTGTGGAAGGCAGGTTCCTCACGCGTTACTCACCCATCCGCCGCTAAGAAGTTTATCAATCTACCCGAAGGTATCATGATAAGTTCTTCGCTCGACTTGCATGTGTTAGGCACGCCGCCAGCGTTCGTCCTGAGCCAGGATCAAACTCTCATAAAAAAAGTTTGCCTGTTGTTTTATAAATGTTACTCAAGGTATTTCGCGCTGTTTAGTTTATAAGGTTCATTGTTTTTGTGTCAACCTCTTTACTATATCACATAATATTGTTCTTGTCAACTTTTATTTTTAAATTATTTTTTAATGTATATGTTTGCTGCATCCAATGTTCTTAGGCCGACAATTAAATATGATACACTCTTTATAGAAATAAGTCAACAGTTTTTTTAAAGTTTCTCTATTATTTTTTTTAACTTTAACAAATCATCTAAATATACCTCTTTCAATTGGGGCCTATAGATAACTGCAGCTGGATGATACAGTGGAAATATATCATATTTTATACCTTTTATATCTCTATCCAGCGAATTACCATGGATCTTGCCTATTTTTAAATCTTCGCTAAAAATACATTTTAACGGTGTATTACCAAGAGTAACTATTATTTTGGGACTTACAATATCTATCTCTTCTATAAGATAACTCTTAAAATCTTCTATTTCCTTTAAAGTAGGAGTCCTATTGGATAGTCGTCCCGTCTTAGGATTTGTTCTTGTTGGCCTATATTTTACCGTATTAGTTATATATACATCTTCTCTATTGATGTTCAGAACTTTTATGAATTCCTCAAAATGCTTACCTGCCTGACCTACAAAAGGTTCTCCTAATTCTACCTCTTTAGAGCCAGGGGCTTCCCCAATCAACATAATAGAGCTATTGATATTCCCATAACCCAATACTATCCTTTCCTTTGGGTATTGACTTATAATACTATGATTCAATGATTCAATCCTATCTGTTTTCACCTTATCAACCTTTCATTTCCTTATTTATTTTAGTAAACATATCCCTTATGGATCTGAAATCTTCCCAAGCATCTTTTTTCTTGCTGCTATCTCTTAAAAGGGCTGCAGGGTGATATGTAGCCATTATGTTAAATTTGCCTCTTTTATACCATAAGCCTCTATTTTGAGTAATTCTAAAATCCTTATCAATTATATTTCTAGCTGCTACTGCACCTAAACATATTATAATGTCCGGATCTATTATTTTTACCTGCCATCTTAAAAACTCTATGCAGATTTGACTTTCCTCTTCCAATGGATTTCTATTGTTAGGAGGTCTACATTTAACTATATTTGCTATATATACATCTTCTCTAGAAAAATCAATTGCCTTTAACATCCTATCGAACAGCTCCCCAGCCCTTCCAACAAACGGCCTTCCTGTTTTATCCTCATGGTATCCTGGTCCTTCTCCTATAAATATAATAGTAGCATTCCCATTACCTTCCCCAAATACAACATTAGTTCTAGTATTAGATAGGGGACATCTATAGCATCTATCCACAATTGACTCAAGTTCCTTTAAAGTATACATTTTCACTCACCTAATCATTTAAATTAATTGGAATATAGTATATACGTGTGAACTGATTTTTTTAAATGCCCATCTTTTGTATATTACAAAAAAGCGAGTCAAAGACTCAGCTTTTGACTCACTTTTATTCATCTTCACCTACAGGCTTCATAGTTGGAAACAATATAACATCTCTAATTGTTGGTTGATTAGTTAGTACCATTATCAGCCTATCTATACCTATACCTAAACCACCTGTCGGTGGCAATCCTACTTCTAATGCGTTGACAAAGTCCATATCCATCATATGGGCCTCATGATCTCCTGCTTCTCTCTGCCTTACCTGCTCTGCAAACCTTTCTTTTTGGTCTATTGGATCATTTAATTCACTAAATGCATTGGCAATTTCCCAGGTATTAATAAAAGCTTCAAATCTATTGGTAAGTCTTGGATCCTCTGCATTTCTCTTTGCCAAAGGTGACACTTCTACAGGGTGATGTGTAACAAAGGTTGGTTGAACTAAATGTTCTTCACAAAACTCCTCGAACATTTCACTTATTACATGACCTCTCTTCATATTAGGTTCTATTTCTAAGCCTTTAGACTTAGCCACCTCTATAGCCTCTTCATCTGTATCTATAGATTTAAAATCTATTCCTGTATATTCCTTTATAGCATCTATCATAGTAATTCTCCTCCATGGTGGAGTTAAATCAATTTCTTTTCCTTGATAGTCGATTACAGTTGACCCTAGAGTCTTTTCTGCCACATAGGCTACCATCTCTTCCGTTAATACCATCATATCTTCGTAATCTGCGTAAGCTTGATATAGTTCAATATTGGTAAATTCAGGGTTGTGCTTATAGCTCATCCCTTCATTTCTAAACATTCTGCCCATTTCATATACCTTTTCAAATCCACCAACTATGAGTCTTTTTAAATACAGCTCATTGGCAATCCTTAAGTACATATCTAAATCTAAAGTATTATGATGGGTTATAAAAGGTCTTGCATTAGCCCCTCCGGCAATAGTGTTTAAAATAGGGGTATCTACTTCTAAAAACCCCCTATCATCCAGGTATTCCCTTACTGCCTTGATGATCTTAGACCTAAGTATGAAGGTCTCCTTCACTTCTGGATTTACTATTAAGTCTACGTATCGCTGTCTATATCTTAGATCTTGATCCTTTAAACCATGGAATTTTTCTGGAAGTATCTGTAATGATTTTGTAAGCAAGATTAATTCTTTTGCCCTTACAGAGATCTCTCCAGTTTTAGTCTTAAATACCTCTCCCTTAACACCAATAATATCACCAAGATCTAGTAAATTTAATTGTTCATAGGCTTCCTTACCTATAGCATTCATTTTAACAAAAATTTGTATTCTTCCCTCACTATCCTGAAGGTCCATAAAACTTACCTTACCGTGGCCTCTTCTTGACATTAGTCTTCCTGCAACTGAAACCGTTTGTTCTTCTAATTCATCAAAATTATCCTTAATGGTAGTACTGTGATGAGTATAATCATATTTTTCTATACGAAAAGGGTTCTTCCCCATCTCATTTAATTCCTTTAACTTTTCTCTTCTCATCATAAGCATTTCATTAAGATTTTCTTCCGTTCCTGACATTTATTATTAATACCTCCTCTTAAATCTTATCTAGTGATACTTAAAATTTGATACTTAATAAGTCCATCTGGCACATGGACTTCTACGATTTCTTCTTTTTTCTTGCCTAATAGAGCTCTTCCAACAGGAGATTCATTGGAAATCTTTCCTTCATAAGGATCAGCTTCTGCAGAACCTACTATGGTGTATTCCATTTCTTCGTCATATTCTAAATCCTTTACCATAACCTTTGATCCAATACTTACCACATCGGTAGTAATGTCCTCGTCATCTATTAATTTTGCATTTCTGAGTATCATTTCTAACTTTGCTATTCTTTCCTCTAATTGGGCCTGCTCATTTTTTGCCTGATCATATTCCGAATTTTCGCTTATATCCCCAAAGGCTAGGGCTTGTTTTATCTTTTCTGCAATCTCTTTTCTTTTTACAGTCTTTAATTCATCTAGTTCGTTTTCCAGCTTGTTTAACCCCTCTACCGTTAAGAATACATCCCTCTCAGCCATCTGCCTCTCTCCTTCTATTAAATATTTGGCCTTAATATGCCTTTCAAACGGATAAAAATCAATTTATCATTCATATATGGAGACTATTATAATCAAGGTAAGTGTTATTGTCAAGTACTTACAGTTCCCCCTTTTTTCTTATTTCCTTATCTATCAAATCCTCCATAGCATATATATTATCATTGACTAAAAACCCCTTAGGTTTTATATCCATATGATCATAAAATAATTCATAAAATTTAGAAGAAATCAATTCATTTGTCCATTGGTTATCCATTATATTTAAATCCCTTGACGCAAACATAAAGTCTTCTATCACCACTGAGCTTCTTCTATTTTTTATATTTCTGCTAAATCCTTTCCTCGTACTAAAATCAAATATTATTGCTCCTCTTCTGAATTTATTTACGTTTATTGGATTCTCTTCTTTAAGATTAACTATAATAGAATAGTTTGTCAATATTTTGTCTATGTTTCTAGAACAAAATATCGATAGCCCAGTTCTTTTAAATACAGACTGGGATATATTTTCTATGGCAACTTCATCATCTCCTACTAGGGTTACAAAGCTTATCTCTTTATGCAATGTACATATAAGTTCTTCTATCAGTTTATCCCCATTACCTATTATTAAAACTTCCTTTTTCCTTAGATCTTCTTTTGTTATCCTCTGGATATCTTTTAATACTAAAGGTAAAGTCGTCATCAAGGCAGGTTGGCCATCAAGAATTTTTAGATTAGTACTATATTCTATTAATTCTATTTCCGATCTATTAAATAGTGGTAGCTCCTCCATAATCAAATAATCCATATGATCTTCCTTGATCTTTTCTATGCCATAAATAAAAGTTTCTACTAGCCTCTTACTATCTTCTACATTAGAATTTAGTAGAATCCCACCAACTTTCCCTATTGTTTTCCCATTAATATCATAAAGGATATCCAAAATCTTAGGCTTTACCGTTGGAATTATTTTTTTAGGGATGAATTTAATAATTCCACTATTGTAATAATTAAAATACCTTTCCTTCCCTACTATATAAAGAAACCCAATACAAACCCCCCTTTAAATAAATTTGTAATGTATTATATGAGGGCTAAAGAAAGGGTATTACTAATTTGTTTTAAATTCAAACATATATTGAGCATAATTTGACAGTACTCTTATCATTTCATCTTTAGTATCTATAGTGTTAATCTCGTTTTTTACAGTGTTAGAATTTCGCATGCCTTTTATATACCAGGCTACATGCTTCCGCATCTCCCTTACTCCAACTTTTTCACCTTTCATATCACAAACCATATTTAGATGTTTGATGGCTATATTGATCTTCTCCATCGCATCAGGTACTATGTCTTTTTTTCCTTCTATTAAAAGCCCTACCCTTTTAAATATCCAAGGGTTCCCTAAAGCTCCCCTACCTATGGCCACTCCATCACAACCCGTATATTCCATCATTTTCATTGCATCTATAGGTTCAAATATATCGCCATTTCCTATTACTGGGATGGAAATAGAATCCTTGACCTTTTTAATATAATCCCAATCAGCCTTCCCCGAATAGAACATATCCCTAGTCCTACCATGGACAGTCAAAGCCGAGACACCTTCTTCTTCTGCAATTCTAGCAACCTCTATTCCATTTATGGTATGAACATCCCATCCTATCCTGATCTTTAATGTTACCGGTTTTGTAGATACTTCAACAACTTTCCTCAAAATCTCCCTAACTAAAGGAGGATTTTTTAATAAGGCAGAGCCATCTCCATTTTTAACAATTTTTGGAGCTGGACAGCCCATATTTATATCTAAAATATCTATGTCTTGTCTAGGATTTATATGTTCTTCTACAACCTCAGCCATTATCTTAGGGTCAGAACCAAATATCTGGATAGCTACCGGTCTCTCCTTTAAATCTATATCGGTCAACTCTTCTGTATTTTTATCCCCATAATATAGCCCCTTACTACTTACCATTTCAGTAAACACTAATCCTGCTCCCATCTCCCTACAGATAATTCTAAAGGTTTTATCCGTAACACCTGCCATCGGTGCTAAAAATATATTATTTTGTAATTCTAAATTCCCTATCCTCATAATTTCACCTCTAATATTTAGAAAAAGTAGCCTTTTGGCTACTTATTTCTCCCATATATTATTCTAAGTCCATCTAAGGTTAATAGTTTATCGATTGTATTTATATATCTGCTCTCACTAGCTATTAAAGATGAAAAACCACCGGTTCCAATTACGGTTTTTACTTCCCCTTCTTCCTTCATCTCTTCTTTCATTCTTTCAATGATATAGTCTACAAGTCCAATGTATCCGTAAACTAGTCCTGACTGAATGCTATTAACAGTATTCTTACCTATTACCGTGTCTGGTTTAGATAATTCCACTTTAGGAAGCTTAGCAGTCCTTAAAAATAAAGCTTCACTAGATATTTTAATACCTGGCGTTATGGCACCACCTAAGTAATCTCCACCTTTAGAAATAGCACAGAATGTAATGGCGGTTCCAAAATCCACGATTATGAGAGGTCCACCATACTTTTCATAACCTGCTACAGCATTAACTATTCTATCAGCCCCTACTTCTCTGGGATTGTCATACCTTATATTCATTCCAGTCTTTACTCCTGGCCCTACAACTATAGGTTCCCTATCAAAGTATTTGATACTCATAGCGGATAATGTATGCATCAATGTAGGCACTACTGATGAAATAATTACATCTTCTACATCCTTAGGGCAAAGGCCATGATATTTAAATATTTGTTCAAATAATAGACCATATTCATCGGAAGTTCTATCCTTTTCAGTAGCAATTCTCCAATCATATAGCAGTTTTTTCCCCTTAAATACTCCGAACACAATATTAGTATTCCCTACATCAATTACTAATAACATTATTTCCACCTTCCAATCTATTTTTCTATGCTTTTTATGGCAGCCATTACATTAACAACCACTACAATTGCTACTATCATCTCCGGGATTCCATTAGTTATACCTATGCCAAATACGATCTTCCTGGCCAAATCCGGATCTTGGCCTAATTTAATTACAAACTTTTCTCCATATAAAAAATATATACTCGATAAAACCCCTAATGTATTAGTTAGTGTACCTGCTACTGTAGCAATGGCTATATGCATTGTTTTACCTTTATATTTCTTTTGACTATATAAACCTATTCCTATGGTAAGACCTATCAGTATTATATTTATTATTAAAGACCATATGTTTTGCGTCCCTTTAAACCCCTTGTAAGAGCCATAAACAAGATATATCAGTATAGCTCCTAAAACAATGTTTAAGGTCAAAGCCGATTTATTTGCACCTAATCTATTTAAGGACCTATAAACATAATGGGTAACAATTCCTATTAGAACCCTAGGTAAGACTGAAACCACAGGATCTAAAAATACAAAGGATATTGGTGTTGGGTTAGTTGCGGCTTGAAATATACTAAATAAACCAAATATCAGCCCTACTAACCCTCCTACTAGAGGACCTTCCATTATAGCTCCTATGATTACAGGTATATGCATTATGGTGGCTCTAGTTGGCCCCACAGGAATAAATCCTAAAGGCGTCATCCCTAACACTATGGAGATACCACCTAAAACACCCACAGTAGTCATCTTCCTGATGGTTAATGTATTCTTTTCTTTTATCACAATCATCCCTCCGCTCTAGTTCCATCTTTAATGGATACCAGTCGATATTTTTTACTCTTTGAAAATTTCATGTCCAACTCTTTTAAAAAAGATGATGGCAAGCATATAACTATTATAGTTTTTTTCATCCACATTTTCAACATCAAAAATCCGAGATCCTCCACCGCTGTCTAGTCAATAGTCTATATCAATTGGGCGAAGAATCTCGAACTTATCAACTTATCAGCCAAAGAACATCAACAACAACCCTGCCGCTACCGCTGAACCAATTACTCCTGCTACATTTGGTCCCATGGCGTGCATAAGCAAGAAATTCTTTGGATTTGCTTCTTGACCTACCTTTTGAGATACCCTTGCTGCCATTGGTACTGCTGATACTCCTGCTGAACCTATTAATGGGTTTACCTTTCCTCCTGTGGCTTTGCACATGATCTTTCCAAATATAACTCCAGTGGCTGTTCCTATAGAGAAAGCTATTAGTCCTAATACTATTATCTTTATCGTTCCCCATTGTAAGAAGGTTTCTGCGTTGGCTGTAGCCCCTACTGTTAATCCTAAGAATATGGTTACTATATTCATCAGTTCATTTTGTACCGTTTTACTTAGCCTTTCTACTACTCCTGATTCCCTCATTAGGTTTCCTAACATTAGCATGCCTACTAATGGTCCTGCCGAAGGTAATAGTAGAGTTACTACTACTGTGATCATTATAGGAAATATTATCTTCTCCTTTTTTGATACAGGACGAAGTTGTTCCATTACTATTTTTCTTTCTTCTTCTGTGGTTAAGGCTTTCATTATTGGCGGCTGTATTATTGGTACTAATGCCATGTATGAGTAAGCTGCTACTGCTATGGGCCCTAATAATTCAGGTGCTAGTTTAGATGTTAAATAAAGTGCTGTAGGTCCATCTGCTCCACCTATTATTCCGATACTAGCCGCTTGTGGTCCTGTAAAGCCTAAGGCTATTGCCCCTATGAATGTGAAAAATATTCCAAATTGGGCTGCTGCTCCTAGTAATATACTCCTTGGATTGGCTATTAGGGGTCCAAAGTCCGTCATAGCTCCTACTCCTAGAAATATCAATGGTGGATATATACCTAATTTTACCCCTTGGTATAGATAGTATAGTAATCCCCCTAGTTCTTTTGTTTCCTGTACCAATTCACCTGTTGTAGGATCCTTTACTATTTCAACTACTGGTTCTGCCATAAGGCCTGCTAAGGGAAGGTTTGCAAGTAACATCCCGAAGGCTATGGGGACTAACAAAAGAGGTTCGAATTCCTTTTTAATGGCTAAATATAGGAGAACAAAGGATATTAAAATCATTATGACCTGCCCAACTGTTATTGAGGCAAATCCTGTACTCTGCCCAAAATCCTTTAATATGTCTACGACCATTTAATTTACCTTCCTTTCGTAATCTATTCTATTACTACTAGTTTGTCCCCAGTGTTTACAGATGCACCTTTTGTAGTGCCAATGCTTGTAACCTTTCCATCTGTTGGAGCTAGGATTTCATTTTCCATCTTCATGGCCTCTAATATTAGTAATACATCTCCTGCTTTTACTTCATCTCCTTCATTTACATTTATGCTTAGTATGGTTCCTGGCATAGGTGCTTCTACTACCTCTGCTCCTTCTGTTACTACTACTTCCTTTTTCTCCTCTTTTGGTTTTGGCTGTGCTGCTGGTTTTGGCTGTGCTGCTGGTTTTGGTTGGGGTGTTGGTCTTTTTGAAGTTGTTTCACCATTTGCTATCTCTTCGACTTCAACTTCGTATTCATTTCCATTTACATTTATTAAAAATTTTCTCATGATTTTACCTCCTAATGATTTAGATGTATTTTATAGTTTTTTTGAGATCTCTTCTATTCTTCCCATTTCCGCCCAAATAGGGGAAGGTGTAGAGACCCTTTTTATACTTTTAATATTAATATCAGGGATTGTTACTCCCATACTAGCTGCTATTGCTGCTGCTATGACTGCTACTAGTTCTTCATCGTCTATGTTTTGTTCTTCTTTTGATGACTGTGGTGTCTTTTCTACTGTGTTGGATATGTTCTCTACTTCTGTTTTCTCTTTATCCTTGTTGGTTGCCGCCCTTAATAGGCCTATTAGATAGGATATGGCTATTAATACTATAAATACTATCAACATACTAAATACCGTTATGAGTAAGCTTTGACTTATAGTTATCTTGTCTCCCAAATTTATCACCTCTTTTATACTGGTAAATTACCATGTTTCTTAGAAGGATTACTCTCTCGTTTGCTTTCTAACATGTCAAAGGCTGATATTAATCTTGGTCTTGTAATACTTGGTATTATTACATCGTCTACATATCCTCTTTCTGCTGCTATATATGGATTAGCTACAGTGTCTCTATATTCTTCTATTTTTTGTTGTCTTGTTTCTATTGGGTCTTCTGATTGTTTGATGTCATGTTTAAATATTATATTAGCTGCTCCATCTGGTCCCATTACTGCAATCTCTGCATTGGGCCATGCTAATACTTGATCGGCTCCTAGTTCCTTGTTACACATGGCTATATACGCCCCACCATAGGCTTTTCTTATGATTACCGTTACTTTTGGCACGGTAGCTTCACTGTAGGCATAGAGCATCTTGGCTCCATGGCGTATTATTCCTCCGTATTCCTGATCCGTACCTGGTAAAAACCCTGGTACATCTACTAAGTTTAGTAGTGGTATGTTGAAGGCATCGCATGTTCGTATGAATCTTCCTGCTTTGTCCGAAGCGTTTATGTCTAAGCATCCTGCTAATACCCTTGGTTGATTTGCTACTACCCCTACGGTTTTCCCATTGAGTCTTATGTATCCTGTTATGATGTTTTGTGCAAAGTACTGTTGTACTTCGAAAAATTCCCCATTGTCAGCTAATAATTGTATTATTTCTTTCATATCGTAGGGTTTGTTTGGATTTGTTGGTACTATTTCATTTAATTTTTCCTCTACCCTATTTATCTCATCATCGGTTTCATATACTGGTGGTGTTTCTAGATTGTTAGATGGTAAATAGCTAAGTAGGGTCTTTATCCTTTCTATGGCTTCTTCTTCGGTCTTGTCCATAAAGTGAGCTACTCCAGATGTTTTGTTGTGAGTCCCTGCTCCTCCTAGTTCTTCCTGGGTTACATCTTCTCCTGTTACAGTTTTTATTACTTGGGGTCCAGTTATGAACATTTGACTTGTGTTTTCTACCATGAATATGAAGTCCGTTAGGGCTGGTGAATATACTGCTCCTCCAGCACAAGGCCCCATTATGGCTGTTATCTGTGGTATTACTCCTGAGGCCATGGTGTTTCTATAGAATATTTTCCCATAACCTGATAGGGCATCTACTCCTTCTTGGATTCGCGCTCCACCAGAATCGTTTATTCCTATTATTGGTGCTCCCATCTTTAATGCCATATCTTGTACTTTGACTATTTTGGCTGCATGCATCTCCCCTAGGGAGCCACCTAGGACCGTAAAATCCTGAGCATATACGAATACTAGTCTTCCGTCTACCGTTCCATAGCCAGTTACTACTCCATCCCCTGGGGCTTCGGTGTTTTCCATTCCAAAGTTTGTACAGCGGTGTTTGACAAAAGCATCTATTTCCATGAAACTTCCCTCGTCTAGCAATAGATGGATCCTTTCTCTTGCTGTTAATTTCCCTTTTTGATGCTGTTTTTCAATTCTTTTTTCTCCACCACCAAGTTCTATTTTTTCTTTGGTTTCTAGGAGTCTTTCAATTCTTTCCTTCATTTCCTTCCTCCTCATCTATGATTATTTTCTCTCACAAAGCTCTATCAAAACTCCATAAGTTGACTTTGGATGTAAAAAGGCTATCTTAGCTCCTCCTGCACCATATCTTGGCTTTTCATCTATCATCCTTATACCTTTTTCTTTTAGTTCTTCTATGGCTTTTTCAATATCTTCTACCCTATAGGCTATATGTTGGATTCCTTCTCCTCTTTTTTCTATAAACTTAGCTATAGGCCCATCTTCTTCCGTTGACTCTAATAACTCTACTTCCGTATCGCCTATTGGTAAGAAAGCCACCTTCACCTTTTGTTCTTCTACCACCTCTGTATTAACACACTTAATCCCTAAAACCTCTTCATAAAACTTTAACGCTTCATCTAAATCTTTGACGGCTATACCTATATGGTCAACCTTATTTACCACAAAAATCCCCCCTATTATTCTATTCTTTAATAAGCTTTAACACTTTATCTTTAGCAGAGTAAGGATCTAATTCTTTGTCTACTACTTCCTTCGATAAATTATCTAACATGTTTTCTTCCAATGCTTTATACATTATCAAGCTCATCAATTCTTCTTCTACTAGCTTTAATACTTCAAATTTTGTGTTTCGCCTTCTTCTCTTTAGAATTTTCCCTGTTGTTTCTAAATACTTTTGATGTTCTATTAGCTCTTCTAGCACTTGGTCTATATGCTGATTTTTACTAGCAGATACCTTTAATACTGGAGGCCTATAATCCTCCTTGTCATTTAAATCCAAATTCATTTCTATTTCCAACTGGGTCTTATCTGCTCCACCTAAATCCGCCTTATTTATTGCAAATATATCTGCAATTTCCATTATACCAGCTTTTATCGCCTGTATATCATCTCCTAAATTAGGTACCATAACCATCAATACCGTATCAGCAGTTTTTACTATATCTACTTCCGACTGGCCTACCCCAACGGTTTCAATAAATATATAGTCGGCACCCCATATGTCAAGGGCCATGCAGGCACCCCATGTAGCTTTAGACATACCACCTAGGGATCCTCTAGTTCCCATACTTCTAATGAATACATCTTTATCTACAGATAAATCATTCATACGGATCCTATCCCCTAGAATAGCCCCTCCTGTAAAAGGACTAGTTGGATCTATAGCTATAATTCCAATCTTTTTATCCATCTTTCTAAATTCCTTAGCCAATCTATCCGTAAGGGTTGATTTCCCACTCCCTGGTGGTCCTGTTATCCCTATTACATAGGCGTCTCCTGTATATTTATATAGTCGCTTGATTATATCTGTAGCTTCCTTTTGGTCATTTTCTAACATAGTAATAAGTCGAGCACAGGCTCTTTTATCTCCCCTTAGAAGTCTATCATCTATATTCAATCAATACACCACCTATATTATCTTTTTAGGTTATTCTCAATATACTCTACAACTTCTGTAGTAGGAGTTCCTGGAGTAAATATGGCCTCTACTCCCGATTCTTTTAAGAATGGTATATCCTCATCAGGTATAACTCCTCCGCCAATTATCAGCATATCATCTACTCCCTCTTTCCTCAGCAGATTTACTACTTTTGGGAAAAGATGATTATGTGCCCCAGATAATATACTCATAGCTACTACATCTACGTCTTCCTGTATAGCTGCTTGAACTATTTGCTCTGGCGTCTGCCTTAGGCCTGTATATATTACCTCCATACCTGCATCTCTCAATGATCTTGCAATAACTTTTGCTCCCCTATCATGACCATCTAAGCCTGGTTTTGCAACCAATACCCTTATTGGTTTTTCCATATTATATACCTCCCTCTTATAATCAATGCACAATCATTATAGTATTACCGATTGCTCATATTCACCAAATACTTCCCTTAACACTCCACAAATCTCGCCTAGAGTTGCATAAGTTCTTACAGACTCCAGTATATAAGGCATTAGATTTTCATCCGTTTTAGCAGCAGTTTTTAACGCTTCTAAACTCTCTTCAACTTTTTCATTATTTCTTTCTTTCTTTAATGTTTCAAGCTTTTGTTTTTGTAATCTTTCCACTTCCGGATCTACCCTTAGTATATCTTCATGATGATCTTCGTCTGTTTGGAATTTATTGACTCCTACTACAATCCTATCCTGAGATTCAACTTCCATTTGATAACGATATGCTGAATCTTGGATTTCCTTTTGTATATAACCCTTCTCTATTGCCTTTGGAGCACCTCCAAGTTCATCTATTTTATTAATATATTCCATTGCTTCTGTTTCAATTTTATCCGTTAAGCTTTCTATATAATAGGAACCTGCTAATGGATCAATAGTTTCGGCTACCCCAGATTCGTGAGCTACTATCTGCTGAGTTCTTAAGGCAATTCTTACTGCTTCCTCAGTAGGTAGTGCTAATGCCTCGTCCTTTGAGTTGGTGTGCAGAGACTGAGTTCCGCCAAGTACTGCTGCTAATGCTTGAATGGTTACCCTAATAATATTGTTATCTGGTTGTTGAGCTGTTAAAGTTGAACCTGCCGTTTGAGTATGGAATTTCAACATCATGGATTTTTCCTTCTTAGCATTAAATCTTTCCTTCATAATCCTCGCCCACAACCTTCTAGCCGCTCTATACTTTGCCACTTCTTCTAATAAATCATTGTGGGCGTTGAAGAAGAAAGATAGTCTTGGTGCAAAATCGTCTACATCTAATCCAGCTTCAATAGCTGCATCTACATAGGCAATTCCATCAGCTAAGGTAAAGGCTACTTCTTGAGCTGCTGTAGAGCCTGCTTCTCTTATGTGATATCCACTAATACTTATAGTGTTCCATTTCGGTACCTCTTTAGAACAGTATTCAAATATATTGGTTATAAGTCTCATAGATGGTTCTGGAGGAAATATGTAAGTTCCCCTTGCTATATATTCTTTTAATATATCGTTTTGAATAGTACCCCTTAATTTTTCTTTGGATACTCCTTGCTTTTCTGCTACAGCGATATACATTGCCAATAAAACGCTGGCTGGTGCATTAATAGTCATGGAAGTACTAACTTTATCTAAGGGGATTCCGTCAAATAATATTTCCATATCCTTTAATGAGTCTATGGCTACTCCCACTTTACCTACTTCCCCTTCAGATAAACTGTAATCTGAATCATATCCTATTTGGGTAGGTAAATCGAATGCAACACTAAGACCTGTTTGTCCTTGTTCTAATAAATATTTGTATCTCTTATTGGATTCCTCTGCAGTGGCAAAACCTGCATATTGTCTCATAGTCCATAGTCTACCTCTGTACATGGTAGGCTGAACTCCTCTAGTATATGGATATTGTCCTGGGAATCCTAGTTTTTCTTCATAATCAAAGTTCCTTATATCCTCTGGTGTATATAGCCTATCTACTTCCAAATTGGAGCCGGTTGTAAATTTTTCTTTCCTTTCTGGAAATCTAGTAATAGCCTTTTGTACCTTTTCTTCCGTCCACTTCTCCTCAGCTTTTTTGATTTCCCCAATCTTCTTCTCATCAAACATCTTTCCATCCTCCTTCTATTGGAAAAGTTTAACCACTTCAAATATCTCCATCCACTATATATTATAGTAATAATCCCATAGATTTTGCAACATTAATTTCAATATTTTTTAAAAATGCAATAAATATTGCAAAATTTATAATAATTTCAAAATAAAAAAGGCAGCTAATAATTTTAGCTACCTTAGTTACTATGCACTTGCTCCTAAAAATATTTCTTCAAATTCCTTACCGTCTAAAGTTTCTCTTTCTAAAAGAGCTTCTGCTACTCTATGGAGAATATTTATATTATCTTTTAATAATTGTTCGGCCTTGCTATAAGCTTTGTCTATTAGTCCTCTCATTTCCTTATCTATGGCTGCAGCTACTTCTTCGCTATAATTTCTAGTCCTTCCAAAATCCCTCCCCACGAATACCTCTTCTTCGTCGGTACCATAGGTCATAGGTCCAAGCTTATCACTCATACCATAATGGGTAACCATTCTCCTTGCAAGTTTAGTGGCCCTTTCAATATCGTTTTGGGCCCCTGTGCTTATGTCCTTAAGGACCAAAGCTTCTGCCACCCTACCACCTAATAAACTAACTAGTTCATCTTCCATTTGTCCTTTAGTCATATAATATCTATCTTCCTCAGGTAAATATGCTGTAAAACCACCAGCCATTCCCCTAGGTATAATAGTTACCATATGGACTGGATCTGCATTTGGTAGAAGCCTCGATGTAATAGCATGACCTGCTTCATGATAAGCTGTAAGCCTTCTTTCTTCCTCGCTAATTACTTTAGATTTCTTCTCTGGTCCTGCGACTACTTTGATTGAAGCCTCATCTATAATATCCATTGGTATCTTCTTTAAATTTTTCCTTGCTGTTAACAGTGCTGCCTCATTAGTCAAGTTTTCCAAATCTGCTGGTGAAAAACCAGGAGTTCTCTTTGCTACTACCTTTAAATCTACATCATCGTCTAAAGGCTTGTTTCTAGTATGAACCTTTAGGATTTCTTCCCTAGCTTTTATATCAGGTAGTCCTACATAGATCTGTCTATCAAATCTACCTGGTCTTAATATAGCTGGGTCTAATATATCAGGCCTATTGGTAGCTGCCATGACGATTATTCCTTCATTGGTGCCAAACCCATCCATTTCTACCAAAAGTTGATTTAGAGTCTGTTCCCTTTCATCATGTCCGCCACCTAGTCCTGCTCCTCTTCTTCTCCCTACTGCATCGATCTCATCTATAAATACTATGCAAGGTGCATTCTTTTTAGCCTGTTCAAATAAATCTCTAACACGGCTCGCCCCTACTCCTACAAACATTTCCACAAAATCAGAACCGGATATGCTGAAAAATGGGACCCCAGCTTCTCCTGCTACAGCCTTACTTAAATAGGTTTTTCCTGTTCCTGGAGGTCCTACTAATAGTACCCCTTTAGGAATCCTAGCTCCTATTTCCAAATATTTTCTTGGGCTCTTCAAAAAATCTACTATCTCTTCAAGTTCTTCCTTTTCCTCTTCTAAACCTGCCACATCAGCAAAAGTAACTACATCTCCATCTTCTTCCTTGTGCATTCTGGCCTTGCTTTTCCCGAAAGACATCACCCTGTTACCGCCACCTTGGGATTGTTGCATAAGAACAAACCAAAATACGATAAACATCAATATTACAAAAATCGTAGGTAATGCAGTAATAAACCAAGGTTCTGATGGTTCAGGTTCTGCACTGTAGCTTTTAATCTGTTCAGATTCTACCTTATCTCGTAGATAGTTTTCATAAAAATTATTTTTCATATGCTCAGGTATCAAAAAGGTATATTGAGTCCCATCGACTAGCTTACCTTTTAAAGTATCGCCTACGGTTATAATACTTTCTATATTATTGTTCTCTAGATTATTTAAAAATTCAGTTACATCCATTTCCTTAACCTGCTCTACATCTTTTCCAACCATAGTTACAACAAATATTATTATGATAAGTAGAAGCAAGTAAAGACTTGTGCCTCTAAAGAATCTTCTCAATCCAAGTCCTCCCTTCTGTCTAAAATCAAATCATATTCTAAGATTATAGCATATTTCCCATTAAAGTACAATATAATCCCTTTTATAAACCATTAACTATATACCTCTTCTTTTAATGCTGCAACAAAAGGTAAGTTTCTATATTGCTCAGCATAGTCAAGACCATATCCTACCACGAATTCATCAGGAATTACGAACCCCCTATAGTCTACAGGGACTTCTGCTTTCCTTCTATCAGGTTTATCTAAAAGGGTGCAAATCTTTACAGATTTTGCTCCTCTCTTTTTCAAATTATCCGTTAAATATGACAATGTAAGACCTGTGTCTATTATATCTTCTACAATCAATATATCTTTATCTTCTATGCTGCAATCTAAATCCTTTATTATTCGTACAATTCCTGTTGATGTAGAAGACTTTCCATAGCTGGATACTGCCATAAAATCCATCAATACAGGCATATTGATACTTTTGGCTAGATCTGCCATAAATATTACTGCTCCTTTTAATATACCCACTAACATTAAATTTTTATCCCTATAATCCTCGGTTATTTGTTTTCCCAATTCCTTTACCTTTGCTTCTATTTCTTCTTCAGTTACAAGTATATCCTTTATTATATCTTCCATAGTTAATCCTCCTCAATGCTATTATTAAAACCTACTACCAATACCTTTTTAGTATTAGAGTTTATCTTATATAGTTCACTACTTCTATATCCAACTATCCACAGGATATTTTCATCATCGGTTAATAAAGGTATTTTATCTCTTTCATCCTTTGGAATTTTTTCATCTATGAAATAATCCTTAACCTTTTTACTACCTTTCATACCATATGGTATGAAACGATCTCCAGTTTTCCTGTTTCTTATATACAAATCCCCTTTTATCTTATCATAATCAAAGCATTTGATAAACCTATATTTCTTATCTATGTCTATATTTGTAACAGGAAGCACCTTTGTCTCAAAACTATAACCAATTTCATCTATATATATAGTTCCTTCCACATCTACTCTATATAGAAAATCCTCATTGTCGATGTTTTTCTTCTTTTTTATGATGAAATCATCATAGCTTGTCTTAGCAATAATATCATTTATTAAATCGATACTCTTTCCGGTCCCCCTTTCTAAGAATAATATCAATGTATCAGATATATGCTTCTCTGTAACCCCTTGCAAGTTTCCATTTATATCTAAGATGCATTTTCTTATTATCCTATGTTGAATACTCTGATGTTCCTTAATAAATTGTTTCCCATCTAAAATTATACTATCTTTTAGCTTTTTTTTCATCATTCTATTGTAACTTTTTTGTGTATATTCTTCTAAAAAATCACTATCAATGGAGACAATCCTTGATGTTCTCCATAGTGTTTCGATTATATTTGGATTAAAATTTTCCTCTATATAGGGAATTAGCTCTAATCGTATTTTATTTCTATTATAGATTGGTTCCAAATTGGTTTTATCAAGTCTAGTTTCAATATTTCTATCCAATAGATACCTTTCTATCTCTTCCCTTTCTACACCTAAAATAGGCCTTATTATATCTTCATTTATATAATCCATGCCTTTTAATCCATCTATTCCCGTACCTCTAAAAAATCTCATCAATAAGGTTTCAGCTTGATCATTTTTATTGTGTGCTACTGCAATTTTACCTCCACCTATTTTATCTAGTATCTCGCGGAAAAAATCATATCGTAATTTTCTCCCAGCTTCCTCTGATGAAAGACCTGTCTCTTCTGCATATTCATTCATGTTTACGGTTTTAGAATAACAAGGCAATCCTAATTTCTTGGCTAGATTCTCAACGAATATTTGATCCTTTAATGCTTCTTCCCCTCTTACACCATGATTTAAATGGGCTATATAGATATCAAAGTCCATAACTTCCCTTATGTCCATCAAAACATAAAGTAGTGCCATAGAGTCTGGTCCACCTGAAAGGCCGAGTACTACCTTATCCCCCTTTTCAATTAATTCATATTCCTTAACAACTTTCAATACCTTATCTCTCATAGCTATCACCTATCTTCGTATTTATATGCTATTATATATTGTTTTCTACATAAATATCGTATTTCCTTTAAATATTATACCATCAGTAATAAATATATCTTATACCTATAATAATAACAAAAACAAAACTGACTATACTAGCTATTAGTACATAGTCAATTTTGCTCAAAGTCTTATAGTACCCTTCACCTTTCAGCATTGAGGCAAGGGCATTTTCATACTGATTAAAGGTTTTATACTTCCCCCTTAAAGCTTTATGTAAAAATTGTTTCTCTTCTTTTTTCAAGGGAAAAGTCTGAACCTTAACTCTAACCTGTTCTAAATCGTATACTAGAGGGTTGTATTCCATATTCCCTATCAATGTTATCATAATCATGGTTATGCTAAACAATATACCCATCTCAATATTATAACTAAAATCTACCCTCCAAGAGTTAATATTATATACAGGAGTATATTCCTTGGTTGGTTTTCCCCTTTCCACCAGGCCACCAAAATCGATAAAATATATACGCCCATTATTGGCTAATATTATATTTTCCAATTTTATATCAGTATACTTATACCCTAATCCATCTATTTTCCTAAACATATTTATTAGAATTAGTCCTATTTTTAGTATAGTACTAGGTTTTAAACTATTATCTTCAGCTATCTCCTTTAGATTATTTCCAGGGATGTATTCCATTACAATATAATGGAGTATGTTCCCATTATATTCCCAGTCATCAAATTCATAAACCCTAGGTATAAAGAACATATCCTGCAGTGCTACCATAGCATTATACTCATTGGTAATAGACAGTGTATCTTTAGAAATCTTCATGGCTCTTATGCAGCCCTTTGCATCCTCAACCTTATATACTGTGCCAAAGTTTCCTAAACCAACTAAACTAATTAGTTTATATTTATTCCTACTCCATTTACCCTCTATTTTCATATAATCACCTAAACTATATGATCATATAGGGAATACTCATACCCCTCTCCACCAAAAATCCTTATTGCTCCTTCAATGGCAGGCCCTGTAGGGGTAGTGCCTCCCACTTCTATAGTTTTCATTCTATCCCTTAGTTCATCTATATCTTCGGTAAAATCACATAGTAATTCATAATATCCTGCCCTGCCAGGAAATACGGAAACAGCCATTTGATTTTTTCCCCTTCTTTCCTCTAAAAACAAAAGTAATTCAAATATACTTTTCTTAGCTATATCTATTTTTTTCTTCATACTACCACTAGTATCCATTAGGATTAAACATCTTAAATCTATCTCATCCCCTATTTTATCTATTAACTTTACAAATTTATATCTTTCACTAGGCCGAACTTCCTTTATGTCCATATCTATTATCTCTTTTAACTCATGACTTACCATCTGTTCTATAGTTTCATACATGGATTTGACGGTGACTCTGCTCAGTGTTGCAGAAAGATCCTTTAGACTTGTCAGCTCGCACACGCCCCCACCCCTTTCTGCTATATTCTCCAATTCCATAATTGGAGATTCGTTCTCCTCATTGTCAACAATCCCTATGGTATTAACCTTAATACCTTCCTTTGCTGCTAATTCTGCCATTTCTGATGGATCTGATCCTATATTGGACTGACCATCTGAAATGAGTATTATCTGCTTTAACATATATACCACTCCTATACCTATTTTTTTGGATTATTGACAAATATATAGATTATATACAGAGAGAGTAGATATTTATCCCTTATGGATTCTTCCATACCTTCGTAACCAACACGGTCATATCATCTTTAATCTCATTTTGGCTTACCTTCCGTGCCTCCTCTAGTATCCTGTCTGCAATTGTCCTAGGATTAATGCTATCAATGCTATCAATTACATCCTTCATCCATTGTTCAGCACTCCTAACCTGGCCATTAGCTTCTAATATTCCATCAGACATCATAATTATAATATCTCCATCTTCTAAGTATTTTTCGTATATATTGAAATCTACATCCTTTAATATCCCAACGGGTAGAGATTGAGAGTTGATAATTTCAACATGATCTTTTTTCTTTATAAAAGTAGCTGGTGCACCAGTTTTGATAATCTGAAGTTTCCCTGAATACAAATCCAATAAGGATATATCAAAGGTAGTAAATATCTCATCGCTGGATTTAAGCATAAGGATTGAGTTAATAGTCTTTAAAGCTAGTTCCTTGTCAAATTTAGCCTCTAAAAACCTTTCTAATAGTTTAATAGCAGTACTACTTTCATTACTTGCCTTCCTTCCTACCCCCATCCCATCGCTTAAAGCGATGAAGTAGTTGTTGTCTCCTTCACCAAAAGTATAATTATCCCCCGAAATATTATTGTAGTCATTGGCCTTATTGGCTACTTCTGTAAAAGCGTTATATCGGTTACTTCTAACCAGTTTAAATCTTTGACTTTCCCTTTTTAGTCCATCTAGTGTAAATTCTACCTTTAAGGGGGTGCCTACCGTATCCATGACTATTTTCTTTATATTCTCCTGACTGTTTTTTTCCTTATAAGTCTTGTCCACATCTATATATATTTCAATTCTATCATCCTCTAACTCCACTACTACCACATTTTTTACATCTATCTTTTGGTTCTTTAAGTTTGCATATATTATATCCTCTACATCTTCTTTAAATATCGGATTTACATATATATCCTTAATCATATCTTTTATTATCCCTGCTACCCCTTCTAATTGCTCAGAAACCAATAGTCTATTTTCTAGAATCTTTTTCTCCCACATATTGTTGATTTTAAAAATATCAAAATGCCCCTGTATGACTTTTATCATCTTGTCTTTGTTTATGCAATAATCCTTAATTAATGGAGGTAAATTGTCATCCTTAACAAGTTTATTATCTTCCATTAAGCTTATCATGTTGAACATAGAGTTATAGGTAGCATAAAACCCTTCTTCCCAGCAAAATTTTCTCATTCCACAGTTTGCACATAAAGAATTAGCTATATCATCAATTAATTCATAAACCTCTCCTACACTATAGACCTCCTCGTGCTCTACCGAATCTTTAAAGGTCTCTCCTAATTCTTTAAATACCTTCGATATTTCATTTAATCTGTTAATAGTTATTTCATCTTTCCTATGGGAATAGTTCTTCTCTTTCATCCGTCCTATAGCTATTTCCATATAATCAGAAAAATAAAAGTTTAGTAATCTATATAGAAGAAAAAAAAGGATAGCAGCTAAAGTCAATTCTTTTATTTTAATAAAACTAGTTCCATATCCATTAATATAAAAACTAATAATCCCATTGCCTAACAAAAATCCTAATATAGAGCCTATTCTTCCAAGATCTTTGAAAAGACCAGTTAGTAATCCTGCTAGTCCATAGATAGATAACATAAAGGGCATCTCTGGTTGAGATATGTAGGATATTAAGCCTAAGGTAATCCCTACAGCTCCTCCTATAAAAGCCCCTTCAGAAAAACCAAAGTATATTATTAGTAATATACTCAGAACGACCTTGACAGATATTCCTCCTATGGTAAGGTCGTGAAAACCAGAGATCATTAAAGATAGGGTGATAAGTCCACATATAATACTTTCATTAGAACGACTTTTGCCCACGGATTCTAATGAAAGACTATGACAAAAGATATAAGTCAGAGCAAAGACTATCAATGCCTCAAACAAAATAATAAATATATCATAAACAAATATTTCCTTGAATATAAATATGAATATGAATTTAGTCAACGCAAACAGTATTCCAGATACTATTGAAGATCTTATAATGGATAAATTTTGCATAGCATTAGATTTGTTAAAAAGAAAAGTAATGATGGTAATAGCCAAAAAGTAGTCTATTCCCTTTAATCCATGAATAGTAAACATTCCTAATGCTACAGAACCAAAAATAAATATGTTTAGTTTTCCAAGGATAACATACGCCGTTATAAAAGATACTCCAAAGGGCGTCAGTTTATCCATGATACTAGCTCTCCCTATAAAAAAAGCTAGAACAACATATAGGAGTAGTTTCCTATCGAAGCTAAACATCTTATTAACTCTTTTATCCTTAGGTAGGATAAATTCTGCCTTTAACATTTCCATTCCCCCTATTCCTTGTTTTTATAAATATACTAACAGATCAAGGAATAATATTTTGTCAATACTCCTTGCATGAAATGGAAAAGTTTCTGACACAAAGCCTTTATTTGTACTATTATTTATTCATCTAAAGGAGTAGGTACCTATCCCCTTTTACTTGATAGTATCAATGTTCTAACCATATACAAAGATAATATACATATGATGTATTATTTTGTACCAGATCCATTAGATGGCTATAAACCACGCAATATTAATTTAATATTAGCTATGGATAAAGTTTAAGTAAATTTAATGCATTAAAAAAACCGGAGTAATCCGGTTTTATGAGTCCATCTTTTTAAATTACATCTTGTAATAAATAATCCTTTTAGTTAATTGCATGTAGGAAATATCTAAAAGCCACCTGTACCTCTAGACCTTTGGCCAGGTCCTCTCCTACCTTCTCGCATCTTTAGTTGATCTTGTTTTTCATTACTGTCCTTCAAGAATTGAGAAAGCTTATCTTCAAAAGACATATACTTCTGCTTTTCGTCTGTTTTATTCCAGTCAATTTCAATAGGGTTTGTAGTTTTAGGTTTAGCTTGTCTAATGGAAAGGCTTATCTTGCCATCCTTAGATACTGATAGAATTTTCACTTTCACTTTTTGATCTTTTTTCAAGTAGTCGGTTACTTTTTCTACATAGTCATCAGATATTTCTGAAATATGGACTAGACCACTATCTCCACCGGGCAATTGTACAAATGCACCAAAATTTGTAATACCTGTGACCGTGCCCTCAACTACTTTTCCAACAGTTATGGGCATAAATAAACAATTCCTCCTTATAAAATATATTCTCTATCTAGTATATATGAGAACTCGTCAATTGTCAATAAATTCTACCTCGCTCTAAAGTTCATAAAATGGTATTTATCCTTATTTTTGTCTATATAGATTATTTCTCTAGGCTTGACCATTCGTAAATCTTCCCTAGCAATCTTTTCTATAAACTCTAAGGAATCCTTATCTAAGATCTCTTCGTTTAGCTGTTGGATTTCTTTTTCTAGCTGAACTATTTCCGCTTCTTCTCTTTGTTTTCGCTTAGCCAAATCCTTCATCATTATTCTTTGACTAATTAAAGTCCTTCCAATCATAAATATGAAAAATAATAATATCAGATGTTTAAGTCTAAAACCTTTCTTTCTCTTCTTTCTTTTCTTCATAAAAACCACCACCTACTAGCTCTATTCTACATGAATTCAAAAATTCCTCTATTTTTTTTTAGAAATGATGGTTTTATATTTTTTTATTTCCCCTAAGGCCTCCCTAGGAATCTGTCTTAATCTTTTTAATCGCCGCATTCCTGGAGACAAGGTTTTTTTAATGGATTTAAAGGGAAATGCTATTACCTTAAAAGTTTTTCTTAACAGTAAGCCTAAACTATCTAGTAATCTTTTCAATATAGGGAATAATAATTTACTTAACAGTTTCAAATACATAATACCGCCAGCAAAAAAACCTAAAAATACATATCCTCTTATTTCTCCCCAATTGCTTTCGTGAATAATATAAAAGAATATCAATGTGATTCCTATCCAGAACAAAAAATCCTCTATCAGGGTAGCTATATGCTTAGGCTTGAAATAATATCTGCTTATTCTATATAGATCATATGCAAATCCAGCTATTAGGCCTCCATATATAGAGGTTAAAAATATATAAAATTGCATTTTTATAGTTGTATCCATGCTAAGCTCTCCATATTACTTAAATATTTTCCCAATTAAACTCCCTTTCTGGGATGAATCCTTATCATTATAAATAATTCCGTTTATAATTCCGTCTATTTTTACATTTCCATCGTCTAAGTTCAACTTTCCTACATTAAGACCTTCCCCCTTAATGGTCATTCCTCCTTTTACAGTTATTAAAATAATAGTATTTTCATTAAAACTTTCTACTTGTTCTACCCCCGTTATAGTGACCTTGCTCCGGTTTTCAACAAGGATGTTTTGAGCTTTGAAATCCATCTTTCCTTCTGTCAATTTTCATCACCCCTCCCCTATTAATATTTATGAATATAAAAAGGCTTTTATTACAAAAGCCTTTTTATTCTATAATTTTATATAGCCCTCCTGCATCGTCTTTTCTTACATTGTCTTCTACTTTTAATACCTCTACCTTCATAGTCCTTGTTCCAAAGTCCACCTGTATAATATCGCCTACTTTTACCTCATCGCCAGGTTTTGCTTGTTTTTCATTGATAAGAACCCTACCCTGTTCACAGGCTTCTTTGGCTACCGGTCTTCTTTTGATTATTCTAGAATTCTTTAAAAATTTATCTATCCTCAAAAAACCGCCCCCTAAATGATATATTTAAAAAAAATCAGGTCAATGACCTGATTTTTTATTTATTTACAGCTTCTTTTAATGATTTACCTGCCTTGAACACAGGAGCCTTTGATGCTGGTATTTGGATAACTTCTTCTGGATTTCTTGGGTTTCTACCTTCCCTAGCTTTTCTTTGTCTTACTTCAAAGGTTCCAAATCCAACTAATTGTACTTTTTCTCCACTAGCTAATGTTTCTTGTACCACTTGCATAAACGCATTTAATGCACCTTCTGCATCTTTCTTAGTTAAATTACTCTTTTCTGCCATACTAGCAACTAATTCAGCTTTATTCATTATCAATTCCTCCTCTTATCATATTGTACTTAGGTTCATTTAGCTTATTCTATATTAATTTGTAAAATCCTTCTTATATTGCTATAGTTTTTATCATTTATTAAATCTATGTAGCTTTGCTTCATCCCATAGTATATCCATCTCTTCTAGAGTCATATCCTCAAGCTTCTTCCCAATCCTATCGCTTTTCGCCTCCATTATTGCAAACCTGTCAATAAACTTGTTTATGGTCTTGTTCAATGCTACTTCAGGATTAACCTCTAAAAATCTACATACATTGACTACTGCAAACAATAGATCTCCTAATTCTTCCTCTGTCTTTTCTACATCACCACCTTTAATATAATTGATGGACTCAATAACTTCGTAATATTCTTCCTTCACCTTATCCAAGGCTCCATCTACAGTATCCCAATCAAAACCAACTTCACTAGCTCTTTGTTGAACTTTATAACTCCTCATAAGAGAAGGAAGTTTTGGAATATCCACTAGAGTATCAGTGTAAGTCTTGATATTCCTACCTTTAAACTTTAGTTTATTCCAATTATATACTACTTCATCAGATTTTTCTACTTTTTTTTCATTAAAAACATGAGGATGACGATAAATCAGCTTTTTGTTGAGTTCAGTTGTAATATCATATAGATTGAATTCCCCTTCTTCCAAAGCTATCTGACTATGAAATACTACCTGTAGAAGTAAATCGCCTAGTTCTTCTATTAAATCATCCATATCCTCTCTATCAATAGCATCTACTACTTCGTAGGCTTCCTCGATGACGCATTCCCTAATGGACTTGTGGGTTTGTTCTCTATCCCAAGGGCATCCCCTATCACTTCTCAATAATTCCATTGTATCTATTATATCGACCATGTTGTAGATTTTTTTAGTTATTTTATCCACTTTGGGGATATATATACTCGTTAAGGGTCCAATATTGTCCATTCTATCCAGTTCATAGATGGAAATACTATGAATTTCTTCTTCCCCATCTATGCCAGCACTATTGATTATATATATTTTGTATTCATCACCATATACTTCAGATAATACCAGTTTTATATTAGAGGCGACTCTAGTATTATATACCTGAGTCACTATACAATCAAGATTAATATCAATATCTTTCAATTTAAATTCTGTTCCATCAACAATTTTAAGACCGTCTATAGGATCCCTTCTTACTAGTTCCAAAATAGGTTCTATAAAACTTATTCCTGTCAATAATTCTACCTCTAAACTCTCACTCTCTTTTTGCAACAAGATTTCTACAGTCTTCTCAGCTACCATTGGATTCCCAGGAACTAGATAGTTTATAGTTTTATATTTATCGGCTTTTAAAGCCAAATCTTCTGCAATATATTCATATACACCTAAGAAATCTTCACCTTTTTCATAAGCATAGTCATAGGACTCATAGGGTATACCATTTTGCTTAAAATATTCTACTGTAGGATGTTTCTCCGTCCTTAGGTAATTCCTATCACCGCTTTTAATCCTTTTTAACACACCCATAGTTAGATCATCTGGATTCCCCGGTCCTAGCCCTAAAACGTATATTTTCCCCATATCCATTACTCCTTTATATTTTTATCTATTTCTTTAGCAACTTTAGTCTTACCAATCTACTAGCTATCTTGTCCCCATTGGGAAGTAACTTGAAATCTTCATAGGTTAAAGAGCCTATTGCTACCAGTAGTATAAAGTAAATTATAGCTGCAATGACTATAGCAACTATAGTAGCCAATCTACTACCAATAACATTTATAAAGCCCACATGAATCAGTTTTGCTACCAAGGCCATTATTGCAGATGCAAAGAAGGGCTTAACGAATATATCTACAATATCCAATTTTAGTCTAGTATACTTGCGAACAGCTATTAAGTCAAGTAATGAAGCTATAAAATAGGCTGTTACAGTAGATATAGCTGCACCTTTTACATTGACAGTTCTAATTCCCGTTAAAGTATAGGTTAAAAACACCTTAAAGGCTGCTCCTATAGCTAAGTTGGCTACCGGGACAATTGGTTTCCCTAAACCTTGTAAGATAGCTGTTAAAGATTGAACCAATGTTAAAAATATGACTCCAAAAGAAAGTATAGAAAGTATCCTTCCAGTACTTATTATTTCCTCTGGACTAAGTTTAAAATACAAAAGACCAATGATAGGTTCTGCCAATACAAATAATCCAAAAGCAGCAGGTAACCCAATAAGTAAAGTGATCCTCATTCCAGAGGAAGTGATATTTCTTATATCCCTATAGTCCTTCCTCGTATTAGCCATGGATATGGCGGGAACTAAGGATATAGACAAAGCCGTTGAAAAGATCAAAGGCAAATTTATTAAAGTTTGAGCATGGCCTGTTAACTGTCCATATAGTACATTGGCCTCCTCTTTGCTAAAACCAACTCTTTCCAATCGTTTAAATACCAATAATGTATCTATGGAATTCATTATTGGTACAATAGCTGCCCCAATAGTTATAGGGATGGCTATAATTAGCAAATCCTTTACTATTGTATTTACCTTTTCTTCACTATCAGGACTATTCTTTAATTCCTCTCCTATTTCACCTCTTTTAGAGAAGTATATGATTGTCATAGTAATAGCACCAGCAACAGCCCCTATTGACCCGCCAAAGGATGCACCTCCTGCAGCTATAGGTAAACCCATATCTAACAGATAATAAGTTAATAGTAAGCCAGCAGCAACTCTAAAAAGTTGTTCTACAATTTGTGATAATGCTGTAGGAGTCATGGTCTGCCTGCCTTGAAAATATCCTCTAAAGGCTGACATAATGGGCACAAAAAATAGAGCTGGTACTAGGGCTATTAGAGCATAGTATGCATCTTCATTTCCCCATTTTCCAACTATGGTCCTTGCATTGGTAAATATGAATAGAGAAGTTAATAAACCAGCTATTAGCATCCCTAAGAATGCTACCCTAAATACTTTATGAGCCCCTCTATGGTCTCCCAAAGCTCTCTTTTCTGAAACTAGCTTGGCTATAGCTACTGGAAAGCCAGCTGTAGATATAGTCAATAACAATACATATAAAGGATAAGCAGTTTGGTAATATCCTATACCTTCACTTCCCAATATATTGTTAAGGGGTATTCTATAAAAAGCCCCAAGTATTTTCACGATGCCCCCTGCTATACTTAAAATAGCTGCCCCTTTTAAAAAATTATCTTTACTCATCACTTCTTCCCCCTATATATAGATTAAAACTAAACCCATTATATCAAAAATATACAGTTTATAACACTATATTATACCAATAAAAATTAATATAGCCTACCATCTATTGGTAGGCATACTTCTAACTTTCCATCTGTTTTGATAAAAAGGCAGCTGCAGTTTCTGCTAGTTTTATCTCTATATCTCCCATGTCAGCACCATCATCTTTAGTTACTAAAATTACAGTGCCTATTGGATCTCCTTGCATGACTATAGGGGCTATTACCTGGGCTGTATATTCGTCATCACTGGTGTCCTCATAAAAGATCTTCATAGGTTTCATATTCTCTGCTGTCACATAAGTATTTCTAGACTCCATTATCTTTTCTAACTCTGGACTTATTCTTTTTTGAAGATATTCTTTTTTAGAACCACCTGCAATGGCGATTATAGTATCCCTATCTGAAATAATTGAAATATTATTGGTAGCTTCGTATAAAGACTCACAGTATTCATTGGCAAATTCAGTTAGTTCTCCAATAGGAGAATACTTTTTAAGTATTACTTCTCCTTCTCTATCAGTAAATATCTCTAATGGATCTCCTTCTCTAATTCTCAAGGTTCTTCTAATTTCCTTAGGTATAACCACCCTACCTAGATCATCAATACGTCTAACTATTCCAGTAGCCTTCATTTTTTCCCTCCTTAAGAAATTTTGTTGTGTAATTATTATTTTACTAATAGGAATTATTTATACATATATGGTATATTTAAGTTAAAGTATTTGCATTAATTAGAAAAAACCTTTGTAGAAGTCCACAAAGGTTTTTTGTTATTTATCCTTTTTATCCTTATCATCATCCATATATATTTTCACTTTTGCCTTATCCCTTAAATTAGATATCTTTTCAATATACTTTTGATTTTTTAAAATAGGGATTATATCTTCCTTTAATTCTTCATAACTATCCTTTTTATCCTCTAATAATATGATATGATAACCAAATTCTGATTGAACCAAGTCACTGATTTCTCCTACCTCTAAAGAAAAAGCTACCTCTTCAAATTCTTTTACCATGCTGCCTCTGGTAAAATAACCTAGGTCCCCACCTTGTACTGCAGAATTTGAATCTATAGATTCGGTAGCGGCTAAACTGTGAAAATCCTCACCCTTTCCAAGTTTTTCTAGCACCTTATTGCCATCTTCTTCTGTGGGAACTAAAATATGACTAGCTCTAACCTTTACCAGTGAGTCCTTATTCTTTTCATAATAATCCTCAATTTCCTTTTCTGATAAATCTGTTTTATCTAAAAAATCTTCTTTATGTTTTTCATATAATATTTCTTTTTTTAAATTATCTTCTATAAACTCTGGACTAAAATTATTATTTTCTAGAAACTCCTGGTATTTTTCTTCTCCACCTAAGGCATTGATGTAGTTTTCTACTCGTTCATTTACCTCTTCTTCCGTTACAACAATATTCATATCTTCTATTTCCTTAAAGATCAGCTTTTCTATTATAAGCTTTTCTAGTATGTTTTCTCTCAACAACTCCTCTATAGTCTTATTATCTTCCGTTTCTTGGGCTAATGCATCCTCACCAAATTGTTTTTTATACATGGTTTTAAAAATCTCAAATTCCATATCAAATTCCTCTTGGGTGATTACATCCCCATTCACTTTAGCCACAATGCCCTCTTCTTTTTTACCACATCCTGTAATGACTAAAGACATTATACTAACCATTACCGCAATCATCAAAAATCTCTTTTTTAGCTTTAACAATTATAACATCCTCTCTAATAAGTATACCTAACTAATATTATATCTTATTTGTCTCCTTCTGAAAACCACTAATTTTTTCAATTAATCCTTTTAATTCAGCCAACATATTCCTTCTAAATCTATATCTAAAGGAAGGATTATTGGATAAGTCAAAGGTAAGTCTCCTTCCATACTCTTCAGATAGATAATGAATCAAATCTGGCGATATATAGTCCATGGAACTAAACTCTAATACCAATTCACTCCCTGATTGATAAATATTATTAATATGACAAAGACTTGCATGATTCTTTATATAGGAAATATCTAATAGATTCTCAACTTCTCCAGGTATGTCTCCAAATCTATCTATTAATTCATCTACCAACTCCCTATAATCTTCTTGATTTTCAATGACAGCAATTTTTTTGTATATGTCTATCTTCTGTTCCTCATCTTCTATATAGGTTTGAGGGATATAACCATCTATATCTAAATCGATAGTCGTGTTAACTATATCCTCAATAGTTTCACCTTTTAACCTCTTTATTGTTTCATTTAAAAATTTCACGTAAAGGTCATAGCCTATAGCTTCAATATGGCCATGTTGTTCTACTCCTAGAAGGTTTCCTGCCCCTCTTATTTCTAAATCCCTCATAGCAATCTTAAAGCCAGATCCAAATTCTGTAAAATCCTTTATAGCCCTAAGTCTTTTTTCTGCTACTTCTGTCAAAACCTTGTCTTTTTCATAAGTTAAATACGCATAGGCCACTCTATTGGTCCTACCTACCCTACCTCTCAACTGATATAATTGAGACAAGCCCATCTTATCTGCATTATATATTATTATGGTGTTTACATTGGGTATATCAAGACCTGTTTCGATGATAGTGGTGCTTACTAGAACATTGTACTCCTTAGCAATAAAACCCATCATTATCTTTTCTAATTCTCTTTCACTCATCTGTCCGTGTCCCACTGCTATATTAGCTTCTGGAACCAATTCCCCTAGTTTAATAGCCATTTTATCTATGGTTTCGACCCTGTTGTATACAAAATACACCTGGCCTCCCCGTTCTATTTCCTTCAATATGGCTTCACGTATCATCTGTTCGTTAAACTCCACTACATAGGTCTGTACCGGATATCTTTCTTCTGGAGGTTCATCTATAATACTCATATCCCTAATACCTATAAGAGACATATGAAGGGTTCTAGGTATAGGTGTAGCCGTAAGGGTTAATACATCTACATTTTCTCTTAACTTTTTCAATGTCTCCTTATGCTTAACTCCAAATCTTTGTTCTTCATCCACTACAAGCAAACCTAAATCCTTAAACATCACATCCTTAGATAATAGCCTATGGGTCCCCACTACTATATCCACAGTTCCCTTCCTAAGTCCATCGATGGTGTTTTTTTGATCTAATGCCGTTCTAAACCTACTTAGCATAGCTATCTCCATGGGAAAGGTATCAAACCTTTCCACCATGGTGTTATAGTGCTGTTGAGCTAATATGGTAGTAGGTACCAAAAAAGCCACCTGTTTGCCATCCATCACAGCCTTAAATGCAGCTCTTAAAGCTACCTCTGTCTTCCCATAGCCTACATCTCCGCACAACAATCTATCCATGGGCCTTGGAGCCTCCATATCTCCTTTTATCTCTTCTATACTTCTCATCTGTGCCTCCGTCTCCTCATAGGGAAATAAATCCTCAAATTGTCTTTGCCACGGAGTATCTTTTGAAAAGGAGTATCCCTTTTGGCTTTCCCTTTTAGCATATAGCTCTAACAGATCTTTGGCCATATCTTCCACAGCCTTCTTTGCCCTTTGTTTAGTTCGGACCCATTCTGAGCTACTAAGCTTGTTGATCTTTGGTTTAATGGAATCTGCCCCAATATATTTCTGGATTAAATTCATCTGATCAATAGGCACATATAATTTGTCATTCCCTCTATAGTTAATGGTCAAGTAATCCTTCTTAACTCCTTGGATATTCAATTGCTCAATTCCATCATAACGACCAATACCATGGTTTTCATGGACAACGTAGTCTCCAATATTTAAATCGGAAAAGTTAATGGTGTCTCCTTTAGATTTTTTCCTAGACCTTTTAGCTCTTTCCTTATAGGTGCCATATATCTCCTCTTCAGAGATGATAGCAAATTTTATATTAGAATATTCAAAACCCCTAGTTATCCTCCCCGTCGTTATGAATACCTGACTAGACCTAATATCCCTATTAGAATCTTCTACATAACTACATTCTAAACCTAGATCTATTAAGTTTTCATACAATATTTTAGCCCTTTGTTCCGTGCCAGAAAGGATTATTACCTTGTATCCCCTATATTTATAATGGTCTAGTTCCTCTTTCAATATTTCCATATTATTGTGGAAGGATTGCATAGATTTGGAAGAGAATTTTATTATGGACTTTGGATTAAATAGAGGGTCTTGTTTTAGTAATCCAGTGTTGGTTATACATATCTTACTCTTTATATCCTTAACTAAATCCATATATTCATAAAGAATTTTTTCATGGCTAGACAATACTTCCCCTGCCTCAAGAACATAAGAGTATTTAAGCAAAAACTGTTCCTTGATGTTGTTGGTTCTTTCCTCAACTCTCTTTGGCTCGTCTATCAATACCAAGCTATCTCTATTAAAATAATTTAGTATACTCGATAGATATTCTCTAGGTATATAGGGTGTGATCATATCCATATTGGAGATATGTAATTTTTGGCTGATTTCTTCTATATATCCATAAAATTTGTCTTCTATAGATAGCCTTTCCTTTGATCCTTCCTTTAATCTTCTAGTTCCCCTATTTATATCTTTTTTAATATTGCTAATAATATCATTCCTGTAGTCGTCTAAAATAAATACCTCTTTGATAGGGGCTATGAAAGTGGATTCTACCACTTCTAGCGATCTTTGGGTTCCTATGTCAAAGGATCTGATGGAATCTATCTCATCATCAAACAACTCAATTCTATAAGGGTTTTGAAAATTAGGTGAATAAAAATCCACTATCCCACCTCTTATGCTAAATTGTCCTACACCTTCTACCATAGTTTCCCTTTCATAGCCACAGGATATAAGTCCTTGGATCAACAAATCTAATTCTACTTTATCTCCTTGTTTGATATTTATCATATGTTGCTTAAACAGCCCTGGATCTATAAGCTTGTTTAATATACTTTCTATAGAAGCAATAACTATTATTGATTCTCCTAAAATTAATCTTGTTAGAACCTTTAGCCGTTGATTGTTAACCTCAGTGCTCAAAGCATCTACCTTATAAAATACTATTTCCCTATTAGGAAATAGTTCTACTCTGTTTTCATCAAAATTTTTAATATCCTCATAAATCCTTTTAGCTTTTTTATCATCATAAGTTATAATTAAAACCTGTTTATCTACATGTTGATTTAGAGCATAAACCATATGCCCTAGATTATCATCTATTATGCCATGAGTAGATATGGGAGTTTTTTTGTCTTCAATATCCTTTATTAGTTTTTCATAAGAAGCCAAATTCTTTAGAGGGTCTATAAACATATTTTGCATTTAACCAGCTCCTTAAACATGTACAGTAGCCCAGGATTTACTCCTGGGCTCCCTTCTTTTTTCAGTTAAATTGATTCATCGCTTTATCGATATCATAGGCTATGATAGTCTCTGCTGCCATTGCCGCATCGAGTATAGCATCTTCTATATGAGCTATTTCCTCCTTTGCAAATCTACTTAAGACAAAGTCTGCCAACTCCTGGCCTTCTCTTTTTTTGCCTACACCAATTTTAATTCTAGGAAAATCATGACTGCCTAATTGGTATATTATAGATTTCAATCCGTTGTGACCTCCATCACTACCTCTTTTTCTTACTCTTATGGTACCAAATTCTATATCGATGTCATCGACTATGATTATCATATTCTCTATTGACATTTTATAGTAATTGTATAAATCCAATACTGCCATGCCACTATTGTTCATATAAGTTTGAGGCTTTAGAAGTATGGCCTTTTCTCCTCCAATAATACCTTCTCCATATATGGATTTGAATTTTATTTTATTTAATTTAATATTATTTCTATCTGCTAACAATTCTATAGTGCTAAAACCAACATTATGTCTTGTATCAGCATAGTTTCTACCCGGATTTCCTAAACCTATTACTGCAAACAATTTATCACCTCTTGTACTAATCAAACAATATACTTACTGATTCATTGTCATGGATTCTCCTAATCGCTTCAGCAAATATTGGTGCCACACTTACTATCTCTATCTTGTCAATTCTTTTATCTTCTTCTAAAGGTATAGTATCTGTAATTACAAATTTTTCTATAACAGATTCCTCTATTCTCTTTACTGCTGGACCTGATAGAACTGGATGGGTAGCACAAGCATATACGGTTTTCGCCCCAAAGTTCTTTAGTACTTGAGCCGCCTTAGTAATAGTTCCTGCTGTATCTATTATATCATCTACTATTACAACATTTTTACCTTCAATATCTCCTATCACATTCATCACTTCTGAAACGTTTGCTTTAGGCCTTCTCTTTTCGATAATTGCAATAGGTAAATCTAGTAGATTAGCAAAGTTTCTTGCCCTAGTTACACCGCCTAAATCCGGTGATACTATGACCGTTTCCCTATCTACAATACCCTTAAAATACTCTGCCAAAATAGGCACCCCAGATAGATGATCTACGGGTAAGTCAAAATATCCTTGAATTTGTCCTGCATGTAAATCCATACATACCACTCTATCTATCCCTGCTACCGTCAATAGATCTGCCACTAATTTTGCTGTTATAGGCTCTCTCGCTTTTGTCTTTCTATCCTGCCTTGCATAGCCATAGTAAGGAATTACTGCATTTATCCGACCAGCAGATGCTCTTTTAAAGGCATCTATCAATATTAAAAGTTCCATTAGATTATTATTTACCGGCGTACAGGTAGGCTGAATAATAAATAGATCCGAACCTCTTACAGTTTCGTCTATGTTTACAAATATTTCTCCATCACTAAACTTCCCGACTTCACAACAGCCATAAGGTACTCCCAGCTCCTTACATATGTCTTTTGCCAACTCCTTGTTGGCATTTCCTGAAAACACTTTGATATCGCCTCTACGTAAGTTCATTTTAAACTCCTCCTATAGTTTATTTGTCCTTTTTATAACCTTTTTTGTCTATCCAACCCTCTTTATTTACCTGTCTAGCTCTAGCAATAGATAGACTACCTTCAGATACATCTTCGGTAATAGTCGAACCAGCAGCCACATAGCCCCATGGTTTAACTACTACAGGTGCCACTAGATTGGCATTACTTCCAATAAATGCATTATCCTCCACAGTAGATCTAAACTTCCTACGACCATTATAGTTTACAAATACCACACCACAACCAATGTTCACATTTTTCCCTACATCTGCATCACCTATATAAGCTAGATGTCCAGCTTTAGAATTATCTCCAACTGTAGAATTCTTAACTTCTACAAAATTGCCTATTTTTATATTTTTACCTAAATGGCTATTAGGTCTAAGGTGGGCATAAGGCCCTATGTGACATCCTTCATCTACAGTACTTTCCGTAATAGTAGATGAGTATACTTCAACCCCATATCCTATTTGGCTATTTTCTATCCTGCAGTTTTCTCCTATGATGCACCCTTCTCCTATGGTGGTGTTTCCTAGAAGTACAGTTCCAGGATATATTATGCTATCTTTTCCTATACTAACTCCATCTTCTATATAGGTATTTTCTGGATTGATCAAAGTAGCTCCTTCCATCATATGCCTTCTATTAATTCTTTTCCTCATGATTTGCTCACAATAGGCTAGCTGTACCCTGGAATTTATTCCATATATTTCAGTTGCTTCGTCTATAGTATAAGCCCCTACATTATAACCTTCTTCCTTTAGGATTTTAATCACATCAGTTACATAATATTCACTCTGGGCATTATTATTATCAATTTTACTTAGAGCATATTTAAGTAGTTTCCCATTAAAACAGTATATGCCCGAATTTATTTCTTTTATGTTTAGCTCTTCTTGAGTTGCATCCTTGTGCTCAACTATTCCTAATATACAACCTTGTTTATCTCTAAGGATCCTTCCATATCCTGTAGGATCGTCTAGATTGGCCGTTAAAACAGTACCATCATATCCATGACTCTTGTGGTACGCCATAAGGTCTTCTATAGTATTAGATCTTATCAAAGGAGTATCCCCGTATAATATTACTACATTATCATCATCTTGTATACAATCTATTGCCTGCATAACTGCATAACCAGTACCATAGGGATACCCTTCTCCTATAGGTTGAGTCTTGAATATTATATCTGAGTCCTCAAACTCCTCTTTGACTTTATCTCCACCATGGCCTATTATTATGTAGTTTTTATCTACATGAGCATTCTTACTAGCGCGTATTACATATTCTAATATAGGCTTTCCGCATATCTTATGTAATACTTTGGGCTTATTGGATTTCATCCTGGTTCCTTCTCCTGCTGCCAGTATTATAGAAACATTCATATTAACACCTCGTTTTTTAATTATCTATCCAAATAATATTTTAACCTATTTAGCTTATATGTCCAATGATAAAATAAAACTTTTATTGAAAATATTATTTAGATAGATAATATATAAGTAAAAAAGGACCCCTAGGTCCTTAATTACTCAGTTATTAACACTTTTTCGTATTCTTCTAAAATTGCATCCTGGATCTTTTTTCTGGTTTCGGCATTAATTGGATGAGCGATGTCTCTAAATTCTCCATCTGCCATCTTTCTACTAGGCATTGCTATAAATAAACCATTTTGTCCTTCAATTACCTTTATATCATGGACAACAAACTCATCGTCAAAGGTTACGGATACTATTGCCTTCATCTTGCCTTCTTCAGTAACCTTTCTTATTCTTACGTCAGTTACTTTCACTGATTAATTCACCACCTTCCCTAGAAGTCCAGTTGAAATAATATTATTGAATATTCACTATATTCTCTATGTTTTCCAAAAATCCTTCTTTTTTTAGAAAGTATTTTGTTTTTTTGCTAAATAACTATCATTCTTCATGGAAAATCACTCCTAAATCTTTTACTTCTTAGTTAGATATATACCATATATTGCTATCTTTTTAGAAAAATTCAAATCTATGTCATTGTTGCCTTTTTATTATTATAGTAATATGATATAATCAAGCAGTGACAAAAAAAACTAAATAGAATAAAATAATATTAATATTTAACTTGGTAATAATAGAAAAAGAAACGTTCAATTTGAACCACATAGGAGGTAAGTTTATGTTTACATTTTGCATAAATGACCACAAGTACTCTCACGTGCATTTCATTGGAATTGGTGGAATCAGTATGAGTGGTTTAGCAGAAATTTTAATAACAGAGGGATATAAAGTTTCTGGTTCGGATGCAAACAATAGTTATATTGTAGAAAGATTAAAGAAATTAGGTGCTGATATATACATAAACCATAGTAGAGATAATATTAAGGATGCCGATCTTGTAGTATATACAGATGCCATATCAAATGATAATGAAGAATTGATGAAAGCTTTAAATGATAATATACCTACTGTAGATAGAGCTACATTCTTAGGCGCTCTTATGAAAAATTATACTAATTCCATTGCAGTCTCTGGTACCCATGGTAAGACCACCACTACCAGCATGATGGCTACTATACTAAATCGTTCTACTCTAGACCCTACCATTTTATTGGGGGGACAGTTAAATGAAATAGGTGGAAATGTAAGGCTAGGCTCTAGGGAGCATATATTAACAGAAGCTTGTGAGTATAAAGGCAATATTTTGAAGTATTTCCCTACTATGGCCATTATATTAAATATGGAAGAAGATCATCTAGATTATTTTAGAAATATTGACCATATTGTAGATACATTTATGGACTATAGTAGAAACATTCAAGATAATGGATACTTGATAATTAATGCTGATGATGCAAATGCTGAAAAGATTACTAACAGTACGAATGTAAATATTATAACCTTTGCAATTAATAGCAAAGCAGATTATACTGCAGAAAATATTTCTTTTAGTCCTGAAGGATATCCTAAGTTTATGCTTAATATAAAAGGTGAATCCCTTTATCCAGTACAGCTAAGTGTAATGGGAACCCATAATGTATACAATGCCTTAGCTAGTATTGCTGCTACCCACCTATTAGGTGTACCTATAGAAACCATATTAGATTCTATTAAAAACTATCATGGTGTTCAAAGAAGGCTTGAAGTAAAGGGGATAGTAAATGGAGTAAAAATAATCGATGATTATGCTCATCATCCAACAGAAATCCAAGCTTCATTAGAAGCTTTACAAAATTCAACTAAAGGCAATATTTGGTGTGTTTTTCAGCCTCATACCTACACTAGGACAAAACTACTATTGGATAGCTTTGCTAAATCCTTTTCAAAGGCAGACAAAGTCATAATTCCTGATATATATGCTGCCCGAGAAAAAGATACTGGATTAATCCATTCTACTGATCTAGTAGATGCACTAGTAAAAAAAGGTATAGATGCAAGATATATATCCTCCTTCGAAGATATAGAAAACTACCTATTAGAAAAAGCTAAAAGTGGCGATGTTATTGTTACAATGGGTGCAGGAAATGTATATACCATTGGAGATGCAATGTTGGAAAGTAGCGAGAAGGAAGCAATTTAACCCCCTAATGATTTGGGGGTTTTTTTATATCATAGATATCCTCTAGTAAATCCTTGGTCCTATATGGATCATATATAAAATAAGACAGTAGTTTCCCACCAAAGGGTCTTAATTCTCCTTCTCCTGGCAATGTCACAATTGAAAAATCTTCAGGTTTAATTCCTATGGCCTTAGTAGCATAAGCTAAACCATCAGTAAGCTTTATATCTGTCTTAACATATTCAAATCCCTTTCTAACGACTATTGGTAGCCGATAGGACAGGGACTTTTTTATAAAGGACTGGATAAACTGTTGCTGGGCTTTAATTCGACCTAAATCCCCGTCTATATATCCTTTCTTGTTGTTTCCTTTCCTATATCTTAAAAAATTTAAAGAATCTTTCCCATCTAATACTTGTCTTCCTTCTTTTATATCGATGTTTAAAGGGGGATCTGCAGTAGGATCTCTATACTTCATAGGAAAAGGCACCATAACTTCTACCCCTCCTATTGCATCTACTATATTTTCTACTCCTTCATAATCCATCATTATATAATGATGAATTGGTGCTCCCTCTAGTATATGAGATAGGGCTTTTTTTACACCTCCTATGCCATGATCACCATATATTGCATTTATTTTTCTCTGCTCAGCCCCATCATAACCTTTTCTATGAATATAGGTATCTCGAGGTATAGATATTCCATCCACCTTTTTATTATCTAGATCAACAGAAGCGAATATTATAGAATCCGTCCTTATATCTTCCATACCAAGTATCATTATGTTAACTCTGTTGCTATCTTTAAATGCTTCGTCAAGGGACGTATATCTATCTTCTGTATTATTTGTTTTTTTCGTATCACCACTATCCTTTGGCCTCTGATACCTTGCGCCAGATATTTGAGAATGTATTTGTGATTCGCTAGCTTTTAAATAAGAATAAGAACCTAAAAATATAGCAGTAGAAAAAAACAAAAGGGACACAATAAAGGTACTCCAAAATCGTTTCATCTAATAGCCACCTTCCAAAAAAGATATTTTTATATATTGTGTCCAATATATACTTTTATATAGCAAAATTCCCTAGTTAACTAGGGAATTTCTACTATTTACTATAATCAAAAAATCCTTTTTTGGTCTTTCTACCTAGTAAATCTCCTCTAACCATCTTCCTCAATAGCGGATGAGCTCTATATTTTGAATCTTTAAACTCATCATATAGCACATCCATAATGGCTAAGCAAACGTCTAAGCCTATTAGGTCAGCTAGAGCTAAAGGTCCCATTGGGTGATTTGCACCTAGTTTCATAGCTTCATCAATATCCTCTGCAGTAGCAACTCCATCACCAAGTATACCCACAGCTTCATTGATCATAGGAATGAGTATTCTATTTACCACAAATCCTGGAGCTTCCTCTACTTCCACTGGGGTTTTGCCTAAGGCCTTCGACAACTCTACTATAGTGTCCTTTGTCTCTTCGGAAGTTCCTATTCCTTTTATTACCTCCACCAATTTCATAACTGGAACTGGATTAAAAAAGTGCATACCTATCACCTTATCAGCCCTGTTGGTAACGCTTGCTATTTCGGTAATGGATAAGGATGAAGTATTGGTAGCTAATATTGTATCTCCTTTTAATAGCTCATCTAATCTTTTAAATGTTTCCTTCTTTACATCTATATCTTCAGCTATTGCCTCAACGATTAGATCACAATCCTTTAAATCTTCATACTGGGTTGTTATTTCTACCTTTTTTAGTATAGTTTTCTTGTCTTCTTGGGTAATCCTTTCTTTCTTAACCATCCTATCTAAATTCCTATTCACGGTTTTTAGACTGCCTCTTGGATCAGAGGAATCCACATCTCTAACCCACATTACCACATCATAACCCTTCTGAGCAAATACTTGAACTATCCCTGACGCCATAGTTCCTCTGCCCAATACTCCAATCTTTTTCACATAAACACCCCCAAATTTTATCTTAATTTATAGTTTGGCTTGCGTTTTTCTAAAAACGCCTCCATACCTTCTATTTGATCTTCCGTAGCAAAACATAATCCAAAAAGGTCCTTTTCAATGCTCATTCCTGTTTCAATATCTGTTTCTATTCCCTTATTAATAGCAGTCTTTGCAAATCTCACTGCAATCTGTCCATTGGTTCCAATTTTTTTAGCCATAGCCAAGGCCTCATCCATCAGTTCCTCTTCTGGAACCACTTTGTTTACTAGACCTATTCTACAAGCCTCCTTAGCACCAATCATTTCAGCAGTAAATATTAATTCTTTAGCCTTTCCCATCCCAACAATCCGAGCTAATCTCTGAGTTCCTGCAAAGCCTGGAATGATTCCAAGACCTACCTCTGGTTGTCCAAACTTTGCCTTTTCAGAAGCTATTATAATATCGCAGCACATAGCTAGTTCACAGCCACCACCTAAGGCAAAACCATTTACAGCAGCTATTATAGGTTTTTCCATTAGTTCTATCTTTCTAAAAAGTTTTAACCCTTTGTCTGCAAACCTTCTAGCTGCTAACATATCCATACCCTTCATCTCACCAATATCTGCACCAGCTACAAAAGCTCTCCCTTCCCCTGTTATGATGAGTATATGTACATCTTTATCTTCTATTATCATATCTATAGCCTTGTCCAATTCATCTAACACCTTAGAATTCAATGCATTTAAAGCATCAGATCTACTAATAGATAATATGCCTACATTGTCCTTCCTTTCAAATAACAAGTATTGAAAATTCACCTTCATCCCTCCTTTGAATCCTTTGAATATTCAGATAACCTTAACCATATATTATCAAAATTTTCATAACAATACAATAGTCCTTGTTATTTTATTAACGATTCTAGTTTTGAGTTTTGTTTATTAAATAAATCCTGCTGTAAGTTTACTTACAACAGGATTTATTATGAGATCTAATATCCTGGTTTCCCTAGTAATCTAAACATATTCTTCTTGTATTCTTCAACTCCTGGTTGGTCAAAGGGATTTACTCCCAGCATGTATCCACTGACAGCACAGGATTTTTCAAAAAAGTATATTAGTTTTCCAAAATAGTATTCATTCATCTCAGGTAAACCTATGACTAAGTTTGGTACTTCCCCTTTAGTATGGGCTATCAAGGTGCCCTCAAAAGCTTTTTTGTTTACAAAATCTATACTCTTGCCTGATAAGAAGTTTAAACCATCCAAATTGTCTTTATCATTTTCAATCGCTATATCCCTTTTAGGCCGTTCTACATGTATAGTAGTTTCAAATATATTTCTTTTACCATCTTGTATCAACTGTCCTATAGAATGGAGATCGGTAGTAAAATTAGCCGATGCTGGATATATCCCTTTGCCATCCTTGCCTTCTGATTCTCCATATAGTTGCTTCCACCATTCCATCAAATAATAAAGATAGGGTTCATAGTTTACAAGGATTTCTATTTCTTTCCCCTTATTGTACAATATATTTCTTGTAGCTGCATATTGGTAGCATATATTGTCTTGTAAATTATTTAATGAGTACTCCTCCCTGCCTTCAAATGCCCCTGCCATAATCTGTTCTATATCTATCCCTGAAACGGCTATGGGTAGTAATCCTACTGCTGTAAATATGGAATATCTACCCCCTATATTATCTGGAATTACAAATGTAGTATAGCCTTCTCTTTCAGCTAGCTCTCTCAATGCACCTTTGGATTTATCTGTAGTTACATATATTCTCTCCCTTGATCTTTCCTTTCCATATTTATCTTCCATATAGGATTTAAATAATCTAAAGGCCAAAGCTGGCTCCGTAGTAGTTCCAGATTTGGATATTACATTTAAGCTTACATCCTTACCCTCTAATACATCAAATAAATCAGATATGTAGCTACTACTCATATTATTACCTACATAATATATTTTTGGACCAGTTCTTTTATCGTCAGGTAAACTATTATAAAAACTATGGTTTAAAGCCTCTATACAAGCCCTAGCTCCAAGATAGGAGCCTCCTATCCCTATAATTATGAATACTTGGGAATTTTCCTGAATCTTTTCAGCTGTCTTACGAATCTTCAAAAATTCTTTCCTATCATAATCTTTGGGCAAATCTATCCATCCTGTAAAATCACTACCAGGCCCTTTGTTTTCATGAAGCAGATTGTGAGAAATACCTATTAAAGGCTCCATATACTCCATTTCATGTCCTTCAATAAAACTATTGGAATAGTCAAATGTGATCTTATCCATGATTAAACCTCCATTATATTATTAAATATAGTGTATATTATATCATTAAATGATACTTCTATGCCAAAAAAAGCAAACGCCTCAGAATTTCTCCTGAAGCGTATATATCAGTTTAAGACCTCCATAAGTACCATAGCAAAGTCGTCTTCCTGTTCTCCCCATCTGAAGCCTTCCACTTCTTTGACAATTGCATCTAAAATTCCAGTTTCATTTTTCTTAATCACATCGACTACCCTATTTACACCAAACTCTGTCCCATCTATATTTTTTACTTCTGTTATTCCATCGGTGTAGAATAATATCCTATCTTCCCTATTTAGTTGAATTTCATTTTCCTCATAGTATATTTCATTAAATATTAAGGATATGGGAAATCCCTTTGTCTTTAGCAATGTGATTTGATTAGTATTAAATCTGATAGGAATACAATTGTGACCTGCATTCGAATATTTAAGATGATTATTTTTTGTATTGTATACTGCATAGAAAATGGTAAAATACTTATCTGCACCAAGGTTTAATGTAATAAACCTTTTGTGAAGTTCTGTTAAAGCAGCAGCTGGACTTAATATGTCGTCTTTTATGGCCCGCATAGTTTGTCTAACAAACATAGTCATCATAGAAGCAGTAACTCCATGTCCAACTACATCGCAGATATATATACCTATATTGTCTTCATCTATATAGTATATATCGAACATATCTCCACTTAGCATTTCACAAGGTTTGTAAAGATGATCTATTTTTAGTTTGTCATATATACCCTTTTTTGGTAATATCCTACGTTGAAGCCTTTTTGCAAACAATAAATCCTTGCTCATCTTCTTATTTTTCTCTATAAGCTCCAGTTCCAGCTTACGCTCCCTAGTTACATCTCTAAACACCTCTACTGCAGCTATAGCCTCCCCCTCATAGTCTAAAACAGGAGAACTTTTTACCGAAAAATATTTTCCATTGATAACCTCTTCTTTTTGGATTGTTTCCTTGGTTTCAATGCTCCTTCTTGAAATACAAAAACCACATGGTTTATCTGCACCATGAGCCCTATAACATTTCATACCAACTATACTGTCTCCTAAGGAGTCCTTCATAGATCTGTTTGCATATATGATATTACCATTATAATCTACTACCCTAACCCAATCTGCCATACTTTCAAGCACATGATAATTTAGCATTCCATATTCTTTTGCCCTTGCTTCTAAAGAATTAATATATTCTTTTCTTAGCATAAAATCACCTGATAATAATATTAAATACTTGTTTTTATAATATCATACTAACTTTTAAAACACAAAGTTTTTTTATTATCCGATAGTGTCAAGTAATTGTAGGAAATGAATAGTCGTAATATCCCCATATTTTTTGAATATGACTAATGCAGCCATTCCCCTAAATTATTTTTATAGAT
>NZ_PPXY01000044.1 GCF_021655115.1 Clostridium sp. Cult3
TCTAGTTATTTCTTTTTGAGTCATATTAAATATCTCCTCTCTCATATATGACATTTTATCAGAATGAATTTAATATGACATTATCATAGAATAATAATACTTTTTTGTTAAATACTATTGACAAATTATTATCTTAGTAGTAATATATATGAAATGCTTATTAACTTAATACTTTAAGGCAATGAGGGAGATAAAAATACATAAATTCTATCTACAGAGAGCTAATAATTGGTGAGATTTAGCGTTAGAAATGTATATAATGATCACTCCTTAGCTTCCGATTTGAAAGTATGTTTAGTAAATGAGGAGGGTTTCCACCCATATATGGATAGGGTTCAAGTAATTATGTATTTACTTCGACCTGATTAAAGGCGATTTTTTAATCGTAAAATAGGGTGGTACCACGAAAAACTTTCGTCCCTATGAATATCTATAGGTGTTCATAGAGACGAAAGTTTTTTTTATTAATTACATCAGAGGGGGTGAGAACGCAAGTTTAATAACCAGATATATCAAAATATTCTGCATATCATCATGAAAGGAGATCTGTTTTATGAAAAGAGAAAATTTCAGTTCAAAATTTGGAGTAATAGCTGCTGCTGCTGGTTCAGCTATTGGGTTAGGTAACATTTGGAAGTTTCCTTATATTGTTGGTCAAAATGGAGGGGCTGCATTTATTTTAGTTTATTTAATATGTATTATTCTAGTTGGTACCGTTGTTATGGTTTCAGAATTATCTTTAGGCAGAAGAGCACAACGAAATCCTTCTGGAGCATTTAAAGCCATAAGTCCTTCAGGAAAATGGCATTATACAGGGGTTCTTGCTATAGCTACCTCCTTTATAATATTATCCTTCTATTCTATGATAGCTGGATGGGTATTTTCATATTTCTTTAGTTCCATAACGGGAAAATTAATGGCTGTACCTCCAGAAAATTTAACCTTATACTTTGAGAATCTTGCAGGCAATACACCTGTAGTACTATTTTTTAATATTTTAGTCATATGTATAACTGCTTTTGTAGTAATATCTGGTATTCAAGATGGAATAGAAAAATACAGCAAAATATTGATGCCTATATTGTTTTTTACATTGGTCATATTAATTTTTAGATCTGTAACCCTAGATGGTGCAAAAGAAGGATTAGATTTCCTTTTTAAGCCGGATTTTTCTCAATTGACTACGGAATCTATATTGGAAGCTTTAGGCCACTCTTTTTATTCTTTAAGCTTAGGTATGGGGATAATTCTCACCTATGGCAGTTATATAAAAAAGGAAGAAAATTTAGTCAATTTATCATTAAAAATAATAGCAGCAGATACAATAGTTGCCCTTATGGCTGGAATGGTTATATTTCCTGCTGTATTTGCCTATGGCTTTGAACCAGGAGCTGGTCCTTCCCTTATATTTATTACATTACCAGCTGTTTTTCAAGAAATGCCCCTTGGTTCATTTTTTGAAACATTGTTCTTCTTACTCATAGGTATTGCAGCCATAACCTCAACTATTTCTTTATTAGAGGTTTCTGTAGCCTCCTTAACAGAGGAGTTAAATCTAAATAGGAAAAAGGCTACCCTGTTGATCTCTATAGGACTATTCATACTATCAGTACCTAGTACATTGTCCTTTGGGGCTTGGAGCAGCGTAAAAGTATTTGGTCTAAATTTATTTGATCTATTTGATTATATAGCATCCTATATATTCTTACCTGTAGGAGGTATACTCACCTGTATCTTTGTCGGATGGGTATGGGGTAGTAAGAATGCCTTTAAGGAAATATCTAGCGATGGCATGTATTCCTTTGGTGGATATAGGCTATATAATATTCTAATTAAATATATAGCCCCAATTGCCATATTTATAATACTACTATATTCAACTAATATTATTAGTTTCTAAAAATAAAAAGCATCTACTTATATATCCCTAGTAGATGCTATCTATTTTTCTCTTCAGAAGCTTTTTCCCATATCTATTATCTGGTTAATATCCTTATCTCCCCTTCCTGACAAATTTATTATGATAATTTTATCTTTGGGCAAAGTAGATGCTAATTTCATACCATAAGCTACTCCATGGGCACTTTCCAAAGCAGGTATTATTCCCTCTAATTTAGATAGTTTGTAAAAGGCATCTAAAGCCTCCTCGTCGCTAATAGACACATACTCTGCCCTTCCTATATCCTTATAATAACTATGCTCTGGTCCTATGCCAGGATAATCTAATCCTGCAGCTATGGAATGGATATTAGTTTTCATATCGTCTAATATATAGCATTTGAATCCATGAATTAACCCAGGTTTTCCTTTGGAAATAGAAGCAGCATGGCAATCTGAATGGATCCCCTTTCCTGCTGGTTCAACTCCTATAAAATTTACTTCTTCATCATCAGCAAAAGGATGAAATAAACCTATAGCGTTGCTCCCTCCCCCTACACATGCAATTAGGTAATCTGGAAGCCTATCTTCCGCTTCTAACATCTGCATTCTAGCTTCTTTGCCTATTATACTTTGAAACTCCCTTACCATAAGTGGATAAGGATGAGGTCCAACAGCAGAGCCTAATAGATAAAACGTATCCTGAGCATTTGATATAAAGTCCTCCAATGCCTTATCAACAGCATCTTTCAATGTGGCATTACCTTCTTTTACTGGGACTACATTAGCTCCTAATAATTCCATTCTAAATACATTATGCTCTTGTCTTTTTACATCTACAGCCCCCATGTATACAGTACAGTCCATCCCAAACAATGCACATACCGTGGCAGTAGCTACTCCATGTTGTCCTGCTCCAGTTTCTGCTATTATCCTGTTTTTACCCATCCTTCTAGCTAATAACGCTTGTCCTAATGCGTTGTTTATTTTGTGGGCTCCAGTATGATTAATATCCTCGCGTTTTAAATATATTTTGGCGCCACCAACATATTTAGTCAATCCTTGGGCATAGTATAATGGACTTTCCCTACCTACATAGTCTTTATAATAATAGTTTAGCTCCTGTTGGAAATCCTCATCATCAATATACTGATAGAAGTTCTCTTCTAACTCTTTTAACACTTCCTTTAGATTTTCTGGTACATAAGCACCACCATATTCTCCAAAATAACCATTAAACTTTTTCATATTCTTTTCCCTCCTATAATTTTATATAATAAAAATACCTTCACCCTAAAATTTTAGGGCGAAGGTATAATTCACGGTACCACCTAAATTATGCACAAAAGCATCACTCTTAATGGGACACTAACATGTCCTGTCCATAGATAACGGTTGGCTTCCGGCTAGTGATACTCATCACAGGATTTTCCCACTGCTTCTATAGGGTCCATTCGTTAATATCTATATCGCTAGGCTCTCACCGGCCCTAGCTCTCTGTAGATAATCGATTTTAACTACTACTCCCTAGCATAGAATTTAAATCCAATATAATTATTTAAACTCAATTATATATTAATACTATCCTATTTGCAAGGACTACTTGCTAACCAATTCTACTAACTTTTCTTCTAAATAATCCTTCAAGTCCTTACCTGCTATGGTTACCTTTCCTTCTTCATATAGGTCTGGCATCACTCTAAAGAAGTTGACTACAAGTTTGTTTTCATCTATAACATATTCATCTAAATGACCAGGAACAAATATTACCTCTATCTGTTCGTATTCAAAAGCTTCATTTATACCATTTAACTTATCCATTAGATTGTTTAGGTTTAATGTCTTAAGGGGAGTAACCATCATATTGGTGAATTCTAAATCCTCTAACATCCACATATTGTTATTCCAATACTTTCTATCCTTTTTACTTTCACTATTTAGTACTTCCCTATTGGAAATAGCACTAAGAACTTTTCTTACGGATTCCTTGTCAAATCCTTCACCATATAGGTATTCCATTTCTGGAAAATCCCCTATGCTAAGTATATAAGACTCCCCTACCTTTTCTTTTTCGCTGGTAGCTTGCCAATAGTATAGCATTGCTTCTACTACGTCTAAATTGATTTTAATTCTTTTTATCATACTAACACTCCTCGTATATTTATATTGTTAATTCTTCTACTATTATACACCTAGTATAGTTTTATTTTCTACCTATTAACAAAATAAATACCTATGAAAATATCATAGATATTTATTATATATCTATTGGTATTCTCCTCTTATGACCTTTGTCTTCCATTTACCTCTCCTATATACTGTATATCCATAGACACATATTAAAAAATTGCTAAAACTCATGGAAAACCATATTCCTTCTGGTCCGATCCCCATTAAATGTTTAAATACTAATATCATAGGTATTCTAATAAACCAAAGACGGCCTATTGCCATTGCCATAGAGTATTTTGTATGGCCTGAGCCTTGGAATAATCCTTGAAATATACTGAACATTCCCATGAAAGGCATGGATACAGAAATATATCTAAGATAAGTAATTCCTTGGTTTATTACTTCCATATCATCCTTTGATCGCATGAAAAAATCTATAATACTCTTATCTTTCCAAATCAAAAATCCTGTGCCAACTATGGAAATAGACAATACTATTATGGTAGATTTTTTAAAAGCTTCCATTACCCTATCAAACTGATTTGCACCTATATTTTGACCAACTATAGAAGTTAAAGCTGCTCCAATACCCATGGGAGGTTGCATTACCAATGAAGTTACTCTATTAACCATTGCAAATGCTGCTAAAGTAGACGTACCATAAGAGGCAATAAAACTATTTAACACCGTAAAACCTAGGGCAGCGCCTGATTGACCTATAGTAGCCGGAAACCCTATTTCTACTATCTTTTTTAGCATTATCTTGTCAAATTTAAAGCCTTTAAACTCCAATTTGATCATGGGGGAGTGATTTTTAAGTATGTATATTCCTGCAAATACTAATAAGGCCTGAGATAAAACCGTTGCAATGGCAGCTCCTGCTACTCCCATATCTAGGGTAAATATGAAAATAGGATCTAGTATTACATTTACTATAGCGGAAATGGCACTTAAAATAGTTGGAGCCAAGGTGTTTCCTTGGGCATTCATGATGGAGTTAAAGTTAAAAAACAAGAATACAAAGGGAAATCCTAAAAAGCTAATCCTCAAATATATATTGCTATATTTAGCTAAATCTCCAGTACCACCCATCCATCCTACAATATATGGACTTAAAAAGTAGCCCAATAATGCAAAGATTATTGAAAAAACCATGGATATAGCCATAAGCTGAGATGCGTATTTATTAGCCTCCTCATACTCCGACGCCCCTACTAATTGGGATAATATAGATGTTCCTGCAACGGAAATACCTATTCCCAAAGAAATAAATAAAAAAATTACTGGCCATACAAAGGAAGTGGCGGCAAATTGAACAGAGCCTAGCTTACTAACCCACATGGCATCAGCAAGATTGTATAGAGTTTGAATGAAATTATTTAGCATAATAGGTAGTGACAATGTAATGATTACCTTGTACATGTTCCCATTTAAAATTAATTCTTTTCTATCCTGTTTTTTCATGGACATCCCACCTTAATTATATATTAGTCTTGAATATTATATCATCAATAGATTAAATAATAAAGTCCTTAGATACTCGAAATATTTTATTTTATAATTTTAATCATAAAAAAGCTACATTTGGAATTCCAAATGTAGTTTTTTTATGATTATCTAATCATCATCATCGGCAATTTCCTTTATGGATGTGATTAATCCTGCCATGTTTTGTATCTCGCTAGGTATGATGATCTTAGTTGCCTTACCATCTGCTACTTTAGTAAAGGCCTCTAAGCTCTTCAAGGATACTACTTTGTCATCTACTTCTGCATTTTTAAGCATCCTAAGGCCTTCAGCTGTAGCTTCTTGTACCTTTAATATAGCCTGAGCTTGACCTTCTGCTTCCCTAATAGCTGCTTCCTTTTTGGCCTCTGCTCTCAATATGGCTGCTTCTTTTTCTGCTTCTGCATTTAATATAGATGCCTCCTTGTTTCCTTCCGCTATAAGAACTGCTGACGTTTTTTCACCTTCTGCCCTAAGGATCTTTTCACGTCTTTCCCTTTCTGCCTTCATCTGCTTTTCCATGGCATCTTGTATTTCTGCTGGAGGAATTATGTTCTTTAATTCTACCCTACTAATTCTAATTCCCCAAGGGTCTGTTGCTTCGTCTAATACAGATCTCAATTCCGTATTGATTACATCCCTTGATGTTAAGGTTTCATCTAATTCCAAGTCACCTATTATATTCCTAAGAGTAGTGGCAGTTAAATTTTCTATGGCCATTAAGGGATTGTTTACTCCATAGGTGTACAGTTTAGGATCAGTAATACTAAAGTATACTACCGTGTCTATCTGCATAGTTACATTATCCTTAGTAATAACCGGCTGAGGCGGAAAATCTACTACCTGCTCTTTTAAACTTACCTGGCAGACTATCCTCTCAATGAAGGGTGTCTTAACATGTAAGCCTACATCCCAAGTAGTTTTATAAGCCCCTAGTCTCTCTATGACAAAAGCTGTAGCCTGGGGTACCACCCTAATATTTACTACTATTCCTATAAGGATTATTACAAAGATTACTAAGAAGAACCAGAACATTGAACATTTCCCCCTTTCATTTTCTTAACTATAAGTTTAACACCTTCAATTTGAACAACCTCTACTAAAGTTCCACTTTTAATATCCCGATCATCCAAAGATTTAGCAGTCCAAATTTGGCCACTAACCTTTACCTGACCATAGGATAAAGGTGTTATATCCTTGACAACCTCCCCTGTTTTGCCAATAATACTATCTATATTGGTCCTTATCTTAGGGGTTTTTATATGTTTCATTAAAGCTGGCCTGAATACTAAGAAGGTTAAACCAGATGTAATTATAAATCCAATTATCTGAGTAGAAAACATCAATCCACTATATTCCAAAAGTATTGCTACTAATGCACCAACGGAAAACCATATACTTACAAGACTTACAGTGAACATTTCAATAATAAAAGTCGCTGCAAATATTATCATCCAAACAATAAACATCACCCCCTATTATCTTCTATTGTTCATCCCTTTCTTCATAGGTGATTATAGCCAAATATACATTCCCATGCTGAGTATACTCTATGTCGATTATCTCTAGTATATTTTCCTCATTTTCCAAGATCCACTCATTTACCTTGTCCTCAAGACTGGAACCATCATAATGATCCACCATAGAAACATGTTTCATACCATCACTCCTTTAAAAAATTCGTTATAACTAGTATATTTCTTAAAGGAGCAAAGTTTCCTAATTATTTTAGTTTTATTCCGTTTTCAATAAACTCTATCTTTCTCTCTTTCAATAGCCTTCCTAAAGCTCTTTTAAAGGCAGCTTTGCTCATATTTAACTCTTTACGTATTGTTTTTGGACTACTATCATCGTTTAAATATAGTACTCCGCCATTTTCTTCTGCCTTGTTTAGGATAGTCTCTGCATCTACTTCGATTTCTATATATAGTTTATCCCTTAAGCTAAGATCTAATTTTCCATCTTCTTTTACATTGATAACCCTTAGGTCTACTACTTCACCAGGGGTATATACACCTATTAGTTCCCTTTTGGGTATCAACCCTTCATACTTGTTGTCTACTGCCACAAAAGCACCAAACTCATCGTTTATGCTGTATATAGTACCTTTTACCCAATCATCTTCCTTATAAGGAGAATCACTTTCTAAAAAATCCTTTATTTTCATAGTTCCACATAGCCTATCGCTCTTATCTATATACAGTCCTATTAGATATTCTCTACCCTTCTCCAATTTCATAGTCTGCTCTTTAAAGGGTAAAAACAAATCCTTCTCTAGTCCCCAATCTAAAAAAGCACCTATTTTGGTTATATCTACTACTTTTAAAAGCCCTACATTTCCTAATGTCACCTTTGGCTTTTTAGTAGTGGCAATCATTCTATCTTTAAAATCCCTATAGATGAATACCTCTATTTCATCCCCTACTTTAGTTCCCTTTGGCACTTCTTTTTTAGGTAGTAGTACATCTTTATCTTCTCTCCTACTATCTTTGGTATTTAAAAACACTCCTACTGAAGTACTTCTTTTTACTTCTAAAGTTTGCATTTTGCCTAATTCTATCATAAATACACCTCTTCTTATAATTAACTCTATATAAAATTCTATCATATTTAGTATGCAAAAGCTTCCCCTATTTATGTAGATATAAAAAGTTTGAGAATTCAGTATAGTTTAATCATATATATTATATCTAATAAAACCCCTATTTAATAAAGTATTAAAGAGGGGTTTATCATTTTGATTAGGTATTTATATAGTAGTTTCCATATCCACTACTTTTTGTTGCCAAGTATCCCTTCTATAGATTAAATATCCATATATACATACTATTAAATTACTAATACTCATGGAAATCCATATCCCGGTAGGTCCAATATTGGTAAAATGTTTAAATATAAGGATCATAGGAAGTCTCACAAACCAAAGCCTTCCTATCTCCATGGACATGGAATATTTAGTATGGCCTGAACCCTGAAATAGACCTTGAAGTACACTAAATATACCCATTAACGGGGTAAATAGAGCACTATATCTTAAGTATTCAATTCCCTGATTTATAACCTCCATATCGTCCTTGGAACGCATGAAAAAATTGATAATCCCCTTATCTTTCCACAACATAAGCATACAACCAATGGTTCCCAAAGTAACCGTAAAGATTAAAGCTTTTCTAAAGGCTTCCTTTACCCTATCCATCTGATTGGCTCCTATGTTTTGCCCTACTATGGATGTTAAGGCTGCTCCGATACCAGAAGCTGGTTGCATTACCAAGGAGGTTATCCTATTTACCATTCCATAGGCCGCCATAGTAGATGTACCATAAGAGGCTATGAAACCATTAAGTACCATAAAGCCTAAGGCCGATCCTGATTGGCCAACAGATGATGGTAATGCTACATTAATGATTTTACTAATCCTGTCTTTGTTAAATTTAAAGCTTTTAAAATTTGGCCTTATCAAAGTTTCGGAGCGGAATAACACCAATATTCCTGCCACAGCTAGCACAATCCTTGATAATAAGGTAGCAACAGCAGCCCCTGCTATACCCATATCCAATGTAAATATAAATATAGGATCCAGTACTACATTGAGCAATGCACTGATCCCACTTAATATGGTAGGAGTCAATGTATTTCCTTGGGCAGTCATAATAGAATTAAAATTGAAAAATAAAAACATAAAGGGCATATCCAAGAAAGTTATCCTTAAATATATGTTGCTATATTTAGCCAAGTCTCCTGTTGCTCCCATAAGCTTTATTACAAATGGACTTACTATGTATCCTACAATTGCAAATACAATGGAGGTTATCATGGATATGACTATTATCTGTTCGGCATACTCATTTGCCTCCTTATATTTATCTCCCCCTAATAGTTGGGATAATATAGAGGTACCTGCGATGGATAGACCAAAACCTATGGAAATAAACAAAAAATTTACCGGCCAAACAAAAGATGTAGCAGCAAATTGTACCGAGCCCAATTTACTTACCCAAATTCCATCTGCCAGATTATATAGAGTTTGAATTAAATTGTTAATCATGATGGGTATAGACAGCAAAATCAATGTACTATACATATTCCCATTAAGAATCATATCTTTTTTGTTTCGTCTTTTCATTTAATCACCTTCACTTATTATTTAGAGTCTCTAAGCATATTATATCATCAATTTTAATAATTGGAATAGAAAAAGGAAATATAAAACTGCCCAAAAATAGGCAAATAACTATCTTTTTCGGTGCCTGGCACCAAAAAAGATAGTTATTGTATTTATATTTAAAATTTGTCGTAGTATATTTGCTCTTCTAATATGCCCTTTTCTCTTAATACTCCTACTACTGAATCTATCATCCCTGGGCTTCCACATAGATAGGCTTCTTTGTCTTCAGGGGCTTTAATATGTTTGTCTAACACTACATTTACCCTTCCCCGTTCTCCGGTCCAATTGTGCTCATCTAATGCTCTAGATAGAGTAGGTATAAATTCAAAATCGTATAGGTTTTTTTCGAAATCTTCCATTACATCTAGTAGGAATAGATCCTCTGGTGTTCTGGCCCCAAAATAAAACTTGGCCTTTCTATTTATATCATTATCCCTCATGTGATACAGTATGGATAGGATAGGAGCCATACCAGTTCCTACGGCTACCAATATCATATCGTTATCATATTCATCTCGGTAATAAAAATCTCCGTAAGGACCATTGATCTCCACTGTATCCCCTTCCTTAAGGAATTTATGAACATAGGTAGTGCATATTCCTCCAGGTACATAGCCGATTATCAGATCTATATAGTCTTTGTGTGAAGGTGGAGATGCTATGGAGTAAGCTCTATATACTTCTTCATCATTGCCTTCATATATAGGAGCTTTAAGTTGAATATACTGACCTGGTTTAAAGTTCATCTCTTCTCCTTCTTTAAACCTCAATCGCAATTTCTTTATAGTAGGAGTCATATCCTCAATGGATTCTACTGTGGCTTCATATTGCCTTACATTAAATAAATCCTCGGGAATTTCTATCCTTATGTCCTCCTTTACCTTGCACTGGCAAGAAAGTCTTATATTTTCTTCTAGTTCTTCCTCTGTAAGCCAAGGCAATTCCGTAGGAAGCACTGGTCCTCCCCCATCTAGCACCTTAACCTTACAGTATCCACAAGTTCCCTTACCTCCACAGGCGGAAGGGATAAATATCTCTTGGCTTATTAAAGTAGCCAGTAGGGAGTCCCCCCCTTCTACTATATATTCCTTATCATCATTTATGGTCAATTTCATCTCACCATAATTACCTATGGTCCGATCGGCCAAGGTGAGAAGGAAGGCTAATATACCACTAAAGGCTGTTACTACCGCTGTTGTTATAATTATACTTTCCATATATTATCCCTCCTATTGAATCTGTACTATGCCAGAAAAGCCTATGAAAGCCAAAGCCATCAAGCCAGTTATGATCAAAGTTATCCCTGGTCCTTGTAATCCTTTGGGGATACTGTCTTCCCTTAACCTCTGCCTAATACCAGCCATAGCCACTATGGCCAAGGTCCATCCAATTCCTGAACCTATCCCAAATCCAAGGGATTGAAGGAAAGTATATTCTCTAATCACCATAAATAGGGATACTCCTAATATAGCACAATTTACCGTAATTAAAGGCAAAAATATACCTAGAGCATAGTATAAATTGGGAAAATATCTTTCTACTATCATCTCTAGTAGTTGGACAAAGGCTGCAATGCTCACTATAAACACTATAAATCGTAAATATTCTAGCCCTAAGGGAACTAAAATATGATGAAATATTAAATAATTTAGTATTGTTGTAAAGGTCAATACAAAAGTAACTGCCTGCCCTAAACCTAAGGATGTTGGTATTTCCTTTGATACTGCAATAAAAGAACACATCCCTAAAAAATTGCTAAGGATCATATTATTTGTAAAAATAGCTGCAAAAAATATGACAAAAGGATTAATCTCTATCATTTATATAGTCCCCCCTTCTTTCTCCTCTTCTGGAGATAGGCTTCTAGCTACCCATATGATAACTGCCAATATAAAGAAAGCCCCTGGTGGCATTATCATTATAGTCCAATTAGTCCAACTATCTCCTAATACCTGATATCCAAAAATAGTTCCAAAACCTAATAGTTCCCTAAAGAAGGCTACTAAGAGTAGAACAAATGTATATCCTGCTCCTGATGCTAAGCCATCTAAAAAGGATGGCAATGGAGGATTATTTTGGGCAAAGGCCTCACATCGACCCATTATTATACAGTTAGTGATTATTAACCCTACATAGGGTCCTAAGGCTTTGCTCATTTCAGGATAATAAGCCTTGAGAAATATATCCAATATGATTACATATACTGATATAATAAGTACCTGAACCATCATCCTTATATGCTTTGGAGTAAATTTTCGTATCAAGGATACTGTAAGTTCAGAAAAAGCTGTAACAAACATCAAACCCAATCCCATTATCAAGGAGTTCATCATCAAATTGGTAACCGCTAATGCAGAACATATACCTATAACCTGCCTAAATATAGGGTTGTCATCCCAAAGGCCATCTTTGATGATCTTCTTTGGATTTGCCATCTATCTCTCCCCCTTTTTTAACTTTATGAAATTGTCTATATCTTCGTTAAGAAATCTACTTACCGATTTAGATGTTAGGGTAGCACCAGCTATGGCATCTATATTTCCATCAGGGGCAGGTCTATACACTACATATTCCCCATCCTTTGCATCGGTTAAATCTAACCCTCTAAACTGCTGTTTGAAAGGCTCTTCAGAAATTCTTCCTCCTAATCCTGGAGTTTCGCTATGGGAGACAAAGTCTAGCCCTAAAAGCTTATTATAATCAGAAGATATGGCAGCATAGCCATCTACAGTTCCCCAAAGGCCCGTACCCCCTATGGGAAAGGCATAGCCTGTTATTTCTCCACCTTCCCGAACTACATATATAGTTTGTCCCTCAAATTCTTCCTCTTGGATATACTGATTAAAGATATCTTCAATAACTTTTGGATCATCAGAAGGAGAATCTATATCGAAAACATACAGTATAGTTCTTCTCAAATCAGTTTCTTGATTATAAGCTATTACATCAGTAGTCTTGTAGTTTAAAAAAGCTAATATAAATGTAAAAAAAGCTGTAATTATTACCATAAAAATAATGGGAAAGCTAAAGGATTTTTTCATGCTACTACCCCTCCTTTATCCTTCGATTCCTTCTTAGATTTTTTCACATACCTTACCCCTTCATCTATTATTGGAGCAAAGGTATTTCCAATGAGTATAGCAAACATCATACCGCCTGCAAAGAGAGCGTAGCCTCTAATTATGACTGTAACCACCCCTATGAGTATGCCATATATCCATTTTCCCTCTTTAGTCTTAGGTGAGGATATGGGATCAGTAGCCATAAATACCATTCCAAAGAGGAAACCACCAGATAGAATACCAAATAGCGGATTGGGGATTTGAATATTTCCCGCTAAATACAGTATGCTACTTAATCCAGTAAAACCTATCAACACCCCAGCCATGGTCTGCCAAGCTGCTACTTTTTTGTAGATTAAATATATGGCAGCAAGTATTATCAATATAGCGCTAGTTTCCCCTAAAGAGCCTGGTACATTTCCTATTATCAGCTTCCATAGAGATTCCATCTGGCCTGTATCACGGAACATAAGCATTGGTGTAGCTTGAGATATGGTGTCTATACCTTCCGTAATATATGTAGCAAATCCTCCTGGAAAACCTGTTGCTACTTTAGACCACTGGATGGTTAATGGCTCAGGAAAGGATACGTATACAAAAGCTCTAGCAACTAATGCTGGATTAAATACATTTTTCCCAAAGCCACCAAATACTGCCTTCCCAAACAGTACTCCAAATACGATTCCAACAGCTGCTACCCACAATGGTGTCCTAGCTGGCAAGGTTAATACATACAGTATGCAGGTAACAAATATAGCTTCAGAAACCTTTCTACCATATCGTTTTTCAAATAAATATTCGGTTCCTACTCCAAATAAGCTTACCCACAGAAGCAATACAAAGGAACGCCAGCCAAAAAAATAGATAGAGGCTAGAATCAAAGGAATTAAAGCAATGATTACTGTCCTCATCATCTTTTGAGGCATAAAATATTTCTTCATAAAATTAGACAAATTAAACCACCTCCACAGTAGATTTTGCAAAATATTCAGAAGCTTCATCTATATTCATATATTCCCTTTTTATTGAAAAAAAAACAGATATAATGGATTTTATACCGCCTGTAGGTATATAAATGTTTTTATAAATGATAATAATTCTCATTTACAATTGCTGTATTTTATGCTATATTATTATTGGCTTAAAATTATCGCGGCAATAAATTTAGATGGAGATGATAATTTTGGCAAAGATGATGAATCCTAGGTTTAAGGAGTGTAGGAGACTAGGACTAAATGTATGTGGCCACCCAAAAGCTATGGATAGAGCAAGGGTAGGCACTTCAAGAGCAGATAAAAAACTATCTAATTATGGAATGCAATTGCTGGAAAAGCAAAGATTAAGAGCTTACTATGGTGTGATGGAAAGGCAATTCGTTGGATATGTAAGGGAAGCTAAAAAGTCCCAGGATCAGACGGGGTATGCTTTGATAAAAATACTAGAGTCTAGACTTGATAATTTAGTATATAGATTAGGCTTTGCATCTTCCATTAGACAAGCAAGACAAATGGTAGTTCATGGCCATATTAGACTAAATGGTCAAAAAGTGGATATACCTTCCTATAGGGTAAAGGTTGGAGATGAGATATCACTAAAGAAAAGTTCTAGAGATATAGAGTTATTTAGAGACAATTTCCTATCCAGTTTTCCAAATAGATATCCATATTTGGAAAAGGATGAAAATACTTTTTCCGGCAAACTAATAAGAATTCCAGAAAGAGATGAAGTACCAATAGAAATAGATGACCAATTAGTTGTGGAATACTATTCAAGACTTGTATAATATTAATGGACATCAGATTTTTGCTTAGCCTGATGTCCATTTATTTATATTTTCATATGTTCTTTATTGCTTTTCTTCGAATCTTTCATAGCAATAAGCATATGGTTTTGACATAACTTGCTTTCCTGTTCCAAGTTCGCCGACAAATTTTCCATTTTCAGCTACTAGTTTTCCTCTAAGAAATACTTTTTCTGCAATTCCTTTTTGTTCATATCCCTCGTAAGTGCAATAATCTGAACCTGAGAGACTATCTTTATTGCTAATAACACCTCTATAATCTGGATCAAATACTACTACATCTGCATCGGAGCCCACCATAATATCACCTTTTTGTGGATATATTCCACAAACTTTTGCAGGTGTTGTACAGCAAACCTCTACAAATTTTTGACGAGAGATTCTTCCTGTTTCTACTCCATATGTCCACAGCATATATAGACGTTCCTGTACACCTGGAGAACCTGGTGGTATTTTGCTAAAATCATCTTTTCCCTTTACTTTGCCTTCTGCAAATCCACCCATAATAGCACAATGATCTGAACTAACGCTAGTTAGCCATCCCTTGTTAATAGCTTCCCACATATAATCAACATCTGACTGTGGCCTAAGTGGTGGATTACATACATATTTTGCCCCTTCAAAATTGGGTTTAGATAAATTTTCATCGTTTAACATCATATAATGTGTACAGGTTTCTCCATAAATAGATAAACCATTATTATAGGCATCTCTAATAGCTTCCGCGGCTTCTTGATTAGTTACATGAACAACAAATAATGGGGCATCAGCCATTCTTGCCATATAAATAGCCCTGGAGGTTGCTTCTGCTTCAGATAATACTGGCCTAGAATCTCCAAAATATTTTGGTTCAGTTTTTCCTTCTGCTATGAGTTTCTTTGTTAAAACATCAATAATATCAGCATTTTCAGCATGAACCATAATAGTAACGCCAACTTCTTTACTCTTACAAAGAGCCTTAAATATCCATTCATCTGATACATAATATGGCATACCTTTGTAGGCCATAAATAGCTTAACGGAAGAAACTCCAACTGAAGGCATATTTACTAAGTCAGCAATAGATTCTTCCGATGGATCCATGATTATTCCATGAAGCACATAATCGGGAGTTGCAATACCATCAAGAGATTCTTTTTTATATTTTATTATAGAATCCTTTAGACCTACTCCTACCGGCTGAACGACAAAATCTCCAACTGTAGTTGTACCTCCTACTAAAGCTGCATGGGAAGTTTCATACCCTAAAGAGTTAAAGGAATTATAGTGAACGTGTTCATCTACGCCTCCTGGAAATACATATTTACCGGTAGCATCTACTATTTCATCTGCCTTATCGTCCATGCCTTTACCTATGGCTACGATCTTCTCGCCTTCTATCAAAATATCTGCTTTATATTCATTGACAGCGGAAATTATGGTACCATTTTTTATTAACAGACTCATCCTGCTTACCTCCTTATATTTAGGGGACACCCTATTATATTTTTAAATTTGGTGTCCCCCTAAGTTTAAGCTAGATAAATATTGATTTTAGATTACTTGTTGTATACGCTACTGTCAATGCCTTCTAGGTATTTAACTACATTTTCTACTGGTTCTACGTCAGCAAATTTAGCATCCATATCAAACATATTCCAAGCGATAACTCCTGGCACTCTGTCACCTACAGTTCCTTCAGGAACTATAGTCTTGAATCCATATCCTGTTGAATCCATAACTGTATGTCTTACACATGCACAGGAGGTAGCTCCCATTACTATTACAGTGTCAACACCCAATTTATATAGAGTTTCAGCTAGATGCGTACCAAAGAAGTTACTTGCATATTTCTTGTGGATAACTGGTTCCTCTGGTCTTGGTTTTAACTTTGGATCGATTTCCATCCATTCTGAATCGATTTCTAGTGTATGCATAGGAATTTTTTCATCCCATCTACAAAGATCCCATTGTTCTTTTCCCCAATATCCAGTAGTTGTATGGAAAATAGGAACTCCTGACTTTCTTGCAGCTTCTAATACTTTTAGAGCATTGGCACAAACCTCTTCGTTGTTTTCACATGTAAATGGATGACCATCTGACATCCAAGCTTTAGCCATATCTACAGTTGTTACTGCAGGTGCTTTACCATAGCCCATTCTAGTTTGGAATCCTCTTTCCTTGTAAATCTTTCTCGCTTCCTCAAAAGCCTTTTCTAATAATTCAGTATCAAAATCATATTGTCCGCCTCTGTCTACAAACTTTTCGTTTTTCATTGATAATCCTCCCTTTTACTTTTTATTTAGTATTTAACTTCTTGCCCTTATATAAAGCAAGTACCGTGCCAACTATTTAAATGGGAGGATTTAGCCAAAGTTGTATTTTTTGAATTAATTATAGTATTGCAATTTTGCAATGATAAATTAGCTTTATCTCTACAGTCTTGTATTCTACTAATGTTACAGCTTTGCAAACTTTTTCCCAACCGTTGCAATTCTGCAACACTGCCGCTATTATAGTAAATCCGTATCGATATTATGTTTTTTTATCTTTCTAAACAATGTAGATGGATGTATGTCTAAGGTTTCTGCCGTTTCCTTTATAGAATTATGTTTTCTTAAGGCAACAGTGATTATATTTTTTTCATACATATCTAACATATAGTTAAGCCTTGGTATACAATCCTCAGTCTCACAAGCATACTCTTCCATTACATGCTCTGTCAATACCCAAGAAGGTAGTTGTTCTATGGTAATCTGATCACTAGGATTCACTATAAATAGATATTCGATTAAGTTTTCCAGCTCCCTTACATTCCCAGGCCAAGAGTAATTAGTCAATATCTTCTCCACCTCAGGAGTTAGGACTATGGTTCGCTTATACTTTTTATTTAATTTTTCTAGAAAATAATCAGCCATTTCTGGAATATCTTCCTTCCTATCCCTTAAAGGAGGAATCTTAATAGGCAATACATTTAGTCTGAAGAAAAGGTCTTCTCTAAAATTACCTTTCTTCACCTCTTCTGCTAAATTTACATTGGTAGCTGCCAATACCCTTACATCTATTTTTACAGTTTTTTCAGCTCCTACAGGATGAACTTCCATCTCTTGAAGTACCCTTAATAGCTTAGGTTGGACAGATAAGTCTAACTCCCCTATTTCGTCTAATAGAATAGTCCCACCGTCAGCTAATTCAAACATACCAGTTTTTCCTTGGGAAGAGGCTCCTGTAAAGGAACCTGGAGCATATCCAAATAACTCTGATTCAAATAGTTCTGCTGGTATAGCTGAACAGTTGACTTTAATAAAGGGACCATCCTTCCTTAAGCTGTGTTGATGGATAAATTTTGCCAGTACTTCCTTTCCCGTTCCCGATTCTCCAGTAATCAATACGGTACTATCAAAGTTTGCAGCTTTTGAAGCAAACTTAAGGGTGTCTGTCATAGCCTGGCTTTTATAAATAAGTCCTTCACATTTTAGTTGTTCTTGTCTATATTTCTGTAGTTCATCGGAATATTTTTGGGTAAGCTCTTTAGTTTCTTCTAATTCTTTCCTCAAATTTACTAGTTCAGAAATGTTTCGAGTATTGCATACTACTCCCATTAGATTGCCATAGGTATCAACAATTGGATTTGCAGTAGTTAGGGCAGATTTTCCAGTAAAGTATTGATGTATAATGGATATGGGTTTCTGATTTTCTAATACCGATAGAGAAGCGGCTACATTGAAAAGTTTTTTGTCCAATAGGATTTTGAGGTTTTCCCCCACTATATCATCTCTTCTTAAACCCGTAGTACATTCATAGGCATGATTTACATATACGATATTTCCCTTTTCATCACAAACCAAAATCCCATCAGAAGAAGCTTGCAAAGCAGCAACAAGCAAGTCCTTAATTCTAGTATCTTCCGGTTCGTCAATTTCTAATGAGGCTAACATTCTCATACCTCCTTCGTAGATTAACTTGAGTCTAAGCTTTCTTAAATTCTATTCATATTAGTATCGTCTATAATCATTATTTTAACAATATGATATATCTATATTATAACAAAAAAATCCCCGGGTTGTAAAACATTATGTATTTTATATGTATTTTAATATAAAACAAACCTAATTGAATCTTCAATTAGGTTTGTCAATATATCTATAATTCATCAACCTTTCTATGTATTCTTTTAGAGAAGTCTATGACTTTCCTCTCATATTCTTCATCCATCAAAGGAGAGGTAAGTAAAAAATCTGCCGTTGATTGATTGTTTGCAACGGGAATATCGTATAGAACAGCAATCCTAAGTAAAGCCTTAACATCAGGATCGTGGGGCTGGGCTTCTAAAGGATCCCAGAAAAATACCAAAAAATCTATATCTCCTTCCGCTATTCGAGCACCTATTTGTTGATCTCCTCCTAAAGGACCAGATTTATAAGCCCGAACTGGTAATTTGACGGTCTCAGAAATTAAAGTTGCAGTAGTGCCTGTACCGCAGAGAAAATGTTCTCCAAGTTTGTCCTTGTTTAGTTTAACCCACTCTATCAAATCCTTCTTCCTATTATCATGGGCTACAAGGGCTATACGCTTTTGTTTATTCATCGTTATAGGAATAAAATCTTGTTCATACATCATTTTTAATCCTCCTCATATCTAATATTCCGCCTATATTATTATAATAATGTATTTTTTCCCTTTGTGCCATAATATATATAAGCTGCTTAGAAAAAATTCTAAGCAGCTTCCCAATTATTTCCTCCTTCTAACCCTTTTACATTCAATATTTTCAAACTCTCCTAAATCCAAATCTCTATTAGTCGGTCTATACCATCTGTATTTTTTTAAATCATGTTCCAGCTTATATGCTTCATATCCATGATAAAGTGTATTATTGTAATCATTCATTTTAAATACCCCTTTTCATTATATTAAAGTTTCAATTCTCCCATATTGGAATATAGAATATTCTCTTCTTCCTCCACTACTTCTTTTTTCTCCTGCAATGATTTTATACCTCCTAAATTTTTCTTTACCTTGTTCTTTACAATGTTTAATTTGTCCTCCGGTGCTAGGATTAAGCCATAATTAGTTATTAATGCTACTTTTTCACTAAACCTTCCATAATCCAAATTTTTTTCGAGGACTAATTTCCCTAGATTTCGTATTGTTATCTCTTCATCGAAATCATCCAACTCCCCTGATAAGACCATATTTCCATTATTTTTGATCAATTTTCCCCTTATTACCTCTACTTCTATATCCTTATCTTCCAATATTTTAATAACTTCATCTAAAATTAGATCATTACAAATTACATTTTCGCATGTTAAGGACTTAATATATTTATCAAGCTCTATATCCTCTTCTAAATATATTTCCACTTCCCCATCTACATAGAGTGTACTGTCTTTGAATCTTTTTATGGAATGATCATCTATATATAGGTCATCATCTATATATTTAGCTCCTACTGGAACTAGGCTCTTGGATAGAGAATAATAATCATCTATATACTTTGACAGTAGCTTTTCATTATCCTCCGTTACAATTATATTGGATAGCACCTGAATTTGAGACATTTTCTCTTTGAATAGTTCCATATCAAAATCCTTTATAGCCATCAATCTATTAACTGCCAGTTTAGAATCGGACTCTAAGCTATTTAAGAATTGATCCGTAATCTCAACAAGATCATCTATTAACATATATCCTTCCCTGTACCCAACAATTTTCCCATTTATCGTCCCCTTGGACTGGATAGTGCCTACTAATTTATTAGGACATATTACCTTCCCATTTACAATTATGGAATATATCTTCTCATCTATTAAACTTCTATCTACGTCTTCTCCAACAGTTAATTTTCCATTTAGAATGATAGCAATTGGATTTGAAAAGCCTTCTAAATAATCCCTGTCCAGCTTCACCTTCCCATTTTGCATTACCACCTTTACATCTAGTGGTACTTTAATATTAACTCCTATGTTTTCCCTTTTACAATTCTTTAAAAGTGCTTGAGATTCTTCACTTTCCAATAATATTCCTATATTTGTCATTTCGGTAATATTGCTAGCCAAATCCTCCTGGATTTCCCTAACATCTAATGTACCTATATTGCTAATCTTTGACATTTCAATACCTCCTACAAATTATTTTTTAACATCTTCATGGAAGCGCTTAACCAAGATCTGACGGTAGATGCTGGTATTCCCAATATCTCTCCAATTTCTCTACTATTTAATAACATATTGTACCTAAGATTTACGACCTCTCTATTCTTTTTTGGTAATTTATCTAATAAATCCTTTATAGCTATTTCTTCCTCAAAGTTTTCAACAGTCCCTAATATTTCATCTTTTTCCAATAATAAAACCCTGTTTTCCCTTCTAATATTATCTATGTTTTTATTCTTAATTACCCTAAAGAACCAGCCCTTTATCTGATACTCGTTCATGGCTATAAATATATCTTCCCTTTCCAAAGCTGATACATAGGCTTCCTGTACCAAATCCAGGGCTCTGTCTTCATTCCTGGTTATAGATTTTGCATATGCAATAAATTCCCTATTGTATTTTTTGTATACCATGTATATATTCACAAAATCACATCCTCGGTTAATGCTTTCATATATATAACGGATGAAAAGCCTAAACTGTCCAAAAAAAGTAAAAAGTTTCTTAATACTGTAACTAATTTGTAAATAGATTATATCATTTATCCTATATAATGGGCTTAAGGAGGGATGTTTGTGAGAAAACTCAGAAGGTATTTCCTATTGTCTGTAATTTTAATGCTCGTACTGGTTTTGTCTGTAGGCTGTGGGGCTAAACAATCAGAACCTAGGAATGTGGCTATAGAAGATAGAGACCACATGGCTCCTGAAGAGGCTAGCGAAGATATAGGCACCAATGAGGAAATGGGATTTGAAAAAGCTGAAAAAAGTCCTCTAGAACCAGAGAAGGTAATCACCACCATATATATGGATTTTGAAACGACAGAGTTTGAAAAATCCAGCCAGAGCCTTAATAATGCCATTAAAAAACATGGTGGATATGTAGAGAATTCCAGTGTAGATTATGGTCAATACCGTAATAACAAAAGATATAGAAATGCTTTCTATGTAATTAGAGTTCCTAGGGATAAGGTGCTAGATTTTAAATCAGAGCTGAAGGGTGTTGGAAACATCACCAGCGAAAGTACCAATAAGGAAGATGTAACCAAACAGTATAGGGACACTGAATCCAGGCTAAAGGTTTTAGAAGTTAAGGAGGAAAGGATTTTAGCCCTCCTATCAAAGGCAGAAAAAATTGAAGATATAATTAAACTGGAAAAAGAGCTAAGTGAAGTCATATACGAAAAAGAACAGTTAAAAACTAATCTTATGAATATAGATGATAAAGTAGATTTTAGCACTTTAGAAATAAATATTCGAGAAGTAGAAAAATTGACTACTCAAGATACGGTAGAAACTAAGTTTAGTACTAAAGTAAAGAATGCTTTTAATGATTCCTTATATTTCTTTAAAAGGGCTTTAGAAGGCTTAATCATACTATTAGTCTATATCCTTCCCTTTGCAATAGTAATCGGTGTAATAGCCTATTTCGTGGCTAAGTTTTGGAAAAGAAAATCTCCCCCAAAAGAATAGATAAGATGAAAGAACCCTTAGAATATTGGGTTCTTTTATGCTTAATGATATATCAATCTATTGTCCTCTTTTAATATTACATTTTGATTTTTTAATATTTGTTTTGTTCTATCTCCATCTCCTAAAGAATCTAGATATACTATCTCCCTTGGTCTTATCTTTATTATCTTTATATTATCCTTTTCATAATCCAGCTGATAGGCATCGGGATAATGTTTCTTTGCCTCTTCTAATAGATTTGCATTGTCTAAACTTGTAGTAGCTATCCCAAATATTTGGACTCCCTTTATCTGTCTGTAATTGATATAATCCGTATTTACCAGTAAACAAACATTGGGATTTTCGGCAATGGCCTTAAATTTTTCTCCTCCTGCTGATATTATATATATGTCCATATCTTCCCCTAAGAAATACAGTACAGGACTAGATCTAGGAATATCCCCTAGACAAGTGGCCAATGATCCTTCCTTATGTTCTCGTAAAAACTCCAATATTTGCTTTCTTAATTCCTCCGGCAACATCCTATTATTCATATATTATATGCTCCTTCCTGCCCTATATATTAAAAGCTACACTATTTATTATTTGATTGATTAGGTAAAACTATACCATTAATATTGTTGAGATTATCCTAATATTCTGATAAGATTATAATCATCAATATATTTAGAGAGTCTAAAGGAGTGATTAGATGAAAATTAAAATTGGCAAAGGTGGAGAAGTTCAAGTATTACCTATATTTAAAGGAACCGATTCTATTGAAGAAGCAAAAGAATTATATGCCTATCTTAGGAAAAAGGAGTTGTTTAATGGCGAGGTTGGAGAAATCTACTCTCATATCTCCTATAGGGAAGAAAATTTATTACTATTAGGGTTAGGAGAAGAAGATAAGCTAAATACCAATTCCTTAAGACAAGCTTTTTTCAAGGCAAGTAAGGAGCTAATGAAACTAAAGGTAGAAAGCCTAAACCTTGCTGTACCTCAGTTTAAGAATATTGACTATAAAGATACTATTATGGCGATAGTGGAAGGATTTCTACAATCGGAATACAGCTTTGAAAAATATCTGACTAATAAAAAGACTAAAGCTACTATAGAAGAAGTTTATCTAGATGTACTAGAAGGAAAAGAAGAAATAGCCTCTGAAGCTATTGAAGAGATAAAAGGTCTAATTGAAGGAGTATTCTTAGCTAGGGATTTGGTAAATGAGCCAGCTATGTATATGACTCCTGAAGCTTTAGCAGATAATGCAAAGAAGGAACTAGAAGATTTAGGAGTTAAGGTATATGTGTATGGAAGGGAAAAAATAGAAGAATTAGGCATGGAGGCCTTCTTAGCAGTTTCGGAAGGTTCTAAACAGGAGCCTCAATTGATAGTTATGGAATACGAAGGGAATCCTAACTCTGAAGAAAAAATAGGGCTGGTAGGAAAAGGCCTGACCTATGACTCTGGTGGATACTGTATTAAATCAGCAAAAGGTATGGTGGGTATGCATTCGGATATGGCTGGTTCCGCTTCCGTAATAGGAGCTATGAAAGCTATTGCCAGTTCTAAGTTAGATAAAAATGTAGTAGGTGTAGTGGCAGCTTGTGAAAATATGATTTCTGGTAGCGCATATAAGCCAGGAGATATTATAGGCTCCATGTCTGGAAAAACTATAGAAGTGCAAAATACCGATGCCGAGGGTAGACTAACCCTTGCCGATGCTTTATGGTATGCTGTTAAGGAAGCTGAGGTTAACAAGGTGATCGATATAGCCACCCTAACAGGTGCATGTGTAGTAGCCCTTGGCAATGTAAATTCTGGTGCTATTACCAATGATGAAGATCTGATGGAACAAGTGAAAAAAGCCAGTGAAATATCTGGAGAGCCAGTTTGGGAACTTCCTCACAATGATGAATATAGAGAATATATCAAAGGGAAATTTGCAGATTTGAAAAACAGCGGTGGAAGAGGAGCTGGTACCATAACAGCAGGTCTATTCCTTGAAGAGTTCGTAGACAATACTCCTTGGGTTCATCTAGATATTGCAGGAACTTCCTATCTTTCCGATGGTCAAGGATACCTACCTAAAGGAGCTACTGGCGTACCAGTCAAAACACTATACCATTTAGTAAAAGAAATTTAAATAAAGGCGGACTTTTACGTCCGCCTATTATAACCATTGAATTTTCAGAATATTGAATAACTTTCTTTTTTGGTGCCTGGCACCATTTTTGAAAGTTATTGATATTTTCTTTTTTGACCAAATAGTTCATCTTTGGTATACATGGCTATTTTATATATGTGATCGGCTATTCTTTCCAGATGTCCTACCATATCTATGAATAGTACTCCTGAATCTACATTGCATACTCCTTCGTTAAGCCTTCTTATATGGTTTTCTTGGAATTCTTCGCTCATATCATCTACTTTGTTTTCCAGGTCTACAATTTTTCTTATAGTCTCCTCGTCTTTTTCCCTAAGGGTTATCATGGTGTTGTCAAACATTTCAATTATAGTCTCTTCTATTTCCTTTAATTCACCGATGGCATCGTCAGTAAAGGATAAATTGCCATCTACCTTCTTTTGATACAAAGAAGCTATCTCTATGACCCTATCCCCAGATCTTTCAATATTGTTAATACTACTTATCATGGCTGGTACCATGATAGATTGACTTTCTGTCAACTCTTTTCTGGAAAGTTCAACTATGTATTTGGTTAAATCCTTCTGCATAATATTTATAGTATCCTCATTGTCAGCTATTGTCGACATCTTCTTCATATCGTCGGTATATATCATATCCATTACATCGATAATCATCTCTTTTAATATCTCAGTTCCTCTTATCAATTGGGAACGAGAAGCTTGCAATGCTGCTACTGGTGTATCCAACAGCAATTTGTCTAAATATACCTTTTCCTTATGGGTTTCATCCTTAGGCCTTATTACCCTATTTAAGAATCTAACATAGTAATCCGTCAAGGGCAAAAATATTAATGCATTTATGGAATTAAATAGTGTATGGGAATTAGCAATATATACGGATATATCCCCGTTAGGATGAAAACGAGAAGTAACTCCTACTACAATTTTCATAAATAAGGGTAAAGCTATGCCTGTCAATACAACCCCAAATAGATTATAAAAGGTATGAGCCCAGGCAGTTCTCCTTGCATTTATATTCCCTGTCATACTTGCCAACTGAGCAGTAAGGCATGTCCCTATATTGTCTCCTAGCATTATACATATGGCTGATTGTAAATCTAGTAGTCCCGCTTGGCTTAATACCATTACAAGGCCAATAGTTGCAGCACTACTATGTACCATAGCTGTTACAAATGCTCCCAATAATATTCCTACTATTGGAATCGATGCATAGTGAGTAAAGAAATATCTTAGGGATTCACTCTGTTGCATATAGGGTATTCCACCATTTAATATTTTTAATCCTAAAAACATCATTCCAAAACCCATTAAAGCCTGTCCAATGTTTTTCAATTTTTTATTTTTAAATATATTATTAATAGCAAAACCTATCCCTAATATGGGAAGGGCAATATCCGTTAGTTTAAATTTAAAACTAAAGGCCATTAGTTGGGCAGTTATAGTAGTACCAATATTTGCCCCATAAATAATTCCCACAGCTTGAGGAAGATTCATAAGACCAGAGTTTACAAAGCCAACGGTTAATACCGTAACTGCCGTACTACTTTGGACAACCGCAGTTACCAAAATACCTACTAGAAAAGCACTCCAAACCTTGCCGGTTAAAACCGTCAATATCTTCTTCATGGTCTCACCAGAGGCTTTTTCCAAGCCATCTCCCATCATATCTACTCCATACATAAGAAGAGCAGTTCCACCGATTACACCAAATATGAGTTCTTCCATTTAATTGCCTCCACTATTTTAATTATTAATATATTTTTAACATATTAAATTATATAACTAAATCATCCCAATGTAAATGTAAAAACAGTAAAAAACACGCTCCCTTATTAAGGGAGCGTGTCAGTTTGAAGACATATCTCCTAGGACTTTTTATTCCTTTACAATGTAATTATCTCATAGCCCTCTTCGATAAACGGGTACATAGCTGGATGTCCATTTAATTCACCTTTTATAGGAATACCACATTTTTCATTGTACTCCAATACTCCCATCTTTGCAGAACAAGCCTTGCAAATGGAATCAAACAAGTTTAATTCCTTAGCCTTTTTGTATACCTTGTTTTCACTTTCCTCTAGTTCCTTAATCAGTTTGGTTGCTGCCCCTTCCATGATAATCTTGACTTCCATTCCTTTTTCATGCATATCAATAGCATTTAACAATATATGCATGAAACACATCTGTTCACCTTGAAAAGCAAAGAAAGCTACCTTTTTCATCCCTATCCCTCCTTGCCTATATTTTATAATGTTAATTTTTAGATGTCAAAGCTATTTATATATTGGATAAATAGATAATATTGTGCTAAACTATTTATAAATTAAATCGAAATAGAGGTGGAAATATGCATAGTAAAATACGAGTAGGAATAGTTGGATATGGTAATCTAGGTAAGGGAGTAGAGTTAGCTCTAAAGGAGAATCCAGATTTTGAACTAATAGGCATATTTAGTAGAAGAGGTGCGTCTACTATCGATTCGGATTCAAATATCATACACCTATCCAAGGTGTTGGATTATAAAGATAAGATAGATGTAATGTTTTTATGTGGTGGTTCAGCCAAGGATTTGCCAGAACAATGTCCATCCCTGGCATATCATTTTAATACCGTAGACAGCTACGACAATCACAAAAATATTCCAGAGTACTTTGAAATGGTAGATAAGATTGCAATAGAATCCAATAAGGTTAGTTTAGTCTCCGCAGGCTGGGATCCAGGGCTTTTTTCCATAAGTCGTCTGCTAGCCCAAGCTATACTTCCCAATGGTAAGGACTATACCTTCTGGGGCAAAGGAGTAAGCCAAGGCCACTCCGACGCCATTAGAAGGATAGAAGGGGTAAAGAATGCCGTCCAATACACCATTCCCGCTGAAGCTGCTATGAAAAAGATAAGATCTGGCGAGACTCCTTATTTGAAAAATGAAGATAGGCATAAAAGGGTTTGTTATGTAGTACCTTATGATTTTAAGGACAAGGATAGGATTGAACAGGAGATAAAATCCATGCCCAATTATTTCCTTGGCTTTGATACTACTGTACATTTCATCACCGAAGAGGAATTGAAAGAAAAACATTCTAAAATGCCCCACGGTGGTTCTGTAATATGTACTGGTACCACTAGAAATAATCACAAACAAGTAATGGAATTTAGCCTTTCCTTGGAGAGCAATCCAGAGTTTGCATCTTCCGTGTTGGTTGCCTTTGCTAGAGCTGTTTACAGATTGTCTAACGAAGGAAAAAAAGGTGCCTTTACGGTATTTGATATTCCAATGGCTTACCTTTCACCTAAGTCTGGGGAAGAGCTTAGAAAAGAATTGTTATAAAAAAGATCATGAATTTAGCCTACCTTTAAAAATAAAGGTAGGCTAGAGGAGTTTTAATGAATATTTATTTATCTAACCAAATATAGGTGTATTCGCCTTCTGATGCTTTGTCACTAGCTTCTGTAGCTGGATGACCCTTGATATAGGATTTTACAACTAATTTTGCTCCTTTTTCACTTAAAAATACTACTGGGAGATCTTCTGCAAGTATTTCCTGTATTTCTTGATACATAGGCGCTCTATCTTCATTTGTAGTCCCTCTTAAGGCTTCTTTAAACAATTCATCTACTCTAGGATTGCTATATCCACCTATGTTCATTGGAGCATCTGTAGCAAATCTGCTTTCCATAGCTGATATGTCTGGACCTTGGTAACCACCAAACATAGTTATTTCATAATCATATCCAAACCAAACCTTTTCATCATAAGCAGGATCATCCATGACATTTATATCCATATCTATTCCTATTTCTTTTAAGTTTTCTTTAACTACTTCTGCCACATCATCATTACCAGGGAATAAGTCCATAGTTGTTGAGAAATATATTCCATTTTCATCAGCTTCATATCCAGCTTCTTCTAACAATGTTCTTGCTTTTTCTACATCTCTTTCTGGTAATTTTACATCTTTGTTTAATGCCCAATCATAAAGGGGTGATATGAAGTATTCTGCTTTTTCTCCTACTCCCTTTAAAGCTTTTTCAAATATTTCGTCCCTATCTACACCATAAGCCACAGCTTGTCTAACCTTTAGATCAGCAAAATTTCCTTCTCTAAGATTGAAATTTATATAGTGTTTATTTGGCCATAGTTTGTTTTTAATTACATAATCTGGGTCATCCTCGTATTGCTCTAATTCGCTTAAAGGTACTCCTAGTTTGTTCTCGTCAACCTCTCCACTTAACCATGCTTGGTAAGCAGTATTTTGATCTGGAATTATAGTAAATACTACTTTATCTAAATAAGGCCCTTCTCCCCAGAAATCATCATTTTTTTCTATGGTTATGGTTTCGCCTTTTTTATGTTCTACAAATTTAAATGGACCAGTACCTATAGGGTTTTGATTTGCTGGATTTTCAAGCCAATCAGTCCCTTCATATATATGTTTTGGCATTATATAGGTTCCAAACCATGCAATAGTTCCAATTATGCCAGCATTAGGTTCTGAAAGTTTAAATTCTACTGTATTTTCATCAGGACATGTAATCTCTTCTACATCTGTAAGAGATGATGATGCAAAGCCTTCTTCTTCTATAATCGTATCAAAAGTCCATTTTACGTCTTCAGAACTAAAATCTTCTCCATCATGCCATTTAACATTTTCTTGAAGATGGAAGGTTAGAGTCTTACCATCATCTGAAAACTCCCAGTCTTTAGCAATGTCTGGAACAATTTCCTCATTACCATTGATCTTTACAAGTTTGTTAAATACATTTTGAATTATCATATAGGCAGCGTCATCAGCTACAGCACAAGGATTATAGGTTTGAGGCTCCCTAGCCATAGCTACGACAAAAGTTCCTCCCTCTTTAGGACCTTCTTCTTTCTTTTCTTCTACCTCTTCTACTTCATTGGTACTTGTATCCTTTGCATCATTAGTATCTGCATCATTTTTACCACATCCTACAAACAAACTGCAGCATAGGACGATTACAAGCAATAAAGACAATTTCCTTCTCATTTTAATTCCCTCCACTTATTTAATATAGTATTTCATTTATAATATATAGGTAAACAGCTTACCTTCCCCTTATCACCTCCTGATGTTCTATTGTATGTTAAAAGGTGTAAAACCCTACTGCTCTAGGTAGAAACAGCTGACAAAATGCCCTTTCCCTAGATTTGTCATAGTAGGATATTCCTTTTTACACCTTTCCCTAGCTTTATAACACCTAGGATAAAAATAACATCCGGGCCCCGTATTTACAGGAGTTGGAGGCTCTCCTTTTATCCTGATTGGTTTCTTTTTGTCCAGAGGATTTATGGAAGCACAGTTGGAAATCAAAACCTTAGTATAGGGATGTTTTGGATTATGTATTACATCATCGGTATTTCCCATCTCAACTATTCTTCCCAAATACATCACCCCTACTCTATCGGATATGTAACGAGTAGTGGCAATATCATGGCTTATAAATATCATTGCCGCCCCACGTTCTTTGGTTAATTCTAGCAGAAGATTAATAATATCCGCTCGAACAGATACATCTAACATGGATACTGGCTCATCAGCAATTATTAGCTCTGGATTTAATAGCATAGATCTAATTATGGATATTCGCTGAAGCTGTCCCCCAGAAAGCTCATGGGGATATCTATATATGTAATCCCTCGCTGGTTTCATACCTATATCTTCCATAGCCTTCATGCTGATGTCTATCCTTTCCTTCTTTGAATTCCCTATACCATGTATCTTTAAAGCTGTATTTAGAATCCTTTGAACATTATCTCTAGGATCAAAGGTATCAAAGGGATTTTGAAATATCATCTGACAACTTCTCCTAAACTGCAATGGGTTTTCTTTTAATATATGTTCAGTTATCTCATTTTTAAATCTAATAGTACCTTCTGTTGGTTTTTCAATGCCCACCAACATCTTTCCCAAGGTGGATTTACCACAGCCAGACTCCCCTATTATTCCTAGGACTTGGCCTTTGTTCATGGTAAAGCTTACTCCATCTACTGCCTTAACTATGGGGCTTTTCTTTTTGAGAAAATACCATTTAGTTAGATCCCTTACATCCAATAAGCTAGTCATCCCATCCACCTCCAACTAGATGACAGGCCACCTTCCAATGCCCAGGAAATTCCACCATCCTTGGCTCCTCTATAAAACATTTTTCCATGGCCTTTCTACATCTATCAGCAAATATACAACCCTTATGTTCAACACCTAGATCGGGAAGGAAGCCAGGGATTCCCCTTAGGTCCTTCCTTTCCCCTGTAAGAGATGGAAAGGAACTAAGTAGCCCTTGAGTATAGGGATGCTTGGGTTTAATCAACACATCCTTTACATAGCCAGATTCCAAAAGATATCCAGCATACATAACTGCTACCCTATTACAAGTAGATGCCACTACGGAAACATCATGGGTAATCATTATTCTAGTTAAATTCAATCTTTCTTCCAACTCCATTATCTCTTCCAGTATCTGCCCTTGAGTAACCACATCCAGAGCTGTAGTAGCTTCATCTAATATCAATAATCTAGGATAATAGATAAGGCTTAATGCTATACAAACCCTTTGCATCATACCCCCCGATAGTTCATGAGGATAAAGATCATATACTCTAGGAGACAGGTTTACAAGTTCAAACAGCTCCAATATCCTTTTCCCTATCTCCTCATCCCTTGCTTCTGGTCTGTGTACCCTATATATGTCCTTCATTTGATATCCAATTTTATGTACTGGGCTTAGGGAGTTCATAGATTTTTGGAATACTACTGCAATATCCTTCCATCTTATCTGTCTTAGTTGTTCTTCATCCATCTTCAATATATCTACACCATCAAATATTATCTCACCAGTAGTCTCCGATACTCCATGGGGCAGTAATCTAAGGATAGCCATGGCAAGGGTGGATTTACCTGAACCAGACTCTCCTACTATTCCAATAGCATCCCTCGAATTTACATCTAAGGATACATCCTTAACAGCTCTAATCTCTTTCCCTTCAACTTTATATATTACATTTAAATTATTTATCCTAAGTAGCGTCATTTTTCTCACCCTAGTATACCTTGTTTAATTTAGGATCTAGTATTCGGTTTATTCCTTCCCCTATTAGATAAAAGGATAGAACTGTAAACAGAATTGCCATTCCTGAAAAAGTACATATCCACCATCCACGAGGGAGATAGTTCTTCCCATGGCTTATTATCTGTCCCCAGCTGATAACATTAGGATCTCCTAAGCCTAAAAAGGATAGGCCAGCTTCAGATAATATGGCTGAGGATACAGCCATAGTAGTATCGGCTATTATGGGGAAGATTCCATTGGGAATAATATGTCTAAACAGTATTCTTCCATTGCTTTCTCCTATGGTCTTGGCACTTTTAATAAAAGTTCTTTCCTTTAAAGATATGGCTTGAGCCCGCATCAATCTTGCCGTCCCCGTCCAGCTAGTCAATCCTATAACTATAATCACATTTCTTAAGCTACTGCCATAGATGGCAATAATTATCAATATTAAAAAGAAAGTTGGTAGCATTAAAAACATATTCATTATCTCTGATATCAGCCTATCTACTTTTCCTCCTACATAGCCGGATATTCCTCCTATTAAAGTCCCTACAACGGAAGATATCAAAGCAGCAATAACGCCTACTTTAATAGATGTTCTAGCTCCATAGACTACCATGCTAAATACATCTCTACCAAGGCCATCAGTGCCAAATAGGTACTGTGACGAAGGTTTAGCAATAAGGTCATCATTTAAAGCATAAGGATCATGGGTGGCAATCCATGGGGCAAAAATTGCTACCAATATCAATATAGATAATAAAACCAGTCCAATTTTAAGCTCCTTTATGGAATTTATTTTTTTTAATGCCATTTGAAAATCCTTTCCCATAGTCAAAACTCCTTATTCCAATCTAATTCTAGGATCCATAATTGCATACAAAATATCTGCAACTATCATAAATATGCATATAGATATGGAGATCACCAAATATATTCCCATCAATAAGGGGTAATCCCTATTGCCTATAGCTTCCATCATCAACCTGCCCATACCAGGCCAAGCAAAAACCGTTTCCATAATGGCTACCCCGCTTATGGTAAATGCTAAGGATAGACTAAACATGGTAACCGTAGGAATAATAGAATTCTTTAGTACATATTTGTTAAATATTCTACTTTCCTTCATACCCGTAGCCCTAAAAGTCATAATAAAATCTTCAGACATAGTATGTAAAACTGAAGATCTAGAAATCCTAAAGTATATTGGAGCCTGGAGTATGGAGAGGGTACCAACAGGCAATACCATATGTTTAATAACATCTAATATATGTAAAATCCCTTCATTGTCTGTCCTTAAATCCCGCATTCCCGATGTAGGAAGTAGTTTCAATGTAGATGAAAATATAAGTATGAATATTAAACCTAACCAAAAACTAGGGGTAGAATCTAAAACATATGAAATACCACATAGTATTTTGTCAAACTTTGAACCTACCCTTCGTGCTGCCTGAACCCCTAAAATAGTCCCTACTATAAGGGCTATTATAGATGAGGTCAGGCCCAATAGAAGTGTAGGATATATCTTTCCCTTTATTAACTTTACTACTGGCTCATTGCTCATATAGGAAAAACCCAGATCCCCCTTTAACAGATTTTTGATATAATTTGCAAATTGAACTGGTAAAGGCTTGTCCAATCCATATTTAATAGTTAAATGCTCTATTAGCTGTGGATTTGGCTTATCAGTACCTGCCAAAACCTTAATGGGATTTCCAGGAGCTAATCTAATTAAGAAAAAGGTCACACAAAAGGAAAATATAATAGTTAATATTCCAGTAAAAATACGCCTTCCTATATAACCCTTCATCCCATTGCCCCCTTTCTATATGGTTCCTTCGCCTTGCTAGTATAACATTTAATCTAAAATGTGTTAAATTGAAATAATTTATATGTTTTTAGTTGCTAATAAGCTTAATAAATAGAAAAATTAGTGAAAATCTTTAGAAACCTTTCCCCCTTTAAAAACAAATTCTTCCAATATCATATAATGGTCTCTACCACCAACATCAATATAGCAAATACTCCTATGATTCCCATCAAAGGCAGTATGAACTTTAACCATTTATTATAGGTTACATCTACCATCTCCAAAGTTGCCAGTATTAGCCCTGTTGGGGTAATAAAAGCCATCCAACCTTGACCCCAATTGTATGCCGTAACTACCACTGCCCTAGATATTCCTACTGTATCGGCTAAAGGAGCCATTATAGGCATGGATAAAGTGGCTAATCCTGATGAAGAAGGTACAAAGAAACCTAAAAGACTAAACAATATCATCTGAACTGCTGCAAATACCCCTGCATTCATGTTCTGTATAATAGAAGATGAATAGAATAATAGTGTGTCTGAGATCATCCCCTTATCCATTACGATATTGATAGCCCTAGCCACTCCGATTATCAGCACTACACCTATTAGATCTGCAGCTCCTTCTAAAAAGGTATTGACCGCTTCTTTTTCAGGTAATCCCGATAGAAATATGATTATGATGGCCACAGTCAAAAACAATCCCGACATCTCTGGAAACCACCACACACCAGTAGATACCCCCCATATCATAATGGGAAAGGCAGCTAAGAATACCAATAGTATTAATATCCTTCTCCAGTTGAAGGGTATTACATTTTCTGGATCATAATCCTTTAAAAATCTTTCTTCTATCCTATCCATGTCTTCATATATGATAGAATTCTTTGGATTTTCCTTTACCTTCTTCCCATAACGATAGATGTATATAAGGGTTATGACCATGGCCAAAATCAATGAGATGATACGAAAGGTCAATCCTTCATTGAAGGATATGCCTGCAGCATTAGATGCGATGACTACGGAAAAAGGGTTTGTGGTAGAAAACATGGTACCAATAGAAGAACCCATGTATATAGCAGCAATACAGACTATAGCATCATATCCACTAGCTAGGAATATGGGCATCAATATAGGGTATAAAGCTATGGTCTCCTCTGCTAATCCAAAGGTAGTACCTCCTAAGGCTATTAATAGGGATACAAATATTACTAGCAAAAATTCCCTACCTTTGGTTTTCCTGGATAAAGCTGCAATACCAGCATCGAAGGTACCCGTCTTATTGATTAAACCAATGATCCCACCTAATATTAGTACAAAGACCATTATATCCACAGTATCCATTACTCCTTCGATAGGTGACATAATAACCGATAGCAATCCTTGAGGGGATTGTTCGATAGTTTCATAGGTATCTGGTATTGCAATAGGCTTTCTAATACTACCATCTATGAATTTACCTACATCCATCCTTATGTTTAAACTATTCAATGTTTCCTGAGTTGCTGGAAGGGTGGTCAACTCTCCCCTATGATCTTCTATTACAAAAAGATTTTGCTCTCCATCATACTGGAGTTTCGAGTATAGTCCTGCAGGGACTATATAGGTGAGTAAAGCTGCCAGTATTAGAACTATAAATAGAACCGTAAAAGCTGTAGGAAATCCAACTTTTTTCTTTTTATTATTTTGATTGCTCATATTTCATCTCCCCGTATATTATTATTTAGTATAAAAATAGCATTTCCAATTTAAGCTGCACATATTAGCTACTAATAAATTTTTTATCCAAAAATACAGATGACTAGTATATAAGCAGTAAATTATGATAATATATTTAGAGATGGTATTTAAAAATTTTTCAAAGGAAAAGGAAGATGTTTATGAAAAAAAGAGTAATATTAGGTATGAGTGGAGGTGTAGACTCATCGGTTTCTGGCCTACTCCTCAAAGAAGCAGGATATGAAGTTATAGGGCTCTTTATGAAAAACTGGGATGAAAAAGACGAGTTCGGCGTATGTACCGCCGCTGAAGATGCCGATGATGCTAGAAGGGTAGCCAATCAATTGGATATTCCTTTTTATACTATAAACTTTGAAGAAGAATATTGGGATAGGGTGTTTTCATATTTCTTAGATGAATATAAAAAAGGTAGAACCCCTAATCCAGATGTAATGTGTAATCAAGAGATTAAGTTTAATGCTTTTTTAGATTATGCGTTGAAACTAGATGCAGATTATATAGCTATGGGGCATTATGCCCAGGTAGAAGAAAAAGATGGAGACTACTACTTACTCAGGGGAAAAGATAAAAATAAAGATCAAAGCTACTTTTTATCAAGAATAGATCAGAAAGCTCTTTCTAAGACCTTGTTTCCTATAGGTCATTTAGAGAAAAAACGGGTCCGAGAGTTAGCTGAGAAACACAATCTATATACTGCTAGGAAAAAGGATTCTACCGGTATATGTTTTATTGGAGAAAGAGATGATTTTGATAAATTCTTAGACAAATATCTACTGACCAAAGATGGGGATATAGTAAATGTAGACGGAGACAAAATAGGTAAACATACTGGCCTTATCCACTATACCCTAGGTCAAAGAAGGGGAATAGGTATAGGTGGCATAGGAACGGGAGAACCTTGGTTTGTGGCAGGAAAAGATTTAAAGAAGAATATACTATATGTAGCTCAAGGAGAAAATCATCCAGCTCTATATTCTACCTCCTTAATTGGCGAATCCCCAAAATGGATATTGGAAAAAGCACCTCAAATGCCTTTAAAGTGTACTGCCAAATTTAGATATAGACAACAGGATATACCAGTAACTGTGGATCTATTAGAAGATGGGAATATCCACATAAAATATGATAATCCAGTGAAAGCAGTAACTCCTGGTCAGGTAGCTGTTCTTTATGAAGGGGAAATATGCCTTGGTGGAGCCATTATTAAATCCATAGAACCCTTGGAGGAAAAATATACCTATATAAACCCTACCTGGGCCTACTAGTTAATAGGCATTTGTTTCCTTTGAATTATTTTCAGTAATTAGGTATATACTAATTACACATAAATATGAAAGGAAGAAGCCTATGAGTCAAAGATATATTGTTGTAACGGATAATAATTTTTCCGAACCTATGTCTAAAGATGAAGCTATCAAGGCAGTTAAAGATTATGATAGCAAAGGCATAGTGGGGTACATCGTATCGGAAGAGGAAGCTAAAAGAATAAAAGATCCTAGTAATTTCAATGAACCAAAATGGGGTTAAATTCACTTATACACCCGTAGTTAGCTTTTAAAGCTAGCTACGGGTGTATATTCATTACGGATATATTAGAATAAAATAGTGGTATAAAAAATGGTATAATAGTAGGTGTAAGTTTACACAGTATAAGATATTAAGAAGGAGTTAATATGGAAAGTAATAAAAAACACATTTTATCTATAATTATAATAGCCATTGCTTCACAAATAGACTTGGCTTTATTTACCCATGATTTTATGATTTCTGGAGGAATTATTGCCTTTTCAATTATCTATTATTTCTATAGGGATTTAAATGCCATATTAACAGGTATAATTACAGGCATATTGGTCTACCTATTTAGGATACTAGTATTCATTGTAGGTGAAGGTACACTAGCCCAAGGATTAATATCCTTTTTTCCTGAAGTGTTCTTCTATATAGTATTTGGCCTATCTATTAATTTATTTACAAATAGAGGCTTTCTTTCAAACTTAAATAAAATGTTCGTTGCCGTTCTTATAAGTGATATTCTCTCTAATGGAACGGAAATGTTTATTCGCTCCCAAATAGGGCTTATTAATCTTAACTTCAAAATAGTATGGACACTGATCATGGTAGCAATAATCAGAGCTCTTATCGTCTGGACTATATTAAACGCTTTGAAATACTATAGGATATTGATTATTAATAAAGAACATGTGGACAGGTATAGGAAGTTTTTGATAATATCTTCAAAGCTCAAAGCCGAAATGTATTTGATGGAAAAAAATATGGACTATATCGAAAAAGTTATGTCTAGAGCCTATGGATTGTACGATAAAATTAGCAGTAATAGGGAACAAGATAGTTGGGAAGAAGATGCTATGAATATAGCCAAAGATGTTCATGAAATTAAAAAAGATTATTATTTGGTTCTCCATGGCGTAAAGGAAGTAACCGAAGTAAGTAGTGATGATAAAGATATATATCTTCATGATATCCTAGACATATTGGAGGAAAGTATAGGTAATCTAATCAAAAATAATAATATAAAAGTAAAACTTCAAATTGAAGCAGGTGAAAATTTCTTGACCACTTCCCATTTCTATCTCATGTCTATACTTAGGAATCTTTTGATGAATGCATTAGATGCGGTATCTGAAAGAGGTAAGGAAGGAGAAATTATATTAATCCATAGTTCCAATGAACAATATCATATATTTGACGTGATAGATAATGGGACAGGCATTAGCAAAGGAGATTTAGATTATATATTTTCTCCTGGGTTTTCTACCAAAATAGACTACAGTACAGGCAATGTTAATAGAGGCCTAGGTCTTAGTATTGCAAAGGATATTGTTGAAAATAGATTAGATGGAACTATAAGGGTTTATTCAGCTTTGGAGAAAGGGACAAACTTTCGAATACAGATTCCTAGAGACACTTTGGAGGTGAATAAATAATGAAAATATACATAGTTGAAGATGATATAAATGTCATAAATATACTGGGGAAAATCATAGAAGATAGAAATTTAGGCAATCTAATTGGATTTTCCCGAGATGGAATGACTGGAGAAAGAGAAATATTGGAATTAAATCCCGATATAGTACTAGTTGATCTATTGATGCCTGGTAAAGATGGAATCAATTTAGTTAAAGAGATAAAAAATTTAAGACCTTCTATCCAATTCATTATGATTTCCCAAGTATCCTCTAAGGATATGATCGGCAAAGCTTATGAATACGGTGTTGAATACTATATAAGTAAACCAATAAACGCTTTGGAAATAGATAATGTAATAAAAAAAGTCACTGAAAGAATTAATATGGAAAGGGCTATAGGTGAGATTCAAAGGCTTGTAAACATAAGCAATATAGACTCTGAAAAGGCCAGTGATAATGAAAAAGATATAGAGATAAAAATAAATAAGATAATGCAAAAGATAGGCATTATTGGAGAGGTAGGAAGCCAGGATATAGTAGATGTGGTTTCTTATCTAATTAAAAATAATAAGACCATGAATGATTTTACCATTACAGAACTACTATCCAAGTTTACAGACCAGACAAAATCCATGGAACAAAGAATTCGTAGGACAGCAGCTGTCGGATTAACCAATCTTGCTAATATAGGCATTGAGGATTATATGAATGAGATATTCGTAGAATACTCCAATGGACTATATAGCTTTGAACAAGTAAAAATTGATATGGATTATATAAGGGGTAAGTCCAATAGAAGAGGAGGGGTAAATTTAAAAAAGTTTATTGATGGAATGGTATTTTATAGTATAAGAGAGTAAATCTCGTGGAGCCTTGGGCTCCTTTTTTTTATTTCATAATAGACAAAGTTAAAAATTGATAAATAATTATAAATACTTATTTGATACTTTTTGAAACTTTATGTAACCTACCTTGTATACTCTAACTGAGCAAAAAGTAGAGAATAATCAACAAAACAAAGAGCTAATAGCTATAAATAATAATTATCATACCATTGCTATTTATGGCTTAAGCTAATCATCTTTTACTGCATAAGCATTTATCTATGGAACTAATTAATCTAGTCTTTAATCAATCTAATCTTATAAAAGGAGGTTACAAAATGGATAGTAATACAGCTTTAAGTTTCGTCAAAAGCATTAATGGGGTCTTATGGGGACCGGTATTACTTATAGCTTTGTTAGGTACAGGAGTTTTGTTTACGATAAAACTTAAAGGAATACAATTAACAAAGCTGAAAACCGCTGTAAAACAAATATTTAGTAAACCAGAAAAGGAAACCGACGAAGTAGGATTGTCATCTTTTCAATCTCTAGCTACTGCAATAGCTGCCCAGGTAGGAACGGGAAATCTTGCCGGTGTTGCAACTGCAATTGCTTCTGGAGGCCCTGGAGCTATATTTTGGATGTGGATAAGTGCATTCTTTGGCATGGCAACCATATTTGCTGAGGCTGTACTAGGTCAGCTATTTAGAAAAACCGATAATGGAGAATTGGTTGGTGGACCTGCATACTATATAAAATACGGCCTTAAAAACAAATTTTTAGCAGGATTTTTCGCTGTATCCATAATTCTCGCCCTAGGGTTCATGGGCAATATGGTTCAATCAAATTCTATGGCATTGGTAGTAAATAATGCTTTCCACATACCAAAGATTATCGTAGGCATAGTCGTTGCAGTACTAGCTTATATGATATTTTCAGGTGGCGTAGAGCGTATAGGTTCCTTTACAGAAAAGATCGTGCCTTTTATGGCAGCTCTTTATATCCTCGGGACTCTTGTTATAGTCTCTCTTCATCATGAAAACATCATACCTGCCTTTAAGATGATCATATATGGAGCTTTTAATCCTAAGGCAATAGCTGGTGGGTTTATTGGTGCCACCGTGAAAGAATCTATACGATATGGTGTTGCTAGGGGATTGTTTTCTAACGAAGCAGGAATGGGTTCTACTCCTCACGCTCACGCCGTTGCAAAAGTTGATGACCCAGTTCAACAAGGATTAGTGGCTATACTAGGTGTTATAGTGGATACTGGTGTAGTATGTACCTTGACTGCATTGGTTATATTGACTACAGGCGTAATAGATACGGGCTTAACTGGAGCTGAGCTTACTCAAAAGGCCTTCGAAGTAGGTCTTAGTAATTTTGGAAATATGGGCAGTTACTTCGTAGCTATATCATTATTCTTCTTTGCCTTTTCCACTATTATAGGATGGTATTATTTTGGCGAAATGAACATAAAATATCTATTTGGGCGAGATGCTGTTAAGTACTATAGGATGATAGTACCTGTTCTCCTCATTTTAGGTACAACCTTAGAGGTTGAACTTGTATGGGAATTGGCAGATACCTTTAATGCCCTTATGGTAATTCCAAACTTGATTGCTCTGGTAGGACTTTCAGGATTAGTAGTTAAAGCTGTAGATGATTTTGACAACAAATATAAACTTGAATATCCAAGGGAAAGAAGTGTAAGAGTAGAAAAAGTATAATCAAGTGGAAAAAAGTTGATAACATATGTTATCAACTTTTTTCACTCCTTATTCTCCTGTGATATAGTTTTTTACTTCATATTCCTCTAATTTCTCTTGATACCATTTTTCATATTCCTCTGGAATTTTCCCTTCTAATATTATATCCTTTACTTTATCCTTATTGTCTTCATATTTAGCTTCTTTAGCTTCCTTTTTGTCCAACACTTGGATTATATGATATCCATGGCTTGACTTGATGGGCTCACTAATTTCGTCTGTTTTTAATGCAAAGGCAGCATCTTCAAACTCTTTAACCATCCTTCCTCTTCCAAAGAAACCTAATTCTCCACCAGATTCCTTACTACCCTCATCTAAGGAATATTCCTTCGCTAATTCAGAAAAATCTTCTCCAGCATTTAACTTTTCTAAAACTTCATTAGCCTCTCCTTCTGTTTCAACTAATATATGACGAGCTTTTACCTCTTCTTCTTGATTAAACATTTCTTTGTTTGTTTCAAAATAATCTTTCATCTCTTCCTCTGATATAGAAATGCTAGGTTCAAGAAGCTTCTTAATCTTAATGTTCATTTCCATACCCTCTTTTAAATCATCTAGAGTATATCCATAATAGGCTATAGCTTGATTTAATGCTTCTTCTCCACCATAACTATCCTTCATCTTATCAATTTTCTCTTGAACATCCTCTTCACTAACTTCGATATTCTGCTTTTTAGCCTCTAAATTGATAATTTTTTCAGATATCATAGTATTAAGTACTTGTTGGCCACTTTGTTCCACTAACACATCATATAAATCGTCCTTGGTTATTACTTGGTCATCTACCTTAGCAACAATTTCCTCATCCTTATCCTTGCATCCTGTCATGCCCATAACCAATACTAAAAGCATCCCTAATAATACATACTTGTGGATGTTTCGTTTTTTAAACCTTTCCATCATCTTTGAATCCTCCAATCTTTTACTTTAATTAATTGCAATTTAATAAAAATACAATATATCAATTATACAACATAATCATCAATAATTGAACCTTTCCCCAACAAAGATAAATAAATATCCACCCCCGCCACTTAAATATCCATCCCCGGCACTAACTTACTAACCATCATGACTTGAAGACACAAAGGGGAATGAAAATGTAGTGACTACTAATAATCGTTCCCCTAAATT
>NZ_PPXY01000045.1 GCF_021655115.1 Clostridium sp. Cult3
CTGTCTATGCCAGTTTGTGTGGGGACCATCCTGGGAATTATATGGCCCGAAGGATGTAGTTGAATTTGCTAAAGTGGCTATTGATTGGGATACATCTATCCATGAGTTGATGCTTATTGGAGAGAGAAGGATAAACATGATGAGGTACTTTAATGCTAAGGCTGGATTTGATAAAGAAGACGACTATCTTCCAGACAGACTATTTGAACCTTTTAAAGAAGGACCATCTAAGGGAGTAGCTATGGATAGAGAAAAATTTGATGAAGCATTGATTACCTATTATAATATAGCTGGATGGGATCAAGAGACTGGAAATCCTACAGAGGGAACGCTTAAGAGACTTTCTTTAGGATGGCTATTGGAAGAATGGGTATACACGAGGTGAGAATGTGATCGTAAATGGTAAGGAGAGGGATATAGAACCAGGGACTACTATAGAGGAGTTAATCCAAACCATGGGTTTTCCAAAGAATATTGTAGTAGTAAAGGTAAATGGCAAAAGAATCTCCAAGGAAGAATACCATACAAAGCTTGATAACAATAGCAATGTAGAAATATATAGTTTGATCGGTGGAGGGTAGAGACAAAAAAACGGTGCTAAGCACCGTTTTTGATAGTTATTGGCAATCTTCATATAGTTTAAGCTTCCAACATATGTTATAATGGATATGACTAAAATTTGTAATGGAGGGTGAAGTATGGAAAAAGCTATGGTCAGGGTTAGAATGAGTGCTGGTGATGCACATTATGGTGGAGATTTGGTAGATGGAGCTAAGATGCTACAATTGTTTGGCGATGTGGCTACGGAGCTGCTCATAAGACATGATGGGGATGAGGGCTTGTTTGTAGCCTATGACAATGTAGAATTTTTAGCTCCTGTTTATGCTGGTGAGTTTATTGAGGCAGTAGGTGAAATAACAAAAGTAGGTAATACCTCTAGAAAGATGAAATTTGAAGCGAGAAAGGTCATAGTACCAAGGCCAGACATCAATGAATCGGCTTGTGATGTATTGGACGAGCCTGTAGTAGTCTGTAGAGCTGAAGGGACTTGTGTTGTTCCAAAGGACAAGATGAGAAAATAGGAGGGATTTCATGGATAAGTTGATTATAACTGCAGCCATATGTGGAGCTGAGGTTACAAAGGAGAACAATCCAAATGTACCTTACACAGTAGAGGAAATAGGAAGAGAAGCTGAATCCGCCTATAAGGCAGGAGCTAGCATTATACATCTCCATGTAAGGGAAGACGATGGAACACCTACTCAAGACAAGGAAAGGTTCAGACTATGTATTGAAGAGATAAAAAGGAGATGCCCTGATGTAATCATTCAGCCTTCTACAGGAGGAGCAGTAGGCATGTCTGATGAGGAAAGATTACAGCCAGTAGAACTTCTTCCTGAAATGGCAACTTTAGACTGTGGAACCTTAAACTTTGGAGGAGACGAAATATTTGTAAATACTGAAAACACCATAAAGAACTTTGGCAAGGTAATGATAGAAAAGAATGTTAAACCGGAAATAGAAGTATTCGATAAAGGTATGATTGACTATGCCATTAGATTTGCTAAGGAGGGCTACATATTAGAGCCTATGCATTTTGATTTCGTACTCGGAGTACAAATGACAGCAACAGCAAGGGACTTAGCGTTTATGGTAGATAGCATACCAGCTGGTTCTACATGGACTGTAGCGGGAGTAGGAAGACATGAGATGCCAATGGCAGCTATGGGGATTGCTATGGGGGGCCATGTTCGAGTTGGATTTGAGGACAACGTTTACCTATCTAAAGGGGTTTTAGCTAAGTCCAATGGAGAATTAGTAGAGAAGGTAGTTAGAATAGCGAAAGAATTAGGCAGAGATATAGCAACTCCCGATGAAGCGAGGGAGATATTAAGCCTTAAGAAGAGATAAGTTCATAGAATAAAAGGTCAAGAGAGGGCTAAGATTCAACAAAAAGGTCTCTCTTGATTTTTTTTATATAAATTTTCGACATTTAGAAGGATTTTTAGCTTTTGTATAGAATTAATCTACTAAGGAGGAGATTCCTATGTTGATTAACGGCTTAAAAACCTTAATTATTAGATGTCGATTTTGTGGCAGATTAAGGCAATATGATATTAATCTATTTGAAGCTATGAAAAATAATAGTATTGAATATATATGTAAATGTGGAGAAATCAATGCACGTATTAATAAGGGAATAAATAATGATATAAGAGTTGAATTAGGCTGTTTTCCTTGTGGTGACAAACATTATTATAGTATGAAATTAAAAGATGTACTAAGAAATGATAACCGAATATATTGTTACCAGGGTTTTCAAGCGTGTTTCATAGGCAGTAAAAAGGTTGCCAATCAGATATTATTAGAAAAACAGATGAACTTACGAGAGGGCAATAGGGACACCTGTGGAGAAGATTATTTCAACAACTTTAAGGTATTAGGTAGGGCCCTAAAGCATTTGTATGTTTTAAACCAGAATCACAAAATTACTTGTGATTGTGGTAATTCCAGTATAGATGTAGAACTTTTTCCTGATAGGATAGAGCTAAAATGTGATAATTGCCATAGCGTAAATATAATATTTGCAGAAACCGATGAGGACTTGAGTATTCTATTAAGAAGGGATAAAATAGTACTGAAAGAGCACAGTATTACCTGCATCGATTCCATAAAGGAAAAGAATAGAGATATTAAGAAATAGAATGGGTAATATATAATCAAACAATGTACTAATAATTAAATAAAGGGAGGCATATATATATGTTAGTTACCGGTAGAGAAATTTTACAAGATGCTCATAAAAACAACTATGCAGTAGGAGCATTTAATGTGAACAATATGGAAATAGTTCAAGCTATAATAGAAGCGGCAGAGGAGACCAATTCACCTGTTATCCTTCAAGCTAGCCAAGGAGGATTGAAATATGCAGGTGTTGAATATATAGCTGAGCTAGGAAAATTGGCAGCTCGTAATGCAAAGGTACCAGTGGCCCTTCATTTAGACCATGGTACAGATTTTGACCAAGTAATGCTATGTATAAGACATGGGTTTACTTCCGTAATGATAGATGGCTCTAGATTTGAATTAGATGGAAATATAGCAATAACTAAAAAGGTAATAGAAGTAGCTCATGTTGTAGGGGTTTCCGTAGAAGCAGAATTAGGAAAAATCGGCGGAACAGAAGACCATATTACCGTAGAAGAAAAGGATGCAACCTTTACCGATCCTAAAGAAGCTAAAAGATTTGTAGACGAAACCAATGTAGACTCTCTAGCTATAGCTGTAGGCACTGCCCATGGATTGTATAAGGGAGAACCAAAGCTTGATTATGATAGGATAAAGACCATTAAGGAGCTGCTAGATATTCCATTGGTATTACACGGATCTAGTGGAGTTCCAGAAGAAAGCATTAAAAAGGCTGTATCCCTTGGTATAAACAAGATAAATATAGATACGGATTTAAGAGTAGCTTTTTCCAATGCTATTAAAGACTTTATAAAGGAAAACCCAGACAATATCGATCCTAGAAAGATCCTAGGACCAGCTAAAGAAGCTATGAAAGAAGCAGTAGCAGAAAAGATGCGTCTATTTGGTTCAGCAGGAAGAGCTTAGATGAAATAGTGGCGACCTTTGGTCGCCTATTATATAGGGTAGAGGAGTTGATAGATTTGAAATTATTTATTGATACTGCTAATATTGACGAGATAGAAGAGGTAAACCAATGGGGAGTTATTTGTGGCGTAACTACTAATCCATCATTGATAGCAAAAGAAGGTAGGGATTTTAAACAGGTAATAGAGGAAATATCCAGCATCGTAGATGGGCCTATTAGTGCAGAGGTCATATCCTTAGAATGGAAGGGAATGGTAAAAGAGGCTAGAGAATTAGCCAAGATCCATCCCAATATAGTTGTAAAAATCCCCATGACAAAGGATGGATTAAAAGCTGTCAACATCTTATCAAAGGAAGGGATAAAGACCAATGTAACTTTGATATTCTCTCCTAATCAAGCCCTATTGGCTGCAAAAGCAGGGGCAAGCTATGTAAGCCCATTTGTAGGTAGATTAGATGATATAGGCAATGAAGGTATATATATTATAGAAGATATAGTGGAAATATTTAATGTTCATGGTATAGATACGGAGATAATTGCTGCTAGCATAAGACATCCAGTCCATGTAATCCAGGCAGCAAAGGCGGGCTCTCATATAGCCACCATACCTTACAAGGTATTTATTCAGATGTTAGCCCATCCATTGACGGATATAGGAATTGAGAAATTCTTAAAGGATTGGGAAGGATTAGAAAAATAGAGACATATATAGAACCTGGATAGGGAAACTACTTATCCAGGTTTATATTTTATATTTTAGGTCATAATACTACAATTATAAAATATACATTGTGAATTAATATACTTTTAGTTTATAATATAGTAGGTAATAAGTATGTCATAATTCATTATAAAGGAGAGATAATATGGATAGGGATTTAGCTTTATCTTTAGTAAGGGTTACAGAAATTGCTGCATTAGCATCAGGTAGATATATGGGTAGAGGAGATGAAATGGGAGCCGACCAAGCAGCTGTAGATGGTATGAGGGCTGCATTTGATCTAGTCAACACCAAGGGAAAGGTGGTCATAGGCGAAGGAGAATTAGATGAAGCCCCTATGCTATATATTGGAGAAGAAATAGGCAAAGGTATGGATATAGAAGCAGATATTGCAGTAGACCCAGTAGAGGGTACTACACTAGTAGCTAAAGGGCTTCCTAATGCTATTTCCGTCATAGCTATGGCGCCAAAGGGTTGCCTTTTAAATGCACCAGATACCTATATGAAAAAAATAGCGGTAGGGCCCAAAGCAGCAGGTAAAATTGATATAGATGCTACTGTGGAAGAGAACCTAGTAAGTGTGGCTAAGGCATTGAATAAGAATATATCCGATTTAACGGTTATCATACAGGATAGGGAAAGACATAAGGATATCATAGATGAAGCCAGAAGAGTAGGAGCCCGGATCAAATTGTTTAGTGAAGGGGATGTGGCAGCAGCTATAGCTACCGCCTTTGAAGATACAGGAGTAGATATACTCATAGGTATAGGTGGGGCCCCTGAAGGAGTCATTGCAGCAGCTGCTCTTAAATGTATGGGAGGAGACTTCCAAGGGAAGCTATATCCTATGAGCGAAAAGGAAAGGATAAGATGTGCAAGTATGGGGTGGACAGAAGATAAGTTAGATAAACTCCTTACTATGAATGATCTAGCTGAAGGTAACGATATATTCTTTGCAGCTACAGGCATTTCTGATGGGGATCTGTTGAAGGGGGTAGTATACTACGGAGACAATCTAGCTAAGACTCACTCGGTAGTAATGAGATCTAAGACAGGTACCATAAGGTTTGTAGAGGCCCAACATAAGCTAGACAAAAACAATATACTAAAGGAGCTACTAAAAAAGCATAGGTAAATGTGCTATGCTAATTGACATAGAAAACCCAAATAGAATATACTATATAGAGAAATATTAAATTCTATGGGGGAATTCATATGGATAGGAATTTAGCATTAAATTTAGTCAGAGTAACAGAAGCAGCAGCCTTGCAATCAGCTCGTTATCTAGGACGAGGTGACAAAAATATGGCAGACCAGGCAGCTGTAAATGGAATGAGAAAGATGTTTGACACCTTAACCATCGATGGTGTTGTGGTTATAGGTGAGGGAGAAATGGATCATGCTCCTATGCTATATATAGGGGAGCAAATCGGTAAAGCTACAGAGGATTCTATAAAATTAGACATAGCAGTAGACCCTCTAGATGGAACTACTGCTGTGGCTAAAGGACTTTCCAATGCTATCTCCGTCGTGGCTGTAGCACCTAGAGGCTGTCTTCTACATGCACCGGATATGTATATGAATAAAATTGCCGTAGGGCCTAAGGCCAAAGGAAAAGTAAGCTTAGATGCACCTATAGAGGACAATCTACACAATCTTTCCAAAGCATTAAACAAACCTATTTCCGATATTACTGTAACCATGTTAGATAGACCAAGACATGAGGATTTGATTCGTCGAGTCAGGAAAGCTGGAGCTAGGATTAAATTATTTCAGGATGGAGATGTAGCAGCAGCTATGGCTACCTGCTTTGAAGATTTAGGGGTGGATATATTGGTAGGAATAGGAGGAGCCCCAGAAGGGGTTTTGGCAGCGGCAGCTTTAAAATGCATGGGAGGAGAGTTCCAGGGAAGGCTATACCCTATGAATTCAGCGGAACGAACTAGATGTTTTGATATGGGTCTTTATGATACTGATAAGATATTGACTATGGAGGATCTAGCCAAGGGTAACGAAATCATATTTGCCGCTACAGGTATCTCCAATGGAGAGCTATTAAAGGGCGTAGTCTATTATGAAAACTATATGGCAAAGACCTATTCTGTTGTAATGCGATCGGAGACGGGAACTATTAGATTTATAGAAGCCATACATAGACTGGATAAGAAACCGGAGTATGCGAAATAATAAGGTTTGACTATTGATTATTATAATGATATTATATTTTTGATATACTTGTCTATTTAAGCCTATCTTAAAAACTATTCCAAAAGATAAGGAATAATAAACACTTAGGATAAATTTTTTTTAATATTGTGGAGGTGAAATTTTGGATCCAAGTATTTTAGAAGATAAGAAACTAGACGATCTAAGAGTTATAGCTAAAACTATGGGAATTAAATCCATTACTAAATATAGAAAAAGAGAATTGATTGATTTAATTTTAAAGGAAGCTAAAGAGGGACAAAAGGAACAAAACACTGATGAATTTCAAGGAAAAACAATAGATATCGAAGATATCGATATGGAAGAATTACCTGATAAGGTAAGCGAAGAAATTGAGCAGATGGACAATATCAATGGAGCTGAAGGAATTCTAGAAGTCCATCAAGATGGATATGGTTTTTTAAGATGTGATAACTATCTATCTGGGGATAATGATATATATGTATCGCCATCTCAGATACGTAGATTTAGGCTTAGAACGGGAGACAAAGTATTTGGTATTACTAGGGAGCCCAAATCTGGTGAGAAATACAAAGCTCTTCTCTATGTAAAAAAGGTTAATGGCTTCGATCCAGAGACATGTACCAGTAGGCCAGATTTTGATAGTCTAACTCCCATATACCCACGAAAGAAAATTACACTGGAAACAGTTCCTAACAATCTTTCAACTAGAATTATCGATTTAATAGCACCTATTGGTAAGGGACAGAGGGGTATGATAGTATCCCCACCAAAGGCTGGTAAAACCACTCTTCTTAAAAATATTGCCAACGCCATATCTGAGAACCATCCGGATATTGAGATAATAGTGCTTTTAATAGATGAAAGACCTGAGGAAGTAACGGATATGAAAAGATCCGTTAAAGGCGATGTAGTTTATTCTACTTTTGATGAACTTCCCAATCACCATACTAAAGTAGCGGAAATAGTATTGGAAAGGGCCAAAAGATTGGTAGAGCATGGGAAGGATGTGGTAGTGCTTTTAGATAGTATCACCCGTCTTGCTAGAGCTTACAATTTAACTATCCCTGCCACGGGAAGGACCTTGTCTGGTGGATTAGATCCAGGTGCATTACATAGACCTAAAAGATTCTTTGGTGCAGCAAGAAACTTAGAAGAAGGTGGAAGTCTTACTATTCTAGCTACAGCTTTAGTGGAAACCGGTAGTAGAATGGATGATGTTATATTTGAGGAATTTAAGGGTACAGGTAATATGGAGATCCATTTAGATAGAAAGCTATCAGAAAAAAGAATATTCCCAGCTTTGGATATTAACCGATCGGGAACTAGACGAGAAGAGCTACTCCTTACTCAGAAGGAATTGGAAACCATCTGGGCTATCAGAAAAGCATTAGGCAATGCACCTACCCAAGAAGTAACGGAAACCCTAATTGAAAATTTGATGCTAACTAAAACTAACCACATATTTGTAGAAGATATGAGAAATAAAATTTGGATTTAGTTGAAATATCTTTTGCTTTGTGCTATAATTAACTGGTCAAATTGTGTATAATAGTGTATCCTTATATACTTGCAACAAAGAGAGGTGAAAGCAATGAAAAAGGGAATTCATCCAGAATATTATGAAGCTACAGTACGTTGTGCATGTGGAAATACATTTAAAACCGGTTCAACCAAGGAAGAATTGAAGGTAGAAATTTGTTCTGAATGTCATCCATTCTTCACAGGACGTCAGAAGTTTGCTGAACGTGGTGGCCGTGTTGAAAAATTCAAGAAGAAATATGGTATGGATTAATTTCTTCACAAAAATTAGGTTAGTTGCCCAAAGCATCTAACCTTTATTTTTACAATGAAATAGTGAGGGACAACGAGAACCGTCCCCACTGCCCAGATAGGGGGTTGGAAAGAATGAAAATAAAAGATGTGAATAGAGTCCCCAAACATATAACCACCATTGGTGGTCAGGCTTTAATTGAAGGGATATTGATGCGAGGGCCAAAGGATGTGGCTATAGCTGTAAGGAAGGCGGACAAGGAAATAGTCCTTAAAAAGGAGAAGCTAAACACCCTAGGTATGAGATATAAGTTTTTTAGATTACCTTTTATTAGGGGAATAGTGGGATTAGTTGAATCCATGGTCTTTGGTATAAGGGCGCTAATGTATTCTGCCGAATTCTTCGATGAAGCCTTGGAAGAAGAGGAAAAGGAAACTTTTTTAGACAGAGTTTTTAAGGATAAGAGCGAAGATGTAGAAATAGTGCTTACATTATTATTTTCTTTGGCTTTAACCATAGGACTTTTTATTCTGCTACCTAGCTTTATAACCAATCTATTTAAGAACAATATTCACTCACCTTTTTTGATGAATCTATTAGAAGGATTGGTTCGAATAGGAATATTTCTAATCTATGTAGTAGCTGTATCTAAAATGGAAGATGTAGGTCGAGTATTTGAATACCATGGCGCGGAACACAAGACCATTCACTGCTATGAAAGTGGTCAGGAAATGACGGTGGAAAATGTAAAGAAATTTCCTATACTCCATCCTAGATGTGGTACTAGTTTTTTATTTATGGTGATGATAGTGAGTATATTGGTATTATCATTTTTTGGTTGGCCTAATCCATTACAGAGATTTTTGATTAGGATACTTATGTTACCCGTAGTTGCAGGTATCTCCTATGAGATAAATAGGCTTATTGGAAAGAGCAATTCATCCTTGGCTTATTATCTATCGTATCCAGGCCTTATGCTACAGAGAATAGCTACTACCAAAGAGCCAGATGAAGAACAGATTGAGGTAGCTATAGAAGCGTTAAATGCTGTGCTTACAGGAAACGAGGAGGATGACCTGTGGAGATAAATAGTTTATTAAAAAGGGGAGTAGAAATAATTGGGGATAGAAAGTATAGTAATCCCCAATTAGAAGCTACTTTAGTCCTTTGTAAACTGTTAGATGTAGACAAAGTTTATATCTATACCCATGGCAAAGATAGGGTCAGCCAACAGATTGTAGATAAATTTTTAAAATTAATGGGAAAAAGGGCTACTGGCTATCCTATTCAATATATATTGAAGGAAAAAGAGTTTATGGGACTTGAATTCTATATAGAAGAGGGAGTATTGATCCCTAGACCGGATACGGAAATCTTGGTAGAATACGTCCTTGATTATATTGATGAGAGATATCAGGATCAGCCTATAAACTTTCTTGACTTAGGTATTGGCAGTGGTGCCATAGCTTTGTCAGTAGCTTATTATCGTAGAAATGTAAAGGTCTATGGAGTGGATATAGAGGATATACCCTTAAAGGTAGGCCATATAAATAAGGAAAGGTTCAAATTAGACAATGTAAATCTATATAAAGGGGATTTGTTTGGAGGAATAGAAGGTTTGGACTTGGAAGAGAAGCTTCATATTATAGCCTCAAATCCACCTTATATACCTAAAGGAGAAATAGAGAATCTACAAGGAGAGGTAAAGGACTACGAGCCTATAGATGCACTGGCTGGTGGAGAGGATGGCCTAGACTTTTATAGGGAAATAATCCCTAAAAGTAAGAAATATCTACAACCGGAAGGCCTGTTAATATTTGAAATAGGTTTTGACCAAGGGAGCAGAGTGAAAGATATATTTATAGAGGAAGGCTTTCAGGGTATTCAGATATTAAAGGATCTACAGGGATTGGATAGGGTAATCCTAGGAACTATGGAGTAGAGGAGGCTGTTATGGAACTATTGTTTAAGATGTTTATTACCTTCTTTAAAATAGGAGCATTTACTATTGGCGGTGGATATGCCATGTTACCCCTTATACAGGATGAAGTAGTAGAGAAGAATAAATGGTTAACGCCGGAAGAATTTATGGATATATTGGCAATAGCAGAGGTTACTCCTGGACCGGTGGCAGTTAATACTAGCACCTATGTTGGATATAAGATGGCAGGGGTAAAAGGGGCTTTGATTTGTACCCTAGGTACTGTGCTTCCTTCTTTTACAATTATACTGTTAATTGTAAAATTCTTCTGGCAATATAGGGATAACCCCACAATAGATAAGGTGTTTTTAGGGATAAGACCAGCAGTAGCTGCATTGATATTTTCTGCAGTATACAAGTTGGGGAAGAATATGCAATTAAATATAAACAGGATAATAGGAGCAGCCTTTACGGTTTTGGCTATAGTAGTATTGGATATAAGTCCTATAATTATCATACTTATAGCTGCTTTTGGTTCTATCGGATATTTTAAGCATAAGGAGAAGGATATATGAATACATTAAAACTATTTTTATCATTTTTAAAAATTGGTGCTTTTAGTTTTGGTGGAGGCTATGCTATGTTACCTTTAATAAGGAAGGAGATAATAGAGGTCCATGGATGGCTTACAGTAAGGGAATTTATAGATATACTAGCCGTAGTGGAAATGACTCCAGGACCAGTAGCGATTAATTCAGCCACCTTCTTAGGGTACAAAGTAGCAGGTGTATGGGGTTCTATAGCAGCTACAGTAGGGGTGATATTACCGTCTATTGTCATAATCCTTATAATTGCTCACTTCTTATCTAAGTTTAGGGAGTCTCCTTATGTAGATTATGCTTTTAGAGGAATAAGACCAGTAGTATTAGGTTTGGTTGCATCGGCAGCCTTGACGGTAGCTAAAGACGCTATAATCGATATTAAAAGCTTGATCATTGGTATTGTATTGTTTTATTTAGTTTCTTTTAAGGATATGCATCCTATTCCCGTAATAATACTTGCTGGTATTGCCGGGGCAATAATTTATTAAAAATTTCTTTACAAGAGGTGCAAATTATGCTATCCTTCTTTTGGTGAATTGGATTTTTATATAGGAATCATGGTATAATATATAGGAAATCATTCATAAAGCTTATAAATTTTAAATCATAAATGGAGAGTATTCAGGCTTTGTAAACTAAACATGAAAAAATAGCACAATGTTTTATAGAATTGCTTTAAATTGCTTTAAATTACTTTCAATTTCGCCTTGACGATTAT
>NZ_PPXY01000046.1 GCF_021655115.1 Clostridium sp. Cult3
AATTTAATTGGAATAATCAAAGCTTTATTATATAATTAAAAAGGAAACTAATGTTTATTTAGGATGGTGAAAATATGGACTATATAAAAGGTTTAAACGATAGACAGAAAGAAGCTGTTCTGCATACAGAAGGACCTTTGCTCATATTAGCAGGGGCAGGAAGTGGAAAAACCCGTGTGCTGACCCACAGGATAGCTTATTTAATAGAAGAAAAGGGAGTTTTCCCTGGAAATATATTGGCAATAACCTTTACCAACAAGGCAGCCAATGAAATGAAAGAAAGGGTGGCAAGTTTACTTGATGGAGATGTAGACAATATATGGATGGGGACATTTCATTCCATTGGTGTAAGGATATTGAGAAGGGATATAAATAAGATTGGATATGAGAGAAATTTCTCCATATATGATAGGGATGATCAGATAACCCTTATGAAGGAATGCATAAAGGAGAAGGATTTAAACAAGGACATATATAAAGAAAAATCCGTATTAGGAACTATTAGTACCTTAAAGGATGGTATGATTTCTCCAGATACATATATAAACCAAAATTACAATGATTTCTATAGAAGAAATGTAGGAGAACTATATGCCCTTTACCAAAAGAAACTAAAGCAGAACAATGCTTTAGACTTTGATGATCTAATCATAAAGACTTTGGAATTACTTAGGACAGACCCTATGGTTTTAGACTACTACCAAAAGAAGTTTAAATATATATTTATAGACGAGTTTCAAGACACAAACAAATCCCAATACGAATTGGTAAGGCTACTATCCAATAGGTATAGGAATCTATGTGTGGTAGGAGATGATGACCAGTGTGTACTAGAAGGTTCTAAGGTAAGTACCCCAAAAGGTCAAATATCAATTGAGGATTTAAAGGAGGCTGGTGTAATATATTCAGCTTCTGGTAGAGGAGAAGTTTTAGAAGGCGGTATAGATAAAATAATTAAGAAAGAATATAAAGGTCCAATAATAAATATAAAAACTAAATCGGGAAAAAGCATTAGGACTACTCCAAATCACATAATGTTTGGCAAACTAAATCCAGAGCCAGGAGTTTTCTATGTGTACTTGATGTATCGAAGGGATAAAGGTTATAGAATAGGAGTAACTCAAGGAGTAAGAACTAGGGAAAAGAAGATAGTAAATGGGCTTATGGTTAGATTGAATCAAGAACAAGGAGACAAGGCTTGGATCATAAAGACATGTAATAGCAAGTCAGAAGCAGTATTTTACCAGCAGTTGCTTTCTATTGAGTATCAGATACCTACCACTTGTTTCCATGTAGTAGGTAAGGAGATGAGCATTAATCAAGAATATAATGATAGGATATTTGAGGAAATAGATACGGAGACCAATGCTATAAAGTTGATGGAAGATTTCTTATTGTTTGAAGAATATCCTCATCATAGAGCAAATTGTGTAATCAGAGGAGATAGTATAAGACAAATTGTGAATTTGAGCTTTTTTAGTGGCAAAAAAGCTGGTGTAGAATCAGGTTGGTATAGTCATAGAATACATTTTAATACAAGTGGTGATAAGTCCAAGAAAAATGTTGAGGCTTCAGGTTTTCCCGTATGGGATGAAAATAGAGAGTCATGGAGAGTGGAAACAGAAAGGGCAGATTATGATGAGGCAATAGAATTTGCGAAAAGCCTAGAAGGGTTAGATGAGGAGATGGAGATAGTAAAAAGAGCAAGGCTAACAGATGATAACTATTTTATCTATATGCCAGCTAGTCATATAAGACCAAATATGAGCATTCCAGTATATGAAGATGGAAACATAGTTGAGGATATTGTAGAAGCAACCTTTATAGAGGAATACAAGGGAAATGTATATGATATTTCAGTTCCTAATTTAAGACAGTATATTTGTCAGGACATAGTAGTTCATAATTCTATTTATGGCTGGAGAGGTGCGGATATAACCAATATACTTAACTTTGAGAAGGATTTTCCAAATACTAAAATAATAAAACTAGAACAAAATTATCGTTCTACTAAGAATATATTAAATGTAGCAAATCATGTAATAAAAAACAACTCTGAAAGAAAAGATAAAAGCCTATGGACCGACAATGAAGAGGGGAATTTGGTCGTAGTAGAGAGTCTACCAGATTCTCAAGATGAAGCTTACTTTGTAGTGAATAAGGTAGAAGAGCTAATGAATGAGGGCTATAAGCCAGCAGACTTTGCCATACTATATAGAACTAATGCTCAATCTAGGTCCTTTGAGGAAGCCTTTATGAAAAGAAATATCCCCTATAAGATAGTAGGAGGTCTTAGGTTCTATGATAGAAAGGAAATCAAGGATATAATAGCCTACTTAAAACTAATTCAAAATCCTGTTGATGATATATCATTAAAGCGCATAATAAACGTACCTAAGAGAGGTATAGGTAATGCTACAGTAGGAAAAGTTGAGGAGTATGCTAATGCTATTGGGGAAAGTATATATATTGTACTCCAAGATGTGGAAAGTGTGCCTGGACTATCTACCAGAGCCATAAACAGTTTAAGTGGATTTAAAGAAATCATAAACAATCTGATGGATATGAAAGAAGAAATGGGCATAAAGGATTTTATAGAAGAAGTACTGTACAGAACGGAATATATAAAGGAACTAGAAAAGGAAGATAATATTGAGGCTCAAACCAGATTAGAAAATATTAGGGAATTTATCTCCGTAGCTATAGATTTTGAAGTAAAAAATCCAGAAGGAACATTAGAAGATTTCTTAGCTAATGTATCCCTTCTTTCCGATGTAGACAAGACAGAAGATGTGGAAAATTCAGCTACTATGTTAACAGTCCATTCTGCTAAGGGATTAGAATTTCCCGTGGTATTTATGGTAGGTATGGAAGAAGGATTATTCCCTATATCCAGAGCATTAGAAGACGAATCAGAACTGGAAGAGGAAAGAAGACTTTGTTATGTAGCTATAACAAGAGCTCAAGAGCTATTGTTTATAACTCATGCAAAGATTAGAACAATATATGGTAATGTAAATTATAGTCTACCTTCTAGATTTATAGATGAAATACCAGAGGATTTGATTTTCGTGGCTGGACATGAAACAAGTTCAGTAAAGAGTGGTAGAAAACAGTTGATTAACGTAATAGATTATTCCAATAGGAGAAAGGTTTCTACACCAGAACCTAAAATAGATGACCAAGATATTAAGGTAGGTACAAAAGTTAATCACAAAAAATGGGGTGTAGGTACTATTGTACAAATTAAAGATAGGGATAATGACAAGGAAGTAGTCATCGCTTTTGATAATACAATAGGGCTAAAGCGATTACTTCTTTCTATTGCTCCTATAGAGATTGTGAAAGGAGATTAATACTATGGATAAGATCAAAAGAATAAGGGAACTCATAGATATCATCGATGAGCTAAATTATCATTATTATACCCTAGACGATCCTAAATTAAGCGATAAGGAATATGATCAATTATATGATGAATTGGTAAAATTAGAAAAGGAAACTGGGGTAGTCTACCCTTATTCTCCTACCCAAAGAGTTGGAGGGGAGATATTAGATAAGTTTGAAAAGCATACCCACATGGGTAGACTTTGGAGTTTGGACAAAAGTCAGAGCTATGGAGAGTTGAAAAACTGGGATGCAAGGGTAAGACGCTTGATAGATGAATACAATAGTAGCCATGAAGACAAACTACCATCCCCTACTTATGTAGTAGAATATAAATTTGATGGATTGACCATAAATGTAACCTATAGAGATGGTGAATTGGTTCAAGGGGCTACTAGGGGAAATGGTACTGTTGGGGAGGCTATACTACCTCAGATTAGAACCATTAAAACCTTGCCATTAAAAATAAACTATAAAGGGACACTGGAGATTCAAGGAGAAGGGCTGATGCCCTTATCTGCCCTTAAGAAATATAATGAACAAGCAGCAGAGCCTTTAAAAAACGCTAGAAATGCTGCAGCTGGGGCCTTAAGGAATTTAGACCCTAAGGTTACAGCTAATAGAAATCTAATAGCCTATTTTTATAATATAGGACATATTGAAGGGAAAGAGTTCGAAACCCATATAGAAATGCTACAGTTCATAAAGGATAATAGGCTCCCAGTATATGGTTATGCTAAAGAATGCCATACCATTAATGAAGTAATTGAGGAGATTGAAAAGATTGAGGATAGACGGCATCATATAGATGTATTAACTGATGGAGCAGTTATTAAGATAAATGATATAAGGACTAGAGAAGTACTAGGTTATACTATGAGGTTTCCCCGTTGGGCTATAGCCTATAAGTTTGAAGCGGAAGAGACTACTACCAAATTATTATCCGTAGAATGGAATGTAGGTAGAACTGGAAAGGTTACCCCTACGGCTCTATTGGAACCAGTGGAAATTGCTGGAGCTACTGTAAGGCGAGCAACTTTAAATAATTTTGATGATATTGAAAGAAAAGGAGTTAGACTCAATTCTCGAGTATTTATTCGAAGATCTAATGAGGTGATTCCAGAGATAATGGGAGTAGTAGATACAGATGAAGAAACAGAAGAGATTAATAAGCCTACCCATTGTCCGGCATGTAATAGTGAATTAATCCAAGAGGGAGTCCATATATTCTGTCCTAACTCATTAACCTGCAAACCACAGCTAGTATCTAGGATGGTTCATTTTGCTAGTCGTGATGCTATGAATATAGAGGGATTTAACGAAAAGACAGCAGAAAAACTATTCGAAGAATTAAACTTAACCGATGTAGCAGATATATATGAGATAAAATATGAGGATTTAATAAAGCTAGAAGGTTTTAAAGATAAGAAGACAAACAATCTATTAGAAGCTATAGAGAGGAGTAAAAATACTACATTAGACGCCTTTATATATGCTTTAGGTATAAATAATGTAGGCATAAAGACAGCTCAGGACTTAGCAGAACACTTTAAATCCCTAGAAGGAATAAAAAATGCTACCTATGAAGAGTTGATGACTATACCGGATATAGGTCCTAAAATAGCCGAAAGTATTATAGAATTCTTCCACGACAAAAGGATACTCCAAGGACTAGATAAGCTGTTGTCTGAAGGAGTCAATCCCCATTACGAAGACATAGAAAAGGAGGAATCTTTCTTTACCGATAAGACAGTAGTCATTACTGGAACAATAGAAGGCTACACTAGGAAGGAGCTGAAGGATATGGTAGAAAAACAAGGGGGCAAAGTAACAGGCTCTGTCAGCAGTAAAACCGACTATGTAATAGTAGGCCAAAACCCAGGTAGCAAATATGAAAAAGCAGTAGAGCTAGGCATTGAAATAATAGATGAACAAGAGTTAAACTTACTCATATCTGATAAATAACTATCAAAATTGGTGCCAGGCACCATTTTTGATAGTTATTTGCCCGATTTTGGGCAAATTGGTTTTTTCTTTTTTTAGTGATAAAATATGTAGTAGTCAAGGATGAATAAAGGAGGTATTAAAAGTGGTTTCCATAGAAGATGTAAAGTATATTGCAGAGCTTTGTAAATTGAAATTTAATGATGGAGAACTAGAAAGTTTTACTTATGAGTTTAAAGAAATTCTTAATTATGTGGATCAGTTAAAGGAAGTAGATACTGAAGGTGTTAAGCCTACCTATTTTGTTAATTCTAATTCTCAACCTTTGAGAGAAGATAGGGTAGAGGAAGGCCTATCAAAGGAAGATGCAATAAAAAATGCACCAGAAGAACAATATGGTTATTTTAAATTACTAAATGTAATGGAGTAGAAAGAGGTGAAAATATGGATATTGTAAAATTAACTGCTATGGAGATGAAAAAGAAAATTGAAGATAAGGAGATATCTAGTAGAGATATTGTAGAGGCACATCTCCATCAGATAGAAGATATAGAAGAAGAATTAAATGCCTTCATAACTATAACTAAGGAAGAAGCATTACAGTCTGCCGATAGGATAGATGAGAAGATAAAAAATGGTGAGAAACTAGGTTCGTTAGCTGGTATACCCATTGGGATTAAGGACAATATTGTAACTAAAAATGTAAGAACTACCTGTGGTTCTAAGATGCTAGAAAATTTTATTCCACCTTATGAGGCTACCGTTGTAGAAAAAATAAAGGAAGCTGATGGAATCATCCTAGGAAAGCTGAATATGGATGAATTTGCCATGGGCTCTTCTACGGAAACCTCTTATTTTGGTCCTACTAAAAACCCTATGGACTTAGAAAAGGTGCCAGGAGGGTCTAGTGGTGGTTCAGCTGCTGCTGTGAAGGCAAAAGAAGTGGCTTTGGCTCTAGGCTCAGATACTGGTGGTTCTATTAGACAACCAGCTAGTTATTGTGGTGTTGTAGGGATAAAGCCTACCTACGGTTTGGTTTCCAGATATGGTCTAGTTTCCTTGGCAAATTCTCTAGATCAAATAGGAGTATTAGGAAGGAATGTTTCCGATGCAGCATTGATGCTTAATACTATCGTAGGTTATGATGTAAAGGATTCTACTTCTATAAACAGGGATGTAGTAGATTATGTCGAAAAACTTTCTGAAAACATAAAAGGAATGAAGATAGGTATTCCTAGAGAATATTTTGATTTGAAAATGGATGAAAAAGTAAAAGAAGAGATATTAAATGCAGTGAAGGTGTTTGAGGGCCTAGGAGCTAAAACAGAGGAGATATCCTTACCTCATACTGAATATGGACTAGCAACCTATTATATAGTATCTACTGCGGAAATCAGTTCTAATCTAGCTAGATTTGATGGAATTAGATATGGCTACAGATCTAAAAATTACGAAACACTAGACGAACTATATATAAATACTCGTACCGAAGCCTTTGGTCAAGAGGTTAAAAGGAGGATAATGGCTGGTACCTATAGCTTGAGTAGAGGGCATAGCGAAGAATACTATAAAAAGGCTGTAAAGGTAAGAACTCTTATCAAGGAAGATTTCGATAAGGCTTTTGAAAAATATGATATCATTCTATCTCCGACGGCACCTAATTTACCTTTCAAATTAGGGGAGAAGGTTGACAATCCGTTAGCTATGTATAAATCCGATCTATTTACTGTGCCTGTTAATTTAGCGGGAATATGTTCTCTTTCTATGCCTTGTGGATATATAGAAGGGTTACCTGTAGGATTACAGATAATAGGGAATAGATTTGAAGAACTAAATATTTTGAAAGCAGCAAGGGCTTTTGAAAAAGAGATATCTTTAGGGGGTGAAAACTATGGCTTATAAAACAATAATAGGATTAGAAATTCACGTAGAACTCATGACCCATACTAAAATATTTTGTAGCTGCACCAATGAATTTGGTGGAGAAGCCAATACCCATTGTTGCCCAGTTTGCTTAGGATTACCTGGGGCTTTGCCAGTATTAAATAAATCCGTGTTGGAATATGGAATAAAAGCAGGTATAGCTTTTAATTCTAAAATTGCTAATAGGACGAAAATGGATAGAAAAAACTACTTCTATCCAGACTTGGTTAAAGGCTATCAAATAAGCCAAGATGACATACCCCTATGTAGTGGTGGATATGTGGAAATTGAATTAGAAGAAGGGACAAAGAACATTGGTTTAACTAGGATTCACATTGAGGAAGATACAGGAAAATCTATTCATACAGAAGAGGGAGACTCCCTTTTAGATTATAATAGAGCAGGAGTGCCTTTAATAGAAATAGTTACAGAACCGGATATGAATACTCCAGAGGAAGCTAGGTTGTTCTTAGAAAAGCTAAGATCTACTTTAAAATATATAGAGGTTTCCGACTGTAAAATGGAAGAAGGTTCTTTAAGATGTGATGTCAACATAAATGTAGTAGATACGGAAACTGGGAACAAAACTAACATAACGGAACTTAAAAACTTAAACTCCTTTAGAGGAGCAGTCAAAGCTATGGAATATGAAGAAAAAAGACATATATCCCTATTGAAAGAAGGGAAAAACACTGATAGGGAAACCAGAAGATGGGATGAAGTAATAGGTGAAACTATCATCATGAGAGAAAAGGGAGAAGTGGCAGATTATAGATATGCTGTAGATGCAGACATTTTGCCTATTGAGGTAGAAGATGAATGGATAGAAGAGATAAGAAACTCCTTACCAGAACTACCCCATGCTAAAAAAGAAAGATTTATGAAGGACTACGATATACCAGAATACGATGCAGGTGTACTTACTCAGTCCAAGGAGTTGGCAGATTTCTATGAAGAAACGGTAAAATATATTGATGATCCTAAGCAGGTTAGCAACTGGATAATGGGCGATGTGCTAAGAAGAATAAATGATGAAGAGATTGAAATAGAGGATTTGAAATTTAAACCTAAGGATTTAGCAGATCTTTTAGAATTGATAAATCAGGATAAGATCAGCAACAATATTGGTAAAAAAGTACTTAGAAGTATGTTTGAAACGGGCAATCCACCAGCACAAATTGTAAAGGATGAGGGATTGATCCAAATATCTGATGAAGGTGAATTGAGGGAAATAGTTGAAAAGGTACTGTCGGAAAATGAACAATCCATTATAGACTATAAAAATGGCAAGGATAGAGCTTTAGGCTATTTAGTTGGCCAGGTAATGAAAGCTACTAGAGGAAAGGCAAACCCCCAAATGGTAAATAAAATAATAAGGGATGTAATAGAGGAAAAATAGAGCTTCTATAGGGAAGCTCTTTTTCTCTTTTATAAAAAACATATAAGTGTACTTAAAGTGTACTAAAAGTGTATAATGTTTGCTATAATATATTTATAGAATAATTAATATAGGATTAGCTAAGGGGGTAGTAGATCATGGAAATAGGTAAATTGCCAAATGAAGTACTAAAAAGAATTGTATTTGATAATATTAAAAATAGAAGAGAAGAAGTACTGGTAGGTTCTGCTATAGGGAAGGATAATGCCATAGTAGACTTTGGTGATGAGGTATGTATATTATCTACAGATCCAATAACAGGCGCTACTAAGGATATAGGCAAATTAGCAGTTCACATATCCTGTAATGATGTAGCCAGTAGTGGAGCTGAACCTATAGGAGTGTTGTTAACTATTTTAGCTCCTCCAAATACTACTGAAGAGGATATTTATTTGATAATGAATGAAGCAGGGGAAGCCTCTAAGACGTTAAATGTAGAAATAATGGGAGGACATACGGAGATTACAGACGCAGTTAATAGAGTAGTAATATCTGCTACAGTAGTTGGAAAACAAAAAAAGGAAAACATGTTAGATATCCATAGTATAGAGGATGGATATCAGGTGCTGATGACAAAATATGTTGGTATTGAAGGAACTTCTATATTAGCAAAGGAGTTAGAGGCCTATCTAGAGGATAAAATAGATGAAGCGAAAATTAAAGAAGCCCAATCCATGGGAGAAGACATCAGCGTTGTAAAAGAAGGGGTTATATGTGGAGAAATAGGTGTAAACTATATGCATGATATAACAGAGGGTGGAGTATTAGGGGCCGTTTGGGAAGGAGCAGTAGCTATTAACAAAGGCATAAAAATATATGAAGATCTAATTCCCATAAAGCAGATCACTAAGGAGATATCAGATATTTTAGATATAGATCCCTATAGATTGATCTCAAGTGGCAGTATGCTCATAGTAGCAGAAAAAGGAAAGATTCCAATAATAAAAAATAGATTAGCGGAAGAAGGAATTAAGGTTACGGTTATTGGGGAAGTAATAGAAAAAGGGATTATTATGGAGAAGGGTGGGATTCCCATGGAAATTGACGGTCCTACTAGCGATGAACTATATAAAGGCCTTTCTATTATAGATTGAATGTTACATTATGATTACAAAAGCTCTAATTCGTTGACATAATAAGCCTTCAAATGATATAAATAATTTAAGGGTAATAGACTTAAGATAAAAGATGTAGAAAGGGGCAATTGGTATGAAGAAATGGAAAGCTGTATTATCCCTTTTGCTAATCTTTGTTTTTTTTAGCTCGCCGGGATTTGCAGCCGCAAAGCACAACAAAATCGCAGTAAGTATGGATGGACGCAAACATACAGTAACAGAAGTACCCGTTCTAGTGGATGGACAAGCCATAAATATAGGGATTCCAAATTTTATTCATCGAGATTACACATTTGTCCCTATAAGGTTTGTAGAGCGGTATGGTGCAAAAGTAAACTGGGATCAAAAGACTAAGACTGCTACCGTCATTCAAAACAGTAAGGAAATAAAGATGACCATTAATAGTAGGGACATATATGTTAATGGACAGAAAAAGGTAGTAGACAAGGAATTGACTCCTAAGTTTGTTACCTTTGCTAACAAAGATACTAGAACCATGATACCCTTTAGATTAGTGTCTGAAATACTAGGGTACGAAGTAGGATGGGACAATGCCAATAGAGTTCCTTTTATAAATACAAAGGTAGAGGAAAATCCCGATGGGAATTCAAGTGCTATGGAAGTAACTGATATATTCTTAGATAAGGGTAGCACTAGTATACCAAATATAGTTATAAATGGAACAGACAATTTTAAGTATTCTACCGCTCTATTGGAAAACCCCAATAGATTTGTAATAGACATTGAAGATGCTAAACTGAATCTAAAAGGGGGTATACCTTTTGAAGGTGGAGTAGGGGTATTAAATGTGAATAGTGGTTCTATATCTAAATTAAATGTATCCCAATTCTCTTTATCACCAAATGTAGTAAGGATAGTTGTTCACTTGACAGAGAAGGTAGATTTTGAAATCCAATCTGGAAATGAGGGTAAGAGTATTACTATTTCCCCAGTAAATAAAGTAGTTAATCTGAATAAAGTAGGCAATATAAACAAGGAAAAAATAAATGGAAAAGAAGCTATAGTAATCTACAACGAGTTTAAACCTAAAATAAACACTATGAAATTTAATAATCCAGAAAGGATAGTTATAGATCTACTAGATTCGTCTTTAGAGGCAGGGGATTATGTAGAATATAATCATAGTATAGGGCTTGTTGAAAAGGTAAGAGCATCTCAATTTATACCAGACAATAACTATAAACCTGATGATAAGATTGTTAGAGTAGTATTAGATATTAAGGATGGAGTATCAGATCCAAATGTAAAAATTGATACATATGACGATCGGATAGTTATTACACCTGAAACTAGTATATGGGAGGCAGTTGACTATTCCTTTGAAGGAGCAAATAGGATTATATCCATTAACGCCAATAGAGAGATAGAGTACAATGTAGACTACAATAGCCATGGAAAAGTAATGACCATTAGCCTTCCATCGGATAGCTTAGATTTAGAGGAAGGATATACAGCTATTAATGATGGGCTAATAAAGGATATACGAGTAGTAAAGGAAAGAAATGCTTCCAAGGTTATCATCAACTTCATCAGGAGTGCTGAATACAGTATATTATCAAAGAATATGGATAATAAAATAACCCTAAGTCTAAAGAGAGATTCAAACATAAAACCTTCTGATCGAGTTATAGTGATAGACCCAGGTCATGGTGGAAAAGATCCAGGAACAGTTCAAAATGGCATTAGGGAAAAGGATGTAAACCTAGCAGTATCCCACAAGCTTAATGAAGGTTTGAAGGATAAAGGCTATACCACAATAATGACGAGGGAAGATGACATCTTTATAGAATTGAAGGAAAGAGCAAATATTGCAAATAGAAATGGAGCAGATCTATTTATAAGTATACACTCTAATTCTCATCCTAATGGTAATGTGTCTGGAATTCAAATTTTATATCATTCAAAGAATAAGGCAAATGTTACTAAAGAAGAAACATATAATTTAGCCAACATAATAATGGATGAGATGACAAAAGGCACTGGAGCTCAAAACAAGGGATTATTAGCTCGGGAGAAAACAGTGGTCATAAGGGACACAGCTATGCCATCGGTATTAATCGAATTAGGATTTTTGACTAATATCCAGGAAGCACAGTTGTTAACCGATGAAACATATCAAGATCTGTTGGTAGAATCCATCATAAAAGGAATCGAAAGATATTTTGAAATATATTAAAAGTGGAGATTATATCTCCGCTTTTTTTTATTTGACATTATTGATAGTCTAGTGTATAAAGTATATAAATATTGTGAAAATAGAATTAGCATCATAGGAATGCTTTAGACAGGGAGGAGTCGCTAATGTTTTGGTACTTATTTATTTTTCTGGCAAGAGTTGCAGATGTTACATTGGCAACTATTAGGATGTTAATGGTAGTACAAGGACGAAAGATTCATGCAGCTATTATAGGTTTTTTTGAAGTGAGTATATACGTGACTGCTTTAAGCAAAGTAGTCAGCAACCTAGATAATCTTGGCAACCTATTGGCTTATGCTTTAGGCTTTGCCTGTGGCAATTATATAGGTATTACCATAGAAAATAGAATAGCCCTAGGTAACTTAGCAGCACAAGTTATACTTAAAAATGGAAATAATGCAGAATTAATTGAGAAGTTAAGGGAATCAGGTTTTGGAGTAACGGTACTACATGGGGAAGGAAGGGAAGGTAGTAGGGAAATACTCCAATTAGCCATACATAGAAAAGATCTGGCTAAACTTAAGGAGATAGTCTATAGCTATGAAAAAGAAGCTTTTATTACAACAAATTCAGTAAATCCTATAAGTGGTGGCTATTTTACAACTATTAAAAAGAAATAATAATCATAGTACCCCTTATCCATTAATATAATGTAATAACAATATGGAGGGGGGTAAGGGATGGATAATAAAAAAATAGCATTAATACTTTTAATAATAGTAGTAGGTGTAATGGTCGTAAGTTGCAAGGGGAAAGGAGGTTTTAAGAAACTTTTTTCTAAGGAGGAAGAGTTAGAAATCATCAGGTCTGATGATTTGGAATTTGAAATTGCGGAAGACGATGGGATGCGAGGGACTATACTATACTTTAGAGATAAACAAGGTTTGCTAGTGCCTCTTATGAAAAAGATTCCCTGGGAAGAAGGCATTGCTAAATTGGCTTTGAGAAATATGATAGATAGTCCTGAATTAAGGGAAAGCATGGCTAACACTGGATTATCACCTATTATACCAGCAGGAACAGAAATAAGGGGGATGGCCATAGATGAGGAGATAGGCCTTTGCAAGGTGGATTTTTCAAAGGAAGTATTAAACTATGAAACAGAAAAGGATGAAGAAAATTTAATAAAGGGAGTAGTATATACATTGACTGAGTTTCAAGCCATTGATGAAGTTCAGTTTTTAGTCGATGGTGAGACTATTCCAGTTATGAAGTATGGAGCAGATATATCTAGTCCAATAAAAAGGGAAAATATTAATTTGGCATTGGAGGGGGATAACCAGCGATCTAAGGTCGTGGTATATTACAAGGGAATTAACTTTGAAGAAGATTATGAATACTATGTGCCCGTAACTATACCAACTTTAGCACCTATGCCTAACGTATATACTGCACTGGAAGTATTGTTTGATGGACCACCTGCAGAGCTAGGCCTTAGTTCGCATATTCCCCAAGGAACTAGTTTTCATGGTGTGGACATTAAAGATGGAATAGCCTATATAGATATTTCTTTTGACTATGGGAATCCACCGGAGGATGCTCAAGTTTTCAACGACATGGTAAGGAATATTGGATTAACCCTATCGGAATTTGATGAGGTAGAAAAGGTAGAATTGCTTATAGACGGGAAAAGTTTAGAAGATATGGGAATGGATTTTCACGTAGATATGACAATTCCGGCATTTGCCAATGAATATTAAGCTGTCCAAAGGGCAGCTTGTTTTTATTTTGTAGAAAGTATAAAATATTGAAAGTGGATTACAATATAGAAAGATGAAGAAATATTTGGTAGAATAGAATAAGGTATCTAGTCCCTAAAATAGAAAGTTGATATAAATAAGGGCTTGGATTAAAATGTACTATATAGAAAAAATAATGGGAGTTGTTAAAATGAGCAGAATTGATGATAGAAATTATGATGAACTAAGGGATATAAGGATAACTAGAAACTATTTAAAACACCCTCAAGGTTCTGTCCTTATGGAGATGGGATATACTAAGGTAATATGTACCGCTATGATAGACGATAGGGTACCTCCGTTTTTAAAGGGTACCGATACTGGCTGGATTACTGCAGAATACTCTATGCTTCCTGGTTCTACAACCCATAGAAAATTTAGAGATTCAACAAGAGGAAGAGTAGAAGGCAGATCCCAAGAAATTCAAAGGCTAATAGGTAGATCCTTAAGAGGAGTTATGGATTTATCAATAATTGGTGAAAGGACCATCTGGATAGATTGTGATGTTATACAAGCCGATGGAGGTACTAGAACAGCCTCTATTACTGGAGGATTTGTAGCACTTGTAGATGCATTAAATTGGTTATATGAAAGAGGGGAAATAAAACAAATCCCCATATCCAACTTTGTATCGGCTATATCCGTAGGCATAGTCGATAATAAGGTAATGTTAGATTTATGCTATGAAGAGGACCATAGAGCTTCAGTGGATATGAATATAGTAATGACTGATGATGGTCAGTTTATTGAAATACAAGGTACTGGAGAAGAAAGTACTTTTTCCAAAATGGAATTAAATAAATTATTAGATTTTGCAGAAAAAGGTAACAATGAATTGATAATAAAACAGAGGGAAGCTTTAGGAGATATTAGCCAACTAATAGGGAAAAATATAGAAGGGGAGAATCATGACTAGAAGGAAATTAATTTTATCAACTGGCAATCCAGATAAAGTAGAAGAAATGAAGGAAATACTAAAAAATTTACCTGTAGAAGTTCTATCTAAAAAGGATTTAAAACTTGAAAACTTCGAGATTGAAGAAGACGGTAAAACCTTGGAGGAAAATGCTTTAAAAAAAGCTAGAGCTTTAAGGGAAAAGGTAGAAGGCATAGTTATTGCTGATGATACTGGTCTTTTTGTGGATGCTTTAGATGGAGCACCAGGAGTTCATTCTGCCAGATATGGAGGAGAAGAACACGACTATAATAAAAATAATATTAGATTATTAAAAGAATTAGAAGGTCTTTCAATAGAAAAAAGAAATGCATATTTTAAAACGGTTATAGCGGTAGTATTAGAAGATGAAAGTATATTTACCGTTGAAGGTAAATGTGATGGGGTCATAGGTTTTGAGCCAAAAGGAAATAATGGATTTGGATATGATCCTTTATTTGTACCAAAGGGTTACGACAAGTCCTTTGGAGAGTTAGGACTAGATGTGAAGAACAAGATTAGCCATCGAGCTAGAGCATTAAGTAGATTAAAGGAACAGATGGATAAGATATTGAAGGATGATGCTTATGAGAATATTTGTGGTAAGTGATACCCATGGAAGCACTAGGGAATTTATCAATCAAGTAAATAGTATGGACAAACCCGATTTGATCATCCATTTAGGGGATTATGTAGAGGATGGGGAAAAGATTGAAAAAGCTACAGAAGTAGAAACCATTATAGTAAAGGGCAATGGAGACTATTTTCACCCAAAATACAATGAAGATGAGATACTCAATATAGAGGGAAAAACTCTGTTTTTAACTCATGGACATAATTATGGCATAAGATATGATGTAAATAGGTTGCTTTATAGGGCTCAAGAGGTAGAAGCTGATTTAGTACTATTTGGGCATACTCATATGTCGATTTTTTACGAAGAAGGTGGTATAATAATAATGAACCCAGGTAGTCCTTCTATGCCTAGAGGTTTTAGGAGTAAGAAGACTTTTGGAATAATTGATATAGGTGATGAGATATTAGGTAAGATAGTAGAAATAGAATAATAAAAATTTAAAAAAGCTATGTCAATAGTCAATGAAAATGTCACATAAGAACATAGAAATTTATTCAGTGAAAATGTCACTTTTAATGATAAAAAAAATATATAACCGCATTTAT
>NZ_PPXY01000047.1 GCF_021655115.1 Clostridium sp. Cult3
ATATATTTAAATTTAAATAAAAATATATTATTTTCAATTATTATAGGAGTAATTTATTTCTTAAATTATATATATGGAGTTAAATATTAATATCTTATTTAATATAGACACCCAAATAGGCATAGGTTTGGAAGGTTAATCGGAGAAAAGGAGGAAAACATGCAAAATAAAATCTTTTATTTACTAACTATATCTTTAGTTCTATTGTCCTCTTTTAAGGATAAAGAAAAAACTAAACAGTCCTTAAAAAAAGCTTGGAAGTCCTTTGTAAATATACTGCCTAAGTTGCTGGGCATAGTCTCTGCTGTGGGAATTATCATCGCTTTCTTAGATCCAGAAACCATAGGTAAATTAATAGGAGATTCTTCAGGTTGGTATGGAGTCATTTTAGCTGCAATAATTGGATCTATAACCCTTATTCCTGGTTTTGTAGCCTTCCCTACAGCTGCCATGCTATTACAAAATGGGGCAGGCTATATGCAATTGGGAGCTTTTATTTCTTCCCTAATGATGGTAGGACTCATTACTATTCCAATGGAGATTGAATACTTTGGAAAAAAAGTTGCCATACTTAGAAATACCTTAGCCTTCTGTTTTTCCCTAATTGTAGCAGTTATAATAGGAAAGGTGGTTGCTTAATATGAAAACATTTAAAAAATATATAACTTTTATAATAGCCATTATTGTTATTCTAATAACTTATATGTGGAATCAAGAAATAGGTCTAAGGACAATAGATACAATTAAAATTAGCTTTAAAGAGATGATGATGATAATACCCCCTATATTTGTTTTAATGGGCTTATTGGATACTTGGATGCCTAAGGATGTAATGGTAAAGTATATGGGAGAGGACTCTGGATTAAAAGGTATACTTCTATCCATATTTTTAGGCTCTGCTGCAGCTGGCCCACTATATGGTGCTTTTCCTGTAGCAGCTGTATTTATGAGAAAAGGTGTAAAACTAACTAATATATTGATATTTATAGGTGCTTGGTCCACTACAAAGATTCCAATGTTCCTATTTGAATTATCATCCTTAGGAAGTAAGTTTGCAATAACTAGATTGATGATTAATATTCCAGGGATATTATTAATAGCTTATATAATAGATCATTTGTTAAGTGAAGAGGAAAAGGCGGAAATATACAAATCGGCTGATGAGATAAATTAATTATAAAAAGAAGAGGAATATTCCCTTGGTAAGATAGATTGCCATAAAAAATTCTCCTTTCTGGTTTAAATCTTATTTGATTCTTGCCAGAAAAGAGAATTTTAAATCATCTACTCTTCCAATTCACGTAAAACTATTGTAAAAACAGTCCCTTTTTCCAATTGACTTTCAATATTTATTTTCCCATTATGGGCTTTAACTATGTCATTGGCAATTGCTAGTCCTAGTCCAGAACCTTCCTTAGTTGTATCTGTCCCTCTATAATACCTATTGAAAATTTTCTTCATATCTTCTTCAGCTATCCCCTTACCATTGTCCACTATCTTTATAAAGGCACTATTATCTTGAAGTATTCCTTAATTTTATCATTTATAATTAAGATTTGTAATAAGATGGTAAATAATATATAATTAAGTTAAGTAGGTACTAATAAATATTGATAATAGGAGGGTTTTAATGATTAAGAGATTTGAGGACAAGGTAGTATTAATTACAGGTGGATCAGGAGATATTGGAAAAACTACCGCTGAGCTATTTTTAAAAGAAGGTGCGAAAGTTGCCATAGTAGGGACTAATGATGAAAAATTAGCAAAAGTAAAAGAAAGTCTTGGAGATGTCTTAACCATTAGAGCAGATGTGACTAAAGAAGAAGAAGTTAAAAGCTATGTAGAAAAAACAGTTGAAGAATATGGAAGAATTGACGTATTCTTTAATAATGCTGGAACTGAAGGGAAAATTGCACCAATAATAGACCAAGATATAGATGAAGTTAGGAAAGTTATGGATATTAACGTCATAGGTGTATTTATGGGATTAAAATACGTAATCCCTATAATGCAAAAACAAAGATCTGGTAGTATTATTAATACATCATCAGATGCAGGTTTAGCAGGATCACCTGGGTTGTCTCCATATGTAGCATCAAAACATGCAGTTGTTGGACTTACAAAAACTGCAGCCTTGGAAGTAGCAAAGGATAATATTAGAGTAAATTCTATTAATCCTACAAATATAGAAGGAAGAATGATGGAATCTATAGAGTCGGGTCTAAATCCATCAGATCCAGAGGGAATAAAACAAGAATGGCTTAATGCAATACCAATGGGAAGATACGCAACATTAGAGGAAGTTGCGAAGCTTGTATTATTTCTAGCATCTGATGATGCATCATTCATAACAGGAGCCCAATATGTAATTGACGGGGGAATATTAGCTTAAAATAAAAAGGATAAAATTAACACTCTAGTTGCATTTGTTGCAATTAGAGTGTTAATTTTTATGCAAAATTAGAAAAAACTTGAAATCCAAATAGTACCTTTTTAGTACTTCTAAAAACAAAAAAGTCTTGAATCCCCTAAAAATTAAGGATTCAAGACTTTTGTTCATTACTCCCGCCGTAGGTTGCGGGCTTCTACCTCCTATGGTCGGCACAAGCCTCGCCAACCCTGACAGGGGTAGTACCTACAGTTCAACTTCGCTACCGCTCGTTTCACTGGTTACTACTCCCACTCAATAGTTGCTGGTGGTTTTGTTGTTATATCATATACCACTCTATTTACATGAGGTACTTCATTTACTATTCTGGCTGAGATTTTTTCTAACACTTCTAGTGGTATCTTAGCCCATTCTGCTGTCATTCCGTCTATGGAATTTACTGCCCTTAGAGCTACAGTATAGTTGTAAGTCCTCTCTCCGTGGGTTACCCCTACGGATTTAATATTGGGTAGTGCTGCAAAGTACTGCCATATTTTATCCTTTAATCCTGCTTTTTTGATCTCATCCCGAAATATATAGTCTGCTTCTCTGACAATTTCTAGCTTCTCCTCTGTAATCTCACCTAATACCCTAACTCCTAAACCAGGCCCTGGGAAAGGTTGCCTACTTACAATATCTTCGCTAATCCCTAGTAATCTTCCTACTTCACGAACCTCATCCTTAAATAGCTGCCTTAAAGGTTCTATCAGTTCGAAATCTATATCTTCAGGAAGCCCTCCTACATTATGGTGGCTTTTTACTGCTACTTTTCCATCTATTCCAGATTCTATTACATCGGGGTATATGGTTCCTTGTACTAGGAAATGAATATCTGTAAGTTTTTTCTGTTCTTCTTCAAATACCCTTATGAATTCCTCACCAATTATTTTTCTTTTCTGTTCTGGATCTGTTATTCCCTTTAGTTTGTTTAAAAATCTATCCCTTGCATCTACGGTAATAAGGTTCATTTGGAACTGATCTCTAAATACCTCTTCCACCTGTTCCCTTTCATTTTTTCTAAGAAGTCCATGGTCTACAAATACACATACTAGATTGTCTCCAATAGCCTTATGAACCAATACCGCTGCTACAGAAGAATCCACCCCGCCGGATAAAGCACATAGAGCTTTTTTATCTCCTACTTGTTTTTTAATCTCTTCTATGCTGTAATCAACAAACCCTTCCATAGTCCATCTTTTATCACAGTTGCATATTTTGAAAAGGAAATTATCTATTATATCCTTACCTTCTTTAGATGTTTCTACCTCTGGATGAAACATTACCCCATATATTTTTCTTTCCTTATTTTCTATAGCTGCTATTTTGTCACCATATTTAGCTATCTGATTAAATCCTTCTGGAATAACATTAAAAATATATTCATCATTCAACCATAAGGGCATACTTCTTTCCAATCCGTTAAACAACAAGCTATCTAAGTTTACATCTACATTTTCAAAAGCATAATCATGTCCTATAGGTTCTACTGAACTTCCGCCATATACTTCTGCCATAATGTCAGCCCCATATCCAATAGCCAAAATAGGAACTCCTAAATGGAATATTTGCTTATCAAGTTTTTCTATAGACACTATATCATTTGGTTCTCCACCAGAGATTATTATTCCCTCGGGATTTTTAGCTTTGATCTTATCTATGGAATAACTGTAGGGAACTATTTCACAATATACTTTGGATTCCCTTATCCTTCTACCCAAAAATCTTGAAAATTTTCCACCTAAATCTAAAATTAATATCAATCTATGACCTCCCTTATCTTCTACTGTAATTTGGAGCTTCTTTTGTAATATTTATATCATGAGGATGATTTTCAATTAAGGAGGCATTGGTTATCTTGATGAATCTTGCTTTTTCTTGTAATTCTCTAATATCCTTTGCTCCTACATACCCCATTCCAGACCTTAATCCTCCTAGTAGTTGATATACTACATCTCCCAAAGGTCCTCTATAAGGTACCCTTCCTTCTACTCCTTCTGGTACTAATTTTTTGGTGTTCTCTTGGAAATATCTATCTCTACTACCGGATTGCATAGCACCTATGGATCCCATTCCCCTATATACTTTAAACCTTCTACCTTCATATAGTTCCTCTTCTCCTGGGCTTTCATTAGTACCAGCAAATAAAGACCCTATCATAACTACACCAGCCCCTGATGCAATAGCCTTGGTTATATCTCCAGAGTATTTTATACCTCCATCAGCAATAACTGGAATACTATATTCTTTTGCTGCCTTAGCACAGTTCATAACAGCAGTAATTTGTGGTACTCCAATGCCTGTAACTACCCTGGTAGTACATATGGAACCTGGGCCTATGCCTACCTTTATTGCGTCAGCACCTGCCTTTATTAAATCTACCGTAGCTTCTGCCGTAGCTACATTCCCTGCTATTACTTGTAGGCTAGGGTATTCTATCTTGATCCTCTTCACTGCATCGATTACTCCTTTAGAATGGCCATGGGCTGTATCTACTACAATTACATCTACTTTAGCCTCAACCAATTGGCTAATTCTATCCATCATATCCTGTGTAACACCTACCGCTGCTCCTGCTAATAATCTTCCGGATTCATCTTTAGCAGAGTTAGGATATTGGATAGATTTTTCAATATCCTTAATAGTAATGAGTCCAGATAGTTTATATTCTTCATCTACTAAAGGTAATTTTTCTATTTTATATTGTTTCATTATCTCTAATGCTTCATCCATGGAGGTTTCTCTAGTACCGGTTACTAAGTTTTCCTTAGTCATTACATCATCAATCAATTTAGTCGTATCCGTTTCAAACCTAATATCCCTGTTTGTGATTATTCCAACTAATTTTCCATCTTCTTCAACAATTGGCACTCCCGATATATGATATCTTTCCATCAGTTCCAAAGCATCTGAAACCGTATGCTGTCTAGAAAGATAGAAAGGATCGGTAATTATTCCATGTTCAGATCGCTTAACCCTATCTACCTCTAAGGCCTGTTGTTCTATAGACATGTTCTTGTGAATTATACCTATACCGCCTTCCCTTGCCATGGCTATAGCCATTTTAGATTCCGTTACCGTATCCATACCTGCACTCATCAGCGGAATATTCAACTTAATATTTCTGGTTAAATAAGTATTTATTTGAGTTTCTCTAGGTAGTACTTCCGACTTTCCTGGCAATAATAATACGTCATCAAAAGTCAATCCTTCGCCGACAAATTCCAAATCAAACTCCTCCTTTTGTTTTTAATTATTACTAGTATACCACAATTACAAGAATTACTTCCCAATAATATGAATATACTGTCTTTACACTGAATAATGTTTCTTTTTAAATTAGCAGAGAATTCTCCAACTGTCAAGGAGTTTATTAAAAACTTCCCTAGTTTATTTAGGGAAGTTTTTATTAATCCTTTGATAAGCCATCTCTAATGAAATCGATTAGATAATTAGCTGCTAGTTCATATTCATCTAAGTTGCTAGCATTTACAATTTGAGGAAGGTTTAAAAACAAATGATTTATAAGCTTAATTACAAATTCTTTAGGCAAATCCTCTCGTATTTCTCCTTTATCATAGGCCTTTTCCATTAAATCCGATATATAGTCCATACTTTCAAAACCATATTTTTTTGTTATATTATTTAAATAATCGGCTCTATCAATGTAGTATCTTCTTAATATTTCATTGTGAATTGGGGTCCCCCAATCCTTGACAAAACTTTGAGTAAATTTATTTATTTTGGGATTATTATAAGCAAATTTCATCCCAATCTTAATGAGCTCACTTAATATTGTAAATACATCTTCGTTAAAATCTATAGACCCAATCCTCTTAGATATATACATAAGCTTTTCTTCAGTAATAATATCCATCAAATGCATATATAGATCTTCTTTATTCTTATAATGATAATAGAAAGTTCCTTTGCTAATACCTGCTTCCTTTAATATATTGTTTAAAGAGGCATTTTCATAGCCTTTTTCTCCAAATTCAACCATTGCCACTTCTATTAGTTCGTCCCTTTTCTCAAAAGACCTTTTTTTGTTTTCATTCACTATTACCACCTCGGTACCTTCCTATAATAATTATACTTTTACTTTTCCAACAAACAATTTATATGCTACAAAATTTAAAAATACTAAATAAAAAATTCCAATAAAATAATATTGATTATAGGTAAGAAAAAGTATTCCCTCTCCTCTAATTATACTACTTATTGCCTTAGCTGCCCAGAATCCTGGAGCAAAGGAAAAAAACAGCTCTTTTTTATCTACAAAAAACAAGGCTACAATGGGAAATATTATTAAAGTCCCCAATGCCTTCATTATCGCAAATCCTTCAATTTTATTATTTGATAGGGCGTTTATCATCAATCCATACATAGGCGCTTCTAAAGAGGCTAATATAGAAATAGCCAATATGTTTTTTAAAGGAAAATCTCCTATATCTGAAAACCATATAACAAATACAGTAGTTATATAGCTAAGAACTAATATAATAAGAAATCTGAAGGATAAAAATTGACCTATACTTAAAGGGGTAGTCTTTATGGATAAAAATATATTATCATCCCTATCCTCAAGAATTGAAAAGGCTATTAAGGCACCAAAGGATATAGGCACCATTAAAGTTAGTATTACAATTATTAAATCCGCATATATATCTACATTAAAGCCTGATCTTTCAGCTATCCAAGGAACAAAATATCTTCCCATAAGACCAAATACAAAGGGATACATAGCCATGAAACCCATCATAGAGTCCCTACTCCATTTTTTTATTTCAGCCTTAATAAAACCACTATACATATTTATTCACCACTTTCCTTAACTTGAAAATCATCAAACTTTTTCCATACTATAAAAAACATCACTAAAGATGCTAATATCAGGTATATAAGAGAAAACCAAATCTTCCAAAGATCTACTCCTCCACCGGTAGCCTGTAAAAGTATGGAAGAGGATTTAGTGGGTATTACGAATAATATTTTATCCACAGTTTCGTTTCTTATAAACCCTATCTGCTCAAGTAAAACTGGAATTGTAAATATGAAAGTGTATATCATCATACTCATCAACATCTCAGTAAAATCCTTTGTATTGAAGGTCAACATGAATCCAATTAAAGAATGGAAAAATGCTATTAATATTACCGAACCTATCAACCCAAAGAAGTTTAAGTTTATCTCCTTAAATAGCTTTGCATAAACATAGATAAGTACTAGTGTAAGTATATTAGAAGTAATATTAGCGAAGGTTTTAGCCAAAATATATTGGGTTTTGCTTATAGGAGAAACCATCAAGGTTTTAATAGTCCCTTCCTGTTTTTCATAAAACATGGTAGCACCTATTAATACCATAGACATGGAAGTGGCATCAATAAATACCAGTAAAGGTACCATATCAGTTATGCCATCTATATCTGTGAAAAATAATACTCCTATCCATAATAGGGCAACAAATATACCAGCTGCTAATATGTTATACTTCCTCATCCTCTGTAACTCGCCAGATAATAGAGTTGCAAAACTATTCATCTGTGCTCACCCCTGTTACCTTAATAAATATATCATCTAAAGTCATCTCTTTACTATGAATAGTCAGTATATCCTTAGTCTTTATAATGTCTATGAAGCGTTCATCCCTTTTTAAGGTATCTAAGTTGAAAGATTCTTTTTTGATTTCCTCACCTTCCCGATATTCTACATCAACTTTTCTTTCACCATATTTAAGTTTTAAATCCTTTGGGGTATCTATTTCAGTAATTTTACCATTGGCCATAAAGGCCACCCTATCACATAGTTCGTCTACATCGTTCATCAAGTGGGTTGTTAATAGCACCGTTCCACCTTTTTCCTGATACTGTTTGATTATTTCTTTTATTATCCTCGCATTATGGGGATCTAGTCCATTGGTGGGTTCATCTAAAAATAACATCTTAGGATTATTTAACATGGCTCTTACAAAGTTTAACCTAACTTTCATCCCTTTGGAAAATTCTCCTACCTTTTTGTCCTTATATTCATATAAACCTACTCTTTTCAATAAATAGTCCGTATCCATATTAGACCGGTATAGTTTTTTAAAAAAGTTAATATTTTCTTCAGCAGTTAATTTTGAAAAATGAACAGGCATTTCAAAACCTACTCCCACTTCTTCATAAAAGGATTTATCATAAGATTTTAAATCTTTACCCTTGTATATTATCTCTCCTTCGTATCTTTCCAATAATTTTGTAAGAACCTTTTGGGTAGTACTCTTGCCTACACCACTAGGCCCCAAAAGTCCAAATATCTCTCCATCTTGTATTTGAAAGGATATACCCTTAATGGTATCCTCCCGATTTTTAGGATACTTAAATCTTAAATTATTAATTTGATACAACTATTTCACTCCTTTCTTGGATTTACGGTCATTGTTCTAGACTACCTAGTCTAGACCGGTAAGTCTATTTTAGTATGGTTTGTAATTTTTGTCAATAAATTAACTAAAAAAACTGCTTTAAGATGATTTAAATTATCTCAAAGCAGTTTAATACAGTTTTAGATATGATAGTACATCTAAACTACTATATTTTTTGAAAGTAGGCATATTCTTGTACAAACTCTACAAATATTTATGAAACCAAGCTATACTTTCCTCCATCATATTGGTGGTCACAAAATGGTTCAGATTGGGATATTGGATAAACTCTATCTTCTCTTTTTCTTGATACATAGGTTCTATCTTCCCATAGAAGATCCTTTGACTTTCAATCGATACTACACTATCACTATCCCCATGCAATAATAGTATAGGTCTATTGATTAGCAGTTCTATATTATTCATAGGGTCCATATTGACTATCTTTTCTTCAATTTCTCTTTGTTCTTCAGCTACAGCTATTTCAAAGGATTGTTTAAATATCTTATTGGAATTTTCCCAACTACAGGAGCCGTTAAATACTACCAAAGCTTTTATACTAGGGTTATGGGTGAATACCCCTGCTGCTGTAAACCCTCCCATGGAATTTCCTATGACCCCCACTCTATTCGGATCTGCATTAAATTTGGATACTAAATCATCTATTACTATGCTGGATTCCTCAATATTAGTAAATATAGTGTTCCAAAAATATTTTGTAGCATCCTGCATATCATATTTATAGAGTGGATCCCTTTCTCCATGGTTTATAGCATCAGGAATTACTACCTGATAACCTACTGAGGATAGTATGAACCCCCTCATCCTTTGGGTTTCCTTATCTGAACTCCATCCATGATAGAAGATTATTGTTGGAATTAATTCTCTACTTTCCCTAGGCCTAAACAGTATAGCTGGAATTTTCCCTATGGATATTTGCTCTTCAAGTATATTATTTGATTTTAAATAGTCCATAACACCCTGAGCCCCTTTTCAATATATAGTCTAACGTCAATACTATACCACATTTCACTAGTTTTGTCCCTAATAATTGCATATCTATTCCAACTCATCTACTACTACCTCATCGGAATTAAGTATACTTATCTTATTGTTCCCTTCCCCATATACTAATTCGCCTTTAGCATTAAGGAATTCTTCATCACTATTCTCCAAGATACTCCACTTAGCATTGCCTCTTAACATTTCCTCATCGTTTACAAATGCACTTATTCTTGCATCAATATTTTTGCCTAATCTAATCTTAATCCGATCTACACTGTCTATAATCCAATCTGTTTTAATACTATCTACTATTAATTGTAAATTACCTCCTCCGTTGATTTCCACCTTCTTGTTTTCTGGTATTATAAGGCTGAAATCATGAGCATGAACATTATAAGCTCTATTACTATGAGCCGCTCTATCAGCAAAGGAGATGTATAGAGTATCCCCTATTATGTTATCTACCAAATATTCATCGTTTAATAGTTCTTTAGCCTTTTCTTCACTATCCGTCGTTATATCTAATGAACCGGTAGTAGCTATTTTGCTACCTTCTTCTGTTCTAATACTTAAATCAGAGTAATTAGGAGAACTTATTACTATTTTTTTGATATTATCATCAACTGCTACTTCACTATAAGGTATTTGGTAACTAAAGGTTTGAGAAGCTACCATAGTATTAAATCTCTCCATCACACCTGTTTCAATAAGCCCGTATATTGCTAGGTTTATTCCAACTATTATCAATACGATAAATATGCTAAATACATCATATTTTATATTTATATCTTCATCTTTATATCTGTAACTATACCAAAGTATTTCTCCACCTAATAAGAACAATATGGCTGGCCAAAATTTAATTCCCAATTCTACTGCAGACACCTTGTTTATCTGAGAGATGAATATTAAAATACCAAAGGCAATTAATACAAGGGCCATTGAAATTGTTCCTACTCGTCTCTTTTGCATTTTTCTTCACCTTCCTCTTGTTCTTCATTCTTTTTGTTTTTAGCCAGTAGTTTAATACCTCCAACTATAAATATAATAGATACTATTGAAGTTTGGATATAGTTTCTTATTTCATGAGGAATTAAAGGATATAATATACGCTCAATTATAATTAATATTCCTATTGCGATAAGTCCATAACCTATCCATTCCGACTTTATATTTGCCAGAACAAATCCAACATGTTCATCTTCTTTTTCAATACTATCTTCATTAAAAGAATGTAATGCATCAAAGAAACTATAGAACCAAATCAAGGGTAATACAAACAAAAATAATGATAGACCCAACCATCCCATGAAGAATATGGTAAATAAAAAAGCACCCATTATTGCTAATCCCTTTTTTTGATAACCTAGATACATATGGCCTGCACCAGGTATGATGGACAAAGCCATTGTAATGGTTTTTTTATTGGATTGTTTAATTTTATTCATATCTTGATATTCTCCTCCCTCTACTCCATCTACATATTGGGATGGAATGAATCTTTTTCTTAAAGAAAAAGCATCCAGTAATGCTACAAGCCATATTACAGGCAAAGCAAAAGCCAATAATATGAAAAAACTATCATTATACGTGATAAATGCTAAACCTGTCACACCTACTATTGCGCCAAAGAATACCATAAGAAATATTACAGCTCTATCGGCAAACCCTAAGTAAAAATGGGATAAACCTGGTATAAAAGACAGTAAAAAAGTTATAAATTTACTTTTTTCTTTCATCTTAATTCCTCCTTGCAATTAGATATTCCAAAACTATCAATAAAATTAGACGTTTTGTTTACGATTTTTCCAGATATATCTGCTATTATATTTGGGGTATTTATATTAGGTTTTTCTACTACTGACTTACCAATATGAGGTACCATATCTACCAACCCACTATAAAACCCTCCTAATGTTAAAACTATAGCCACAGAAGCCACTGCTATATAGTAGGTAAACATATCGCTTAATCTTGTATCAATTTTTTTCACTTTAGTCTTTGGTTTATACTGTATATTTTTAATGCTATCCATTACATCAGCTGTAAAGTTTAATGAAATGGATTCTTCTGCTCTATCCGCTTCCTCTTTATCTATGAGAGAAAGAAAAGTATCCATACATTTATCACATGTATATAGATGTTCTTCCATTTCAGCTTGTTTTTCATCTGAAAAAACTTTTTCCTTATAGAAAATCCACTCTATATCATCATAATGTTTCATCACTCTCTTCCCTCCATTTCTCTCTTAGTAGATTCCGTCCTCGATAAAGTCTTGAAGCTATGGTCTTTTCAGTAGTCCCTTCCTCTTTTGCAATTTCTTCATAAGACTTTTCCTCAAAATAAAACTTGATTATTGCATTTTCATATATATCCGGTATGCTTTTACATACCTTACGGATTTTTTGTTGTTTCTCTTTTTCTATCAATATATCTTCTGGTGTTTTAAAATCAGATAAACCTACTCTATCAATTACAATTTCAGTATTTTCCATTACCTGTTCCTTAAATTTTGCTTTCTTTTTCCTTTTCCAGTCTATGGATTTATTTGCTGCAATCCTACCTATCCATCCTTTAAAATTGTCAAACTTATATTCTGGAAGGGAAATATAGATCTGTAAGAAAACTTCTTGGGCTATATTCTCAGCTTCATTATGATCCTTAATAAACTTCAATATAATAGCAAATATATATCCTTTATATTTGTCTACTATTTTTTCAAATGCATCTTCCTTGCCTGATAGAGTCTGCTTTATCAATTCATTATCTAAATCCATACCTCCCCTCCTTTCCCCGTCTACTAATATAGACGTAATAAAAAATAAAAATACTGCAAAAATATAATAGAAAAGGCCCTCGCCATTAACGAGAGCTTTTAGATGAGGAAAATGATATCTCCTGAAACCATTGGAAAAACTATTCACTATTATAATAACATAACTGCCAAAGGGTATGGGAGCTTTATTTATTATGTATATTTTCCGATGATCGTGGTTTTTAGAGGTTTTATTTTTCTACTATTAAGCTGATCTTCTTGTCCCTTGGGGTTTAATTAAAATATTGCCTAAAACTAACCCTAAACCGATTAATGCAATGATCAATCTTTCCACCACAAAAAACATTGGAATGATAAATGCAGGTTCTTGCCCTGGCATCGTAGAAATTGTCAGGGGAAAATGCTGATAAAAGTTGCTTCCAAACAAATCCAAGTGTTTTATCAAGGGGATTCTTTCTAATAAAAGCAATAAACCCATCAATCCATAGAGAGTGCCAATATGCAATCGCCCCAATAACATCCCCACACCTAAAATAAATAGCATTGCAGGCAGTAATGTTAATAGGGCAGGTAGTAGAAAGGTACTAAAATCGGTAAAACGAAAAATCTTGATATAAAACAGTGCGCTAATACCTATGGTAACAAGGGCAATAATAACAAATCCCATAATTACCGCACAACAACGTAAAAACATTAACCTTGTTGGATTTGTGGGCATAGTATTGATTATTTTCTGCACCTGCTTTTCCTTTCGTGTATAGAAAAAGGTAATCAAAAATACCAGTGTAACCGATAGCAAAGGCATCATTTTAGACAAAAACCAACCATAGCTCCAGGCAGAAAAGGGAGCTGTATTGGCTATTCCAAGTATAATATCGCCGCTTAAAACACTATAGGCATATAGAGATATAACAATCAACAGTCCGAAAAAGAATTTATTGACCAATAAACGTCGTAGTTCATACATGAATATTTTATTCAAGTTCTAACGCCTCCTTTGTTAATCCACAGGCTGATAAAAAATCCTGATAAGTTAATGTAGGGTTATGAGAAATAGACTTGGTCTTATAAAGCTGACTCATGATCTCATCCATTTTTTCTTCGCCTCCAACCAGCTCTGCTGCCTTGAGGATTTTAAGGGGCATTACACAGTATTTCTTAACTCTTCGTTCATTCTCTCTAATTCGAGATACATATTGTTCCGGTAGCAGATCCATATACTGAGGATTTCGATGATAAAAGTTGTTTTTCATATTTTTAAACTCTGATTTCCACACATCAACATAATGAGTATTGGCATATTCTTCACCGTATTTTTCTTTCATCATTCGGTAAGTAGTATATACAGTAAAGCCTTCGCTTGTCCATTCCGGGTCACCATCAGGATCATATTCCCCTTCAAAGCCAACACTGAGGCCCCACCATTGGTGTACAATTTCGTGAGCCATAACCTCTTGTCCTGATGCCCCTCGTAATGGATCATTTAAGGTATCTTCCGCAAAGGTAGTCTCGCCGAAAACACTCATCCCTCCACCAGCATAGCCACCAAACATGGTTGCTGAAAGCTGAAGTAGCGTAATATGATCATCTTCACTGCTCCTAAGGAGCCCATATTTTTCTGTGCAAAAATCCATAACCTCTTTTAAAGTATCTTCAATTCCATACTTAACCATCACAGGTTCACTTTTACGACTGTAATAAAAATCCGCAGTCATATCCTTGGCGACAACTCTTAGTTTTAAATAGTCAGCTGCATACATATATATCATGGAGTGATTATTTCGTTCAAGGTACCAGGTTTTAGTGTCATCATGATTATCAGTCAATAATTCTGCAGAGCCCTCCATCACCAAAGGCGTCATATAAGATGGAAGAATAATCTCAGCAGTATTCTTCATATCATAATGCCAATTACCAAGAAATAACGGAGTAAAGGATGACCCAGTAAGCATAATGAACTGACTACTTATTTCATCACCTGAAAGGATCGAGGCTGAAGCACGCCACATTTGAGGGTAACCACCATATTCCACCACAAGCTCGATATCCTGTTCAGATGGCAGAACAAACCTTACCACCTTTGAAGTATATAAATCATTATTTAAATCGGTAAAATTTATTGGAACTCCATTGGCAGTCATAGATTTAACTGTATAGCCACAGTCGATTTCAATGAAACATTCCAGTGTTCGTGCAGATTCATTCAAAAGTTGATAGATTGCTGTTCCCTGTTGGGTTCCCAAAACTGTATTCGGTTTAGCCTTTGTATGGATAGATTTTACTGTAATATTGCCTTGAAAATTACTATGGTTTCCATATTCCATAGGTGCGTGGTTGACAAAGGGTTGATTAATATATAGATAGACGGGAATAAGAATTAGAATCATTGCGATTATAGGAATGATAAATTTTTTTGAATTAATGATGAATGATTTGAAGATACCTTTTTCATACCGCCTAACGCATAAAAGGGAAAACATGTATAAGCCGGTTAACAACAAAAGCCAGAAAATTCGATTGTATGATGTAACTCGCAGGATTAAAGCATTTGAAAAAGCATCGGAGAATACAGGTACATTGGGGTTAATCCATCTTAAAATAAAATTAGGCTGCACAGAACCACCAAAGGGTAAAAAGCCACATACGAGAAATAGGATAGCACTTAAATCAAAGCGTTGAACTATATTATAAAAAATTGCCCCAAATAAAACCCCCATAATCAAGGATGGAATCAGGATAATGCCGTAGCTGGCAATATATGTTGGCAAAGAAAATAAATAACTCATCTTAACGATTGTAAAGGGTAAATAAATTAAGCTTACCAGTATCCCTGTTAGGAATGCCACAATAACTAGGGCCATCAGGCGCACAGCATTCATTATTAACGGTGAAACAATAACATCGGTCAATGAAGAGGTATTGTACTTATCGATTCGGTTAAATTGATAAATCGTAAAAAAACCGAACAAAATAGCTCCACCTAGTGCACCAGCAAGGGCTGGATTAGCTACCCACATACTTGACCGTGTTCCATCAAAGGCTGGTTGATAAAAGCTGTAGCCTGCCAGGGGAATACAAATACTAAGAAGACAAACGAGCCATGTGCCTGGATCTAATAGCAGACGGCGCAATTCTACCTTTAGGTATGAAGAAAATTTCATTCTCTGACACCCGCTTTCACTTCAAGAAAATACATATATGCATCCTCAAGAGTTGGCTCTACCACATGACAAAAATCCGGAAGATGGTGGGCCACCAGCCGACTAACTAAACCGTTGGCGGTATTAACCCGCGAGGTAATGTGAATCCCTTCCATGTTTTCGATATTTTCTATGCTATGAGCAGCTTCCATATAGGTACCAACATGACCTTGAGCCTGTTTAATTAAATCCTCTGGAGAACCATCAAATAAGATCTCCCCACTATGTAAAATCAGCAAACGATCACAAATAGATTGTACATCCTCGATGATGTGGGTTGACAAAATCAGAAGCTTGTCCTGAGCTGTTCTTGAGAAGAGATTTCTGAAGTTCACACGCTCTTCAGGGTCAAGACCAACTGTGGGTTCATCGAATATGAGTAGCTGTGGATTTCCCAGCAAAGCTTGGGCAATTCCCAATCGCTGCCGTTGTCCACCGGAGAGAGTTCTGATCCGTACCTTCCTTTTTTCTTCTAAATTAGTTTGAGCAATTGCTTCATCAATTGCAATTTTGCTATTTTTAATACCCTTCAAGGCTGCTATATAGTCTAAAAACTGCCAAACTGTCAATTCATCGTAAATACCAAAGGACTGAGGAAGATATCCTAACATGGATTTAAGCTTTTGTTCTTGTTTTGTCAACGGAATTCCATCCAGTAAGATTTGTCCCTCCGTTGGCAAAAGTTCTGAAACCAAGAGTTTCATTAAGGTGCTTTTCCCTGCACCATTAGGTCCAATTAAGCCAATGAGACTAGGACTATTCATTTTAATATTAACATTTTTTAAAGCTTTTTTCCCCTTTGGATATGTCATTGTAAGGTTTTTTATCTCTAAGTCCATAAGCCTCCCCCTTTTTTTAAAATTATTAATAGGCTGTTATGTTGATATTAAGGATGTTGAGCTATTATGTTAAATTATACCTCAGCTACCAACAATGTCAAGTTCTTGTAGGGAATAGCTGTAACATATATACATCAGGGTTTAAACTTTCTTCAACTATTCAATCTGTTTTTATGCTCCGTACCTTTTTAACCTTCCTTCATAGATTAGGTTTAATTCCTTGCACTTCCTAAAATCCCTAGGGGATGTTAGGGATGGTGGTTTGTGAAATAGCTCTATACCACTACTATCCAATAAACTAGCTACAAATTGAGAACAAAAATAATTGTATCTTCTTTCTATGGGCATATTAAATACTACACCAAATAGCCCTAACAGATTGTATCCATACTTGTCCCTATTTTTCTTAAATTTATTTAATTCCTTCTCCAGCCTTTTATATTGAGTATCCTTTAATCTTAAGGAATATACTCTACATCTGGTTTCTGGAAACCTAGCATAGGTACCATTTATTATATCTTCTTTGACAAACCCTCCGAATACGGGATTAGAAGGTTTTATTCTACCAAAACTATATAACTCCCTGAGATCCGCATCCAATGCAATTGATACATGAGTATAAGGCTCTTTCGTATATATATTGATACATTTAGATAACAGAGAACCGCTGTAAGTAAGTAATATATATATTGTATGATCCTTTGCCATAGTCAATCCACCTCTATTATTATAATTTTTATCACAACTATTAATTATAACGGAAAATAATATAAAAGTACTGCAAAAAAATTTTCCAACTGGATATTTTATTGTAAATATAAAAAACCTCTGAGTTTCCTCAGAGGTTTTATGTTATTACATCATTGGCATTCCGCCGCCCCCCATGCCGTTCATTCCAGCCATTGGGTCTTCTTCTTCAACATCTACAACCGCACCTTCAGTTGTAAGTACCATAGATGCAACGGATGCAGCATTTTGTAATGCAGAACGAGTTACCTTAGTTGGATCAACTATTCCTGCTTCAATCATATTTACATATTCTTCGTTCATTGCGTCAAATCCTACTCCATGTTCTGATTCCTTAACCTTTTCAACTATTATTGATCCTTCTAATCCTGCATTTTCTGTTATTTGTCTTACTGGTTCTTCTAGTGCTCTAACTACTATGCTAACTCCTGTTCTTTCGTCTCCATTAGTTTCATCTAGTAATTTTGCCACAGCTGGTACACTGTCTACAAGAACAGTTCCACCACCAGGTACAATTCCTTCTTCAACAGCCGCTCTTGTTGCTGCTAGCGCGTCTTCAATTCTTGATTTTCTTTCCTTTAATTCAGTTTCTGTAGCTGCTCCAACTTGGATTACCGCTACACCACCAGATAGTTTTGCAAGTCTTTCTTGATATTTTTCTTGGTCAAATTCAGAATCAGATTCTTCTAATTGAACCTTTATTTGGTTGATCCTATCTTCTATAGCAGATTGACTTCCTTCTCCGTCTACTATTACTGTATCTTCTTTATCTATCTTAACTCTTCTTGCTCTACCTAGCATATCAATAGTTACATCTTTTAGATCATAGCCAAGATCTTCTGAAATTACTTGACCGCCTGTTAGTATAGCAATATCTTGCAACATTTCTGTTCTTCTATCACCAAATCCTGGTGCCTTAACTCCTACACAGTTGAAAGTTCCTCTTAATTTGTTTACTACTAATGTAGCTAAAGCCTCACCTTCTATATCTTCAGCTATAATCAATAGTGGTTTTCCTTCTTGAACAATTTGTTCTAGTATTGGAAGTATTTCTTGTATATTAGCAATCTTCTTATCTGTAATAAGTATATATGGCTCCTCTAATTCAGCTTCCATTTTTTCAGTATTAGTTACCATATAAGGAGATACATATCCTCTATCAAATTGCATACCTTCTACTACTTCTAAAGTAGTTCCAATAGATCTTGATTCTTCTACAGTTATAACTCCATCATTTCCTACCTTTTCCATAGCCTCTGCAATTAAATTACCTATTTCTTCGTCACCAGCCGAAATAGAAGCAACTTGGGCTATAGCTTCTTTAGAGTCTACCTCTTTTGAGAATCTTCTAATTTCATCTACAGTAGCGTCTACTGCTTTACGAACACCTTTCTTCAATATGATTGGATTTGCACCTGCTGCTACATTTTTAAGCCCTTCTCTTATGATACCTTGAGCAAGTAATGTAGCTGTTGTAGTTCCGTCTCCTGCCACATCTTGAGTCTTAGTAGCTACTTCCTTTACTAGCTGAGCACCCATGTTTTCGTATCTATCTTCTAACTCTATTTCACGAGCAATAGTTACACCATCATTGGTAATAAGAGGTGCTCCAAAAGATTTATCTAAAACTACATTTCTTCCCTTTGGTCCAAGGGTTACCTTTACCGTGTCAGCTAATTGATTGATTCCTTTTTCCATTGAACGACGAGCGTCTTCACCAAATTTTATTTCTTTAGCCATTATATTCACACTCCTTTTTTATTTCAAACTTATATACTGGCGACCAAATATCGCCCCTACTATCCACGATAAACTATTCCACTACTGCTAGAATATCGTTTAGTTTAAGTATTGTATATTCTTCCCCGTCGATTTTAACTTCTGTTCCAGCATATTGGGAGAATATAACTGTATCTCCTTCTTTGATTTGATCTTTTTTCTTTTCATCGTTTAATATGTCAGCACCTATAGCCATAACTTTTGCCATTTGTGGTTGTTCTTTAGCACTACTTGGAAGAACTATACCACTTTTAGTCTTTTCTTCAGCCTCAACTTTTTTAATAACAACTCTGTCACCTAATGGTTTAAGGTTCATACTATATGCCCTCCTTATATTTTAATCTAATTTCTTTCCATTTTATTAGCACTCGACGTTACTGAGTGCTAATGTGTACAATTTATATGTTACTTAATTAGAATAATAGAATCAAGTCTTGGATTTCCTTATATTTCCGTTTATTGTTCTATTTTTCACTTTTAGGTTTGTTTTTCTTTTCTTCTTATTGAATTTCTTGTATTTTCTATCACTATCTATTATCTTTCTCTTTTTTGCCTTTTTATATCCTAAAAAAAAGGCCCTCATATACCAGGACCCTAAACATATATATTAATCATATCGTATTCTATTTATATATATAGTTCTTATAAGTAGAAAATATATTGATTGAAATATCAAATATCCTAGCATGACTAGTAATCCATTTTTGAACAAACTACCTTCCAGTAGGTTTGAAAGAGATTTGAGTGCAAAGAATGAATGGAGTGAACTCACAATAAAAGGTAGAAAAAATATAATCCCTATTTGTTTGGTTATTATCCTATTTATCTCCTTTTCCGTTGTCCCTATCTTATTTAATATGCCGTATTCTATACCATCTTGTTTTATTTCATTAAACAATTTAAAATATATTATGCTCCCTGAGGCTATGAGAAATAAAACGGCTATGAAAAATCCTATGAATAAGATCAAACCATAAAGTTTATTTACCTCCCTATAGGATATTACCTTTGAATAATAGATTCCTTCGTATTTATCTCCTAACATTTTGTCTATTTCCATAGAAGCTTTATAGGATCCTCGCCAATTTTCTAATTTAAATCCATGGAATAAGATCAAATCCTTTTCTTTGGTGCTTTTAATTATATGATTAAAATCCTTATCATTTAAAATCAAAGCGTCATAATAACCAAGGTTGGGCAATGCCATAATGCTACCATGGACTTCTTTATCTAGTTTAAACTTCCTCGCTTCTCCATTAATATATAAGGCTATTTCATCCCAATTAGTATGTCTATCCTCATGGTTAATATCATCTTTTACCATAGTTCTATCAAGATTATCGGGAAAATTATACACCACTTCATTTTCTTTAATTTGTATAGGCTTTAATCCTATAGACTTAACTATTTTGTTATAGTCAGCATTGGATATTACAACAAATTGTTTTTCTCCTTTCTCCGTTGTTACATTTGAAAGTATTACTCCTTTTAACCTGTGAACTGTATTTATTTTAATATCCTCTTTTGTTAATATCCTTTCTATATCATCAGCTATCTCATCATCTAAAGTTTCCCCTCTTTGTATTATTGCCATATCATGAATAGTATTTAAGCCTGTAAAACGAGTGCTTTCAGTGTAGAATGAATATATAGTGCCTGTGGCGGTAAAAGTTATTGCACCTAATATAGAGGCAAGAAACAAAACTTTTGCAGTATCTTGCAGTTTAAATATCATCTGAGAATAAGCTATTAAATTATTTTTCTTATACAATATACTTTCATTCCTAAGTATTCTATTAGCCACAGCTATGCTAAACTGGGTAAACAAAAAGTAGGTGCCTATTATTACTATCAGCGTTACCGGTATCATAGCTAAAGGTACAGCAATACCTTGGACAAACCAGGCAGCAATATAGCCTATTAAAAGTAATATAACTCCTAGTATAGCTTTAAGTCTAGAAAACGTAGGGATTTTCTTAGGTATTTTGCTAGATTTCAGTTGTTCTATTATCTCTTTATTCCTTATTTGGAATAGCATGATTATACTGACTATCTCAAACAATGTAAAAAAGATCACAATAGTTAAGCCTAGGGCCTTTAAAGATATATTTAAGGGCAGTTCTACATCTAAAAAACTTTCCATTCCCATAAAAAATAATTTTGAAAATATAATACCTGTTAATATTCCTGTTCCTATAGATAAAATAGATATAATGGTGTTTTCTGTAAGTACATATTTTTTAATTTGCCTTCTAGTCATTCCATATAAGGATAAAAGGCCAAATTCCTTTCCCCGGGATTTTAAAAATATGGAAGTAGAATAGCCTACAAACAATATGGAGAATATTACTATTATCACCTGACTAATTATCATGCCATTTGCAGCCCCCATCTTTGCAACTTCATGACCCCCAGCAGATTTTATATCTATTGCTGGATGAAATACAAAATTTGCAAATATAAAAAATGCAGTCACTGCAAAAGCATTGCTCAAACAGTACATTATATATCTATATAGATTTCCCTTTACATTTTTTGCAGCCATATTATATAGATTCATTGTATCCACCTCCAAGAAGGGATAGGGAATCTAATATCTCATTAAAAAACGCCTGCCTATTTGATTTTTTGACCAATTCCGTGAAGAACTTTCCATCCTTAATCATTATTATCCTATTACAAAAACTTGCAGCAAAAGCATCATGAGTTACCATAACTATAGTGGCATTCCTTTCTTGATTAATAACCTCTAGAGACGACATCAAATCAAAAGAAGCTTTAGAATCCAAATTTCCTGTTGGTTCATCTGCCAAGATTATTGCAGGATCATTTATTAGGGCTCTAGCACAAGCAGTCCTTTGCTGCTGACCTCCCGATATTTCATAAGTCCTCTTGTTCAATATATCTTTTATACTTAGTATTGAAGCTATATTGTCTACCCTTTTCTCAATTTCCTTTTTATCCATTTCCTCCAATACCAATGGTAATATAATATTTTCTTTTACAGATAAAGTATCTAATAGATTAAAATCCTGAAATATAAAACCTAGATTATTTCTCCTAAATAAGGCTAGTTCATCTTCTTTCAATCTATAGGGGTTTTGACCATTTATCGAAACTTCTCCTGAAGATGGAGAATCTATTGTAGCAAGGATGTTCAATAAAGTAGTCTTTCCTGAACCTGAGGGTCCCATTACTCCTACGAATTCTCCAGACTTTATAGTCATATTAAAATCATCTAGGGCTTTGACAGATATGGTTTTTCCTTTTCCTCCATATACTTTAGATAAATTTTTTGTTTCTAATACTGACACATTTGTTACCTCCCAGTTCATATTTACTATATTCATTATAAGAAAATAAGGGAAATCCTTCTATCGATTTCCCTTTCAATTTCATATTTTATCTTACAATTTTGTTAGATTCGTTATTTTAAGTCGTATATGCTTCTTCCTTGATAGAAAACTATATGTACCTTTGTGCCTACCCCTTCTTCCGATTCTATAAATATATCATGACCTAATCTATCGATTATCTCCTTGGTAAGGTAAAGTCCCATACCTGTGGATTCCTTATACTTTCTACCATTTTCCCCAGTAAAAAATGGATTAAATACCCTATCTACATCATGTTTAGGTATACCTATTCCCGTGTCTTCTATAGTGAGTATGGTTTTTTCAGGTTCTTTGTAAACTTTTATAAATATGGACCTATCACCATGCTCTTTTACTTTGGTGTATTTTATACTGTTGGAGATTATTTGATTTATGATAAACTTTATCCACTTCTTGTCGCTTTTTATCCTTTTATCCTCACCAGAAATTATTTTAGGATAGACTGAGTTGGCTATAAAAGCATTTTTATTTTCATTGATGACATTTCTTACGATTGCCAATATATTTATTTCTTCAATTTTAAAATCCTCTTGAAAATCGTTTACTCTTAGAGCATACAGAGCCATTTCCAAACCGTTGGATAGCTTATCCATCTCTTCTTCTATGCTTTCGTAACTTTTCCTGGTGTATTCATCTATATCTTTGCCTTTTTCATTTTCTAGTATTAATTTAATAACGGAAATAGGTGTCTTCATCTGGTGAATCCATCTATTATTGAAATCCAATTGAATTTTATTTAATTTTCTATATTTATCCAACGTATTCTCGTAGATCATATAGTTCTTAGCCAGTAGTTTTTTAAATATATCATGTTCTTTGCTTATATTTTCTGGTATATTAAATATATATTCCAAACCTTTATCATCTTCTAAAGCACTATTAATAGTATTATAAAACTTTCTTTTATTAAAATAATCTATAGCTATTAATAGAACTAAAAGTATTGATGCTAGCATTAGAGCGTAGACTATATTTGAAATATTGACCCTTTCTTTTCTTATAATTATATCTAACATCATTACTACCATAGCTAAAGTTGAACTCAAAAAGTAAAATATTATATATAATACTCTATCCTTAAGATAATCTTTAAACTTCATTTTAGCACCTACCATGTCTTTGTAATAGAATAGCCTTGCCCTCTCTTGGTTTCAATGGCATCTTTTATACCTATATCCTCCAGCCTCTTTCTCAATCTAGCAATATTTACCGAAAGGGTATTGTCATCTACGAAATCTATATCATCCCACAGTTCTGCCAAAAGGGTTTCCCTTGATACTATTTCCTCCAAATTAGCTAAAAGTATATATAGTAGAGCAAACTCCTTCTTACTAAGTTCTACTTTCTTATTCTGCCATTCTACTATATTTTGAGTTTTATATAGATACAATCCGTCTACCTCAAATAAATCCTTAGAGCTATTCTGTCTATACTCTCCATAGGTTCTCCTCATAACTCCTTTTATTTTTGCTAATAGTAAATCGAAAGAAAAGGGTTTTATTATATAATCATCTCCTCCGTTTTCTATGGCCATGACCTGATCCATATCAGAAAATCTAGCTGAAATAAATATTATGGGTACATTAGATATAGTCCTTATCTCCCTACACCAAAAGAATCCATCATAATTAGGTAAATTTATATCCAATAGGACTAGATGAGGGTCCGCCTCTATAAATTGTCCTTTTATATTAGCATAGTCATCTGCTATAGATACGGTATATCCATATCTTTCTAATCTATCTTTTATTAAGGATAGAATCTTTTCGTCGTCCTCGACTATAAAAACTTTGTACATACCATCACCTTTATTTATTCTTTCTTCCTATCCCCAATTCCCTTGCATAATAAAATAGATATTGTTGTGCAAAACCTCCTAGATTCCCGAACTTTTCTTCAGCATAAGAGGCAATCTTTTTATTACTTGTATCCTCTTTAAAATAAAAATGTTCCATCACCCTTTTTACCCATACATCTACGGGAAAGGCGTCGTTTTTGTTTAAGGAAAACAATAGTATACAATTGGATACCTTAGGTCCTACTCCAGGAAGTTTCATAAGTATCTCTTTAGCTTCTTCTGTTGGTAACTTAAATAGTTCATCTAGTTCTACTTCTTTATCATTTATAATATTGGAAGTATTAACTATGTATTTAGCCCTATAACCTACCTTACAGTTCTCTTCTAGTTCCTCTTCCTTGGCTTTAGCTAATACCTCTGAACTGGGAAAGGTATAATATTTTTTACCATTATATGAACCTATAGGCTTCCCATAGTTTTGGCTAATTAGCTCTATAGATCTTTTGATCCTTGGTATTTGATTATTAGCAGATATGATGAAAGATATGGTGGTTTCAAAAGGATCCTGATTCAATATTCTAATGCCTTCTCCGAATTCAATGGCCTCTTTAAGTATTGGATCCTTGGATAATTCCTCCTTAATCTTACCATAATCCCTACCTAAGTCAAAATAATCATACCATATATCATAAAAACCTGAAATATTTGTGTTTGAAAATACCACATCTTCTCCTTCTTTTTTTACATTTAGTACCTTACCACCATGAACAGCAGTATAGGATTGATCTTCCTCCACCTGCCATCTAAAAGCTTGGCCACATTCAAATATATGCTTAGGATGAAAATCCTTCATATTTTTTATTATTATTTTATTATCTTTTTCTACTATATCATAGTCCATTTTATTGCTCCTTTCTCTTCCTATATTATACCCCAAAAAATAAAAAAGTGGGACAGTGAGAACTGTCCTCACTGTCCCAGTTTATTATATTAATACCATCCTCTTAGTTTCATTACATCAGCAACTTTTTTAACCGATAGCATATAAGCTGCTTCCCTTACTGTTACATCATATTCTTTCTTCAATGCCCATATGTCATTGAATGCTTTAACCATTTCTACTTCTTGTTTTTCTTCTACTTCTTTTTCACTCCAATAGTATCCATATAGGTTTTGTACCCATTCGAAGTAGGATACTGTAACTCCACCAGCATTTGTTAGTATATCAGGTGTAACTGGGATACCCCTTCTCTTTAGAACTTCGTCAGCGTCTGGAGTTATTGGTCCATTTGCTGCTTCACAGATCAGTTTAGGATTCACTTTTTCTGCTACTTCTGCTGTAATTGCATTTTCCAAAGCTGCTGGTATAAGTATGTCTACTTCTAATTCCCAAAATTCATCAAGAGAAATCTGTTTAGCCTTTGGATAACCCACTAAATTCTTATGCTCATCCATATAAGCCTTCATATCTTCAAAGTCTAAACCTTCTTCGTTGTATAAAGCATAAGTTCCTATTGATGGTGTCCACTCACCTATAGCTACTATTTTAGCTCCCTGTCTTTGTACATTTTTAACCGTATAGGAACCAACATTTCCAAAACCTTGGATAGCTACTTTAGCACCTTTCATTTCAATGCCCAATTCTCTAGCAGCTTCCCTAGCTATAATAGCTACACCAAATCCTGTAGCTTCGTTTCTACCTTCTGAACCGCCCCATGCAACTGGTTTTCCAGTAATAACTCCAAGAGAGGATTGACCAGTTAATTTATTATATTCATCTACCATCCAAGCCATTACTTGTCCATTGCTACCTACGTCTGGAGCTGGTATATCTATCTTTTCTCCTAAGTACTTGTAAAGTCCTTGCACATAGCCTCTAGATAATCTTTCCAATTCCCCTTGAGATAAGCTTAGAGGATCTACAGTTATACCACCTTTACCTCCACCATAAGGTACTCCCATAACTCCACATTTAAAGGTCATCCATACGGATAGAGCTTTCACCTCATCAGGGTTTACTCCTGGATGGAATCTGATTCCGCCCTTACCAGGCCCTATTGCATCATTGTGTACAGCTCTATAGCCTTTAAATACTTTAGTTGTACCATCGTCCATCTTAACTGGGATGGATATTTCAATCATCCTTTGAGGCTCTTTTAATATCTCATATACCGCCGGTTCTAACCCTAAAGCATCACATGCAGCCTTTACCTGTTTTTGAGCACTTTCTAATGGATTTAAACTTTCTTTTGCCATTATATTACCTCCCTTGATTTGTTGATGAAAACCTTTTCATTTAAACCATGTTTTAAGGCTTTATAGTATCTTTGTGATTAATTTGCTAATCACATTCATTTTATCATTGGACTAATATAAGTTCAAGTAAAAACAGGTACTAATATTCTCTAGCTTCTTCTTCACCTCTCAAGACTCTTAAAATTCCATAGGCTAAAGATTCCATTTCATTTTCTCCTGGCATTATTTCAACTGGTGCAATATATTCAACACGTTTTTTAATCCATGAAGTAATCAGATTAGAGTATGCAATTCCCCCTGTTAATATGATCAAATCCACTTTCCCTTCTACTACAGTTGCAAGTTCTCCTATGCCTTTAGCAATCTGATAAGCCATAGCCTCATAGATCAACTTTGCTTTTTCATCACCATCTTCAATCATCTTCTCAACTTCCCTAGCATCTAGTGTTCCTAGATAAGCTCTTAATCCGCCATTTCCTCTTAGCTTTTTTTGCATGGTGCTCTTATCGTATTGACCTGAGTAACATAATTCTATAAGCTCTCTACATGGTACCCTTCCTGCTCTCTCCGGTGAAAAAGGGCCTTCATCATCGGAGATAATATCTACTATTTGCCCTTTTTCATGAACATTTAGCGATATTCCACCACCTAAGTGAGCGGCAACGATATTCATGTCTTGATATCTTCTGCCATGTTTTTTAGCTGCCTTTATAGCCATAGCTCTAGTGTTTAGTACATGGCAAGTGCTGGTTCTTTCTATATCTGGCATGCCTGATATTCTTGCTATATCGTGTAACTCATCGGTTCTTACCGAATCATATATATAAGCCTTAACTCCAGCAGATTTTGCTATTGCATAAGCAATGGGCGCTCCTAAATTTGAGGCATGTTCCATAGCTGGTCTATTCTCAAGAGTATCAAGCATCTCTTTATTTACGATATAGGCTCCAGATTTCACCGGTGGAAGCATACCTCCCCTTCCTACTATAGCCGATAATTTGCGAATATCATAGCCTTTATCTTCCAAAAACTGCATTACTAAGTCTTTTCTCATTTCATATTGTTCTTGGACATTTTGAAATTTTTCAATGACTTCGATAGGGTGATCTAAGGTTTCGGTAAAAACTTCTCTTTCATCTTCATATAGTGCTATTTTGGTTGAAGTTGAACCTGGATTAATAGCCAGTATCTTATAGCTCATCATAGGTCTCCTTTCTTCCTCGTGAAATACTTATTTATTTAATACTGCTTTAAGTTCAGTAATAAATTTCTCCGTCTGCTCTACTGTTCCAGTACTAACCCTAAGCCAGTTATCCCATCCCCATAGATATCCTGGTCTTATGATTACTCCTCTTTTCATTAGCTCTTCAAAAGCTTCCTTAGAATGGGTTCCAATATTAACCCATGTAAAGTTGGCATTGGATTTCACATATTCAAGTCCTAAACCGTCGAAAAATTCTTCCATCATTTCTAAGGACTTATAGTTCAATTCAACAGTTTTTTCAATATGCTCTTGATCCTTTAATGCTCCTAAAGCTGCAACCTGAGCAAGTCTGTTTACGTTAAATACTCCTTTAACCTTACTCATCTCTGTAGCTATTTCCTTAGATGTAAGGGCAAATCCCACACGTACAGCCGCTATACCAGTAACTTTGGAGAAGGTTCTTAAAATTACAGTATTTGGCCTTTTCTTTAATATGTCTAATGTTTCTGGATAATCTGGATTGATTCTAGCAAAATCATAATACGCTTCGTCAAATACAATGACTATATCTTCAGGTACATTGTCAACCAGGTAGCTTATCTCATCTTTTGTCATTATATTAGGTATAGGATTATTTGGATTGCACACATATATTATCTTTGTTTTTTCATTTATATTTTCAACAAAGGCTTCAAAATCATGCTTATAATCTTTAAGGGGAAGCTTTACTGGTATTCCCCCCATATGAGCTACACTATTAGCGTATATACCAAAAGTAGTTCCAGCCATAATTGCTTCATCGCCAGGATTGATGAAGGTTTGAGCTATTATTTGTAAAACCTGTTCACCACCATTGCCCACAACTATATTTTCCCAGTCCAATCCATATTTCTTAGCTAGTTCCCGCCTTAATTCCATAGCCCCAGCATCAGGATAGACATTTAAATTTTCCAATTCATTTTTTATAGCTTCAACAGCTTTTGGAGATGGCCCCAATTGATTTTCATTAGAGGCTAGCTTTACCACATGGGTCAATCCATATTCCTTTTGTACCTCTTCTATAGGTTTGCCAGGTACATAAGGTTGTAATTTAGATAATTCGTTTTTAAATAAGTTTTTAGACATATTATCATTCTCCTTTATTATTTTTCGCAGAACAATCTATCTCATTAATTTATGATTATACAGCATCTTTACCCTTCTCAAATGCCTTTAAATTTATATTCACAAACTTTTCTTTTACATTATCTTTTATGGCTTTTTCCCAGTCTATATCCGATAAATCCATGGCTTTAACTAATGCTCCAAGTAATACAATATTCATGACTTTCATATTTCCTAATTCCTCTGCAATTTCTGCTGCATTTATTACGCTAGTATTTGCTTTGCTTTTAATTATATTTATTACTCCCTCTGGGTAATCCTTTTTACCCATAAGTATAGGTGCTGAAGGTATTTCATAGTCATTTACCACAATCTTGCCTTCAGGTTTTAAATACTCTAGCCATCTTAGGGCTTCCATGGTTTCAAAAGAAACTAATACATCTGCTTCGCCTCTGCCTATAATAGGCGAAGACACACTATCCCCATATCTTACTTGTGTAGAAACACTGCCTCCTCTTTGTGCCATACCATGTATCTCAGACATTTTTACATCATAACCTGCTTCAACAAGTCCTGCAGATAAGATTTTACTAGCGAGAATTGTCCCTTGTCCTCCTACCCCTACTAATAATATACTTTTTGTTTCTGTCATTTTATTCACCCACCTTGCTTATTGCTTTTACTGGACATACTTGCATACATACCTCACAGCCTACACATTGTGTTTCATCAATGCTTGACTTTTTAGCTTCTTTATCAAAATATATTGCTGGACAACCTGTATTTACACACATTTTACAGCCAATACATTTCTCTTGATCTACCTCACATACACCTGGTACATATTCAAATTCCTCTTTATCATATTCAGATAATCTCTTTAGTGCACAAGGCCATCTTGAAATAATTACTGAAGGTTCATCAAGATCATAAGCCCAATCAAAAGCTTCCTTGAGTTCATCTAATTTTAGTGGATTAATAGTTTTCACATGTTTAATTCCTAAAGCCTTAACAATCTCAGGAATATTTGCCATCTTAGTAGGTTCGCCTTGAAGGGTATAGCCAGTCCCTGGATTGTCCTGGTGTCCAGTCATACCAGTTACTCTATTGTCAAGTATACAGGTAATAGTATTGCTATTGTTGTATACTACATCTAATAGGCTAGTCATTCCAGAGTGGAAGAAAGTGGAATCGCCAATAACACTTACTACTCTCTTCTCATCATTATATTTATCTATTAATCTCTCCATACCATGTCCTAAACTAACACTAGCCCCCATGCATATGGTTGTATCCATTGCATTTAGTGGTTCTGCCCCACCTAGTGTATAGCATCCTATATCTCCAGATATTATAGTATTCTTTCTTTTACTTAGCTCATAGAAAAATCCTCTATGTGGACAACCTGCACATAAAGTAGGAGGTCTATTTACCACAATGGATTTATCATAATCTATAGTTTCCCTTTCCTTATCAAGGAGGGATCTTTCAATAATCTCTGGATTTAGTTCCCAGATATTAGGGATCTTGTCCTTCCCCTTACAGTCAATACCGGCAGCCTTAATTTGTTCTTCCATGAAGGGTTCCAATTCCTCTACTACATATAGGGTGTCTACTTCCCCGGCAAATTTTCTTATTTTCTCCATTGGAAGAGGATAGGTAAAACCTAGTTTCAAGTAAGATGCATTGTTTTTAAATATTTCCTTAGCATATTGGAAAGCTACTCCAGATGAAATTATGCCTATTTTTTTGTCATTCCATTCAATATAGTTTAAATCCGTTTCGTTAGAGAATTCTTCTAATCTTTTAAGCCTTTCTTCTACTTTTACATGCAATTGTTTTGCAACTGCAGGAGCTACATAGTATTTCATCAAATTCTTTTCATATGGTTTTAGAGGAACTTCTTTTCTTTCGCCTACTTCTACTAAGGATTTGCTATGACATATCCTAGTAGTCAATCTCATCAAAACAAGGGTGTCAAATTGTTCACTTATTTCCATAGCAGCCTTAACCATATCCTTAGCCTCCTGGCTATCACTTGGCTCTATCATGGCTACTTTTGCAGATTTTGCATAGTATCTATTGTCTTGTTCATTTTGGGATGAGTGAAGTCCAGGATCGTCAGCAGTAATCAATACCATTCCTCCATTGACCCCTGTATAGCCTGCAGTAAAGAATGGGTCAGCAGCCACATTTAAACCTACATGCTTCATAGCAGCAAGGGATCTAGCTCCAAATATGGAAGCGCCTAAAGCTGATTCTAATGCCACTTTTTCATTTGGTGCCCACTCTGCAATTATTTCTTCTTTATAAGTAGCTATATTTTCTAATATCTCTGTACTTGGTGTTCCAGGATATGCAGCGGCGTAATGGAGACCAGCTTCATAAGCTCCAAGGGCTATAGCTTCATTTCCTGTCAATAGCTTTTTCATTGAATGTCCTCCTTTTCGTCAATTAATATTTTGTGTGAAAAGGTTTTCCTTGCATTGGAAAAACTTTATATAATATATTGTCGATAAAAATTTGAAGGGCACAGAAAGGAAAACCATATATATATTATATCACACCAATTTAGTCTCAAAAACTCAAACTCAATAATAATTAAAATGCAAATTACATGCCATCAATTATATTTTCAAAATTCCAGTAGCAGTTAAAAATACAAATATTAATAATATGGGAACAACATATTTAGTTAAATTATACCAAACATTAAATAATCCAAATTCAAATTTACCATTACTAGTAATTTCATCTTTAGCAACTTGTTTGTCCCATACCCAACTAATCACCAAAGCTCCAGCTAACCCGACTAAAGGCATGGAAATATTGGAAACAAAATAATCATATAGATCAAAGAGCCCTAAACCAAATATTTCAACATGACTCCATCCTCCAAAACTCATTAATGGTGGAATACCTAAAAGTATTACAACTATGCTCATAATAATAACTGCTTTTTTTCTTTTTATCTTTTTCTTCTCAATAAGATAGGTTACAGATACCTCTAACATGGAAATAGAGGATGTTAAGGCAGCAAGAAAAAAGAACACGAAAAATATAGCTGCAAAAAGAGCTCCAAAAGGCATTTGCCCAAAAACACTTGGTAAAGTTACAAAAACTAAACCTGGACCTTCACCTGGAGATACTCCAAATGCAAATACAGCAGGCAAAATAGCAAGTCCGGCTAAGAGGGCTACAAAAGTATCGGCTATTACAACTGAATATGTAGCCTTAGGTAAACTTTCATCTTTACTTAGATAACTTGCATAAGTTGCCATAGCTCCTGAACCAAGACTTAAAGTAAAAAATGCTTGCCCTACTGCAGCAACAAAAGTTGAACCTGTTACTTTAGAAAAGTCTGGCTTTAAGTACCAAATTACACCTTCCTTTGCACCTGGAAGTGTAACAGAACGAATGACTAATACAATTAGCAACACAAACAATGCAGGCATTACAATAGAAGAGACTTTTTCTATCCCTTCCGTTATACCTTTCATTATAATTATTGTGTTCACTGCTAAAAATAAAATTGTAAATATAGCAACTTGAGGAGAATTAACAACAAAATTGCCAAAGGTTGCTTCTACTTGTGCTGAACTTAAACCAATTAATTTGCCTGATATAGTTTGAATAAAATAATAGATTGACCATCCGCCGATTATATTATAGAAAGACAAGAGAACTGTAACCGCTATCATCGAAAGATATCCAGGAATTTTAAATCTTTTATCGTACTGACCATATGCTTCAACAACATCTGAGCCTCCATGTCTACCTATAGCCATCTCAGTCAGTGCAATAGTAGCTCCAATTATAAAAATACTTACTAAATAAATTATGACAAATGCACCACCACCATGGACACCTGTGATATATGGAAATCTCCATATATTACCTAAGCCTACTGCAGAACCAGCTACCGCCATGATAAACCCAAATCTTGATTTAAACTGTTCTCTATTATCTTTTGTTTCAAATTCCGTATTGTTCACAATAATCCCCCTTTATTTTTTATTTTGTTGATTATATAAAATAACTTAATTAGATTATCCATAATCCATGTATATTACCTCCTTTCCAAATTTGAATATATTGCATATTTCAGCAACTAGGTATAAGAATCACTTCCATTGATATAATTATGCAGGTTTTATGCCAAAGTAATAATAGTTAAAATATTGTGAATATTTTAACTATTATTTGTATGGACACCTCTTAACTTCTTAGATATTATTTTATAACAATAATTTTATGTAATGATTTATGGGTTAAATGGTATCATAAAATGATACCATTTAACCCAATCTTATATATTCCAATATATTTAATCCTTCCTTGGTTATTACCGTACCAGCTCGTCCTTTATTTACCTTTACCATTTGTAACTTTTCTAATTCTATCAACATTCTTCTTGTCTCTTGTTCACTTAAAAAAATTCCATTTAATTTTGCCTTTTTGTGAATGCTCCTTCTCCCTAATCTTCTATTATCAATATAAGCCTTTTTTAATTCTTCTAATACGAAAATATATTTTCTTAAATCATCACCAGTAGTTTCTAAAAACTCTATCATAATTTCTCTTTGTATCTGAATGTCCATTTCACTATCCGTATTTTCTTCATATTCAAATGGTAGATCCTTTGCATCTATTATTTTTAGATCTAAATTGACAAGATATTCTACACAATTTATTAGTTCTCTTACATTTCCATCCCAATTATGACTCAATAACAACTCTTTTGCCTTTTCTGTCAATACAAAATTACCATTAAATTGTTTTTTCGTTTCCTCAAACAAGAATAATATATCTTCTTTTCTATTTCTTAAGGGAGGTATTTTTAAGGGTAAGACGTTTAATCGATAATATAGGTCTTCCCTAAACTTCCCTTCATTGACCATGCTTTTTAAATTCTTGTTTGTAGCTGCTATCACCCTAAAATCCACATTTATTATACTGTCCCCTCCTAGTCGTACTACTTCTTTTTCCTGAAGAACCCTGAGAAGCTTAACTTGGAGATTCATAGGAATCTCAGCAATTTCATCTAAAAATAAAGTTCCATTATGAGCTAGCTCAAAAAGTCCAGGTTTGCCGCCTTTACGTGCACCAGTAAAAGCACCTTCTTCGTAGCCAAACAATTCACTTTCCAAAAGACTTTCAGGAAAAGCACCACAGTTAACAGCTACAAAGGGATAATTTTTCCGTGGTGAACTATTATGAATTGCTTGGGCAAATAGTTCTTTTCCTGTTCCTGTTTCTCCGGTAATCAATATTGAAGAGTTAGAATTTGCCATTCTTTTAGCAATGCTTTTACTCTTATTAATAGCACTGCCTTTGCCCATTATGTCATTAAATTGATATTTTGCCACATGCCCTTTTCCAACTAACTGCTTTCTTATCTTATGCTGTTTTTTCTCAGTATCTTTGTATTTTCTCATTATTGCAACGGCGCCATAGGGTTTGTTTGAATGGACTAAAGGGCTCACAGACACTACAACATACTCTCCATGTATTATAATTATTTTTTCTTCTATGGATTCTAAGGTTTTGAGAACATGCTTGAAGGGTATACGAGGAAATAATTCTATTCCATTTTTGTTAATAACATCATCTTCTGTAAGGCCAATAATTTTTTCTGCATTCTCATTACATAAGAATATATTTCCTGCAGGGTTTATGCCAATAACTCCTGCATCAATAGTCTGAAGCAATATATCTAATTGACTTTCACGACTGTTAAGCATTCCCAAAATTTCTTCTAATCCAAAGTTTGCAGATTCTACTTCCACATAACTTCTTGAAATGTCTTGCCTGTTTAACATATGAATTAGATCGAATTTGATTCCTATATCGATTATAGTATTAAAATCTAATAAACTATTCCCTATGTTAATAATGTTTTTTGCATAGGATGGCAAATGATCAGATTGCCCTAAAACAATTATGGGTTTCTCACTAATATTTTGTTTCTTCACTGCCCAATAAGATTCCAAGCTAATATGTCTTACACCTAATTGGTAGATTACTGATATCATCTGCTCTGTCATTTCGGGGCTCTCGTCAATTACAATTACTTCACTATCTTTTTCAATCCCCATTATCTTCTGTAAACCTGACCGAGGTATTGTCCTATTAGCAAATATTATATCAATATCTTTCTTTATATATTTTCTTATCTTTTCAAACATATCATAAGAAGGAACAAGTACTACATCTGTATCTATACTTTTGATAGTTTTCATATCATCCATGGCAATCTTATTGACAATAATATTTTTCGAAAATAAAGCTTTTATTTGTGCATAGTATGAGTTTACCGACTCTATGCTGTAACTTACAATAGCCAAGGTTTTTCTCATAAGATTTTCCACCCATTTCTTATTTTCTATACTCAAATTTATCATAAAGGAGCCAATCATTCAATTTAATAATATAAAAAGACACGAGATTTTGTAGTATATTACACCTCGTGTCTTTTTTTATTAGTTCACACTTTCTAATATCTCATCTATATTATCCAAGCCCTCTATTAGCTCTGGCAATATTTCATATACATCCCCTACTATCCCATAGTCTGCTACCTTAAATATAGGTGCATCTTTATCTTTGTTTATAGCTATAATAACCTCTGATTCCTGCATTCCAGCTAAATGTTGTATAGCTCCCGAAATCCCACAAGCAATGTATAGTGTAGGCCTTACGGTCTTACCGGTTTGACCAACTTGATGGGATTGATCTATCCAGCCTGCATCTACTGTGGCACGGCTAGCTCCTACTACTGCCCCTAGTTTTTCTGCTAATTCTTCTATTAGCTTGAATCCTTCAGGATCCCCTAATCCCCTACCACCAGATACTATGATATTGGCATCTTCTAATTTTACTTGAGCTTTTGCCCCCTTAGCCACTTCCAATACCCTAGCTTTTATATCTTCCTCTTTTAAATTAGGAATGAACTTCTCTATGTTCCCTATTCTAGTTTCATCATATTTAGCCTTCTCCATAACCCCTGGTCTCACTGTTGACATCTGTGGCCTATGGTTTGGGCAAATAATAGTTGCCATTAGATTTCCACCAAAAGCAGGACGGGTCTGTAACAACCTTCTGTTTTCCTTATCTACTTCCAATCTAGTACAGTCTGCAGTAAGTCCCGTATGTATTCTTGCAGAAATCCTTGGACCTAAGTCCCTTCCTATATTGGTAGCCCCGATTAACATTATCTCTGGTTTTTTCTCCTCAATCAATTCACATATTACCTTGGTATATCCATCAGTAGTATATACTTGTAAAAGCTCTGATTCTCCATATAATACATTATCTGCACCGTACTTGATAAGTTTCTCCGCCAAATCATCTACATCTTTCCCTAGAAGTATAGCTGTCAATTCCGCATTCAACTCATCAGCTATCTTTCTTCCTTCTCCAATTAACTCAATGGAAACATTGAGTAAATTTCCTTCCCTTTGCTCAGCAAATACCCAAACACCCTTATATTCATCTATATCTATGGTTTTTCTTTTACCTTCTTCTTTAATTATAGCTTCTTCGGGACAAACCTCTATACAATTACCACAGGCAGTACATTTATCCGTTACTACTGCCTTATCCTCTACCATATCTATAGCATCAAAGGGGCAGGTGTTAACACATATGCCACACCCTATGCATTTTTTACCGATAACTTTTACAGCCATATCTAATTCCTCCTTTCCAAAACCTATATGAATTTTTCTTCTTTTAGTCTTACAATCAGCTGTCGAGCTTGTTCCTTAGGACTTCCTTCTATTATTTCTGATTCTCCACCTCTTCCAGGAGGGGTAAAAGATTTGTTGACTTGAGTTGGTGAACCATCTAATCCTATATTGTCCTCATCAGCCTCTATATCTTTAGCGGAAAGAACTTTTATCCTATCCCCTTTGAATCCTTCATATATTCCCTTTATAGATGGATATCGAGGTTCGTTTAATTCCTTGATAGCAGTAATTAAGACCGGAAGTTCAGCCTCCACTACAAAATATCCGTCTTCAAGAGCTCTCTTGGCTTTTACCTTTCCACCTTGAAATTTCAAATCCTCCACATAGGTTATCTGAGGTATACTTAAATGCTCAGCAATCTGAGGTCCTACCTGAGCAGTATCTCCATCTATAGCTTGTCTTCCACAAAATATGATATCAAAGTCCCCTAGGGCCTTTATTCCTGCTGATAATGCAGTAGATGTAGCCCAAGTATCCGATCCAGCAAAGGCCCTATCGCTTAATAAAATCGCTTCATCTGCGCCCATAGCAATAGCTTCTACTAATGCTACTTCTGCTTGAGGTGGCCCCATGCTAAGTACCGTAACTTTCACATCTTCCAGTTCATCCTTTATCTTCAATGCTTCTTCTAGAGCATTTCTATCATCTGGATTTATGATACTAGGTACTCCTTCTCTGATTAAAGTTCCTTTAACTGGGTCTATCCTAACCTCATTGGTATCGGGAACTTGTTTAATACAGACTATAATTTTCATCAAAATACCTCCTCTATCTTTTATCTCAATAGATTGGCTGCAATAACCATTTGTTGAACTTGAGAAGTTCCTTCATATATTTCGGTAATCTTTGCATCCCTCATCATTCTCTCTACGGGATAATCCTTTGTAAATCCATACCCTCCATGAAGTTGCACGCACTTGGTAGTTACATCCATAGCTGTATTAGCTGCAAATAATTTAGCCATAGCTGCTTCTTTATTGTAGGGAAGATTGTTTGCTTTATTGTAGGCTGCTCTATATACTAATAATTTACTTGCTTCTATATCCGTGGCCATATCAGCTATCATCCACTGTAAACCTTGGAACTTAGCCAAAGGCCTTCCAAATTGTTCTCTTTCTTTTATATATTTTATGGTTTCTTCTAAAGCACCTTCTGCTATACCTAAGGCTTGGGCTGCAATACCTATTCGCCCACCATCTAAAGTCGACATGGCAATCTTAAAACCTTGTCCTTCTTTTCCTAGCAGATTCTCCTTGGGGACTATACAATCTCTGAATATTAATTCCGTAGTAGATGATCCACGAATGCCCATCTTATCTTCTACTTTACCTATACTAAATCCCGGGAAATCCTTTTCCACTATAAAAGCAGAAATACCTCTGGTACCCTTAGTCCTATCGGTCATAGCAAAAATAATATATACATCTGCTTCTCCGCCATTGGTAATAAATATTTTGGTTCCATTTAATATATAGTTATCCCCATCTAGTATTGCAACAGTCTGTTGGCCAGCAGCATCCGTACCAGCATCTGGTTCCGTCAATCCAAAGGCTCCTAGTTTTTCTCCCTTTGCTAAAGGTATTAAATATTTTTGTTTTTGCTCTTCCGTACCATATCTATATATAGGCCAACAACCTAGAGAAGTGTGGGCTGAACAAATAACTCCAGTGGTAGCACATACTTTTGATAATTCCTCTACTGCTATAGCATAGGCTACTTCATCTCCTCCTGCTCCTCCATATTCTACAGGAAAAGGTATGCCTAGCATGTTATATCTAGCCATCTTCTCTACCGTTTCCCTAGGAAACCTGCCTTCTTCATCAATTTCTGCAGCTATAGGTTGGACTTCGGACTCAGCAAATTTCCTCATAACTTCCCTTACCATTTCCTGTTCCCTTGATAAATTGAAATTCATATACTCCCCTCCCTAATATTAAGCTAAATCTCATATTATATTATAATCCATTTAGATGTTTATTTCCATAAAATTTGTTAAATTTTTATCTTTCAGACAATCCATTATTTATGGATAATACCCTTAAAAATACAAAAATGTCTATAATCCTAATATTTTATAGAATTATAGACATAATTTTATGTTGACAATTATAAATTTACGTCATTGTATTAACAATGTAATATGTTAAAAAAATGATTATAGCAAATAACTACAATCCCCTTAACTAATTACTAATCCCTAACATAATCAGATTTGTTGTTTAAGAAATAGGATAAGGTAAATAAGGATTCATTTAGATGGACATTCTCTATCACTATATCATCTTCTACCTTTAAGTCTGCTGGTGCAAAGTTCCAAATACCTTTTATTCCACTTTTCACATATACATCAGCAATATCCTGAGCATTTTCTTTAGGCGTAGTAATAATCCCTATTTCTACATTGTTTTCCTCGACGAACTCTTCTAGCTCATCTACATCTCTTATTTCTATATCCCTAATTTTCAATCCTATCAACTTAGGGTTTTTATCAAATAGGGAAAGCACTTTAAAGCCAGCATCTTCAAATCCTCTATAATTGGCTACTGCTTGCCCTAGATTTCCTGCACCAACTATTACAGTATTGTAGATTTTATCCAATCCCAATATCTTACCTAATTGGTGATGTAATTCCTCTACATTATATCCATAACCTTGCTGGCCAAAGCCGCCAAAGTTATTTAAATCCTGCCTTATCTGGGATGCCGTAAAACCAGTTAGCTTACTTAGCTCCTGGGATGATATCCTATTTATTCCTTTCCTAAGCAATTCACCTAAATATCTATAGTACTTAGGTAATCTACGAATAACAGTTATGGACACCCTGTTCTCTTTATCCATTGATTTACCCCCAATCATATCTAATATATATCTACTAATCGTTTTGTTTTAATTATAACAGATTGGTATTAATAGGTCAATTTATCCAATTAAAGCATTCTACTTCTATAGTATTCTACTTTTTTTAATAGTTAGTTCCAAATGCATATAAATTATTTAAATACTAATAATATTATTATCATAATCATATAGGAGGTTTTCTAATGGCTAGTAAAGAACAACTTAGAAAAATAGCTATTTATTGCGATTCCTATAACCAAAAAGAAGAAAATGCATTAAATATATCTTCTAATGTATATGAGGAAAAGTATGAAAGCTGTGAAAATTGTACTCATTTTACTAGGGATGGAAAATGTGATGTAGATTTAATAGATAAAGTTTTATCCAGTCTTGCTATGGAATTAGACCTAAAGAGATAGTCCTTACTTTTAAAGGGCTATTTTTTTTGGTAAAATAGATAGTATAGTATATAGAAAGTAGGAGATTTAATATGATAGTCCTTTCATGTAACAATATATCTAAAACCTATGGAATAGATGAAATATTGAAAGATATAAGCTTTACCGTAGAAGATGGTGATAAGATCGGCCTTATAGGATTAAATGGCTCAGGTAAAACTACCCTTTTCAATATATTAGCCGGAGAAACCCTTAGGGATAGTGGAGAAATATATATTCAGAAGGATTTAAAGATAGGTTATTTGAAACAACATACCCACATGGAAAGTAATGATTCCATGTTTGATGAATGTCTAAAAATATTTAAGCCCTTGATTCAAATGGAAAAGGACTTAAGAAGGATTGAACAGGAGATGAGCATAGAAGGTAGTAAGCCTAATTCTACTAAGTTGGAAAAACTTATGGATGATTATGCTCATCTTATGGAGAGCTTTAACAATAACAATGGATATGGTTACCAATCTGAAATTAGGGGGGTGTTAAAAGGATTAGGGTTTAGGGATGACGAGATGGGCAAAAGGGTAAACCTATTAAGTGGTGGTCAAAAAGCTAGATTGTCCCTGGCTAAATTACTGTTGGAGAAGCCAGATCTGCTATTGTTGGACGAACCTACCAACCACCTAGATATAGAGGCTATTAATTGGTTAGAAAATTATCTTAAAGAATACTCGGGGGCAGTCCTTATCATATCTCATGATAGATACTTTTTGGATAATGTGGTATCTAGAATATTTTTACTAGAAGACTTAAATATCAAAATATACAATATGAGCTACTCTAAATATATGAGACAGAGAAAAAAGGATATAGAAGTATTAAAGAAAAAGTATGAGGATCAACAAAAGGAAATAAAAAGACAGGAAGAGATTATAAGGAGATTTTCCAACTATGGTGGCAGCCGCTATATTAAACAAGCCCAATCTCGACAAAAGATGTTAGATAGAATGAAGACGATAGATAAACCAATGGATACTAAAAAGGCCAAGATAATCTTTGAACCAAAGGTAAAAAGCGGTAGAGATGTTTTAAGGGTTGAGGAGCTTGATAAATCCTTCCAAGATTTTAAACTATTAGAGGATATCAATTTTACTATATATAGGGGAGAAAAAGTAGGATTAATTGGCCCTAATGGTATTGGAAAAACTACCCTATTTAAAATGATATTAAATCAGATCCCTTACGAAAGTGGCCACATATCCCTAGGTCATCATGTCCATATTGGGTATTTCGATCAAGAACAGACTAGACTCAATCTGGACAATACCGTAATAGATGAAATATGGGATGACAATCCTAAATTGGATCACTATGAAATTCGCTCCATATTGAGTAGGTTTTTATTTATTGGTGACGATATATTTAAAGAAGTAGGGGAGTTAAGCGGTGGTGAAAGAGGCAGGCTTGCTCTTTTGAAAATGATGCTTTCCGATGCCAATTTCCTCCTTATGGATGAGCCAACCAACCATTTAGATATAGATTCAAAAGAGGTGTTAGAAGATGCCTTAATTGATTACGAAGGCACTTTGTTTGTAATATCCCACGATAGGTATTTTTTGAATAGAGTAGTGGACAAGATATTGGAATTAACGGAAGAAGGCATAAAGGAGTACATTGGAAATTACGACTATTATTTGGAAAAGAAAAACGAAGTCATACTTGAAGAAGAGGAAGATTACAAAACAAAGACTCAAATAAAATTGGAGCGAAAAAAGGAAAGGGAAAAATTAGAATCCATAAGAAAAAAGAAAAGAGAAATAACGAATTTGGAGAAGATGATTGAAGAAAAAGAAATGGATATGGAAAAACTTGATAGATTGCTTTGCGATCCAAATATATATGATGAACCAGATAAAATCCTGGAATTAACTAAGCAAAGAGAAACTTTGGAATTGAAAATAGATTCCCTTTATGAAAGGTGGATAATATTGACAGAAGAATAGTTTCCCCACATTATCCACAGATTATACACAGAATCCACAGAGTTATCCCCAGTAGTTTGTCCCAATATAGACAGATTACAAGGGGTTTTTCCCACATTATCCACATTTTTTTATAGTAAACCAAAACCTTTTCTGTGGAAATAATGTGGAAAAATTGTTGATAATTATCCTTTTAGCTCTAAATTTGGCTCTACATTTAGATAATAATTCGAAGTATGTCCTTTTTTATAATGGAAATAGGCAGCTGAACCAATCATAGCTGCGTTGTCTGTGCACAATACTCTAGAAGGATATAATATGTCTATACCCTCTTCTTTGCCTCTGTGTTTCATCAGATTCCTTAATCCTTCATTGGCTGCTACTCCACCAGCCATCACTATTTTATCCGATTTTCTTTCCTTGGCTAATCTAATGGTCTTTTCCACAAGTACTTCTATTACCGCTTGCTGAAAGGAAGCGGCAACATCTTTTACTACTATGTCTTCGTCCTTTTGCTTCATTTGATTTAAATAGTTTAAAACAGCAGTTTTTAATCCACTAAAGCTAAAATCATAGCTACCATTTTCTAAATATACCCGGGGGAAATCTATTGCATATTTGTCCCCTTCTTTAGAAAGCTTATCTATCAATGGTCCACCAGGATAGGATAAACCTAAAGCTCTAGCTACCTTGTCGAAGGCCTCTCCGGCTGCATCATCTCTAGTTCTACCTATCAGTTCATATTCAGTATAGGAATTAGCTTGGACTAAATAGGTATGCCCTCCTGATACTACTAAGCAGGTAAAAGGGGGTTCTAAATCCTTATGTTCAATATAGTTAGCACATATATGACCTTCAATATGATTTACTCCTACTATTGGTTTATCAATAGCATAGGCTATAGCCTTAGCACTGGATATGCCTACTAGTAAAGCACCTACCAATCCTGGGCCCTGGGTAACTCCTACTAGATCTATATCATGAAAGGTAATATTTGCCTCATCTAAGGCTTGTTGAATTATTAAGTTAATATTTTCAATATGCTTTCTTGAGGCTACTTCGGGAACTACGCCTCCAAATTGCCTGTGAATTTCAATTTGAGAAGATATTATATTGGATAATACTTCCCTACCACCTTTTAAAACTGAACAGGAAGTTTCATCACAGGATGTTTCTATGGCCAATGTTATAGTCATTTTACCACCTCACTAAAATTCAATAGTTTTCCACATGATTATTGCATCTTCATTATTATTCGTATAGTACCCTGGTCTAACTCCATATTCTTTAAAGCCATATTTTTTGTAAAGTCCCTTGGCTATTTCATTAGATTTCCTTACTTCCAAGGTAATAGCCTTAATATCTCTGTCTATACATAGTTGGATTAATCCTTCTAATAGCTTATTACCTAAACCCAATCCTCTATATTCCTTATCTACTGCAATATTTGTAATATGGCCTTCATCAATTATTAGCCAAATGCCTCCATAGCCTACAACCCTACCTTCTACCTCTACTACTATATACTTGGCCAATATATTTCTAGTCAGCTCTAATAAAAAGGCCTCCCTTGACCAAGGAGGAGAAAAGCTTTCCTGCTCTATTTCCACAATTCTATCTATATCCGACTCCTGCATTTCCCTAACGCATATGTCCATACTATCTACCCTTCTTTCTTAATTCTCTTTGAGCTTGGGATTCCCTCAGATAGTTTGGAACCAAATCATAATAATTGTCCCTATAGCCTTCTTTATATTTTATCAAGGCCAACTCTGCTATGCTTGATGCTCTACAGCTATTTAAATTTACTGGTGCTATATCTACTTTATCCTTAAGTATATCCATTATTATATCTTGATAAATAAAGGTTCCATTTCCGTTTACCATTATTTTGTCATAATCCTCTCTCAAAAGCTCCAACAGTTTATCCACTTTCATTATAGTAGGTTCTACTGCATTAATAAGATTGCCCTTAATTCTATTATATATGCCCGTATATACTCTATCCCTTCGGGCATCTATCATAGGTACTATATAGCCATCATAAGGTAGATTAAAGGCTAAGCCCTCCAAGGTAGAAACCCCTACAATAGGCTTATCAAACACATGAGCAAAAGATTTAACCGTAGCTATACCGATCCTTAATCCAGTAAAGGAACCAGGACCCGTAGCTACTCCAAATAGGTCTATATCCTCTATCCTTAGATTTAAATTGTCTAACATTTCCTTTATCATGGGAACTAAATTTTCCGAATGGGTCATTTCCTGATTTAGTGAAAATTCCCCCAATAGTCTGTCTTCATCTAATAGGGCACAGGTGGCCATCATCGTTGATGTGTCTACAGCTAATGTCTTCAATCTAAATTCAACTCCTTATGCAATTGTTTAAATCTATCTCCTTCTCCATATAGATAAATAATTCTTTCATCTAATCCTACACCTTTTTCAATTTGTAAATTGATTCTTTCTTTGGGAAGAACCTCTTCTATTTTATCTCCCCATTCTATAATGCAAACCCCATTGGAATAAAAATATTCTTCAAAACCCAAATCGTATAAATCTACAGCACCTTCTAATCTATATACATCAAAATGATAAAGCATAGTTCTTCCCTTATATTCATTTATCAGCGTAAAAGTAGGGCTAGTTATATAATCCTCCACCCCTAAGCCCTTGCCTATGGATTTAGTCAAAGTGGTTTTTCCTGCACCTAGATCTCCCGTTAAAGAGATAATATCTCCAGGCTTTAGTAGACTACCTAATCTCTCTCCAAACTTTTCAGTTTCCTTTAATCCCTTTAATACTATTCTTACCATCTAATCAACCTTCCTATTCCTCAAACTACCTATTATTATAGCATTTAGTCATTCAATGCACAATAAATAAGCGGGTAATCTACCCGCTAGTTATAATTCCTTATCCTTTAAGTATTGGCGATATCCTTTTATATAGTAATATAGTAATCAAACTTACTACAGCTCCCTTTAATAGATTGAAAGGTACTACAGCAAAAATAATAAGGCTCTTTAAATCCACTACATACCTATTCACCGCTCCACTTATAGTAATAATCTTATCTAAAGGCATTCCAAAAGCCTTCGCATAAAAAGGTATCATAATATAATAATTCGCTATGGATATAGCTACAGTCATAGCTATAGTTCCTGTTATCAAACCTATTACTGCATTTTTAAAAGTCTTCTCTCTATAGTAAATTAGGCCTGCTACATATGCAAATACACTACCTACTACAAAGTTAGCCAGCTCTCCTACAGCTGCAGTATTAGTCCCAGCTAATAATATCTTCAATAGGTTTTTAACCAATTGGACTATAACTCCTGCCATAGGCCCTAAGGCGAAGGAACCAATTAGCGCTGGTACATCAGATACGTCAAATTTCAAGAAAGGTGGCGTAAACCATAGGGGAAAATCCAACAACATAAGGACGAATGCTATAACCCCTAGTACTGCAATTTTTACCATGGTCTTAGTATTAAAATCTTCCTTTCTTAATGTGTACATAAAAATCCCTCCAAGTAATTATTTCTTCAGGGATACGATAAAAATAAAACAAGCCCCGAAATTTCCTCGGGGCGTGACTAGACTCACTTAATAGATTAAGTATAATCTTCTCCCATCCAGACTTTAACTGTCGGCCTTGGAATTTCACCAAATCAACTGAATTAACCAGCTCGCGGGCTATACCGCCGGTGAGGAATTGCACCTCGCCCTGAAGATATTTATTTAGTTATATTCATTATAATGTTAATATTATTTATTGTCAACCCAACAACTATACATTGTGCTTTGTAAATTGCGCATTGCCTAAAGCCCTTTCACCATATGAACTACCTCTTCTGTATAGGAGGTTCTAACCTTCATATATCCGTTAAACATGCTATTTACCTCATCATCCCCAGTATCTACCAGTAAAGGGCTTCTACCTAAGGACATAAGTTTCTTCTTAGTAGCTATTATTATTATATTTTCTTTGCCTACTTCTCTTATAACTTGAGAGCTTATCTGTTGATTTCCTCTGCCAAATATATAACCTTGACCACCTATGACGGTGACTATTATCTTGGCTTTATTGCCTTTTATATGTTCTAATAATTCCTTTTCATTTACATCAGAGGCTACTAGCTTTCTATTCTTAATTATATCTATGCCCAATAGGGTATTGGATAGTCCTAGTTTCTCCATAATAGGCCTTGTAGAAGTACCAGATCCTATTATGTATAGAACATCTTCTTCCATATGTTCTATGATCTTGTCGGATATACCATCTAAAGCTGATTCTTCTCCTTCTATTCCGCCAGATTTCTGATTTTGAACTAGCTGGGGTTCAAAGGGAACCTTCATATAGCCATATAATTTTGCTGTGACGACGCCTTCCCGGAAGGCTTCTTCGTCAATATCCATTACCTCTACTTCTTTTATATCCATATCCCTGCCCTTTAGGTATTTTAATGCTACTTCTCCTGCAGCCTTTGGATGATTGGCATAAACCCCCGAGTGGATTTTTACTCCTGCAGGTATTCCAATAACTGGCACCTTGTCGCCAATGGCATTAAATATATTTCTTGCAGTACCATCCCCACCAGCAAATAGGAGCAGATCAATTCCCATATTAGCCATTTCTTTTGCGGCTCTCTCCGTATCTTCTGGTCCTGTCATATCCTTCGCCTCTCCTAACACTATAGGTTCCAGTCCAACTTCCCTGGCTATTTTTTCTCCCATAGTTCCTGGACAAGTAATTATTTCTAATTGATCCTTATAAGGTATTAATACCTCTAAGGCCTTTTTAGCTTTAATGGGGGCTTCTGGATAAGCTCCTAGTTCAATGGCCTTTTCCAGTATTTCAGCTCCATCGGTACCCTTTAGTCCAACCTTTCCTCCCATACCTGCAATAGGATTTACTATAAAGCCTAGTTTCAAAGCATACACCCTTTCCTAGTGAATTTGCTATTTATCCATCTGATAGACTATTTCTCCATCTATTATGGTAGCGTAAGTTTTGCAACCGATATCCTTGATAGGGTTACCATCAAAAATTACTATATCTGCATCCTTACCTACTTCTATACTACCCACTCTATCATCAATTCCAACAATTTCTGCAGGATTTATAGTTATAGCCTTTAAAGCTTCCATTTCATCTAAACCAGATCTTACTGCTAAACCAGCACATATAGGCAGATAGTGTAGAGGTATTACTGGAGAATCAGTCATTATAGCTATTTTAACCCCTGCTTCGTGAAGTATTCTCGGAGTATCGAAAGTCAAGTTTTTCAATTCCACTTTAGACCTATTAGATAGAGTTGGTCCTACTATGGCTCCTCTTCCTTCATCTTTCAAGTAATCAGCTATCAAATGTCCCTCTGTACAGTGGTCTAGAGTTATCTCCACATCAAATTCCTTAGCTATTCTAAGGGCTGTAAATATATCGTCAGCTCTATGAGCATGAGCTTTAAGAGGAATTTCCTTGTTTAATACCCTCAATAGGGCTTCCATCTTCATATCGTATTCCGGCATTTTAGATGAATCTTCCTCGCCTTTTTCTTTCTTTTCACCGTAGGTCTTAGCCTTATATAAGGTTTCCCTTAATACTGCTGCTGTTGCCATCCTTGTTATAGGGGATTTCTTTTGGGATTCATAGACACGTTTTGGATTTTCTCCAAAAGCTATTTTCATAGCTACTGGCTCCTTAAGGACCATATCATCTACTCTTTTTCCATAAGTTTTTACAGCTGCAAACATTCCACCAATAACATTGGCAGAACCAGGTCCTGTAACAGCAGTAGTAACTCCACCCATATAGGCTTCTTCAAAGGCTACATCCATTGGATTGATAGCATCAATAGCTCTAAGCTGAGGTGTAACTGGGTCTACCCACTCATTTCCATCACTACCTTCAAATCCCATTCCTTCTTCCCACATACCAATATGACAATGGGCATCTATAAAACCAGGCAATACCATTTTTCCTTCTGCATCGATAACCCTCACATCTAGTGGTGCTACTAGGTCCTTTCCTACTTCTACTATTTTTCCATCTTTAATTAGAATGCTACCCTTATTAATTACTTCTCCTGCCATGGTAAACACATTACCGTTTTTAATAAAAAGCATATTCATTCCCCCTTAAATTGTTTCGCTACCCTAATTAATATTATATCCATCTATATCTAATTCGGCAACATTATACCTTTTTTCTTCTAGTGGTAAAAATATAGTAAACTTAGTGCCATGCCCTAATTTGCTGTCTACCAAGACTTTTGCCCTATGATTATCAAATATTTTCTTAGCTATATTTAAACCTAAACCAGTGCCTTTGTCTCCCTTAGTTGAAAAGTAAGGGCGAAATATCATATCCTTAGTGTTCTCATCCATTCCCTTTCCTGTGTCAGATATTTCCAGCACCACTTGGCTCCCTATATCATAGGTTTTTATAATCATCTTCCCATTATTAGCCATAGCATCTATGCCGTTTAATATAATATTTATAATAGCTTGTCTTATTTCGTATTCATTGGCATATATAAATCCATTGGACTGCAAATCTACAATTAATTCCATCTTTCCCTTATTGCCAACAATGGGCTTAAACTTATGTTTTGTCATATCGATACAAGAATTTACTATGCTATTAAACTTATATACATCCTTTAAGGAATCATAGCTACCTCTAATATGGTTTTGAATCCTATCCGTAATTGTCTTTCCATCCATAGCGGTTCTATGGATTATTTTTAAATAGTCCTCTACTTCCCTAGGATCTTCTAAAGTCATGGATAGCTGGGCATAGCCTAATATGGTGATTAATAGATTGTTTATGTCGTGAACTGTACCTTCCATTAACTCCCCTAAAGTCTTCCAATACTCAACCCTCATCATTTCCTTTTGGTATATCCTACTAGTAGCATTATGTCTTGACAATACATTTATGGCTTGAAAAGTCAACTGACTGGAATTATATATTTCAAAATCTTCCGTTCCATCTACTAAAAAATAGTCGTGATTTTTTAATAGGTTTTCCATATGCTTCTCCTGTAATTCCTCCACAATATACCGAAATACTATCTTAGTTTCTCTATCCTTGCCCAATTTGTTTAAATTATCGTAGACCTGTTGGATATCCTCCACTATGAAATTACCCCAAAAGGAATCCACAGTAATATAGATAAGCTTCTTCTTGGTTCCATTCAAATCTAATTGGTTTAATTCCTCTCTTATCTTTTGCAAAAAACCTTTGGTATCTATCTGGTTTTCTTCTAAAAAATCCTCTCTACATATGAATGTTATCCGCCCTTTATGGTATAAACGATTTGCATCTAACTCCCAAAGTTTCGTTAAACAGTCTATAGTTTGATTTTCCTTATTGTTAGAATAGACATACACCATTCCTCCCCCTTGGTTAAAATGGTTAAACACATGGTTCTTGAAAGGCTTCATATCCTCACTGCGGTAGTTAGAGCTAATAATTCCAATAAGAGAGTTGTCCCCCTTTTTAATATTTTCCACACCATTCAATCCTGATTCCCCCTTACAGTTAAAGTTCTCTCATACTAAGTGAAATTCTCCCCCTGTTTTTATCCACATTTAGTATTTTTACTTTAACTATATCCCCTACTTCTACTACTTCCTTTGGATGCTTGATGAATTTATTGGATAGCTCTGATATATGGACCAGTCCATCCTCCTTCACCCCTATATCTACAAAGGCGCCAAAATCCACTACATTCCTCACGGTTCCCATAAGGATCATGTCCTCTTTTAAATCCTTCATCTCTAATACATCAGTTCTAAAAATAGACTTAGGCATTTCATCTCGTGGGTCCCTTCCAGGCTTTCTAAGCTCTACTATTATATCTTTAAGGGTAAGATATCCTACACCTAATTCTTTAGATAGGTAATCCAAACCTTTCTCTTCCAAATCCATATTCAATAGCTTTTCTGCAATAGAATAGGATTCAGGGTGTACTGCTGTATTATCCAATATATTATCTCCTTCTGGAATTCTTAAAAAACCTGCACATTGAGTATAAGTTTTCTTCCCTATGCCTTTTATCTTCAAAAGTTCATCTCTATTGGTGAACTTCCCGTGTTCCTCTCGATATTGAATTATATTAGAAGCAACTCTTGAGGATATTCCAGCTACATATTTTAACAATGAAGAACTGGCAGTATTTAAATCCACTCCTACAGTATTGACACAATCCTCCACTACTGCTGTCAAGGCTTCATCTAACCTACTCTGATTCAAGTCGTGTTGGTATTGACCAACTCCTATATGCCGCGGCTCTATCTTGACCAGCTCGGCTAAAGGATCTTGAAGCCTTCTCCCTATGGATATCGCTCCTCTAAGGGATACATCCAAATCTGGAAACTCCTCTTGACCTACTGTTGAAGCCGAATATACCGATGCTCCAGCCTCACTAACAATAATATAGGATATATCCCCACTTAATTCCTTTAGCATATTAGCCACTACAAATTCTGTCTCCCTAGATGCAGTGCCATTTCCAATGGCTATAATATCTACATTATATTTAGATATCAGGTATTTCAATTCCTCCTTTGTCTTCTCCACCTTGTTTTGAGGTTCTGTTGGATAGACGGTAGTAGTAGATAGTAGTTTACCCGTATCATCTACCACGGCTACCTTACATCCAGTCCTAAAGCCTGGATCTATACCCATAACCACCTTGCCCTTTATTGGCGGTTGCATTAGTAAAGGCTTTAAATTTAGGGCAAATACCTTTATAGCCTCTTCCTCCGCTCTTTCTGTTAGATTAGAGCGTACTTCCCTTTCTATGGAAGGGAATATAAGCCTTTTGTAACTGTCTTCAATACTCATTTCTAGGTAATCTCTGGTACCAGCTTGCCTATTGGTTATGATGATGGATTTAAGTTTTGATAAAATATATTCCTCTGGAAGAATTAGATTGACTTTTAGAAACTTTTCCTTTTCTCCTCGGTTTATAGCTAAAACTCTATGATTAGGAATAGATTTTACTGGTTCTTTATAATCATAATACATTTCATATACGGACTTTTCTTCTTTAGACCCTTCTGTCTGTATAACACCCCTTTCATAGGCTACTCTTCTTATTATATCCCTATATTCAGCATTATCTGATATAATCTCTGCAATTATATCCATAGCCCCAGTTAAAGCTTCCTCTTCGGTATTAACATCCTTTTCTTCGTCTATATAACTCAATGCTTCTTGTTTTAACTGGTCCATTTCTAATTCTTGCAACCACAAGATATTGGCCAAACCCTCTAATCCCTTTTCTTTTGCAATAGTTGCCCTGGTTCTTCTCTTAGGCCTATAGGGCCTATATAAATCCTCTATTCTTTGAAGGGTTTCTGCCTTTAAAATCTGTTCTTTTAGTTCCTCTGTAAGTTTTCCTTGTTCAGCTATTAAACGTATAACCTCTTCCTGTCTATCCTTTAAATTTCTTAAATAATTTAATCTATCATATAATTCCCTTAGAGTAATATCTGTTAAATTTCCCGTCTGTTCTTTACGATATCTAGCAATAAAAGGAATTGTATTTCCTTCGTCTATTAATTGAATGGTGTTTTTTACTTGAAAGGGCTTTAGCTCAAATTCAGATATTAGTATTTTTTCTATCTCCATAGTATTCTCCTCTCTAAAATCTTATTGTGTCATGTTTTACTATTCGACGAAGTAATGAGAATATCCTCCCATTTTCTAAAAAAAAGCCCTTATTTATAGGGCTTTTTGTTTTAAATATTCATTTATAAATATATCTATGTCTCCGTCCATTATCTTATTGACATCTCCTACTTCCATATCGGTTCTATGGTCCTTTACCATGCTATAGGGGTGAAATATATAGGAACGGATTTGGGAACCCCAAGCTATTTGGGTATACTTTCCCTGGAGATCCTCTATTTTTTCTTTCTGTTCTTCTTCTTTAAGTTGAATTAGCTTTGCTTTGAGCATTTTCATAGCTGTTATCCGATTGCTGTGCTGGGATCTTTCATTTTGACACTGGACCATAATCCCCGTAGGAATATGGGTAATCCTTACAGCAGAATCCGTAGTGTTTACATGCTGTCCCCCAGCACCACTAGCTCTATAGGTGTCTATTTTTAAATCAGATTCGTTTATCTCTATATCTATTTCGTCATCTAATTCTGGATACACATCTATACTAGCAAAAGAGGTATGCCTTCTATTGGAAGAATCAAAAGGGGATATACGTACTAGTCGATGAACTCCCTTTTCGGATTTTAAATAACCATAGGCATTAAAACCCTTAATCAGCAGAGTAACCGATTTGATCCCACCTTCCGTATCTGCTAAATAATCCAATATTTCTACTTGAAACCCTTTTCTGTCAGACCATCTCTTATACATCCTAAGTAGCATTTCTGCCCAGTCCTGAGCTTCCAATCCTCCTGCACCTGAGTGAATGGATAGTATAGCATTATTTTTATCATAGGGGCCATTTAGCAAAGTAGATAGTTTAAACTTCTCTGCCTCCTTAGATATTCTATCAAAGTGCTCCTTTATTTCCTTGTATACTTGATAGTCCTCCTCTTCAATGGCTAATTCTATTAAAACCTCTAAATCCTCAATGGAGCCTTTTAAACTTTCATATTTCTCTACTGGCTCCTTCAGTCCTTTTATCTCCTGCATTGTCCTTTGGGCTTTATCTATATCCTGCCAAAAATCTTCTTCATAGGATTTTGATTCTAGCTCTGCTATCCTTTTTTTCAACCCTTCTATGTCAAAGGGAAACACCTAATTCTTCTAACATTTGATTGATTTCTTCTACTTTTCCCTTGTATAAATAAATTCCTTCCATAGCTGCTCCTTTCTATTGTTCAGGCGACCAGAGATCGACCCTACAAATGTGCATTATCTAAGCCCCACAACATTTTTTATATTTTTTTCCACTACCACAAGGGCAAGGATCATTTCTGCCTATCTTCTTGCCTTTTACTACGGGTTGTTGAGGTTTGTTTTCAGTAGATATTGGGTTTGCTACTCTTTTTCTCTCCATCTTATCAGGAGTTTGTACGTGGAATAGATATCTAATAGTATCCTCTTGGATACTGTGATTCATCTCTTCAAACATATCAAAACCTTCTATCTGATAGGCCCTAACTGGATCCTCTTGCCCATAAGCTCTTAAGCCTATACCTTGCCTTAATTGATCCATAGCATCAATATGATCCATCCACTTGCTATCTACTACCTGGAGAAGTATAACTCTTTCTATTTCTCTGAAGGTTTCCTCTCCTATTTCTTGTTCCTTTAGTTTATAATTTTCCTCTCCAATATCATATAGCCTATCTGTCAATACATCTTTATCTAGGGATTCAATATCTTTAATGTCCAAAGCTCCCTTAGGTAAAAATAGATTGCCTAGATAGTTTTCTAATCCAGCTATATCCCATTCTTCTGGATATTTGCTTTGCATGGTATACATTTCTACGGCATTTTCTATTATATTTCTTAACATACCCAATATATGCTCTCTTAGATCTTCGCCTTCTAGTACCTTTCTTCTTTCTCCATAGATTACTTCCCTTTGTTTATTCATTACATCGTCATATTGTAGTACGTGCTTTCTTATAGCGAAGTTGTTGCCTTCTACTTTTCTTTGGGCATTTTCTATGGATCGGGTAAGCAGTTTGTGTTCCAGTGGTTCATCATCAGGCATATTTAGATTATCTATCATATCTTTGATCCTCTCACCGCCAAACAATCTCATCAAATCATCCTCTAAGGATATATAAAATCTAGATGAACCCGGATCTCCTTGACGACCAGAACGACCACGAAGCTGATTGTCAATCCTTCTAGATTCGTGCCTTTCCGTACCTATTATATGAAGACCTCCTGCCTTTATTACATCCTCTGCATTTTTATCCGTATCTACCTTATGCTTTTCATATAACTGCCCATACTCCTGCCTTGCCTTAAGAACTTCTTCATCATCTGTTTCAACAAAACTATCTACGATGGATATTATCTCTTCGGGGTATCCACTCTTCTTTAGATCCAACTTTGCCAGATACTCTGGATTTCCACCCAAGACAATATCTGTCCCTCTCCCTGCCATATTGGTTGCTATAGTTACTGCACCAAATCTACCAGCTTGAGCTACTATTTCTGCCTCTCTTTCATGGTATTTGGCATTTAGTACTTCGTGAGGTACTCTTTCCTTCTTTAACAGCTTGCTTAAGAGCTCAGATCTTTCAATAGATATAGTACCTACTAAAATAGGTTGACCAGTGCTGTGTCTTTCCTTTATCTCATCTACTATGGCAGCAAATTTAACCTGCTCATTTTTGTATACTATATCGGGTAAATCATCCCTTATGACTGGTTTATTCGTAGGAATCTCAACTACATCCATTCCATATATCTCAGTAAATTCAGCTTCCTCTGTCTTTGCTGTTCCCGTCATACCAGCTAGCTTCTCATACATTCTAAAGTAGTTTTGGAAGGTAATAGTAGCTAAAGTTTTAGATTCGCTTTTTACATTTAGGCCTTCCTTAGCTTCTATAGCCTGATGCAAACCTTCACTGTATCTTCTACCGTACATCAACCTTCCTGTAAATTCGTCTACTATGATTACTTCTCCATCCTTAACCACATAATCAATATCCCTTTTCATGACGTTTCTAGCCTTTAACGCTTGATTTATGTGATGGGCTATTTCCATATTGTTAGGGTCAGCTAAATTTTCCAATCCAAAGTAGTTTTCCGCCTTAGCAGTCCCTTTTTCTGTAAGGTTGCAGGATCTGGCCTTTTCATCTATGATAAAATCCACTACCTCTTCCTTTATCTCCCGGTCGAAGGGATCATTTTTCTCCTCTTGTGGATCTATAATCCTTCCCGTCAAAGTCTTTACAAAGGCATCAGCTGTCCTATAAAGCTCTGTAGACTGTTCCCCTCTACCAGATATAATAAGGGGTGTTCGAGCCTCATCAATTAATATACTATCTACCTCGTCTACTATGGAGTAATATAGCTTTCTTTGGACCATTTCCTCCTTGTATATAACCATATTATCCCTTAAATAATCGAATCCAAATTCATTGTTGGTTCCATAGGTTATATCACAGTTATATGCCATTTTTCTTTCGGTATTATTCATACCATGGACAATACAGCCTACGGACAATCCTAAAAATTCATATACCTTTCCCATCCATTGTCTATCTCTTTTGGCTAAATAGTCGTTGACTGTAACTATATGAACTCCTTTACCTGTCAATCCATTTAGATAGGCGGGCAAGGTGGCTACTAAGGTCTTACCTTCTCCTGTTTTCATCTCAGCTATTCTACCCTGATGAAGGATTATACCCCCCATTAGCTGTACCCTAAAGTGTTTCATACCCAATACCCTTTGGGAAGCCTCTCTTACAACTGCATAGGCTTCTGGTAGAATATCATCTAAGGTTTCTCCCTTAGCCAATCTATCTTTAAATTCAACGGTTTTATGTTGAAGTTCTTCATCGGATAATCTTTGCATATCCTCATCTAAAGCTTCTATTTTATCGACCAAAGGCTCAATACGCTTTAATTCTCTATCGCTATAAGAGCCAAATATCTTTTCAAAAAAGCTTTTCATTTTTGAACCACCTTTCAGTATTAACTAATATACATCTATCGTTATATTTTATCATTTATCAAAACTTCTTACAATGACATTAAACTATCACAATCTATACCCCCCCATAAAGGAGTCTTCACTTAGCATTATCTCTTGAATTAAAGCAAATATACCAAAGCTTATAATCATATCTCCTATGCTGATTACCCTAGAAATTGGGTAAGGATTTGCAAATATTATTATATCCCCTAATATAGGATATTTTATATGTTCGGAAATAGGCGTATACAAGGCTGCATTACCGCTCTCTATTATCCCATGCAACTCTTCTAAGCCTGTTAGCTTTATTCCTTCTAACAGAATAGGCATCTTCCAACCATTGGCAATTGTTACTATAAAATTTAATACAAATCCAATTAATACCGCCCATAGAGATCTAAATTTAACATTTGCAATTATTCCTATTAGGATCAATACATAGGAGATTATTAGAATTTCCTTAGTATAGGAAAGTATGTTACTTATGCTTTTTATTTCCTCTGCCCTATTTAAAAATATCAAAATATACTGGATCAATATCCCCAGTACTAATACCCACATGGTTTTATGATTTACCATCTTAAATCTTTTAAACTTACCCCCTCTAATCAGTCCAATGATTAAAGAAAATATTATAGCCTCAATAAACATTCCACCATCTCCTTTTGTCCTAATAAAATGAAAATTGCAGGATAATCATCCTGCAATTTTAATCTATATCAATTATACTATTAAAACTCTGGTTCTATCAACCCATAGTTTCCATCTTTTCTTTTATATAATACGTTTAAATCATCGGAATCTGCATTCATAAATACGAAGAAATTGTGTCTTAATAATTCCATCTGTAAAATAGCTTCTTCTACGCTCATGGGTTTCATATCAAATCTTTTGGTCCTTACGACTTTAGGTATATCCTCCTCTTCTTCGTGTAAGGGTTCTATATTTTCGAATCTTATGGTTTCACCATTGTTATATCGCCTTTGCAACTTGGTCTTGTGCTTTCTCATCTGACGTTCTAATATATCCACAGCCTTATCTATAGCTGCATACATATCATCGCTGTATTCTTCAGCTCTAAGTATAGTTCCAGGTAGGTTTATGGTTATTTCAATGATCTTTCTGTTCCTTTCTACACTATAGATGACATTTCCTTCTACTTCCCCTTGAAAATACTTCTCTAGTTTTCCAAGCTTCTTTTCAGTTACATCCTTTAATGCTTCAGTTACCTCAATATTTTTTCCAGTAAAGTTAAGTTTCATAAACCCCAACTCCTTTCATATAAGTAAAACACTTATACCTTTATTAATATAATATACCCATTAATGGGAAGTATGTAAACAAAAATTATCAAAATATTATTTTTAAAATTTATTCATGTAATCTGAATAATTATTTATGAAAATATTAACAGCTTTCTGTTGATGATTTGTGGATAAAATTATTGATTTTTTGTGGATAATGTGGATTGTTCTGTGGATTACTGTTAATATCCCTAGGGACATGTGGATAATTCTATTGATAAATTCTTGATAAATTCATTTTTCTACCTTATTCTATTATTTTCCATATTTTTAGAAAATTTTCTCCCTTATACTTATTCTTATTCTTGTGGTTGGTATTTTTTCGTCCACAATATGTGGGTAATTTATCATTATCTGTAGATAAAAAAAATAGGCATAAAATTGCCTATTTCTCTTCATCTATCATCATGCTTCCTGTGGTTATATGATTATATCCTTTATATGCTCTTTGGCCTTCCTTTACCTTTTTTAATTCCATTTTAGTTTCTTCTAGCCTTTGCTTCATAACCTTATTATTTTCCTCATCTAGCAGGGATAAGGCCATTAGAGTTGAAGATATTTCCGTAACAATCTCCTTTAACTCCTTTAGATTAGGATACTTTTCTATATCCAATTCGTCTACGCTTTCAATAGCTTCTTCTTTTTTAATCTGAGAGAATATATTTAAAAAGGATACATCTAATCTATCGATCTGTTTAATTATATTATCCTTTTTATCTAAAAGTTGATTTAATCCTTCCATATCTTCCTTTTCTATATATTCCTTCTGCCCTATTGTAAATTGATGCATATCCTTTAACAATTTAGCTTTTTCTTGGCTTAAGGATATCAATTCATTTATTTTTTTCTTGGTCATCTTGCTACACCTACCTGTTTTGATATACCCTTTTTTTTACCTGTTGCATAGCTTCCTTCCATGTATCTCTCATCTCCATAAGTATTTCCAATGCCTCTTCTATAGGCTCTGTCTTTTTTTGAATATTGGCATCGATTAGGTTGTCCAGTATAAAGCCATATAGATTTCTAAAGTTAGTTGATATTTCATAGTCCATGTTGAGAGATGAATTTAACTCAATAACTATATCTTGAGCCCTAATCAAAGCTTCATGGGCTCTTTTTATATCCTTATTTTCTATGCTATATTTGGCAATGTTCATAAACTTAATGCCCCCATCATATAGCATAAGGGTCAATTCTTCAGGGGTAGCAGTAAGTACTGTATTTTGCTTATATTGATTAAGGGCGTTATATGTCATCTTCCCCATCCTTTCATTTTAGCTCGTAAATTGCTGCATCATCCACATACTTTGGGAATTCATTCTAGATATAGCTTTCTCCATGGCAGCAAATTTTGCATAGTAGTGGTTTTCTTTTCTAAACAGCATCTCATTTAAATCATCTATCCTCCTACTATATTGTAACACATCTTTATCCAATAGACTGATACTGCTATATTCGCTTACGAACTCCAATAGTATATTAGGCTTCACGTCTCTGTATAAATCTGCACTATCTCCTGTGCCAGATTTTTTAATTATGTCTTCCATACTCGCCATTAGATTTTCATAAGTTCTGGTAACTATACCACCAGTTTGTGTAACTTCCTTACCATCTATTGTATCCTTCACATCTGGATTGCTTTCCTTAAATAGAAGTTCCATTACCCCTTCTGAGTCCTTGGCTATAGCATCCTTTAACTTTTGTTCATCTATTACCAGCTTGCCACCGGCAGTACCCCTGGCATATTTTTCTGTAGATATGCCTATTTCGGTAATAAGTTGATATGAACCTTCTATACCTGCAGATTTTTCATATATGGAACGTCTAATATTTAGCATGGTATTACTTATTAGATCATCTGATCTCAACAATCCCGATTTAGCCTTTTCTTCCCAAAGCTCAATATCCTCTTTTTCCATAGCTTTCTTCTGCTCTGATGTCAACGGTCTATAATCCCTATATTGTTTTTCACCTAATAGTTGATTAGTCTTTTCTACTAGTTTATTGTACTCCTCTACGAATTCTTCTACTTTTTCATATATGCCATCTACATCAGTAGATACGTTTACAGTAAAGTCTCCAGTACCTGTAAGGTCCATGGTAATGCCGTTGATGGTGATACGATTGGTAGATGACTTGATATTTTTTGCATCGTTGAAATGGATTAAGGCATCTTGGCCTGATTTGGAATAAACTATGTTCCCTTCTTTATCGTTATTCCAATTAAGGTTCAAACCACTGATAAAATTTTCCGCATCTTCATCCATATTGCTTATCTCTATCTTAGCATTAGCTCCTGTATCCATGGTCTGTAGGAAGAACCTGCCAATATTTGCATCATAGGAAGCTTTAATGCCTAATGATACTTCTTTATCATTAACCACTTTTTTAGCTGAATTTATCTCCTTCACTATATCATCCATGGTTATGGCTTCCTCTTTTGAAACCTTAATTTCAAATTCATTTTTTCCATCGCTTATAGTAAAGTTGATATCTTTTATGATATTGCCATCCCCACCAACAATCTGGCCCTTTTCATTTACTATACCCACCTTATCGTTTTCTGTCCTCCGTATATCCACTTCACTAGCCAAGCTTGCTCCTTCAGCTAGATTAGCTACATGAACCTTATAGTTCCCGTCCATAGCCTTAGCCGTAGTAGATACTGTAGCTATATTTTCATTAGAAGAGGTGGCTTTCTTTACCCAGTTTAAATTTTTATATGAATTAGGTCTCAATTCGCCAGTATAGCTTACCGAAGTTAGGCCAAACATCTTTCTGGTATTTAATATGAAATTTGCAAAGTCCTTATTTAAGTCGTTGTACATCTCTTGACGCCATATAATTACTTGCCGATCTTGCTCTACCCTGTCTACCTTGACTCTTTCAGCTTTCATCAGGCTGTTTATCATCTCTTCCGTATCTATCCCTGATGCTAGTCCTGTTATTCTCATGGTATTGTACATATTGTCACCCCCTATACCCTTTCATCTACTATTATGCCGGATATTTCCCATATGGCTGCTACCAAATCCAATATCTTTTCAGGAGGTATCTCCCTTATGGTTTCATCTGTTGTCACATCTATTACTTTTACCATTATCTGTTTTGTCTTTTCATGAATGGAGAATTCAAACCTCCTATCATAAGCAACAAACTTTTCATTAGCCGATTCTATATTTTGGATTAATTCATCTTCTGTACATCTTCTTTCCTCTAAGGTTTTGATTGGATTTACATTTCTATCTTTGCCAACTATTCTCATAGGACCTGATAGATTCCTGTTCATTTCGTTATATCTATTGGTATCTAAAGCATTGTTCACCCCATCAATTTGCATACCTTATCCCCCTTATATTGTTCTATATTTTATATCGACTAGATAGATTTATTCTTTAGTCTTATATTTGCTCTTTCTTTGCCATAGTATGACTAACAATACATAGGCCCCTTTTACTACAGCAGCAATTATAGCCCCAATGGGATTTTCCCTTATATCTACGGCTTTTACAAAGAAGTAGGTAGTGATAAACTGACCTGGAGCCAATCCTAAAATAGTTCCAAATAAATAATCCTTTAAGGATATAGAACTAAGACCAGATACATAGTTGGCTATACTAAAGGGGATAAAAGGCATGCTCCTCATAAAAAACACATAACCCATTCCATGCTTCTCTATCTGTCTAGATACCTCTTCAAGACTTACATCCCTTTCCTTTTTATAGTAGATCTTGTTTACCACTTTTATAACATCTTGTCTAAATATCTTAGCTATATAGAAAGCCAAAATCGAAGCAATCATACCACCGATTATCACGTATAAATATCCTTTCCAACCAAATAAAAAAGCCCCTATGGCTGAAAACCATGATATGGGAACAAAAAATACCATCAATAGTGTTATAAGTACAGTATAAACTATTCCAAAACCTTTATTTTCACTGCCTGAGGTAAAAAACTCAAACAGATTGTCCTTGTCAAATATGTTCAAACTTACTATTAAATATATAAACATCAACAGGAATAGAACACCAAATACTATCTTAAAACCACGACCTTTAGTTTTCAAAATCCTCACCTCTTATGATTTTGTTAATAATATCATTATAGTATATTTTGCCTATCAATACCATTTTAAATACCTTTTTCATCTTGTCCAATACGCACTTGATTGGTATAATGTTCGTACGATAATTAGTATAATAATTAAAAGGATGAGAAATATGAAAGTCGGAAAAATAGGTATGCGTACCATCAAAACAGCATTAGCTGTAAGTTTAACCATATTTATTTCCCAAGTATTCAATTTAAAAAGCCCTTTTTTTGCCGGAATTGCAGCCATAATCGCCATGCAATCCTCTGTATCCGAATCCTTTAGCATGGCTAAAAATCGTATGCTCAGTACCATATTAGGGGCTGTTATTGCACTATCATTCTCTTTGATTGCTCCAGAGAACCCCTTTTTTATAGCTATAGGAATTATAATCATAATATATTTATGTAATATATTTGACTGGAAAAAATCCATTCAACTTTCTACCATGGTATTCTTATCTATCATACTAAACTATGAGGAAGGCAGTCGGGTAAACTATGCTCTCTATAGGACCCTAGATACCTTTATAGGATTAGTAATAGGGACTTTAATAAACTACTTCATCCTTCCACCTAATATTGAAGATAAGATGAAAATCTCCATCAAAAATATGTATTCTCAAGTAAAAGATATGTTGGAACGCATAATATGGAAGGAAGAGTATATAGAATTAGAAGGGTTAAGACAAGATATAGTAGATATAGAAAAAAAATATAATATATTGAAGAAGGAAATAAAGTTAAACCTCTACAAAATGGATGATTATCTTAATTTTCAACATATATTTGATCTATTTGAAAACACCTATAACCATATAAGTATTATATGCTCTATTGAAAAATCCCCTTATATCGATGATAAGAACAGGAGGACTTTAGAAAAATTGTTCAATAAAAAGGCACCATTAAACAATAGGGAATATGGGGATGAATTGGATTTAGTATATAATTATCATCTAAATAAAATACTTGAAAACCTATCCCTTATAGACAGTATTTTGTAGATTAGTAAAGGGATCCCTTAAAGCTTTGGGGATCCCTTATAGTAAAACTGATACAATTAAAATTATTATCTAAAACTTGCTATCATCTACTAAATCTAGCCACTCTTTAATTGGTTCTACCACTTCTTTTATAGTTCCGTCTATAAATGGGTTTTTAAGATTCGCTAATTCTACTAACTCTAAGAAGGATTTGCTGCCTCCTGCTTTGCAAAGTCGCAGATAATCATCCCAAGCTTTTTCTCTATTATTCCTTACCTTTATCCAAAATTGAAATGCACATACTTGAGCCAATGTATAGTCTATATAGTAGAAGGGAGTTGAAAATATGTGGCCTTGCCTAAACCAATATCCTCCCCTATTTAATAGATCATTATCTTCATAATCTCTAAAGGGTAAATACTTCTTCTCTATTTCCCTCCATTTAGTTTTTCTCTCCTCTGGCGTGGCTTCAGGATTTTCATACACAAAATGTTGAAATTCATCAACAGTAACACCATAAGGTATAAAACTTACCGCGCCAGCTAAATGGCTAAATTTATATTTATTCACTTCGTCTTCAAAAAATAATTCCATCCAAGGCCAGGTTATAAACTCCATACTCATGGAGTGAATTTCTGCTGCCTCCATAGTTGGAAAACTATATTCTGGTACTCTTAAATCCCTACTCATATACACTTGAAATGCGTGACCTGCTTCATGAGTCAATACATCTACATCGCCACTGGTGCCATTGAAATTGGAAAAAATAAATGGAGATTTATAATCAGAAATATAGGTACAATAGCCTCCACTCATCTTTCCTTTCTTACTTACTAAATCTAGTAGTTCCCTTTCTACCATAAAGGTAAAGAACTCATGGGTTTCCTTGGATAATTCTTTATACATCTTCTTTCCATTTTCTAGTATCCATTCTGGATCCCCTTTAGGAGTAGCATTGCCTGTTAAATATTCCAAAGGTTCGTCATAATATTTTAACTGATCTAGACCTAGTCTTTTTCTCTGCCTATCCTTCAATTCTGATACTAATGGAACTAAGTCCTCTTCTACCTGTTTCCTGTAGTTAGCTACATCCTTTGCATCGTAATCAGATCGGGACATGCGATAATAACCCATTTGTACATAATTATCATAGCCTAATTTTTTGGCCATCCTAGTCCTTACCTTTACCAGCTCATCATATATTCTGTCAATCTCCTCTTCCTTTTCTTCAAAAAATCCTATATAGGTCTCGTAAGCTTTCTTCCTTATAGCCCTATCCTTAGATTGCATGAAAGGAGCCATCTGACTTAGGTTTCTAACTTCCCCTTCAAAGTCTATTTTAGCTGAAGCGATAAGCTTATCATACTCTGTAACTAGTTTATTTTCCCTTATTAAATCCTCAATTATCTCCTCGGAGAAGGTCTTTAATTCCATCTCTGCCAAATTGAATATCTGTTTTCCCCATTCTATTTCCAAATCTGATCTAAATTTAGAGTTAATCATTGCATTATAAAATTTCACTACTATATTTTGGTATAAGGGCATATTTTCATCTAAAAAATCCTGTTCCTTAGCATAGAATTCGTCTTCTGTATTGATAGAATGTCTAATGTATACTAAATTTCCCATAGTTTCTACATTAGATCTAATATCGTTTATTTCCTTCATTATTTTATTTTGTTCTTCAAAAGATTTGGCGTCATTAAAATGCTTTAGCAGTTTTTCAAATTCTTCACCAATAGCCTTTAAATCTGGTCTAGTATATTTATAATCCTTAAATTTCAAAATATATCCCTCCCTTTATGTATTTAAGAATATGATATCAAATTATTCTGATAATGTATATATGAAATATCACAGGCAATTATGTGAACCATATACTAATTTTTTTGAGTTTTATAGAAATAACAATAATTTATAAAGCCAAGCATATATATATTAGTAATATTAAAATCGTAAAAGTTTAAGTTCTAAATTCAGACTCAATAGAATATTTTTTCGCAATAGGTCTATTAAAAGAAAATAAAGGAGGGAAAAAATGAATAGGAAAATTTTAGCATTACTATTAATCACTTTACTTATCTTTACCGCTACTGCTTGTGGCAAAAAGGATTCATCATCCACCAGTGGAGGAAAGGAATTAGGATTTAAAATCGGACTAGTCACAGGAACCGTATCCCAAGGAGAGGAAGAATTCCGGGCAGGGGAAAATGCAGTAGAGAAATATGGTAAAGATGTGATAAAACACGTAACCTATCCAGATAAATTTACCCAAGAACAGGAAACTACTATAGCACAGATTACAGGATTAGCATCGGATCCAGAGGTAAAAGCCATAATAGTTCTTCAAGCTGTACCTGGAACTGCTGCAGCCTTTGACAAGATCAAAGAAGACAGGGATGATATTTTGTTTATAGCTGGAGTACCTCACGAAGATCCTGAGACCATAGTGCCTCGGGCTGACATAATACTTGAAACCGACAATATCAAACGGGGAGAGACTATAGTACGACTAGCCAAGGATATGGGAGCAAAGACCTTTGTCCACTACTCTTTCCCAAGGCATATGTCTTACGAATTACTGGCTCAAAGAAGGGATGTTATGAAGAAAACCGCCAATGAACTAGGTCTAGAGTTTGTTACCTTAGATGCACCAGACCCAACAGGAGATGCAGGTATATCTGGAGCCCAACAATTTATGATCGAAGACGTACCAAGACAAGTTGATAAATATGGTAAAGATACGGCTTTCTTTAATACAAATTGTTCTATGCAAGAACCCCTTATCAAATCTGTAATAGAAACAGGAGCCATATATCCTGAACAATGCTGTCCTAGTCCATATCATGCTCTTCCTGGAGCTTTAGGTCTTCAAATTCCTGAAGAAAAAGCTGGAGATGTAGACTTTATACTAGAAGAAATAGGCACAAAGATTGGTGAATTAGATGCTTCAGGAAGAGTTGCAACATGGAAGGTACCAGCAAATATGGCCATGGTAGATGCTGCAATAGAATATGCTGTAGCCTATGGCAAAGGAGATGTAGAGAAATTTAACAAAGATAAAATGGTAGAAATACTAAAAACCGTTACCGATGACCCAAATATATCCGTAAACGAACTGGAAGATGCGCCAAACTTCCTGATGTTTGTAACAGAATCTCAAATATTTTAAGTAGAGAGGTCGTGTATACGGCCTCCTTCTTCTTAAGTTAAGGAGGGATATAGATGGATTTAATACAATTAAAGAATATATCCAAATATTATGCCGAAAATCAGGTATTAAACCAAGTTTCCCTATCTATTAAGGAAGGAGAAGTCCATGGTCTTGTAGGAGAAAATGGTGCTGGAAAATCTACTTTGATGAATATACTATTTGGAATGCCTGTGATTCATTCAACAGGTGGTTTTGAAGGGGAAATAATAGTCAATGGAGAAGGCTTCTTCCCCAATTCTCCCGAAGATGCTATGGAACTTGGAATTGGTATGGTTCACCAGGAGTTCATGTTGATTCCAGGCTTTACTATTACTGAAAATATAAAGCTTAATAGAGAAAGTACTAAACCCTCTTTCCTAAGCAATATATTTGGTAAGAAACTAGAAAGACTAGATAGACCTACTATGACAAAAGATGCCCGTACTTCTTTAGATAAATTAAACATGTCCATAGATGAATACCTACCTATAGCAGGACTCCCTGTTGGCTATATGCAGTTTATTGAAATAGCTAGGGAAATCGACAAAAGCAATCTAAAGCTTTTGATACTAGATGAACCTACAGCAGTACTTACAGAGACAGAGGCTACCCAGTTTTTAGATGTGGTAAAAAGATTGTCAGAAATGGGTATATCCATATTGTTCATCTCACACAGATTAGAGGAAATAAAAAACATTGCCCATTCTATTACAATCTTAAGGGATGGTGAGGTAGTCAAAACCGTAGCTGCCGATGAAATAAGCATAGTAGATATGGCACGACTGATGGTAGGTAGGGAAATTGAAATAATCCGTGAAGAAGAAAATAGGGTAATTGATGAAGAATACATCCTAGAAGTTGTAAATCTCAAGGTAGATATGCCTGGAGAAAGAGTTAAAGGTATTGATCTACAGATTAGAAAAGGTGAAATATTAGGAATTGGTGGATTAGCTGGTCAAGGGAAATTGGGAATAGCCAATGGAATAATGGGAATATATGAGACTTCTGGGACTATTATTAAGTATGGAAAAGAGCTTTTGCTAAATAATCCTAGAGAAGCTCTAAACTCCTCCATTGCCTTCTTATCAGAAGATAGACGGGGAGTAGGACTTCTTCTAGATGATTCCTTAGAATTTAATATGGCTTTTTCAGCACTTGAAATACAAGATAAATTTCTCATAGAAATTGGACCTATAAAATTAATAGATGAAAGAGCCATAAGAAAACACGCTCTAAAGATGATAGAAGAATTGGATATAAGATGCACTGGACCAAGACAACACACTAGATATTTAAGTGGCGGAAATCAACAAAAGGTTTGCATCGCACGGGCTTTGACACTGGAACCAGATCTATTGTTAGTTTCAGAACCTACCCGTGGTATAGATATAGGAGCTAAAAAATTAGTGCTAGATACCCTAGTTAAATTGAACAGAGAACTAAATATGACAATAATCATCACCTCTAGCGAATTAGGTGAACTTCGTCAAATATCAGATAGAATAGCCATTATTTATGATGGTAGAGTCAAGGGAATACTTTCCCCTGATGCCTCTGACGAACACTTTGGACTTCTAATGGCTGGAGAAAGCTTAGATAAGGTGGTGAATTAAATGAAAGAATTCATAGATAAGATTGGTTTTCCAAGATTTATAATAGCCCTATTTCTAATTGGTCTTATTATATTGGCAGTAGCTATTGACATTCCCCTGTCAGGATTGATCACAGATATATTGGTCAGATTTGGTATGAACGCCATACTAGTATTAGCTATGGTACCAGCAGTCCAATCTGGTATCGGCCTTAACTTCAACTTACCCTTAGGCATAGTATTTGGCTTGATAGGAGCATTGATCAGCATCGAATTTCAGCTTTCTGGATTTAAAGGCTTTTTAATATCAATCCTGATAGCCATTCCATTGGCAGTGTTGTTTGGATACCTCTATGGTCGTATGCTAAATAAAATCAAAGGTCAAGAGATGACCGTAGGAACCTATATAGGTTTTTCCGTAGTATCACTAATGTGTATATTTTGGCTAATAGCTCCATTCAAAAGTCCTGAACTCATATGGGCCTATGGTGGCTCAGGGCTTAGGGTTACCGTATCTTTAGAATCCTCTATGGCCCATGTTTTAAATGATTTATTAGCTTTTAAAATTGGTAATGTAGTAGTACCTACGGGATTACTATTGTTTTTTGCTCTTTGTGCCTTCATAGTGTGGGTGTACAATCGAAGTAAAAGAGGACTTTCTATGAGAGTAGCTGGAAGCAATGAGGAATTTGCCCTATCTAATGGTATAGATGTAAGTAGGGAAAGGATAATAGGCACTATTTTTTCTACGGTATTAGCAGCTGTTGGGATAATAGTATATAGCCAATCCTTTGGATTCTTGCAGCTCTATAATGCTCCCCTATATGCAGCTATGCCAGCAGTAGCTTCCATACTAATAGGGGGTGCTTCCCTGCAAAGAGCTAAAATAATCCATGTTATTATCGGCACCCTGTTGTTCCAATCTCTATTGGTAGTTGCTTTACCAGTAATCAATATATTAGCTGAAGGAAGCATGTCTGAAGTAATAAGAACCATCATATCGAATGGTATCATTCTATATGCATTGACAAGAACTGGAGGTGAGAAGGCATGATGGTACCAATTATATTTCTTATATTAGGAGTAGCAGGATATTTTTTTACCGGCCTTCCTATAAAATTCTTAATGGATGAAATGGTCATACGACTAGCCAGAAATCTAGTACTAGTATTATCCTTAATTATTCCAGTAATCACTGGAATGGGTTTAAACTTTGCTATAGTATTAGGAGCTATGGCAGGGCAAATTGCCCTAATCATAATCACCAATCACACTATCGGTGGCGGATTAGGATTGCTTTTAGGCTTTGTCACATCTACCCCCATTGCTATTCTTTTTGGATTTTTAGTTGGCAAGATCTTAAATAAAGCAAAGGGAAAAGAGATGATCACCTCCATGATCTTAGGCTTTTTTGCCAACGGAATATATCAATTAATATTTCTAGTAATGGCTGGAAGCCTAATCCCTATAAAAAACAAATCCCTACTCCTATCTTCCGGTGTAGGATTAAAGAATACAGTGGATTTGGTGGGGGTTAGATATGCATTGGATAGATCAATTCCCTTAGGCAAATATCCCTTAGCCACTTTACTATTAACCTTAGGCCTATACCTATTGGTAAATTATTTCTTAAAGACAAAATTAGGTCAGGATATGAGGGCTGTAGGCCAAGATATGTATATTGCAGAGGTATCAGGCATAAATGTTGATAAGACCAGGATAACTGCCATAATCATGTCTACAGTTTTGGCTGCCTGGGGACAGATAATATTCTTACAAAATATTGGTACCATGAATACCTATGCTAGTCATGAGCAAGTAGGACTATTTGCAGTTGCTTCCCTTCTTGTAGGAGGAGCTAGCGTAGATAAGGCATCTTGGAAGGAGGCATTAATTGGAACCTTTCTATTCCATTTCCTATTTATCATATCTCCGCTAGCAGGACAAAATCTGATGAACAATGCTCAAATCGGAGAATATTTCAGAGTATTCGTAGCCTATGGAGTCATAGGATTAGCATTACTTCTTCACGCTTGGGAAAAAGATAAATCAAAAACTTCATTAAGTGATATATAAAACAGGGTGGCTTAAGCCACCCTGTTTTATACTATTCTAGTGCCATGAACTTCCTTAACCCCTGTGTTCTCTACTAATTCCATATAATTATCCTTAGTCACTCCTCCACCTGCTAGTATAACAATCCTATCCCCTGCATACTCAACTAATTCCTTTAATGATTCCTGATTATCTAAAGCTTTCCCCTTTCCACCTTTGGTAAGTATTCGATTTATATTCAAGTCTACTAATTTATCCAAAGTAGCTTTCTTATCCCCTACTTCATCAAAAGCCATATGGAATGTGATGCTTAGATCCCCTGCCTTACCTACTAGCCTTCTCAAGACAGCTTCATCTATTTTTCCATCCTCCGTCAAAGCACCTATGACTATACCGTCTACCTTTAGTTGTCTACATATATCTATATCCTTCTCCATTATCCTTACTTCCTCTTCTGTAAATACAAAACTCCCTCCCCTTGGTCGTATGATTACATGTACCTTTAAACCTAGGTTTTCTTTTGCCAACAAAATGGTGCCAAAACTAGGAGTAGTACCACCTTCCATTAGATTGTCACATAATTCTATTCTATGGGCTCCACCTTCAAAAGCCCTTTCAGCTTCCACATAATTTCCTACACAAGCTTCCTTTAATATTTCCATAGCATAACCTCCCCCCCTTATTATACCAAAATTTTTCCTCCATTACCTATGCAGAATAATCCATATTGGTATATAATATATATATATCATATATTAATCAATAATCATCATTACACTTTGTTTGGAGGTCCATATGTATAATTTAAGTTATGATCAGATTAAAACTTTACAGGAAAATACTACGAAAAAACTAATTAAATATATAAATGATTTTATAAACAAGGATAAATCTTTAGATTCTATAGAATTTTATTATCCTGACTTTGATGAGCAGAAAACCATGATAGCCTTTAATGTTTGGGTTAGTATAGACTATAGAACCCATTACGGTAAAAGTTTCATAGAACATATGCTAGAGGACAAATCCTGTCAGCTAACCAATATAGAAAAAGAAATACTGATGGAAAGGAACAAATCCCATATATCCCTGTTTGAAATATTGGAAATCGATGGAGAACATATTCACGGGATAGATCTATTGACCAGAAAACATCATTACCTTTGGGAACCCAACCTAGCCCCAATGCTAGGGCAAAACAATTTAATATTTGGCCGTATTGGAAGGGTATTAGAACATGAAGGGTTTATAGGAAATATTAGCTTTCTCCCTTCTTCCATAAAAGATTTATTTATAGAAGAGGTATTAATAGATTATAATTATGTAAGATTAAGAGAGCCTGAATTGACTATAGACAGATACCTAAAACGATATAGTCTAAACATATATAGGATCTATACCGAGTGTATATACGGTATCATCCAATTAGATGAGGATTTTACCTCTATTCTATACGATGAGTTGGAGGAATTTGAATACTATTTATCCCATCAAATGTCTAAACCCAGAATAAAAAAACATGTAAACAATCTAATAAATCTATTTGAATATTGTCTAATGGATGAGGAAATGACCCTTTACGATTTAGATCAAATAGACTTTGAATTCCTATTAAAAGAAGTCATTGATGATGGATTTATCACCGATGAAAGGGAGTTGAATTCCTTTATATCTACATTGAAAAAATATTTAGGTTATCTAAAAAACAAAACTCCCATATATAAGGAATCCTACGAACAGATACTTAAAATAAGCAAAAACAGATTTCTATACTTTAATAGGATCAAAAAATTTGAATTGCCTTTTTATATAGATAAAATTTTAGTTGACAATATAGTCAATTCATTGAACGAACAAGCCTTCGATTTTCTAATGGATTTTGAAAAATTTTTACTATATATAATGAACAATCCATTAGAATCTACAAAGAAGAATAAATATATTAAGAGAAAAGATCTATTAAATATTAATGAAGTAATGGAAAACAGTGAGGTAATTACTAGGAAAGGACCCAATCAAAAAGATTTCCCAATGATAAATCTTTTTTATCAATTTTCCATTGATAAAAAACTTATAGTACTTGAAGATGATTTAATAAATGCTACTAAAAAAGCTCCCCTATTTTTAAGATTAGGAGATGAACAAAGGTATAGTATATTCCTTCAATACATTTTAAATTATCAATTTTTAAGCCTTGTAAATCCTAATTTAGATCAGGTTCTTTTAGAAAAAGCCATGAATGATTTATTGGATTTGTTTTGTGAACTAGATGAGAATACTTATTATAGATATCAGGAATTAGCCCCTAAATATATTCAACATCCAGAGTCCCTTCTAGTCTATTATAAGTATTTAGAATTAATGGGACTATTACGATACAATTACTATCCCTATATTAGCATAGGAATAACCACTTTCGGGAAAATGATATTTAATATAATAGCTCATAGGGATGAACTAGATAATTACTATGGAAAGGTTATAGACTTGAGCCAATATCAAAAAACAGATAGAAAAAACTTGAACTGATCTTTGTCAAGTAGACAGGTAATTTAACTAAAATTTTATGAACATTTGGATGCATGGTTTCAATATTCTAAAGGAGCCATGCATCTTAGTCTTTTTTGAAATCTTTTTTCGTTGTAAAATTTAATATATTCAACTATTTTTTCCACTAATTCTTCTAGTGTTTTAAACTTTTCCCCGTAAAACATTTCTGTTTTTAAAGTACCAAAAAATCCTTCCATAGGTCCATTATCAATACATTTACCGACTCTAGACATACTTTGAGTCATTCCAGCTTCTTCAATCTTACCTTTAAAGACATCCCCTGTATATTGAAATCCTCTATCACTGTGAAATATGGTCTTTGCATCAGGATACCTTTGTATTGCTTTATCAAACATGCTAAATACAAGATGATTATTGTTCTTAAAGGAAATTTTATATTCAATTATACTATTATCATAAATATCCATAATTGGACTTCAATAGAGTTTTCTGCTATCTCCAGGAATTGAGAATTCAGTTCCATCTGTTAACTATTCCCTATTAGGAGCCTTAGCTATAAAATCTCTTGCTAATATATTTTCCTTTGTATACTCTGGCTTTACTCTAATTCGATTAACTTTCTTACCTCTAATTCTAGCTGTAATACCTAAAACATTCATAAGTCTATGTATAATTTGTGATTTTGTTTGTTAATGAACATAGCAATTCACTTCGTTTTTCTTTTTCAAGTTTCACACGATTTTTATGTTTGTAGTATGCACTTCTTGAAATATTTAGAACTTCACATAGTTTGGTTACTGCATAGCCCTTTTGTATACAAGCGCATAAGTAATTGAATACTTATCAGCTGCATCTTTGTAACTCATATTGTTTTCAATAACCCATTGTACTATTTCTAATCTATCTTCAAATGTAGTTTTTCTAGATTTCATGGTACAGACATCACCTTTAGGATCATAATCTTTTATTTTTATACCATTATACCATTTATTAATCCAACTTCTTACAACAGAAGAAATAATATTATATTTAGCTGCTAAGTCTGGCATTGAATATTTGCCTAAGGTATATTCTTCTACTACTGCTAGCTTAAATTTCTCACTATATGATTGGTTTGTAGCTGAAGTATCAAGTGCACTAGGTCCGTGTTCTTTATATGTTAGATACCATTGACGCACAACTTCCTTAGTAGTTCCAATCTTATCTGCAATTCCTTTAAAACTACTATAACCTTTCTCATAATCTTTGCAAGCTTTAATTTTTGCTTCTTTACTATGTTTTGATTTTCTTCCCATAATAAAATACCTCCAAGTAGATAATCTAATTTTTATTAATTAGACTGTCTACTTTGGAAGTATCATATCAACTCTATCTATTTTTTATTTTTATTAAAACCCTGTCAATAGTCAATGAAAATGTCACATAAGAACATAGAAATTTATTCAGTGAAAATGTCACTTTTAATGATAAAAAAAATATATAACCGCATTTATTC
>NZ_PPXY01000048.1 GCF_021655115.1 Clostridium sp. Cult3
TATTATAGTTATCAACAAGAAGTCTGTGACTCAGAAGCACTTAGAAAAAGCCGATATGAAGGAATTTATATTAGATGGAGCTAGGGTGAAATCTGGTGACGAGGTAAAGGTTGTTACAATAGCTAAGGAGAAATTTGAAGGGATATTGATTGGTGCCATAAAGAAGGAGAGATCGATATTGATGGTAACCCATGATGATGAGATAAAAAAATTTAGTATAGATAATATCTTAAAATTTAAAATAATAAGCAAGTATGGCAAATTTTTTAGAACCTAAACTTCTATCTGTTTTCTAAAAAAATTTTAAAATAAGAAGGAATATATTAATCTATGTAGAAAACTATATACTACAATATTTAGTAAGGATGATTTTTATGTCACGGAAGGAACGTGAAAAAAAGAGAATAAAGAAAAAAAGAATGAGATTGATACTCATATCTTTTATATTCATATACTTATTTTTTAGAAGTGTTCCATCATTATTTGCTATGGCCTTTAGAACGATTTTGCCTGAATCAGTAATAATTGAGGATAAGATTGAAACAGAAGCTATAGTAATCAAAAAAGAAAGCATACATAAAGCAGAGGGTATGGGAAAAGTAGAAATTTTTGTTGATGAAGGAGAGAAAGTAGCTGCAGGTACAAAAATAGCTCAACTAAGCCTTCTAGACGAGACTTCTACATTGAAACAGGAATTGGATGAGTTAAATAAAAAAATAGATGTACTAGCTAAGACTGAAAAGGATAGTGAAATGATAAAAATCGATGAAGAAAAAATAGAAGAAGGCATAGAAGGGATAATAGATGCTATTCAAAACTCCATTTCATCGGGGGACTATGAGAAGGCTGAGATATTAAAAGAAAAACTTTCCATATATTATGGGAAACAGAAGGAGATTACAGGAGAGGATACTTTAGTAAGTTATAGCCTTGAAAACCTGAAGGCCAATAGAGATAAACTACTCAAACAGATTACTAGCAATACTATAAATAGTTTTTCACAAACATCAGGGATAGTATCTTATCTAATAGATGGATATGAGGAAATATATTCATATAATGACAAGGAAGACTATGGATATTCTGACTTTAAGGCTATTTCTAACAAACAAAAATTAATAGAAAATCATATGGATGTTGATTATGGAGAACCAATTTTTAAAGTTATAGACAATTTTGAATGGTATATGGTGGTTAAGATTGATAATATAAAGGATATAGATAGCTATGAAATAGGAGACTCCATTAACATTTCTGCAGATAAAGTAGAAGGTGAAATTAAAGGTTATATAAGAAATATAAATAGAGAAGGAAGCAAAGGCACAGTTTTATGTAATTTCAATACTGACTTTCAGGATTACTACGATAAAAGGCTTATTGATGTAAATATAATAAAATATAAATATGAGGGATTTAAGATTCCTAGCAAGAGTATAGTTGAAAAAGATGGTATAAAGGGAGTCTATATTAAGGATATCAGTGGAATAATCAAATTTAAACCCATAGAAATATTGAAGGAAGAGGACAAATTCACTTATATAAACCGCGGAGATAAGAATAACAAAATAAAGGTAAAAGGAAGTGATAAATTAGCTAAGACGGTAACCATATATGACGAAATTTTACAAAACACTAAAAACATAAAAGAAGGAATGATTATCAACTGACATCGAGGAGGGAATTGATATTACTGTTAAGGATAATTTATTGATTATAGAACAAAATATAGAAAATGCTCTACATAAATCTGGCAGGACAAAAGATAAGGTTGATATTATTGCGGTAACTAAAACCGTTGGCATAGACCAGATGAATGAGGCTATTGATGCAGGATTAATTAATGTTGGAGAAAATAGGGTTCAAGAATTGACAAAAAAGTACGATATAATAGGTGACAAGGCAGATTTTCACATGATTGGACATTTACAGACTAACAAGGTAAAAAATATAATTGATAAGGTCTCTCTAATCCATTCTTTAGATCGTATTTCTTTAGCTAAGGAGTTGGATAAGAGGGCCAAAAACAATAATTTAACAATTGATGTACTAGTCCAGGTAAATGTAGCTGAAGAAAAAAGTAAATATGGTTTAAAAGTTAACGAAGTTATTCCATTTATAGAAGATGTACAAAAGTATGCAAATATAAGGATTAAGGGGCTTATGACGATAGCGCCTTTTGTAGAAGATCCTGAAGAAGTAAGATGGGTTTTTAGAGACTTACGTCGATTATATCAAGTGGTTGGAAGTAAGGGCTATGAAAATGTGGAAATGGAAATACTATCTATGGGAATGACTAATGATTATCAGGTTGCAATTGAAGAAGGTTCCAATATGATAAGGGTTGGAACAGGACTATTTGGAAAAAGAAAATACTAGGAGGGATTATATGTCAAGTTTAATGAACAAGTTTAAATACTTTATTGGAATTGATGATCTAGATTTGGATGAAGAATATGAAGAAGATGAACTATATGAACTAGAAGAATTACCCGTTAATACGAAAACAAAAAAGATGAACAACAAGGTGGTGAATATCCATACAGCTGGTAATATGAAAGTAGTTGTTCATGAACCATTAAACTATGAAGATGCTCCTAAAATTGTAGATGATTTAAAGATGAGAAAAACCGTAGTAGTAAACCTAGAACAATTGGAGGCTAACATAAAGAGACAGATATTTGATTTTATCAATGGAGGCTTGTACTCTTTAGATGGGAATATACAGAAAGTAAGTAAGGACATTTTTGTTTTAGCCCCTAACAATGTAGAATTGGATGGCAACATAAGGGATGAACTAAAAAACAAAGGAGTTTTTCATTGGTAGACAATTTAGATAAGGGGTAATAAGATGATTACACTATATAAAGCTATTGATATACTGTTTAATATTATTGAAATACTGATACTAATAAGGATAATTTTTTCATTCTTACGGATAGGTCCTTATAATCCTATAGGCAGGATAGTATATGAAATGACAGAACCTATTTTAGGACCGGTAAGGGAACTGATTTATAAATTGGGGATAGATACTGGAATGTTTGATTTTTCACCTTTGATAGCCGTGCTCATACTTAGACTTATATTAAGTATTTTAAGATCTATACTTATTTAATTGATGGTGATGTATTTGAAATTGGACAAGGACAAGTTTATTTCTCATATTGTAGATAATGAACAGATTATGAACATGCGGAGAGTTTTAGATAAAATTCAGATAGTGCTTAATTCCCATAGGATACAGTCTACAGATTTTCTAGATCCCTATGAAAGAAAACTTGCGAAATCTATATTGAATCGTTTTCCAGAAATAGATTACTATGAAATAGGTGGATTAGATGAAGGGGAGAGAAAGGTTATACTTATACATCCTGATTATTATCAGCTGGATGAAGGCGATATCCCCATAGATTCATTGATGATATATGATTATGTTGGTGAATTTTCTCATAGGGATTTTCTAGGCAGTATTCTCAATTTAGGAATAAATAGAGAAAAAATAGGGGATATACTAATACATGAGAACTATGCTCAAGTTGTAGTTAAAGAGGAAATTTGTAATTTCATTATGTTTTCCTTAGAAAGGGTGGGGAAGGAAAAGGTCAAGGTAAAACAAATTCCATTAAAAGCTTTAAAACAAGGAAATATTGAATATAAGGATATTTATATTACAGTACCTTCCCTAAGGTTGGATGCTTTAATGAGTGGTGGCTTGAATCTATCAAGGGATGATAGCCAAAAGTTGATTAAGTCCAACAAAGTAAAAGTCAATTGGGAACCTATTGATAAAGTTGCCAAAGAGATTTCAGAAGGAGATGTAATTTCAACTAGAGGGTATGGGAGATTTGTAGTAAATTCGATAGAAGGAATTAGCAGAAAAGGGAGAATAAGGATAATAATTAGATTATTAAAATAATTGGAGTGAATACGATGATTACACCCCTTGACATTCAAAATAAAGAATTTAAAAAATCCTTTAGAGGCTATAAGGAATCAGAAGTAGATCAATTTTTAGACGATATTATTGAGGATTATGAAAACTTGCATAGAGAAAATATAGAATTAAAGGATAAAATTCTTGTTTTAAGTGAACAGATAAAACAATACAATAATCTGGAGGAGACTTTGAAGGAAACACTTATTGTAGCACAAGGTACTGCTGATGAAGTGATTGGTGCAGCGAGACAAAAAGCAGAGCTTATTATTGAAGATGCGGAAAATACTTCTAGAAAACTAATAGATGCTGCTAATGATGAGGTAAGGACTATTAGAAGGGAATATGACTACCTTATAAAAGAAATTTTTATTTTTAAAACTCGTTATAAATCTTTTATTGAAGCTCAGCTAATTACCTTAGATGAATTTTACTCTAAAATAGAAAAAGAGGATTTAAATATGAAGGGACCTGATGAGGTGCAGCAGGAAATGGAAGGTGAAATCATAGCTGATGTGGAAATGGAAACTAAGGAAGTCAATATAGATAGCAGCATTGATGATTTGGGGGCATAGCCCTCAATTTTATTTGTGTTGACAAACTAACTAAATTATTATTAAAATGTAACGTAGTATTAAGGGACATGAAAGTAATTGGAGGAGTATTTATGACTAAGCAAATAAAAATTGATGATGAAATAGCTATCGGCGGCGAGGAGTTTACTATTATCGCTGGCCCTTGTGCTGTTGAAAGCCAACAACAGATGGACCGAATAGGTAAATTTTTAAAAGGATTGGGAATTAAAATTATACGAGGTGGTGCATTTAAACCTAGAACTGATCCTAAATCTTTTCAAGGACTTGGTTTGGAAGGATTTAAGATATTAAAAGATATAAAAGAAACCTATGGGTTTAAAGTAGTATCGGAGATAATGGACCCGAGAGATGTGGATTTAGCTTACGATTATGTAGATATCTACCAAATAGGTTCAAGAAATATGCAAAACTATTCATTGCTAAAGGAAGTAGGTAGGACAAAGAAACCTATATTGTTAAAGCGAGGGATGAGCGCTACTATTGGAGAGTGGATTAAAGCCTCAGAATATATACTATCAGGAGGCAATGAGGATATTATATTATGTGAAAGGGGTATTAGAACCTTTGAAGATTATACTAGAAATACCTTGGATTTAATGAGCGTTCCTATCATAAAATCCAATACTAATTATCCAATTCTTGTAGATCCAAGTCATGGTACTGGAAAAAGGGAATTGATCTTACCTGCATCCAAGGCTGCCTTGGCCATTGGAGCTAATGGTATTATCGTTGAAGTGCACCCTAAACCAGATGAAGCTTTATCCGATGGAGCCCAATCACTAAATTTTATTGAATTTGAAAGTTTATTAAGGGAAATTGGTAGATTGAAAAATTCTATAAGTATTAAAGAGTAAATAATCCCTTTTGTTCTCATAATATAGTATTAGAATTATGAGAATGGAGGGATTTTTTTATGGCAAATTATTATTTAATGGACCATGATGATGAGTTGCTATTCTTTTTTATCCTACTGACTCATATATGGGGGGCAAGATATAATAAAAACAGCCTATTATTTTTTCTACTAATTCTACTGATGTATTCATAATATAAATGAGTTACAGACATGAATTATATAATAGGTTATGGGCATATTATTATATGAAGTTTTTCCATATAATTTGTAGGAGGTCTAAAATGGACGGTGATAGGAGAAGACTTTTGAAGGATAAGTTACTTCAAGAAAAAGAAAAAATATCGAAGGTTTTATATAAGATGAATGAAACTTTAGAATATGGTTCAATGGATGAATATTTTACTGAATTGTCTGCTTATGATAATCATCCTGCAGATATAGGTACAGAAATGTTCATGATGGAACAGGATAAAGGATTAAAAAACAAGTTGAAAGATACCCTTTACGAAATTGATATTTCTTTAGGAGATATGGATGAAGGTAGTTACGGTTTTTGTATCGACTGTGGCAAACCCATAGAGGAGAACAGGCTAGAATTAATTCCATATATAAAATTATGTATTAACTGTACAAATAAAAAACTTCCTTTAGAAGATAAAAGAAACTTTAGGCCAGAAGAGGAAGATAGTATCAGTCCTTTTAGTAAAAGTTTTGATGAAGGCAATGCAATGGATAGGGAAGATAGTTATCAAGCTGTGACCAGATATAATAAAATAGAAAAAGATCCTTCCTTTTCTACTGGCGATGATATAGGAATCTTTGATGAAGAAGATAGTGGTACGGTAGAGGATGTAGAAAAGTTATCTCAGGATTATTATGACAAAACTAAATAGGGACTATTTTTAATCCATGCTCCAATAAATAATCTTATTGGAGCATTTTATTATGGAATTTTAGCAGTTCTATTGTAATAATCTTGATTATCATTTAAAATGTTATTATGATCAAATAATAGAAGGAGGAAGAGAATTTGCTGTATTTAATTACAATACTTGTTATAGTATTAGATCAGGTTACAAAATATGCAGCCGTTAAATACTTGAAAGGTAATAGTCCCTATGTAATAATAGAAAAATTTCTTCAACTATATTATGTGGAGAACTATGGAGCGGCTTTTGGTATTTTACAGAATAAGAAAATATTTTTTGTTATAATTACTTCTATGGTAATTATTAGCATTATCTTCTTCTTGTATAAAAATCCATATAATTTAAATAAACCTATGCAGATAGCTTTGGCTATGTTACTAGGAGGTTCAATTGGAAATTTAATCGATAGGGTTAGATTAGGTTATGTAATAGACTTTATAAGTACAAAAATTGGCAAGGGCTATGATTTTCCTGTATTCAATGTAGCAGATATGTTTATAGTTATAAGTACATTATTGATAGTTATTATGGTGTTGCTTAATAGATATGAAGCATAAGGAGGCATTGATGGAGATAATGGAAATACATGTAAACATAGATGGTGGTGAAAGATTGGACTATTATCTTTCTAAGACAATTCCAGGCATTTCAAGGACTTATGTCCAAAAGATGATCAAAGAAGGATTGGTTTTGGTTAATGGAAAACAGGTTAAACCTAGGTATCTGGTCAAAAAAGGAGACCTAATAAAAGCAAATTTTAGGGAGCCGGAAAAGTTGGAATTAATACCTGAGGATATACCTATAGATATAATATTTCAGGATGAGGATCTGCTAGTAGTAAATAAACCTAAGGGAATGGTAGTACATCCTGCACCAGGAAATCCTTCTGGGACTTTAGTAAATGCTCTATTGTATCATGTATCAAATCTTTCATCTATAGAAAGTACCATAAGGCCTGGCATAATACATAGATTGGATAAGGATACTTCAGGATTATTGATAGTGGCTAAAAATGATAAATCCCACAAGGCTTTGTCAAAACAGTTAAAAAACCGAGAGATAAAAAGGATATATACAGCTTTAGTCTATGGAAGGCTAGATAAGGAAAAGGCAGTAATAGATGCGCCTATAGGCAGACATCCGATTAATAGGAAGAGGATGGCTGTTGTATATAAGAATAGCAAAGAGGCTATAACCCATTATAGAGTTTTAGAGTATTATAAAGATTATACATTAGTAGAAGCCTCCCTTGAAACTGGCAGAACCCATCAGATTCGAGTTCATATGGCATACATAAATCATCCAGTAGTGGGGGATCCAGTATACTCTAACAGAAAAAGTGAATTTGGTGTGGATAGTCAGTTGCTCCATGCTAGACAGCTAGGTTTTTATCATCCGAGGAGTGGTGAATATATGGAGTTTGAATCAGAATTACCTAAAGATTTTAAAAAAATTATTCAATTGCTAGAAAAAAGAAATAGGTAGGTGGTGTAATTGAGAACTAAAGCAATTATATTAGATGAAAAGGCTATACAACGAGCTACAACTCGAATTGCAAACGAGATTATTGAAAGAAACAAAGGGGTAAAAGATTTGATGTTGGTCGGAATAAAAACAAGAGGCGTACCTTTTGCCCAGAGATTAGCCAATAAAATTTATGAAATAGAAGGAGAAAATATACCGGTTTTAACTTTAGATATTACGCTATACAGGGACGATCTGACGGAGATACAAGGAGAACCTATTGTAAAAAAGAAAGAAACGAATGAAGACATTGATGATAAGATTATAGTGCTAGTAGATGATGTGATATTTACAGGTAGGACGGTTAGAGCTGCACTTGATGCTCTTGTAGATATGGGTAGACCAAGGAAAGTGCAATTGGCGGTTTTGATTGACAGAGGCCATAGGGAGCTACCTATTAGGCCTGATTATATTGGCAAAAACCTACCTACGTCTAGAAGTGAGATTGTAAATGTGAAATTTACAGAAATTGATAAAATGGATCAGGTGTTGATTAACGAAAAAAGGTAGAAGATTAATCTTCTACCTTTTTTAACTTTTTAATTCTTTCATATTCAGGAGTAATGAAAATTGTATTGAAGTTTTCATATATGACCATGCCCGTCCTTGCATTTTTAGGTTTCTTTACATTTTTCTTTTCAGTATAGTCTACAGCCACATTGGTGGAATGCTTAGCTTTGCTATAGTAGGCAGCTAATAAAGCCCCTTCTTCTAGCGTAGTATCAGGGATGGTTTCTTTATCTTTCCTTATAATAACGTGACTACCAGGTATCTTTTGAGCATGGAGCCATACATCATCCTTATTGGCAAATCTCAGGGTTAAATATTCATTTTGTCTGTTATTTTTCCCTACATATATATGGTAACCTTCTGTTGATATATAATGATGGGGTTTTGAAGTAGGTTCCTTTTTCCCTTTATTTCTCTTGTTTTTATTGCTTTTTAAATACCCTTCTTTAATTAACTCTTCTTTTATTTCATCTAACTCTATTACCTCTGTACAGTTATCTATACTATTTAAAACATTTTCCAGGTACTCTACCTCTTCCTCTGTTTGAGGAATTTGTTTTAATAGTAATTTATGGGCATTTTTTAGTTTCGAATATTTTTTGTAATATCTTTGAGCATTTTCAGCTGCAGAATATTTGGGATTTAAGGGTATTGTTATTACCTTCATATCCTCGCTATAAAAATTTTCTAACTCCACTTGACGAACTCCTTTTTCTATTCTATATATATTGGCAGAGATTAAATCTGCATAGATTTTATACTTTTCCCTGTCTTTAGATTTTAGCAGTTCATCTTTTTGCTTGGAAAGCTTATTTAAAGATCGTTCTAACTTAGTTTCGATGGATTTTTTCATAGAATGGGATTTTTGTCTAACCCTATCCATAGTGTCATTTATCAAATAGAACTTATCAAGTACTTGACTAATAGAATCTAAATACACCTTTTCACAATTCCCAAATTGATTTAGATCTAAGGCGTGAAAGGATATATAGCCAGGATTATTAGGATCGTGAATTAATACAGGAGTATAATTTTCAGCTTTTACCTTTAGCATCATGGACATAAAGGAATCTAGTAATCTTTGCCTTTCCTGCATATCCAAACTGGATATGGGTCTATCCATATCAATTCCAGAATCAAAGCATATTTCCCTACTTATCAATGGGCTTAGCCCTAAGTAATTGGTGTAGAAGAATTTATATATATGAATATTAGGTTTAGATCCATCTATTAGACTAACAAATTCTTCTTCATCTAAAAATAACGGGTTAATTTTGTCTTGTAGGGATGGATATTGATATTCTAATCCAGGTAGTACCTGTCTTACCCTACTAATATCCTGGGATACTCGCTTAATAGAATCTATTATATTTAAGTTTTCTTTTTCAATTAATATGATATTACTGTGTTTTCCCATTATTTCAACTATCAGTCTTTTTTGAGAAGGGCGGCCTAGTTCATCTAGTGAACTTATGTCTATTAATATAATTCTATCCATATGAAATTGTTGTATGTCTAATATTACCCCTCCTGATATATGCTTTCTAAGGAGCATGCAAAACATAGGCGGGTTTGGTGGATTCTTCTTTACTTGATTAGTAAAATGGATCCTGGGATTATTGCTGCTTGAAGATATAAGAAGTTTATAATTATTT
>NZ_PPXY01000049.1 GCF_021655115.1 Clostridium sp. Cult3
ATAACCTTTTGTAGCGTTAAACCACTTTACAGTACCTTTTACCATTTAAAACATTCCTCCAATACAACAATTTAATAGATGAGTCCTATGTATCATCTACCTTTAATTAAGTCTATCACAAATAGGATATCCTTGTCAAATAATATTCCCCAATATTTCATCAATTATTCTTTAATTTTTATGGGAAATATATTTTATATATTAATATTGAATTAATTCCATATATCCATCTAATAAACTAGAATATTTTTAACAATTCCCTATCATTCTTGATGTTAACTATCGATAACTATTCTACTAAAGATGACTAATAAAATACTGTTGACTAATGAATCAAATGAAAAGCATATTTGACTTAAAGTTGCATGTGACAACAAATAAATTAGTGGTATCATGGGACTTTTCTTATTAAGCTATAGCTATAAAGGTAATCCTTTCTGATCTATCCTTAGGCTTTTCAAAGGAAAATCCATCGTAGCAAAATATAGTATTAAAAGATGCTTTTTCTAGTAGATAGTTTATCTCTTCAGTTCTATAAGCCCTTTCAATATGGGTTTCATCAAATCGAATATACTTCTCATCCTCATCCTTTACAAAGAAAGTGAGATAAAACTCAGCTATACTATTCTTTTCGTCAAAATAATTTTGCCAAGTATAAAATATATCCTCCCTATCTTCTACAAATGTATTGTTCCCGATGATGTGCTTTAATTTATAGTAGGAGTTTATATCAAATATAAACATTCCTCCAGGTTTTAGGTGTTTCTTTACATTTCTAAATGTATTTAATAAATCCCCTTCATTTTCTATATAGTTGATGCTGTCACAGGCAGAGATTATGGCATCAAATCTTTGGTTTATATAAAAGTCTACCATATTCTGATTTAGTAACTTTACATTTTTAAACTTATTCAATTTATTGTAAGCAATGCTCAACATATCTGGAGATATATCGATACAGGTTAAATCATATCTAGCATCTGCTAAGTAATAGGTAAGGTTTCCTGTGCCACAAGCCAACTCCAATATGTCTTTAGGTTTATAGTCAAATCTGTTAAATATGCTTTCAATATACATATACCAAACCTTATAATCTACATCTGTCATCAAATCATCATAAATATAAGCAAATTCTTCGTACATAATTTTACTCCTCAGTCAGTTTTTCTATTATGGCTTCTAAAGTATCCCCTGCTTTTTCTTCAATCTTTACGTTAGCAAATCCATCCATAGCCGTAGGTCCCATATTTATTATTATTAATTTTTTTGCCATCTGTGGAAGGTAGTTTACCGGTGCTACCATAAGGCTTGACCCAATTACAATCAATAGATCGCTACTCTCTACATCTCTGATTGCAATATTAAATTCCTCAGGCAACATATCTCCAAACAATACCACACTAGGTCTAAGGGTGCCTTGACAATTATCACAAATAGGTGGAATCTCTCCACTATTGACCTTGGTGGTCAATACATTTAAATCCACCACATCTCCACAGCTAGTACAATAGCCTTCCCTAGTATTACCATGTACTTCTAAAATGTATTTTGAGCCTGCCATATAGTGTAAATTATCTATATTTTGCGTAATAACTCCCTTTATATAGCCTAGTCTTTCCAGCTCAGCCAGTGCCTTGTGGGCCCTATTTGGCTCAGCATGGGTCATATCCAGTAATATATTAAATCCTTCCTTATAAAACTTCTCTGGATCCTTACGCAATACTGGTGTAGATAGGGCTTCCATAGGATCGATATTTTCCCACAAACCTGTACTCGGACTTCTAAAATCTGGTATACCACTTTCTGTGGAAATTCCTGCTCCAGTCAACACCATGGTTTTAGATGAATTCTTAATCAGCTTTGCAGCCTTGTCTATATCTTCTAAACTCACTTAAATGCCCCCTTATTTATACAACTATTTACCCTTCTTCTCTAATTCCTTCTTTCTTACCGTTATCAAACCACCTATTCTACCAGATTCCTTAGCTGTTAAACCTCCCCAGCCAACCTGGTTTATCTTATCCATTAAGCCTAGTTCTTCGGCTATTTCGTATTTCAATTTGTCTTCTAATGTTGGCTCCTTCTTTTTCTTTTTCAAATCCATCCCTCCTATATTCTAGTATTAGAAAGGATGGAATCTTTTATTCTTATATAAACAAAAATTTATAATTCCATATGATAAATATGATCATGACTATGAATATGGGAAATGCTTCCATTATACTCATGCCTTTTTTGTTATCCAAATCCTCTAATAGATTTTCCCCTTGGATAAAGGTATTTATCTCTAAAACTTCATTATTTTCTCTAGTAGGCATTAATCTTATCAACTTAAAAGATACAAATCCGAATATAAGAGCCAGCACACCTAATCCAAAAAAAGCTGCTACCATTTCCCCCATCTCAGGCATATTTATATTTTCCATATTCAGTTCTACTATCTGTTCAGCTCTAGTAGCAAAATATCCAATAGTCAAAGCTATGGTATTGTTTGCCGTATGCCCAATAATGGTAGGATAGATAGAATCTGTCTTATATGCAATTATTCCAAACAATAGGCCTAAGTAAATTGGTCCCAATAGATTTTGTGCATTAAAATGAAATATTCCAAATAATATAGCTGAGTATATAATGGCTTTTTTCCTTCCAAAACTATCATAAGATGTCATTATCAATCCCCTAAACATTACTTCTTCGCATATGCCAGGAGTTAGGGCGATTATTAAAAAGCCTAATATATATTCCCTTGGATTTGAGGGGATGGGTATAGGATTTGGTCTAATCTGGGTAAACCTATTTAATAAAGTCAATCCTATAAAATTAAAAAATACCGCAACGGGATAGGAAGATAGTACTATTAATATAGTCAATAATATCTGTTTGAAATTTACCTTGTTTAGTCTAAAAGTATGACTAATTGAATAGTTATTAAGCTTTAAAAACAATAATATTGGCATAAAAATAATTAAATATTCCGTAATCAATAATCCAGTGTATATTTCTTTATACTGAGCTCTTGCCCCTAATGTTAATAATAATAAAGCAATAAATAAAAATAATATATTGGCTTCTAAAATTGATGGCGTGTTTTTATCTCTCGGCATAATTTACCTTTCCCCTTTCTTTCATATATTTTATACTTTTTAATAACTAAAATCAAATATACTCTTCTATTAACATATATTTTGTTATATCATATATATTAGTATATTAGTATTATTAGTATTATTAATTATAGGAGGTGTTCTATTTATATGGTAAATGTTGGAATAGTAGGGGCTACAGGTATGGTTGGACGAAATTTTCTAAAGGTCATGGAAGAGAGAAATTTCCCAGTAGATGAGCTATACCTATTTGCTTCATCAAAATCCAAAGGCACAGTAATTAATTTTAAAAATAATAAATATATAGTAGAAGAATTAGGAGAAAATTCTTTTAATAGACCGATGGATATGGTATTGTTCTCTGCAGGAGGCAGTATAAGTAAAAAGTTTGCCCCTATAGCAAAAGAAAAAGGGATTACAGTAATAGACAATAGTAGTGCTTGGAGAATGGAAGAATGGGTACCTTTAATAGTACCAGAAGTAAATGCTAAAGCAATAGATGGGCATAAAGGGATAATAGCAAACCCAAACTGTTCTACCATTCAATCAGTTATACCATTAAAGCCTTTAGATGATAGTTATGGATTAAAAAGAGTAGTATTTTCCACCTATCAGGCGGTATCAGGATCAGGAGTAGGAGGACTTAATGATTTAGAAAGAGGTTTATCAGAGCCTTTCCATGAAAAGTACCCTCATCCCATTGCTTTCAATGTACTACCCCATATCGATGATTTCCTCGAAAATGGCTATACAAAAGAGGAAATGAAGATGATAGAAGAAACTAAGAAGATACTAAACAACAAAGACATTAAGATAACTGCTACTACTGTACGAGTACCGGTTAAGTATGGTCATGCTGTATCGGCAAATATTGAATTAGAAAAAAACTTTGAATTAAACGATATTTATCAAATGTTCAAAGGTTTCCCTGGAATAGAAATACTAGACGATCCAGCAAACAATATTTATCCTATGCCTATTCTATCAGAAGGAAAGGACAAAGTGTATATAGGAAGAATAAGAAGAGATTTTAGTTTAGAAAATGGTTTGAATCTTTGGATAGTAGCTGACAATAGCAGAAAAGGTGCTGCTACTAATACTATCCAAATAGCTGAATTATTGTTAAGTAAATAGGAGGTATGATTATGTTTAAAGGTTCTGGAGTTGCAATAGTAACCCCTTTTAACGATCAAGGCATTGATTTTGAAAAACTTGGTGAATTACTTGAATGGCATATTTCGGAAAACACAGATGCCATAATAATATGTGGTACCACTGGCGAATCTGCCACTATGACTGACGAAGAGCAAAAAGAAGCTATTAAATTTACAGTAGAAAAGGTAAACAAGAGAATTCCAGTAATTGCTGGGACAGGTAGTAACAATACCAAGCATTCCATTGAACTAAGTCAATATGCAGAAAAAGTTGGTGCTGATGGTCTATTGATAGTAACTCCTTACTATAATAAAACTACTCAAAAAGGGTTAATAGATCATTACACTGCCATAGCTGATAAGGTGAATATACCTATTATAGTATATAATGTTCCTGGTAGAACGGGGTTAAATGTACTGCCAGAGACTCTATTTGAATTAGCTAAACACCCTAATATTAAAGGTGTAAAAGAAGCTAGTGGCAATATAGCACAGGTTGCTGAAATCGCCCGATTAGTAGGTGATGATTTCTATATCTATTCAGGAAATGATGATATGATAGTTCCTCTATTGTCCTTAGGAGGTCATGGGGTAATATCTGTGGTTGCCAATATACTACCAAAGGATACCCACAATATGGTGAAATTTTTCCTCGGTGGAGATATGGAAGCTTCTAGAAAACTACAGTTGAATATGAAACCACTAATAGATGCTCTATTCATCGAAGTAAACCCAATTCCTATTAAGGAAGCCATGAATGTATTAGGTATGGAAGTAGGCCCTTGTAGATTACCTCTAACCAATATGTCTGATGTAAATAGACAAAAGCTTATAGATGAATTGAAATCATATGGCATGGAAATTAGGAGGTAATAATATATGATAAAAGTAGTTATTAACGGTTATCTAGGTCAAATGGGGCAAGTTATCAGTAAGCAAATATTAGATAGGGATGATATGGAACTAGTAGGAGGTATAGATAGAAATGCCTCTTCTCATAAAGAAGGGATAGATGTATATAATAATATATTGGATTTTGATAACAAATGTGATGTCATAATCGACTTTTCCCATCCATCATCTCTAGATGATCTATTAGAATATGCAGTATTAAACAATACTTCTTTGGTAATTGGAACAACTGGGTATGGAGATGATGAAATAAACAAACTAAAAATGTCTGCTGAAAAAATTCCTATTTTTTACTCAGCTAATATGTCTCTAGGAGTAAACCTTATGCTATCCTTAGTATCAAAAGCTGCTTCTGTTCTAGATGAGGATTTTGATATCGAAGTGATAGAAAAACATCACAATAAAAAAGTAGATGCCCCTAGTGGTACAGCCTACATGATAGCTAACGAGATCAATAAGGTGTTTGATAACAATAAATTATATACCTTTGGTAGACATACTAAAACCAATAGAAGATCCTCTAATGAGATAGGTATTCATGCCGTTCGAGGAGGAACAATAGTAGGAGAGCATACCGTGCTATTTGCTGGATTAGATGAAGTTATCGAAGTAAAACATAGTGCCTCTTCTAAAAACGTATTTGCTAAAGGCGCCTTAACTGCTGCTAAATTCATAGTAGATAAAAATAATGGATTGTATAATATGAACGATATTATCAACAAATAAAAACCTGCAGGTTATCCTGTAGGTTTTTTTATTCATCAAAAGTAAAAATATAGGGTATATTCCTGTAATAATCTCCGTAGTTAAGACCATAGCCTACTATGAATACATCTGGAATAGTAAAGCCTACATAGTCGGGATTTATATCAGCCTGCCTTCTACTTGGCTTGTCCAGCATACAACAAATTTTAATGGATTTTGGTTCCTTCATCTGGATAAATTCTACTACCTTTTTCATAGTATTCCCTGAATCGATTATGTCGTCAAGAATTAATACATCTTTTCCCTTTATATCCGTTCTAATATCATTTATTATTTCCACTACTCCTGGAGATACCTCATCGTGGCCATAGGAAGAGGTAGTCATAAAGTCTATATTTACAGGGATATCTATTTCCCTCACTAGATCAGCGGCAAATATAAAGCTTCCCCTCAATAAGGATATTGCTACTATATCCTCATAATCTTTGGATATCTCCTTTCCTAATTCCTTTACTCTTTTTGATATCTCCTCAACGCTAAAAAGTACTTTTGGTTTTTTGTTTAAGTCCATTTTTTATCTCCCTTCCTTAGAATATTTATTATTGAAGTTTTCTTTTTAATATTTCTTTTATCTCTTTTAACTCTACAAGTATGCTATTTAAAGTAAGCTGGAGGCTTATCAATATGATTAATAGCACTGAAATGATTATTATTTCAATATACATCTATACTCTCCTTACTATAATTATAGTAATGTTAACGATAAATAGTTTTGTTGTGTAGATTATAACATATTTATGGACTAGGTTAAACAAAAAAATCATGCTTTTGTTCAACCATTGGATAAACGAAAAGCATGATTTGATTAACCTTTCCTTATAAATCCTTTCTGTTGTTATCGTTTTCAATATACTCCAATTTAGATATGGACACTTCATAGGCTACTTTAGTTTCAATCTTATCGTTGTCATATTTTTTCTGATATTCCCGGCTCTGAATTCTTCCCCATAACTTGATATGGTCTCCAACCAATAATTTCTCACAAAATCTTGCATTTCTTCCCCAGGCTATTGCTGGTATGTAGTCTGATTTGTTATATGCTCTATTTACAGCTATAAGTAGATCGGCTATTTCTCTACCAAAGGGTGTTGTTCTGTAGATTGGAGGCTTGCATATGTAACCATCCAAATAGATCTCATTGGGATCTTTTAATAGTTCTTCTATCTCATCCTCTTCTACCAACAAAATAATATCTCGGGCAAATACAGTTAACACCAAACGGCTAACATTATCAACATATCGATTATAGGATCTCAATTGCCCATATATTTCTACAACACATCCTACAGATAGATCCATATCAACAATAAGCCGTTCAGATATGGTAATTGGCAAAATATCTACAGAATTACTCAACCTAGGTACTTCTACTTCAAAATTATAAAATCCTTCTCCATACATTTCATGGCTAAATTCCAGTGGTGTAACAATCTCTCCTATTATCTTTACCGAATTAGTATCCATCAATTTGCTAACCATTTATAGTCATCTCCCCCTTATTCTTGTGTTTTTTTAATCTATAACTATATTTATTCCAAGGTGCCAACTAATATGATTGTGATTTTTGTATAGACATAGATTCCTTAGCTTTCGTATAAATATAAATGAAGCAACAATTTGATAATATTTTATCAAATATTTGTAAAAGATTCCACTCAAAAATAAAACCAGTTAGTCTTAAACTTAACTGGTCATTAAAATACTTAATGTATTGTATCATTCGTTTTGAATCTGCCTACCTGTATTATCCATATAAAAATTATCCTTATATATCAATTGGGAAATAGGTACTATTTCATATCCTTCACTTTGTAATCTTTCAATAATGATAGGAAGATATTCTAGCACATATTTTGCATTATTGTGAAACAATACAATGGAACCATTTCTAACATTCCTTGTAACTCTATCTACAACTGGTTGAACTCCCATCTCTTTCCAGTCTAGCGAATCCACATCCCATTGAATTACATAATATCCATTATCTCTACATACATTGATCAATCTATCGTTATAATCTCCAAAAGGCGGTCTGAAGAGAGTAGGTTTATCATCTATTATCTTTTCTATCTTATCCCCTGTTATATTTAACTCCTTGATAATCTCTTCATCAGACAATTTGGTCATATAAGGATGATTTGTGGAATGATTGCCTACATCATGACCCCTATTATATATTTCCTTTACATGCTTAGGATATTTATCTACCCAAAATCCTACTAGAAAAAAGGTGCTCTTTATGTCATATTTGTCCAATATATCTAATATCTCCAAAGTATAATCATCCCCCCAAGCTGCATCAAAGCTAATGGCTATTTTTTTTTCTTCTGTTTCTACACTATATATTGGCAACTCCTTTTTATAAGAAAATACTTCAGCTATATTGGTGTTAGTTTTAATACCCGTATAGATTATTGAAATCATAACTAAAAATATAACTATCAGTACTCTAAAAAACATATGATTTTTATTATATTCCCTATTCAATATATCCCCTCCTGTAATCTCTATTAATACAATTTATTCCTATTTTCTTTTTATATTACTTTACCAAAAATACTATTTGGTAAATAAATTTAATTACTACTTCTATACTAATATCTTTCCTTTGAATATCTAAAAAATTCATTGTAATTACTTACATAAATTTAGCTTAAAATAATACTAAACTGGAAATTTTATAGCATAATATTTTTAATATAAAAGGTTATTATAATAATACAGCAGCTAAAAAAGTTGTTGTAAAGGAGGAAACAAAATGGCTAATAACAATAAAATTGTGGTCCCTGAAGCTAGGGAAGCTTTAAACCAGCTAAAATTGGAAATAGCCAATGAATTGGGATTAAATAATTATGATGGTATAGACAAAGGTAATTTACCTTCAAGGGTAAATGGTTATGTTGGTGGATATATGGTAAAAAGACTTGTAGAAAACGCTCAGAGACAATTGTCAAATAAGTAGTTCAAAAAGAGGTAAGTGGAATTCCACTTACCTCTTTTATATGATATAATTTAATGAGTTATATTATTTTAAAGAGGTGTCAAATATGTTTGTAGAAAACACTGAAGAACTTGCCCAAAACAAATTACTATTATTATATATAATTGATAAGTCTGAAAAGCCTTTAACTAATGAGGAAATTACTGAATTCGTACTGGAAAACAATTATATGAATTATTTTCTGATTCAACAATATTTATCAGAACTTGTAAACTCTAAATTTATTGAATATGCGAATAAAGAAGACAAAAAAGTATATATAATACTAGATAAGGGAAGAGTCACATTGTATTATTTTGAGGATAGAATTCCAACAAATATAAAAGTTGATATTTCTAATAAGTTTATAGAACAAAAAAATATAGAAAAAAGAGCAACACAAGTTATAGGGGAATATTTCAAAAAAGATGAATATGAATATACTGTCAATCTAAAGTTAGTGGAAAATGAGGATACCTTATTTAGTCTATACCTAAACGTAACAACTGCAAAACAAGCCAAAAAAATCTGTGATACCTGGAAAGATAATACAGAATATATATTTAAAAATATATTAAATATGTTAGCAGACGATGAGGTTGCGCCATTAAATAACTAGTATTCCCCCTGGCTCCCTTCCTACTCTTATCTGATTTATTATGTCATTTGCTTTTATACTAAATAAATATAATATATCCTTCGATATATCTGTAATATATATGGTGTCATCTCCATCCCACTCCATCTTATTGGGCATTCCCATTAATTTGGTTTTGCTTGATAGACTCCTTTTTTCAATGTTCATCCTATAAATGTATCCCTTGTCTATATTTGCTATAAATATAATTTCCTCACTATTTATCTTTAACATAGTGGTAAATATGCCCTTTAGCTCTATCAATTCATTCTCTCTAGAATTTTTTAAATTCATTAAGGAAATATTACTATTGTTGATTATACTATTATTGACATTATATAGAATATACATATATTCTCCATCTAATATCATTTTTACTGGATTGTTATTAAGCTTTATTGTTTCGTTATTCTGTCCTTCTAAATCTATAACATTCATACTATATCCATTGCTATTAGCTACATATACCTTCCTACGAACCTCATCGATTTCTATATCTGTAGGCTTTTCACCTACAGGTATATTTTCAACTAAAGAGAATCTCTTCTCATCAATTATTGATATAGAATTAGAATCGCTATTTGCTATAAAAAGATGATTATCAAAATATCGTATACAGGTAGGAAAACTCCCTACGTATATCATATCAATGATCTTTCCCCTTTTGATATCTATTTTGAATATTGAATTGTCATAGGCATTTGTACAGTATGCAAACTGTAAACCATCGTATATCATCTCCCAAGGCCCAATTGAAGGGCTATTAGCTATTGACTTATTATCCTTGTTGTTGAAGTCTTTTAAATGAATAATATGGTCTAACTTCTTGCTGGACAAGTCAATACAGCTTAAAGTATCATCTCCAGCATTAGCAACTATTATTTTCCCTATCTGTTTCAACATTTCACCTCCATCCACTATATATAAATCAATCTATGCTATATAATGGACTTAGGTGATATAATTACAATAAAATTCTACGACTTAGCTTTTGTCTGTTTAAAGATAGATTTCTCCTTTTTACCTCAATTATCAATTGATTGACTATAGATACACCTTTTTGATATTCATTTATATTTTCTCCTTTTGATAAAACTTTCAATCTATCCATCTCTTCAATCGTAAAATCGATTAATTGTTCATTGGTCAAATTTGAATAAGGATTTAATTTTATTTTATTCATAAAAAACCCTCCTATAGAATATATAAATATGTTTATTCTACAGAAGGGTTACATATAACTATTTGTTCTGAGTTAATATCCTTCTAACATCGCCTATCAAATATAGGGAACCTGCAAATACGATTAGATCATCTTCATCTGCCAATTCAAAAGTTTTACCTATAGCTTTTTCAATATCCTTTTCAATAAATGTATTCTTATTATACTTATTGATTATCTTTTCAAGGGCGTATGCATCCATTTTTCTAGGCATATTTACCTCAGTTATCACTATTTGGTCAGCTAAAGGAGAGAGAACCTCCACCATATGTTCCACATCCTTGTCTTTAAGAATCCCCATTCCTAATATTAATCTATCATAATTAAACATCTTTAAACTATTAGATAAATTATTTACTCCTTGAAGATTATGAGCTCCATCTATTAAAAAAGTAGGATTTCTATTTATTATCTCTAGTCTTCCTTTCCATTTAGTCTTTTTGAAGCCATCCCTGATCTCCTTTTCTGTAATATGAATACATTCCCTATCCTTTAGAGTTAATATGGTATACATAGCCAAAGCAGCATTATATACTTGATATTCTCCTAATAAAGCTATTTCAACATCTTCATAAACTTTACCATTAAATTCAAAATCAAATACTGCACCATATTCATCCAATCTATTAATCCTAATCTTATCCATGGGGCATACAAGCAACTTAGCACTTTTTTCTATAGCTACTTCTTCTAATACCTTTAAAGCTTCTCCCTGCTGGGGATAAGATATCACAAGACCATCTTCCTTTATTATGCCAGCTTTTTCATAAGCAATCTTCCCTAAAGTATCCCCTAATACGTCTATATGATCATAATCTATAGTAGTTATAACAGAAGCTAAAGAATTTTTTATAACATTTGTAGAATCAGATCTCCCTCCTAATCCTACTTCTAAGACTACATAGTCTACCTGTTCTTCCTTAAAATATACAAAAGCGATAGTGGTTACTATTTCAAAGGTTGTAGGATGCTCGTAACCTTCCTTTAGCATTATTTCTATTTTATCCTTGACCCTCTTGGTAATACCTGCCAATCTATCATCTGGAATATCCTCTCCATTAATGGATATCCTCTCGTTAAATCTCTCTAAAAAAGGCGAAGTAAAAAGTCCTACCTTATATCCTGCTTCGCCTAATACAGTAGCTATATAAGAAGCAGTAGAACCCTTACCATTAGTTCCTCCTATATGGATATAATCCATATCTAAATGAGGATTTCCTAGTAGATCTAAAAGTTTCCCAATAGTATCTAATCCAAGCCTTGAACCAAATTTATTTTTATCATTTATGTAGCTTAAAGCTTCTTTATAATTCATTTTATCTCCTCTTCTTTCCATATGCTTTTATACCAATTTTAAATCATTTTTGCATAATAAACAATAAAAATTTATTTAGGGTGGATTCCAATCCACCCTATTATCTATTTATTGGCCCTTAAAGCCTCAAGTCTCTCTAATACCTTTTCCATCATATCTTCATATTTCTTTTGCTTTTCCCTTTCCCCTTCTACTACATGCTCTGGAGCCTTGGTAACAAATCCTTCATTGGATAATTTCCCTCGAACTCTTTTTAGCTCTCCTTCTAGCTTCTCCTTTTCCTTCTCTAGCCTTTCCATTTCTTTGTCAAAGTCTATTAGATCCTTTAAAGGTATATATACCTCACATCTGTCTAATACAACGGATATATTATCTTCTCCTAAAGTAGACTTGTCTTCAAGGATTTCTATCTCTTCAGCACTTGCTAGATTGATGAAGTATCCTCTTCCATAATTTATAGTATCCTTTATACTATCATCCTGAGTTACAAATATAGTTTTAGCCTTTTTAGAAGGAGCTATATCCATCTCTTGCCTTGCGTTTCTTATACCTTTTATAGCATTCATTATATAGATCATTCTCTTTTCTGCTTCCGGATAGTTATTTTCTTCGCTATAAATAGGCCAAGAACTAACTATTAGGGCTTCATCCCTTTCAGGTAGATGTTGCCATATTTCCTCAGTTATAAAAGGCATAAATGGATGTAGTAATTTTAATATGTTTTCCAATACATGTAGCAGTACCATCTGAGCAGTTTCTTTGCTCATTATATTATCTCCATATAATCTAGGTTTGACTATCTCAATATACCAATCACAATACTCATCCCAAATAAAATCATATATCTTTTGAGCGGATATTCCTATTTCGTATCTTTCAAGATTTTCAGTTACTTCAAGAATTACAGTATTCATCCTTGACAATATCCATTTGTCCTCTTCTTCCAATGTACTTAAGTCTATGTCCTTATTTACTACTTCTTCATCTAAATTCATCAATACAAATCTAGTTGCATTCCACAATTTGTTTGCAAAGTTCCTGTTAGCCTCTACCCTTTCCATATAAAATCTCATATCATTGCCAGGAGAATTTCCTGTAACTAAAGTAAATCTTAATGCATCTGCACCATATTCATCTATTACTTCTAGAGGATCAATTCCATTTCCTAAAGATTTACTCATCTTTCTACCTTCCGAATCCCTTATTAGGCCTGTTAAAAACACATCCTTAAATGGCATTTCTCCAGTTTGTTCTAGACTTGAAAATACCATTCTAATTACCCAAAAGAATATGATATCATATCCAGTTACTAATACATCCGTAGGGAAGAAATACTTCATATCCTCTGTTTCTTCAGGCCAACCTAGTGTAGAAAAAGGCCATAGGGCTGATGAAAACCAAGTGTCCAGCGTATCTGGATCTTGATATACTTTTGTACTTCCACACTTAGTACATTTTTCAGGTTTCTCTTTGGAAACCATTATTTCGTCACATTCCTCACAATAGTACACTGGTAATCTATGTCCCCACCACAATTGTCTAGAAATACACCAGTCCCTAATGTTTTCAAGCCAATGGGTATATATCTTACCAAATCTTTCAGGTATAAAACTTAGTTTCCCTTCATTATATGCATCTAAAGCTGGCTTAGCCAAGGGTCCCATCTTTACAAACCACTGTTTCGATATTAGAGGCTCTACTGTTGTCCTACATCTTTCACAATGTCCAATACTATTATCATGGTCTTTAATTTCTACTAGATAGTCTCCTGCTTTTAAATCCTCTACTATTCTTTTTCTTGCCTCATATCTATCTAGTCCTTCATATTTTCCACCATTTTCATTAATAATAGCTCTTTCATTCATTATTATACATTGGCCTAATCCGTGTCTTTCTCCAACTTCAAAGTCATTTGGATCATGGGATGGAGTTATCTTTACTGCACCAGTACCAAATTCCATCTCTACATAATCATCTGCAATTATAGAGATTTCTCTATCTACCAATGGTAAAATAGCCTTTTTCCCTATTAGATGTTTATACCTATCATCCTCAGGATTTACTGCAATAGCTAAATCTCCTAGCATGGTTTCTGGTCTAGTAGTAGCTATAGTAATATATCCTTCCTCTTCTTTTAATGGATATCTTATATACCAAATGCTTCCTAAAGTATCTTCGTGGTCTACTTCTGCATCGGAAATAGCTGTTCTACAATTTGGACACCAGTTTATAATCCTATCTCCTCTATAGATTAGATCCTTCTCATATAATCTAATAAAAGTTTCCTCTACTGCATTGCTTAAACCTTCATCTAAAGTAAACCTTTCCCTAGACCAATCACAAGAAACTCCCAACTTCTTCAGCTGATTATTTATATTTCCTCCATATTTTCTAGTCCATTCCCATGCTTCTTCCAAGAAACCTTCTCTTCCCAGTTCATCCTTGGATTTTCCTTCTAATTTAAGCTTTTCTACTACCTTAGCCTCAGTGGATATACTAGCATGATCCGTTCCTGGTAGCCACAAGGCTTCGTAACCTTCCATCCTCTTCCAGCGTGTAAGTATGTCCTGTATAGTATTGTTAAGTGCATGGCCTAGATGCAAATTCCCCGTCACATTTGGAGGGGGCATCATTATAGTAAAAGGTTTCTTATCCTTATCCACATGCGCTACAAAGTATTTCCTATCCATCCAGTACTTGTATAGCCTATCTTCGAAATCCTTGGGATTATAGGTTTTAGGTAAATTCTCAATCATCTTATATTCCTCCTCATTAATTCATTACAAAATAAAAGCCCTTCGTCCTTATATAAGGACGAAGGGCTTGCTCGCGGTACCACCTTAATTCCATAGATATAATCTATGACCCTTTAATCGATAACGGTTATCCCGTTTAAGCCTACTATCTTCAGCTTAAATACTCTGAAGCTACCTTCAGTAAACATTGCCTAAAAAGGTCTTTCAGCCTCTGGACCCCCTTCTCTGTATAGGATATTTACCTACTCCTCTTCTTCATTGCATTTATTGAATTGTTAGACATTATTATATATATAAATTATACCCTTGTCAAATGAAAAATATCACTGTCACCAAATACTTTAAGGCGAATATTATGAATATAAAAGATAGCTACTACTTTATAATATTACAGGAGGGATATGATGTCAAAGATTCTCAAAATAATTTCATTGACATTAATACTTGCTTTATTGATTAGTACTAGTTTGGTCGGCTGTAAAAAAAATGAACTTAAAAAGGTTAGACTTATCGAGGTTACCCATTCCCTATTCTATACTCCTCAATATATAGCTATTACCCAAGGTTTTTTTGAAGAAGAAGGGCTGAAAATTGAGCTTACTAATGGTAAAGGGGCAGACAAATGTATGACTGCCCTGTTAAGTGGAGAAGCGGATATTGCCTTTATGGGACCAGAAGCATCAGTATATGTATATAATCAAGGTAGGGATGACTATGCAATTAATTTTGCCCAACTAACCCAAAAAGATGGTTCTTTCTTAGTAGGTAGAGAACCTGATCCGGACTTCACCTTTGATAAACTTAAAGGTACAGAAATTATTGGTGGTAGAAAAGGTGGAATGCCTGAGATGACTTTAGAATACGTACTTAAGGAGCATGGATTAACACCTGGGGTAGATGTAAATGTTAGGACAGATATCCAATTTGATGTAATGGCTGGAGCTTTTGTTGGTGGCGAAGGAGATTATGTAGCACTTTTTGAACCTGTAGCAGCCACTCTAGAAAAAGAAGGCAAGGGGTATGTAGTAGCATCTATAGGGAAAGAGGCAGGATATATACCTTATACATGTTATTCTACTACTAAAGGTATTTTAGACAAGGATCCAGAAATGGTCCAAAGCTTTACCAACGCAATATATAAAGGAATGGTTTGGGTACAAAATCATTCCAGTGAAGAAATAGCTAAGGCTGTTAAACCACAATTTCCAGATACTGATGATGATGTTTTGATAGCATTAATAGACAGATATAGGGAACAGGATAGCTGGAAACCTGATTTGATAATTACTGAAGAAGGTCTAAATCACATGATGGATATTATGGAATTAGCAGGAGAGTTGGATAAAAGAGCAGATTATGATAAAATAGTAACTACTAAATTTGCTAAAAAGGCTATGGAAAGCATAAAGAAGTAATCTTGTAAGGGGCGGTAAAAAACTGCCCCTAACGAGTAAATTTAAAAAGTTACAAATTAGTTACAATTTCCTCTTTATTTTTTTGTTGTTTTATTATATACTTAATTGTATAAGTAAAAGACTATAAAAAGGAGTTGCATATTCATGCCAAAGATAAAATCTTTAAAGAAAAAAGCTATAGCCTTTACTATATCAGGAATATTGTTTACTACCCCAATACTTGGACAAGCTCAGTTGGGAGATCAGATATTAAAAAAAGGAATGAGTCACGAGGATATAAAAATACTTCAGGAGCATCTAGTCACATTAAACTATCTTAAGCTAGATGAAACCACTACATATTATGGGGACCAAACTGCTGATGCTGTAATGAAGCTTCAATCATCTGAAGGCTTAAATGCAGATGGAATATACGGGTCAGATACACATAAAGCTTTAAAACGCCTCTTGAAAATTGAACCTATAGAATACAGTAGAATACTTAAGGAAGGCGTAAGTGGAGATGATGTAAAAGCCTTACAAAAAAGTCTTAAGTTTTTAGGTTTCTTAGACATAGATGAGTACACTACATATTTCGGCGCTGAAACCAGACAAGCCCTTATGGATTTCCAAAAAGTTCATGGCATTAAAGTTGATGGTATAGCAGGTGCTGAAACCATCCAAACAATAAATGATGCACTAGCAGGCAACAAACGTAGGAACAAAACCAATTCTGCTAATAGGGGTAGCTCAAGTAATCTATCTTTAGGACAAGAGATTGTATCTACAGCAAAAAAACATATGGGAACCGCTTATTCCTATGGTAGCTCTAGTTCCACAGCTTTTGATTGTTCAGGCTTTACCTATTATGTATATAAGCAACATGGAATAAGCATACCTCGTTCTTCAGCGGAACAAGCCACCGTTGGGCAACAAGTAAGCAAGGGAGATTTGCAAATTGGTGATTTGGTCATATTTAGTAACACATATAAATCTGGCCCAAGTCATGCAGGAATATATATAGGAAATGGTAAATTTATTCATGCCAGCTCTGCAGGCGGAGGAGTTATGATATCTGATTTAAGCTCTGGGTATTATAACAATCATTTTTCTTATGGTAGAAGATTATATTAATATAGAAGAGTATTAAACCGGTTTCCTTATAGGAAGCCGGTTTATTTTATTTGCAATAAGTTAGTAAGTTAGTGCCGGGGACGGAGATTTGGAGAAGCGAAGGTTTGGAAAGGCTAATGTTTAGGCATCAATATTTACTATATCTTTTCTTCTGTATACTGAGGATATTATTCCTATCATTATCATGTTTACAATGTTCAATGTGGTCCCATAGCTTATAAAGGGCATAGATATACCTGCAAGTGGTGCTACGCCTAGAATCATTAAGATATTGTATACAAATTGGATTATAAATAAAGCGCTAAAAGTTGCCACTAATAATCTCCCATAATTGTCTTCAATACTTTTTATAGTTTTGATTAGTCTAATAAAAAATACAATGGATAGTACTATTATAGTTATACCAGCTAACCATCCAAAAGCATATATGATAGAAGAAAATATAAAATCTGTATGCATTTGTGGTGAATCCAATATAGGTATTTCAGTCTTATCTATATTCATCCTGTTTCCTAGAAGACTTGCTGAAGATATTAGTTTTCTTAATTGAACATTCATATAACCACAACCCAATGGATCTCGTAAGGGATTCAATAAGTTTTTTACCCTTTCAATTCTATGAGGTTGGCTAAATATTGATAAAACTACTACAAAAGCCCCAGCTCCTATGCTCCCTAATATATATTTAATGCTACCTCCAGATACATATATGAGAGCTAAAACCATAGTAAAATACATTATTATAGGAGTAACTACTGACAACTGAAAAGCTACTGTTAAAATTATAGGTAGAAATAAAATTATCAAATTTGAAATAATTTTATTCTTTTGCCAACGCTCTTCAGAAAATATTCCAGATAAAGCCATGGCATATAGAAATGGAGTTATATAATTTAAATCTGTACTAAAGACTAAAACTCTCCCCATAGCAACTCTAAAAATTCCAAGTCTTACAAATATGTTTTCTGTGCCTCCAATATTCCCCATTATAATAAGTAAACTAGTTGCTATATAAAGGTATTTTGAAAAAGGTTTGATCTTTCTATAGTCAAAAAAGTATAATACTACTATTGTTCCTACACCAGCAATAGCCATCAGTATAGAGTTTTTCATAATTCCATAAGTGCTCCAACCTGGTATTAGCCCACTTGAACTTAATATATAAATGGTTGAAATACCTATCAATGTAAATATTAAAGTTAAAGCCAATATACTCCACTCTGGCTTTGGTTTATGGACCTTGTTTAACTCCTTGCCTAATATGTAAGGATCTCCCATATGTTTTATGCCAATATCTATAGATTCTTCTAAAGAAAAACCTTTTTCCATGTTTTCTTCTACTATACCATCCATATGATCTATCAGCTCTTCTTTAATATTTCCGTGGATATCTTTAAATTTAATTTGGGTACATACTAGATCCATATAAACTTTTATCTTTTCATTGTTCATCAAGTCCATATATATTCACCTCCTAAAATTTTATTCACTGTTTTTGAAAATACATTCCACTCTTCTTTTTTAACTTTTATGTGTTTTTTTCCTTTAGATGTAATGGAATAATATTTTCTCTTCCTATTTCCTTCTCCCTTGTCCCAATAGGATTCTAAATAACCATCAGATTCTAAACCATGGAGCAATGGATATAATGTCCCTTCCTTAAATTCAAAAATGCCATTAGATTTTCTATCCATTTCCTTTATGATCTCATATCCGTACATAGGTTTTTCCTCTAATAAACTTAAAACCAAGGTAGTAGTACTACCTTTCAACAATTCTTTATCGATTTTCATAATCTCACCTCCTATACATAGATGTCCTATGCATAGACTATCTAGGTATTAATATATAATATTATTTCATTTATGTCAATAGCTATTTAAAAATAATAAGGCAAATCCATGGATTTGCCTTATTATCATAAATAAGTTAGTAAGTTAGTGCCGGGGACGGAGATTTTAGTTATCTTTGAATAAATCCTACTTTTCTGTATACCTTTCTCAATGTTTTGTTAGCTATATAGCTAGCTTTTTCTGCTCCTTCTCTGTATACTTTTTCTAAATAATCTTTGTCGTTTATTAATTCATCATATCTTTCTTGAATTGGCGTTAGACCTTCTATGACTACATCGGCTAAGTCCTCCTTAAACTTACCATATCCAATACCCTCATATCTATTCTCTATTTCTTCGATAGAATCCCCTGAAAATACACCATATATATTCATCAGATTCTGAATGCCTAATTGTTCATCATTATATTTTACTTCTCCTATAGAATCAGTTACTGCTCTTTTTATTTTCCTTCTAATAGCCTCTGGTTCATCTAATATCAATATATATCCATTTTCATTTTCATCGGATTTGGACATTTTGCTCTCTGGATTTTGCAAGCTCATAATCCTAGCGCCTTCTTCTTTTATCAAAGGTTCTGGGACTTGGAAAGTAGGGCTATATCTATTGTTAAATCTTTCTGCTAAGTCTCTAGCTAATTCTAAATGCTGTTTTTGATCCTCCCCAACAGGTACAAGATCTGTCTGGTACAATAATATATCTGCAGCCATCAATACCGGATAGGTAAACAATCCTGCATTCAAGTTTTCTTCCGATCTTTGAGATTTTTCCTTAAACTGAGTCATCCTGCTTAATTGCCCCATATAGGATATGGTATTGAGTACCCAAGTCAGTTCAGCATGGGCTGGCACATGGGATTGAATGAATATGGTAGACTTTTCTGGATCTAATCCACAAGCTAGATATATGGCCAATACCTCTAAAGTATTCCTTCTCAGATCCTTTGGTACTTGAGGCACGGTAATTGCATGTAAATCCACTATGGAATAATAGCAATCATATTTGTCCTGTAATTCTATCCAGTTTTTTATAGCCCCTATATAATTTCCAATAGTAAGCCCTCCTGAGGGTTGAACTCCACTGAACACTACTTTTCTTTCCATATTTATACCTCCTATAAAATAAATAATCCCTTTCATCTCCCTAAAAGAGACGAAAGGGTTCCTTCCGTGGTACCACTCTAATTGGCCTATAGCCCACTTTAATCTATTAAGGGAGATTAGCCCTAATATCCTACTATTTTCAGATATTAACTCTCAAGTCCATTCAACATAATAGTATCCTCAGGCTCTCACCATCCCTGATTCGCTTTAGACCTTTACTATGTTTACTAATCTTGTTCAACGTATTTAATATTTAACTGTTATTTTACATTATACACCATAGTACTTAAAAGTAAATAGTTAATGATTATATTACATACATAAGATAATCATCTCTATTGGATTTTATAACTTTTCCTGGTATGCCTACTACGGTAGTATAGGGAGGTACATCTTCTAAAACTACTGCGTTGGCTCCTATTTTTGCCCCTCTTCCTATGGTTATAGGTCCTAATACCTTAGCTCCAGCTCCTATCATCACATTATCCTCTACTGTTGGGTGACGCTTTGCATTGGGTTCTCCTCCAATTCCACCTAAGGTTACCCCATGATAAATTGTTACATTGTCGCCAATTTCAGCTGTCTCCCCTATGACTACCCCCATACCATGGTCTATAAATAAGTTTTTACCTATTTTGGCACCTGGGTGTATTTCTATGCCAGTTTTGCGTCTAGCTCTCTGGGATATAATCCTAGCTAGAGTATATCTCTCTTTAAGATAATGTTTGTGGCTCCATCTATGGTATAATAAAGCCTTTAGACTAGGATAGCAAAATATAGCTTCGAATAAAGATTTTGCTGCTGGATCCTTTTTTAATATGTTTTTAGCTTCATCTATGATAAATCTAATCATAATATCACTCTCCATTAAACAAATCTGTCGATAAATACCTTTCACCAGTATCTGGAAGAATAGTGATTACGGTTTTCCCCTTACCAAGTTTTTCCCCAATCTTTGTTGCCGCAAATACATTGGCCCCAGAGGATATACCACACAATATTCCATCATACTTACCTAATTTTTTAGCTTGTAAGTAAGCATCTTCTTCATTTACTTGAATTATCTCATCGACTATATCCTTATCTAAAATACTCGGTACAAAATTAGCTCCTATGCCTTGTAACCCATGGGGACCTGCTTTACCACCAGATAATAGGGGAGATTTTTGGGGCTCGACTGCTACTACTAATATATTTGGATTTACCTCTTTCAATCGTCTACCTACTCCAGTTATTGTTCCACCAGTTCCAACTCCTGCTACGAAGGCATCTACTTTTCCTTTGGTGTCCTCCAATATTTCTACTCCTGTAGTTTCATAATGGGCTTTTACATTGCTCATGTTTCCAAACTGATCTGGCATGAAATAACCCTTTTCCTTAGCTAGTTTATTGGCCAATTCTACAGAACCAGCCATACCATATTTTCCTTCTGTCAATATTACTTCAGCTCCATAACCTTCCATAAGCTTTTTTCTCTCTATGCTCATAGTATCAGGCATTACTATTATTACTTTATAGCCTTTTGCTGCACCTATCATAGCAAGGGCAATACCAGTATTACCACTAGTCGGTTCAATAATAGTTCCACCTTTTTTTAATATCCCCCTATCTTCTGCATCCTTAATCATATATCGTGCTGCTCTATCCTTTACACTCCCTGCTGGATTGAAGGATTCAACCTTTACCAGTATTTCTGCTATATTATCTTCCACTTCGCTATTTAATCTTATTAATGGCGTTCTTCCAATAGTTTCAAAAATACTATTAAACTTCATATATATTACCTCCATTTATCGTTTTTATTCCCTTGTAATTTAGATATAAAAAACCTTCCACCTCACGTATATATAAATATACAGAGGCGAAAGGTTAACTTCGCGGTTCCACTCTGTTTGAGAATTATCCCATCTTAATTCGAGTACTAGTATACTCTAGTTCTATAACGGGAACTACCGTTTAAGTCTACTATACCTTTCGACTAAAGGCTTATTGGTGCACTTCGAATATACTCAGTATAGATTCCTTACACCTTAAGAACCCTCTCTGTAATACCTTATATACCCTACTTTACCAAATCATAGCCATTAATATTATGATTTTATAAGTTATTATATTCCAATATAGCACAAAAGTTCATCATAGTAAATAACTTTTTAAAATTTATGAACTTATTCCCATATAAGATAGGGTGAAATAGGTATGTGCTAATGGATTCCCATTTATATCGCCACCAAAAGCATAGATCAGCTGTTTATATTTATCATATATTTCCTCTTCTTTAGTAATGCTATATAATTTTATTAAACTTTGAGCAGCAATGGAATTACCAGAAGGTATAGCACCATCATATATATCCTTCGGTCTGAATATTAATTCTTCTGATATATTGCTATAGTAGTATAGTCCTCCCTCCTCATCATCCCAAAATAGATCCATCATATCATCTATTAGCTTTTTGACTATGCCTAAATAAACTTCATCTTCAGTAACGCTATATAATTCCACTAGTCCATATATGAAAAAAGCATAGTCCTCTAAGAATCCATAGTTATAGCTCTCTCCATCTATATAAGTAGACAGTAGATAGCCAGCATTATCTATAGAATTAGCTATTACAAAATCTGCTGCCCTCCTAGCTTTATTTATATATATATCATTGCCAAGCACTTTTCCACCATAGGCTAATGCAGCAATAATAAGTCCATTCCATGAAGTCAAAATTTTGTTATCCCTATGAGGTTTAGTCCTCCTATTCCTGTAATGGAATAGGGTATCCCTCATACCTTCCAGCTTCCCTTTATCTATGCTGTTGATATCTTCTAAATCCACATCTATTAGATTGGGAATGTTCTTACCTTCAAAGTTTCCCTTATGAGTTATATCATAATACTCACAATATAGTTCTCCATAGTCCTCTCCTAGGAGTTTAACTATCTCATCCTTTTCAAATATATAAAATTTCCCTTCTTCTCCCTCTGTTTCCGCATCTAATGCTGAATAAAATCCTCCCTGACTAGAGACCATATCTCTCAGTAAAAATTCAAATATTTTCTCTGCTACTTCCCTATATAAAGATTTTTTGGTAATCTCATAAGCTCTAGTATAGGCTATGCCTAATAGGGCATTGTCATATAACATCTTTTCAAAATGTGGAACTAGCCATTTCTCATCTACAGAATATCTATAAAATCCAAAACCTACATGATCAAATATGCCCCCTTTATACATACTGTCTAAAGTAGATTTTGCCATATCCAATGCTTTTTCATCATTATTTTTATACCCATACTCCAACAAAAATAACACATACTGTGGTAATGGAAATTTAGGTTTTTGATAGAAGCCCCCATTAATATTATCAAAAATACTTTCCAATTCATTTTTTGTATATTTCAATATAGCTGGTTGAATACTTCCTCGAGAACTAACATTATATCTTTTCTCCACTTCTTCTAAAATATAATTGCTTTCCTCTATTAAGTTTTCCTTATCTTTAATCCAAGTATCCTTTACCCTTTCTAGTAAATCTATTAATCCTATCATTTCACCTCTAGTATATTTTGGGAAATAGGTTCCTGCAAAAAAAGGCTTTTTTTGAGGGGTTAGTATTAAATTTAGTGGCCATCCAGCAGAGCCTGTCATAGCTTCGGCAAAGGTTATATATACCTTGTCTATATCTGGTCTCTCCTCTCTATCTACCTTAATAGATACATAATACTCATTTAGAATTTTTGCTACTTCTTCATCCTGGAAGGATTCTCTATTCATATTGTGACACCATCTACAAGTAGAATATCCAATAGATAAAAAGATCGGTTTGTTTTCATCTTTAGCCTTTTTAAAGGCTTCATCTCCCCAGGGATACCAATCCACAGGATTGTGAGCATGTTGAAGTAAGTAGGGAGATTTTTGATATATCAGCTTGTTTGAAGTTTTAGTATTGGTCATAGTTTATAATCAAACCCTTTCCTTTCATTATTATCTATATCTTACCCATAGAAAGGGTTTATATTCCATATCTAATCAAATAACAAAGCATAGTATCGGTCAATTTTATTATCTATATCCGGTATACTAATATGCCTTGCTTCCCTTACAGTTTCTTTACCTTGGATAAATAGAAGTATAGCAGGGATTGTAAAAATATTATAGCTAGTGGCTATTTTTATTGAATCCTCTACATCCACTTGAAAAGCTTTTATCTTAGGATACTTTTTTAAAATCTTTTCTACCTTTGGCTTCATATCGATACATACTCCGCAGCTGTTAGTACCAAAGTAGAGTAATACCATTTCGTTTCCATCAATAGTTTTTTCGACTAATTCCTTTGAATTTGTAATATCCATAAATATCCTCCTATGTATGATTTGATAAAAGGATAGCCTTGGCTATCCTTTTACATGAATTCCTCAAGCAATTTCTCCCCATCCATTGGGTCTAATTCCCTATCAACTAAAGGCGGTCCATCCTTTATAAATTGGAATCTATTTTCGTAGGTTTCCTTTTCCACTTTATACAATATGCCAATAGGGATTTTATCTCCAAATTCCATAGCTTTTTTAAAAGCCTCATCCCTATCAGTATAATCATAATCCTCTGGAAGATGGTACACCCTTTCATTATACCAACTAAAGGTATTTACTTTATTCCAAACTACGCAAGGTTGGAATATATCCACCAAAGCATATCCTCTATAGTTGATTGCCTCCTTCATTATCTCTACTAGATGAGGAATATCTCCTGAAAATCCCCTAGCTACAAAACCTGCCCCCATGGTAAGGGCTAATGCTAGCGGTTGTACTGGCTCCACTTTTACCCCATCAAATTGCAAAGTTGTCTCCTGACCCATTGCCGTAGTAGGTGAAGCTTGCCCCTTGGTTAATCCATATATCTGATTGTCGTGGACGAAATGAGCAATATCTATGTTTCTCCTTATGGTGTGGATAAAATGATTGCCACCTTCACCATAAGTATCACCATCTCCTGACTCCACTATGACTTTTAAATCCTTGTTGGCTAATTTGATACCAATAGCCGGTGGCAATGCTCTGCCATGAAGGCCATTAAATCCATTTACCTTAATATAATGGGGCATCTTAGCTGCCTGACCTATACCTGAAGAAATAACCACTTCATGAGGTTCTATCTCTAACTCTTCCAAAGCCTGCTTAAGAGCTGTTCGTATCATATAGTTGCCGCAGCCAGGGCACCAGGATGGTTCATAAAGTTTATATTCGTATTTCAACTATAAAACCTCCTTTAATCTAGCATATAATTCATCTCCACTAAAAGGCCTACCGTCATATTTTAGTATCTTGTGAGTGGATTTGATTAACGCTTCCTCTCTTATTAAGCTATCTAATTGGCCAGTAGCATTTTGTTCCACATCTATAATCTTTTTAGCAGTATCTTTTAGCTCCAACAATCTATTAGTTGGCAGTGGCCATATATCTCCAAATACTAGAGCACCTATAGATACTCCTTCTCCTATTAACTTCTCTACTGCCTCTCTTACCGCGCCATAGGTAGAGCCCCAACTAACTATCAAATTTTTAGGTTTTTCATCTCCTATTAACCAAGGTTCTTCCACTTCTTCCTTTAAGCTTTCAAACTTTTTCAGCCGCTTGTCTACCATTTTAGTCCTTATTTCATCGCTTTCCGTAATATTACCCCATTCATCGTGTTCATCACTATCTACTAATACCACTTGTCCTGGAACTTTCCCTGGTAATATTCTAGGGGAAATTCCGTTTTCTGTAAACTTATACCTTTTATATTCCTCGTCGGTAACTGCCTCTTCTCCAGAAATATATCTTTCTATTTGGATCTTTCTAAAATCGAAAGGCTTCTGAGTAGTCATAGAGTCTGCCAAGTATTGATCGCTCATCAAAAGTACTGGTATTTGATATTTTTCCGCTATATTAAAGGCTCTAGCTGTCTGATAGAAAGCGTCCTCTGGACTTCTCAATGCCATAATCATCCTAGGGAATTCTCCGTGCCCAGCATGGATCATAAATCTTAAATCCCCTTGTTCCGTTCTAGTAGGAAAACCTGTCGCTGGTCCTGGCCTTTGTACATTGATTACTACCACTGGTACCTCTATCATGCCTGCTAAACTTAAAGCCTCTACCATTAATGCAAAACCTCCACCTGAAGAACCAGTCATAGCCCTTACCCCTGCATAAGATGCACCTAATGCCATATTTAAAGCCGCCACTTCATCCTCTACTTGGTCTACTGCAATTCCCATATCATCAGCATGGGTAGCAATATAGTTTAATACACCAGTAGAAGGGGTCATAGGATAGCCGCAGTAAAACTTACATCCTGCTGCTATGGCTCCTAAACCTACTGCTTGGTTTCCATTGATTATGATCTTGCCATCCTCTAAGGTTTCCAGCTTATGCTCTTCATCTAACATTGCATATCCTGCCCTTAGTGCATTGATATTTACTCTGTATATTTCATCCTTAAATTCTTCCTTAATGACCTCTTCACCTTTTTCTAAAGGTAAACCATAGTATTTTAGTATGGCACCTAAACCTACAGTAGTATAAACCCTTGGGTTTCTTAAGGATTTAGCGGTCTCAATTAGCTCTAGATGGATTACACCTTTATCTTTAGCAATACTTGTATCGGCAATTATTATGCCATTCTCTTTAAGTTTAGTACTATGGATTCCTACGGTTTCTTCATTTAAAGCAAATATTATATCCACCTTTGAACTATAGGAGTATATAGGTTTGTCGGAAAATCTAATATAGAAAAAGTTGTGTCCTCCCCTTACCCTGGACATATAATCGCTATGGGAGAAAACGTGGAATCCAGATCGCTTTAAAGTTTTTTCTAAAAGTCTGGCAAAAGTATCCATCCCCTGACCTGCTTCTCCTCCCACCAATATGCTATAATCCATATTCTTACCTCCTTTTGTTCCATAGTGTTTATCCAATTAATAGAGTAAAACCCTCCTATACCTTATACCCTAGTTGTTTCTTAAATAACCCTCAAATTTTTATATTCAAAAATCCTATCAGTATATCTCTCATAGTCCTATTTTTTTCTGTACTATTCTTGTTTTCTTATTAATAAATTCTTTCTCCATTAACACACATTTAACATTGTTTAGCATATACTGAACTAAATCCAATACAAAGGGGTAATAATTAAGGTACAAACGCTTGGGCTAGATTGTTCAATCCTCCTAACTCTGGAGTAAATCTACATGTAACAGTCTGGACTGTAAGTGATGTTTCTGAATCTCCATTTCGTGCACAAATTTGGTTTAATACAGACCCTCCTGGAACGCCACAAGAATCCAACCTTATAACTCCATCAAATTTAGCAATTTGTCCTCTCCCAATATCAAAGGTGAAATTACAATATGCATCAAATGTATCTGGTGACCCAGTGGGAGGTATTAAAGCTTTTGCAAGACGAGGACAACCTGAAACTACCATTGTTGATGATGAACAAGGTAAATTTATATTTCCACCTGGCGGTTCTTTTTTAATATTTTTATCTAATCCAGAGACACCTGAACTAGCAGCCAGTGGAAAAGTTGCTTATGGTTGGTGGGAAGAACCTATATGTAATAAGTAAGTAATATAATATATTTTAAAGCAAAAAAGCCCTTGTTACCCTTTGGTAGCAAGGACTTTTAACTCATTCATAATTATACCCACTTAAAGCTAACAATACCTGAGAAGGCAAATAGAATAACCACATGGCTATGGAAGAAATACTATATAATAGGCCTTCGCTAAAAATATTATACATAGCCACACTTATATCACATAGTAAAAATAATATCATACCTATGAGGACCATATGGCGGTTGGGTTTAGGATATATTTTATATCTATATGCTTTAAATGCCTTTGCCACGCTATTCAACAAGCAGAAAGCATAAAATATTCCCATTATCCATATAAAATCCAACTCTATTACTAGTTTATTTACTATGAAATAAACAATGGATAAGCTTAAAAATATTACTATAAAATTTCTAATGGCAAGTTTTAGGTTTCTAAGCTCATATCTAAAGGAATATATTATCTGAACTATGGAAAATAGAAAAATTCCCAATATATAGTGGCTATCTAAAATTAAAAGGAATAAATCTGCAATCAGAGTGATAAAGAGTCCAACTTGAAGTAGATGAAGATCTTTGTAGCTTAAGGCATCCTTTCTAGTAAATAGAGAAATAATAAATACAATAATCATAGATAGGAACTTCAACCTATCTGTAGATATAAAGCCATGAATATCAAATATATCCATGTACATAAACCATATGTATAGTATTACAATAAATAATAGCAGGATTCCAATAATCCTTCGTTTTTGAATAGCTTTTGACATAATTTCAACCTTTCTATGTAAGGCAAATTATCCCATATTTAAAAGTATAGTATTTATCTATAATTGTGGGACAGTGAGAACCGTCCCCACTGTCCCAGATTTGGAGCCAATAAAGGGGTTCGAACCCTTGGCCTGCAGTTTACGAAACTGCTGCTCTGCCAACTGAGCTATATTGGCCCAAGTAATTTTAATCATAATTATAATATACTACTTTTTGTGAGGTTTGTCATCCCTTTTTTTATGGGAGACTGAGGATGGTTCTCAGCCTCCCATTTTAGCTATATTGGGACAAAATATTAATAAAATAATATTAATTTAGGACAGAAAGAACCGTCCTTTCTGTCCCAGGTTGATTTATTCTCCCGATATGGCTAGTTTTTTAACCTTTATACTTGGGGAAGCTACTCCATTCATAGAAACCCTTATATCCTTACCTATCTCTTCAATATCCATCAATGTTTCAAAGAAGTTTCCTGCTATGGTTATTTGATTTATAGGTCTTTTTATCTTTCCATTTTCTATCTCATATCCATGAGCAGATAATGAATAATCGCCAGAAACTGGATTTAAACCAGAGTGTAGACCTTGTAAGTCGGTAATATATACTCCACTATCCACACTATGGAAAATTTCTTCTAAGGATTTATCCCCTTCTTCCACATATAGATTCGTGGTAGAAGTAGTTATAGAGGATTTGTAGGAATCCCTGTGCCCGTTTCCAGTAGACTTTACTCCATCCTTTGTGGCAGTTTTCCAGTTGTATAGATAGGTCTTTAATACTCCTTCATCTATTATCTTTTTACAATATGTTGCTGTTCCTTCTCCATCGAAGGGGCTAGAATTAAAACCTCCTTCTACAAAGGGATCGTCTACCAATGTGAACTTTTTCATAGCAATTGGTTCATGGATCTTATCCTTCAATAGGGATAATCCTTTTTGGACCCTTTCTGCATAAAAAACGGATTGGAAAGCTCCTAATAGTTCAGCAAATGCATCATTTCTAAATACCACTGGGTATTCCTGAGATTTAATAGGCTTAGCTCCTAATAGTGATAAAGCTTCTTCTACCGCTTCCCTTGCTAACTTTTTATAATCAAATTCTGCAAAATCCTTAGATATAACATAGCTAGATCCAGTTTTGGTATCTTCCCCTTCTTTGGCTACCACCATAATAAATGCATAGGCTAAATTTCCACTGTCCTCTAGATTTAAACCCTTGGTATTTACAAGATATTTGCTATTTTCTATCTCATTGTACATACAATAGCTTACCGCTACAATCCTTGGATCTAAATCTAAGGCTGCCTTTTCTAAGGCCTTTGTAAATTCAATTTTATCCTCTAGTGGTGTTTCATGAAGCTCTTTACTAAAGTTATCCAATTCCTTGTATTCATCTGAGCCGGAGAATATTATCTCTTTTTCTAAGGCATCTATATGTTTTCCATTTTCATAGGCTTCCTCTATTAACATTTCTATAGAGGATTCATCTACCTTTTCAGTATAGGAATATCCCATCTTGTCATCATATATACCCCTTAGGGATAGGCCTTCTGTGTCGGAGATATTGTATTTGTCGATTTCACCATTAAATACAGCTATCTCTATAGCCTTGGTCTTTTCTACATAGACCTCCATATCTTCGAATCTATCTTTTCCTTGTTCGAATATCTTATCAGCTAATTCCTTATATTTCATACTAGTTCTCCCCCTTTCTTCCACCAACGGTTAAAGCTTTAACCCTTATAGTTGGCTGTCCTACATTAGTAGGTACCATGCCGCTTAGAGAACCACATACTCCTTGACCAAAGGTTTGATTATTCCCTACCATATCTATATTTTCCAACACCTTAGCTCCAGTACCTATGAGGGTTGCACCACGAACAGGTTTTGTTATCTTTCCATTTTCAATTAAATAGCCTTCCATTACTGCAAAGTTAAAGTCCCCTGTAGCTGGATTTACACTTCCTCCACCGAGCTTTTTAGCGAATAATCCTCTTTCCGTATCGGATATTATCTCTTCAAAAGTAGAGTCACCGTTGGCTATAAAGGTATTATTCATCCTAGAAGTAGGTGCAAATTTATAGGATTGTCTCCTTCCAGAGCCAGTAGATTCCATACCCATACGCCTCCCATTTAATTTATCTATCAAATAGGATTTAAGTATTCCATTCTCAATAAGTACATTTCTCTGGGTTAGCTTTCCTTCGTCATCAATATTTAATGAACCCCATTCATTTGGTAGAGTTCCATCATCAATAGCGGTTACTAAAGGCGATGCAATTTGCTCTCCTAGCTTATTGGAAAAAACAGAAGTCCCCTTAGCTACTGAAGTTGCCTCTAAGCTATGGCCACAAGCTTCATGGAATAGCACTCCCCCAAATTCATTGTGAATAACTACTGGCATTACTCCAGATGGGCAATAATCTGCTAATACCATGGTTTTAGCAATTCTCGATGCTTCTTTACCTACCTCATCTACATCTATACCATCGAAGAACTCAAAGCCCATGGAAGCTCCTGGGGCATAAAAACCTACTTGCATTTCTCCATCCTTTGATGCTACGGATTGAACATAAAACCTAGTCCTAACCCGCTTGTCTTCTACCATCAACCCTTCCGAATTAGCTATCAGTACGTTTTGTTCTTCATCAAAATAATCAGTGGTAACCTGGGTTATTAGAGAATCGTAATTTTTAGCGCTCTCATATCCCCTTTTTAATAATTCTACTTTTTTAGCTTTGTCTACAGTACTCGGTATGATTTTTATTGGATTTAAATTTCTAGTATCTGATTTCATTAAATTTAATACTATATCTGTTTTTTTAGATTTCAATGCTAATGCAATTTCCTTTGCCACTTCTATTAAATTTTCTTCACTGGCATCATTGGTATAGCCATAAACAGCATTAAAACCGTCAAATATTCTAATACCTACACCAAAATCCCTGCCTGATATACTGTTTTCTACATATCCTCCCACCATTTTGATATTTGTATTAAACCTATCTTCTACAAATATTTCTGCAAAATCTCCTCCATGGGAAAGAACTGCGTAAAGAACATTTTCTATTGTCTTTTTACTAAGCAAAAAATTACCCCCTTTGTGAATATTTCCTACAATTATTATTATATATTATTTCGAGACTGAAATCATTTATTTTATATATATTTTGGAACATCGGGGACAGTTCTCACTGTCCCATTTTTAGATATAGAATTATTATACTATGTAATTAATTATTTGACTCTCATCTTCATTATAAGCTGTTACCACTGAGCCTTCTATAAAAATTGGCTTATTTCTATCATGATCATATAAGCTCACAAAATGTTCATGTAATATTTCCTTTTCTAATTTATACATATTCATAGGGTCATAGCCTGTAATGCTATATTTGCCAAAATGATTTTTTCTGTCAGCAGCATGAAATTTATTAAATCTATTGAATAATTCCTCCTTACATTTTATCATATTTTCTTCTATAGCAGGGTCTATTGGAATCCTTTCAATCTCAACTCTTTCACCGATTATACTCATCAATTCTTCCATAATGGTATTAGGATTGTCTTTTATTTCTTGGGATAATTGAATGTTCATCGAATCTAACAATATAAGCAACAATGTCCCATAAAAATAGGAATATCTTCTTGTATTAAATATCATATTATTGTCCGCTATAATTTGTAGATAATTACCAATGCGTTCTTTATACTTCTTTTCATCAATTGTCTTCAAAGCCATTGTTCCCACATATTCTGCTGTGCCTTCTAAGGTTTCAATTTTGAATTCATATTCAGTAGCCCCCCTATAAAGTCTACTTCGTTTATCCCTAATGCTAATTATTTCTACAAGATTTGATAGTTTTATTTCATCATCTTTTGATGTAATAGCTTCTATGAGAAGTCTGGCTTCCTTTTTCTTTATATTATAGTATTCAGCTTCCAAAGGCTTATCTAATCCCTTTATATCATTGGGGAATCTATTCTCTTCGTTATCCAATTGGAAGGCATGGAACATTTCATGGACTATATTAGATGTTAGTATTTCAATGCTATCTAAATCTTTTTCTGTTATACGCCAAATTGCAATTTTCTCACCCTCATAATCTATAGATGTATTCCCCTTAAACCTGTTATCAACTTCTATATCCCTATCCCCAAAATAAACTCTCTCATCATCATATAGTACAAATTTATATCTTTTAAATCCCTTCCACAACTCTCTAAAATCCATATCATTTAAGATACTATCTATCTGTTGCCAGATATTATTCACATTCATCCCATATCCCCCTTGTTTCCATGAATTCATGGATTGTTTTTGTATTTCCAATTAACGTAAACTGAGCAATTCTATCTTTCTTTAAATATTGGTATGAAAACTCTAAATTTTCATTTCTATTGACTAACTCAACTATCTGTTGAACCTTTGATTCTAACTCATCCTCTGATGCTACTGGAACATTAATAATCACTGCACCTGTATCAGATTTAGGGTTACTCTTTAAAAAATTAAATACTCTATCGTGATTATTCTCCATAATATTATTGCTAACATTTTCATCCTCAAACAATTTTTTAATATCATCTTCAGTAAATCTCCATTGGACACCTATTTTCTTCCCTTGCAATTTCCCATCTTTAATATAATTTCTAATGGTCCTTTCCGTAAGACCTGTCATAATTGCAATATCCTTTACAGTATATAGCTTTTCCAAAGTATTACCCCTTTCATTATTTTCATATATTTTCATTATATTTCATGTATTTTCACATGTCAATAGGATTTGTAATAAAAAAAGATCCAACTATCCTTAATTAGATAATTGAATCCTTCCCTTTGCTTACAATAATAGCCAAAGATTCTCCCACATATAAATATTAAATGTGGAACAGGAAGAACCATCCCCACTGTCCCAACTTGATACCTGCTACCTAATAGGGATATAATATTAATAGATACTAAAATAAGGAAATGAGGAGGATAAAATTGATTGTTGGTTTAGATATGGGAGGAACCCATGTAGATGCGGTTATAATAGAGGATGGTAGAATCATAAATACAGTAAAGAAACCTACTAATAGGGATAATCTATTTGAATCTATCTGGAACACTTTGGAGGAACTACTTAAAGGATATGATAAGTCCAAAATCAAAAGAATTAACTTAAGTACTACCGTATCCACCAATGCTATCGTTGAAAATACTACTTCTCCCGTTGGAATGATAATCCAATCTGGTCCAGGACTACCTCAGGATTTCTTGACCTGTGGAGAGGAGAATGTATTTATCTCTGGTTACATAGACCATAGGGGAACAATAGTGGAGAATTGGAATCCTAAGGAAATCAAAGAGGCAATTAACATATTTAAAGATAAGGATATTGATTCCATAGCTATAGTTACCAAATTTTCCACTAGAAATCCTAGCCATGAATTGGAAGTAAAAGAGATGTTGGAAACCAACGGGACATTTCCCAATATAACCTTAGGCCATACTATGTCAGGAAAATTGAACTTTCCACGAAGAGTATATACCTCTTATTTAAACTCTGCTGTAAATGATACCTTTAATGATTTCTCTAACAATATTAAAAAGTCCATGGAAAGAGAAGGTTTAAAAACACCAGTCTATATATTAAAAGCTGATGGTGGTACCATGAATCTATCCACTGCTGAAGAAAAACCAGTAGAAACTATCCTTTCTGGTCCCGCTGCCAGCTTCATGGGGATAAATGCGATGTTACCAGGAGATGAAGATGCTATACTTTTAGACATTGGCGGAACTACTGCGGATATATTCTTCCTTGCTGATGGAGTGCCTCTATTTGAACCCTTGGGAATAAAAATAGATAAGTATAAAACCCTAGTTAGGGCTATCTATAGCCTTTCCATTGGATTAGGAGGAGATAGTAGCATTAGCATTAAAGATGGTAAAATCAAAATCGGTCCAAGGCGAGAAGGAGTTCCCTATGCCTTTGGAGGTCCAGCCCCTACACCTACTGATGCTATGATTACCTTAGGGCTAATGGAAGGTCAAAAGGAAAAAGCCTATGAAATAATGGAAAGCATGGGGAAAAAACTAAATATATCAGCAGAAGAGATGGCAAACTTAATATTAGATACTATGGCTAATATGATTAAGGATAAAGTGGATAAAGTTTTAAAGGAAATCAATAGTCAACCTGTTTACACCGTCAAGGAATTACTATATGGAAAGACTATCGAACCTAAACTGATAAATATAATTGGTGGCCCAGCAAAGGTTTTAGCGCCAATACTTGAGAAAAAATTCCACCTCCCCTGTTATTACCCAGATAAATATGAAGTAGCCAATGCTGTAGGAGCAGCCCTTGCAAAACCAACTACTGAAATAAATATGCTTGTAGATACTGCCAAAGGAATACTTACCATACCTGAACTGGAGATATATGAAAAAGTAAGTAAAAAATACACATTTGAATCGGCAAAGAAAAGGGCCATGGAATTAGTCAAAGAATCAGCTTTAAATCTAGGGGCTGAAGAAGACCAAATAGAAGCTGAGATAATAGAAGAAAGTAGTTTCAATATGGTAAGGGGATTTTTCACTAGCGGACAGAACATGAGGATAAAGGCCCAAGTAAAACCTGGCCTTATATATGATTTGCGAGGTGATAGCATTGATTAAAGCAAAAAACAGATTAGGTCTAGTATTTTTCCCAGCCTTTGACTGGGCTATTAGCCCTACCCATCCAGAAAGGGAAGAAAGGCTTTTATATACCCAAGATCAGATATTTGAAGAGGGTATTGAGGATATAGAAGGGATTAAATTTTATAATCCCATTGTGGCTGACATAGAGGATATTCAAAGGGTACATTTTTGTGTCCCAGATGTAGAATCACGAGTTACCCAGTCCCATCTAATCTCTGTAGGTGGAGCTATTAGAGCATCCCAAGCAGTAATGGATAAGGAAGTAGACAAATCCTTCGGATTGGTTCGTCCTCCAGGACACCATGCTCAAAGGGTCGTATATGGAGACAGGGGTTTTTGTGTAGTTAATGTTGAAGCGGTAATGCTAGAAAGGATTAGAAAAGAATATGGTCCTTTAAGGGTAGCTATAGTGGATACGGATTGTCACCATGGAGATGGTACCCAGGATATCTATTGGAATGATAAGGAAACATTGTTCATATCCTTCCATCAAGACGGTAGAACCCTTTATCCAGGTACAGGGTTTTTGGACGAATTTGGTGGTCCTGCTGCCTATGGATATAATGTAAATATTCCTCTTCCACCAGGAACTGGAGAAGAAGGATTTTTATATGTACTCGATAATGTGGTAATGCCCATATTAGAGGAATACAAGCCAGATATTATAATAAATTCTGCTGGACAAGACAATCATTATACAGACCCTATTACCAATATGAACTTTACTGCCCAAGGCTATGCAAAATTAAACGATAGATTAAATCCAGATATTGCAGTATTAGAAGGAGGATATTCTATAGAAGGAGCCTTGCCTTATATTAATCTAGGCATTATACTAGCCATGGCTGGTATTGACTATTCCCATGTCCATGAGCCGGATTATGATAAGGATAGATTAAAACAACCTAAGGATATTACTGAATATATTAAACAGGTATCGGAAATAGTATACAATCGTTGGAAGGATAAAGACAACTTAAGACTAAAGGAATTTAAAGGATATGATCAAGTAGAAAGAACTAGACAAATATACTATGACACGGACAGAATACTTGAAGATCAATCCCAAAACTTCAAAATATGTAAAAAATGTTCCGGTTTGAATACTATTAAATCCCAAAGTGGAGAAGGATATCGGATACTTGCCATACAGATTCCAGTAGATGCTTGCTCCAATTGTATCGACGAAGGATATAATCTATATAAAAATCCTAAAGGAAGCTATACCCATATCTACCTCCAAGATAGAGTTAATGATGTATATCGTGCAAAATAATATTAAGTAGGTAGTTTAAACTACCTACTTTCTTTTTATATACATCTCACCGCTATATTCTCTATCCTTTAATACTATATAGTGCTCCCTATAATTGATTACAAAGTTTATCATAGCTGATTGAAGGTCTATATTTCTTAAAAAATGGATAGTACAATAATCATTATCTTCTTTAGTGGTAAATCTAAGTACAATATTTTTTACTTCTGTTAACTGTATTCTACTATCTATATAATCCGGTAGATCTTCCAAATATAGATTTAATGTTCTAAAATTCGTGGGAATAAACAAATCCACGTCAAATTCATTTTCCATAAATGTTCTTACTTCAAAGTCACTTTCTATTCTTAAGTTCCCTTTTTCATACACTATCATTTTACACTACTCCTTACCATTACATTGTTCTCTATGTATTTATATTATCATTGTTTCTAGGGCTCTTTCTAAGAACTATAGTATACCATATTACCAATACTATCCCTTTAAATACGCTGCTAATGCTTATACTCCACCATACCCCATTTAGTCCTAAAGAAGTAGAAGAAAGAACCAAAGCTGCTGGGATACGTAATCCATTAAACAATATTCCTACAAAGGAAGGGGGTATAGTCCTTCCCAATCCATAAAAAGCACCTTGGGTAGCAATTTCTATAGTCATAAAAAACTGAGATATACCTAAAATTCTAAGATAGGTGATACCAATATCCAAAGCCTCTTTATCATAAGGTATAAATAATCTGAATATAGGACTTGCACCAAATATCAACAAACAAGTAGCAAATATACCTATACTTCCTACAATTAATAGTCCCTTACGATACCCTTCTCGTATTCTATCCCACTTACCAGCACCATAATTCTGTCCAATAAAGGCAGATATAGCAGTAGAAAAACCTCCTGCAGTCATCCAAGATATGGACTCTATTTGAGAACCAACCTTTTGTACTGCAATAGGCGTAGGCCCCCACTGGGCTATTATCCTAGCAATAACCATAGCTATACTTGCAAACAATCCTGTTTGAATTGAAGCTGGTAGTCCTAATTTAAATATCCTCTTTAAATAGTGCTTATCTGGAATCTGGAATATATTTAAACCATCAAACAAGCTAGATTTACTCTTCCCTATTATAACAAATATAAGGGTAACGGTAAACTGAGCTATAATAGTAGCTAGAGCTGCACCCTTAATCCCCATCTCTGGAAAAGGGCCAATACCCAATATCATCAAAGGATCTAATACCATATTTATGATTAAACCTATTACGTTAATTTTAAAAGGGGTAGTGCTATTACCAGAACCATTAAAAATCCCTGAAAATACAGGGTTTAAAAAATAAAATATTAGGCCAATGGATATTATTAACAAATAATCCGCAGCCATTTGAATCACTTCTTCATCCCCTAGATTAAAAAATCCAATAATTTTATGTCTAAATACCATCAATAGTATGGAATATATCAAAGCTACTATGATATCCAACTGTATAGTATGAAATACATACTTTTTTGCTGCTTTAACATCCTCTCCTCCCAGAGATTGAGCTACTCCTACTTCTGCACCTATTTTAGGTACCATCAATAGAGCAGTCCCAAACCAGGTAAAAAACCCAGCAGTCCCAGCGGCTGCCACAGCATTGGTACTTACCCTACCTAGCCATATCATATCCATCATATTGTATGCCATCTGAACAAAGGAGGTAGCCATAATGGGTATAGCTAACTTCACCAGAGTGCCCGTTATAGGTCCTTCTGTCAGGGTTCTGTTCTCCATGATATCCTGCCTCCTTACTAACAAATACTATATTTATTTCGTAACACTAACTTATCCTATTCTACAATATAGTTTGAAATTGTTCAAGAGGATTTTATATTGTCACCTTTCATCGTTTTATTCAAAAAATGTCTTTACATTATAAAGTATAAGTAAATTATCTATTCCTTCATCTTTCATAAGGTCAACCAAATCTTCATCATAATATCTAGGATCTACCACATATATCTCACTAAAATGACTAGTTAAAAATGGGATAAAGCTATTGGCATAGGAATCCTTAAGTATTAATAGTTTATCTGTAGTGTTGGCACTGGATTCTATTTTTATAAGCGGATGATTCCCACCTAAAAATACCGTATACTTATCCTTTTTATTAAAACTATCCATATCATATAGGGAATAGCTAATGCCCCCTTCTCCTAAATATTCTACCTTGATCTCCTCCATATCTTTAGGGATATAGAGCTCTATAGTATCTGGTTCTACATCCCTAATCCCAGATTTTGAATATAATGAACCATAAAAACTATCGCTAAATTTCTTTATTTCATAATATTTTTCATCCCGAGGTTCAATCTCCATCTCCCCCATAAGTTCAATATAAGCTAAAAAGGCTCCTCTAGTGGTCCAGTGGTGGTCAGTCTTGTAATAGATATATTTGTCCCTATTGGACTGTAGCACCTGGTATACATCTACAAACTGCACATCTCTATCTAGATTAGACTTCACCTGATCAATACAATCCAATTCATCCCCATTGGGAGCATAAGGTGGAAGCTTATCCTCTAACACTTTAGTTGAATTTGGTACTAACATAAAATATTTATTAACATTAGGTAGATTGATAGCTATATCATTTATTTCAGCAACTTTAGATTCAAAGTCTTCCTCTGAAGGATTTTGAAACTTCTCCAATAAATAGCCGTCCTTCCCTATATAGACCCCATTGTTTTCTTTTTTCCCCCAAATCTTCTCTGATTTAGATTTTACCCCTATCCAAAAATCCCTTAAGGGAAATTGATCCGATATATATTTTTCATAATTAGTAGTAAATCTCCCATCTACTACCTGAGTTTTAGATATCTTAGGAGCTTGTTCTAATCTTCTGTTTTCCGATTCAGAAAATATCATATCCGTCTTCATAGATTGTAGTACTATCATAGTTCCAATATACATCAGTAATAATATACCAAGTATAGGCTTATATGGATCCTTTTTTTTCAAAGTTATCTTCCTTTCCAGGATATTAATTTTAAAACCTAAAGTATAAAAATGGATTATAGGTTTCATTTACTAAATAAGCAGTGCACAAAAATACTAAAAGCATATAGGTTACCGGAATTAATATATCTTCTAACCCCTTTGCCTTTTCTTTTAACTTGACAAATAGTTTTTTTGGAAATGGTGTGGATGAAAAAATAAGCACTACAAAAAGCAACCCATTGGTATATAGATAATAAATAGCATTATTATCTATTAAGGTACTATTTCCAAAACCAAACATGATTTTGATAAAATTTAAGCCGGCACTTAAGTTTTCAAACTCAAACAATACCCAGCCAATTATTACTGCTATCATGGTATATATATGTCTAACAACTTTTGGCTTCTTATCAAGCCAGTCCAATAAAAACATCTTCTCCATCATTATGATAATTCCATAATACAATCCCCAAAAAATAAAATTCCAGTTAGCTCCATGCCATAGCCCTGTAAGGAACCATACTATTATTAGATTTCTGTATTGTTTTGCTTTTCCTTTCCTATTTCCTCCTAAGGGAATATATACATACTCCCTAAACCAAGCTCCCAGAGATATATGCCATCTCCTCCAAAATTCAGTAATACTTTTGGAGGTATAGGGGTAGTTGAAATTTTTCGCAAAATTAAAACCAAACATCTTCCCAAGGCCTAAAGCCATATCCGAATATCCACTAAAATCGAAATAAATTTGAAATGTAAAGGCTATTATTCCCAGCCAAGCCGATAGTATGGATATTTGCTCTAAAGGTGTAGTCTTGATACTATCCCATAATAGACCAATATTATTGGCCAACAATACCTTCTTTGATAATCCTACTATAAATAGCTCGGCTCCTTCCCCAAACAGATATAGGTTTTCCCTTCTATTATCTAACTCCTCCGCTATTTGACTATATCTAACAATAGGCCCTGCTACCAATTGAGGAAACATGGCTACATAGGTACCAAAGGATATGATATTCCTCTGTACAGGTACCTTATCTAAATATACGTCTATGGTATAGGATAGAGTCTGAAATGTATAGAAGGATATTCCTAAGGGAAGGGGGAGGTTTTTTAGGGGAATACTTACACTAAATAATAAATTTATATTGTTAATAACAAAATCTGAATACTTAAAAAATCCAAGTATCCCTAAATTTACAATCAAAGAATTTATCAAAACTATCTTAGCTATATACCTATGATCTCTATACTTGTCTATAGCCAGTCCATTGAGATAATCAAATACCGTTGAAAACAACATGATAAGTATGTATATAGGTTCTCCCCAGGCATAAAATACTAGGCTAGCTAATAAGAAAACCAAATTTCTCATAGACCTAGGAACTATATAATAAGCTAAAATAACTACTGGCAAAAATACAAATATAAATATCAAACTGCTAAAAACCAAAACACATCCACTCCTAACCAATTAAACAATCCTATTATTTAAAGGATTCATCAAATATCTTCTCTATTTTCTCTCCATCCTCCCATATGACAAATAGTATATAATTGTCCTTTGTTTTTAGCACATGCTTTTCAATTAAATAGTATTCATCAGGAAGATAATCCTTAAAAGCATTGGATTTTTCTTCTATCCTGCTAGCTATATTAGCTTCTATGGTATCAATTTTATCTACATCTTTTACCTTGATTATTGCTAATTCATTTGCCTCAATATTCTTAGAAGGAAGATAAAGGATGAAATCTTCTACATCCTCACCATCTACTTGATATAGCTTTTCTAGTTTTTCCTTATCACTCTGAACCATATCGGAAATATCCACAGACTCTTTTATCTCCCTTTCTATATCTCCTATGGAAGGCTCTTGACCTTTAGATTTATTTGCTGTACAACTAGTTAAAACAACTATAGTCAATCCAACTATAGTCATGTTTCTCAACAATTTTTTAAATCTGTTCATCCTACTCATCTCCTCCTTTATATTAATCTTCCTTAACCATTACATTGTCTCTTAAATAATCTAGCCAAAGCTTATAAAATCCATATTTGACATGAATTCCATCTGGTTCTAATAGATCCATATCCCTTTCTAATATACTCCTTATATCCAGATATTCCACCCCTTCATCTTCAGCCATATTGATTAGAGCTTGATTGAATTCATCTATATTTTCATTAGTTAATAGGGATTTTTTATCCTTCACCTTAGAATCTACGGGCAGTATGGATTGTACATAAATATTTGCCTCAGGTAATTTCTCTTCTATTGCATGTATCAATTGGGCATAATCCTCTGCAAATCTTACACTTCCTTCATGGATAAGGATATCGTTCATTCCAAACATAATGAATATATTATTAGGATTTTCTTCCGCTATTTTGTCAACCATATCCTTAGCTCCTTTGGCAGTAAGACCAAATTTTGCAACCACTTTAGACTCATCTAAAAATTCATAGAAGGATAGGCTGTCCGTAATGGAGTCTCCAAGAAATAAACTGTCTTTAAATATTTCCTTATAATCCATATCCATAGAATCATTGGCTGCGTTGGTATCCTCTTTTTCATCCATTATAGTCTCATTTTCCTCTACTTTGTCCACTTTTTTCTCAGCCTCTAGCTCTACTTTTCTATGTAAATTCACCGGCTTTTTGGGAAGATTGTCCAATTTTTCATCTAAATTAATATGCTCTTCAGCTTCATCTATGCCTTCGTCATGAGCAAGTATCCTTTTCGAAATATTGGTAAAGGATAAAAGCAAAATTATAAGTATAGTTAACGATATGGTAAATCTTTTGTAATTGATTTTATACTTTTTTTTCCTACACCTTTTCATCTATATCACCCAATATATAAATTCCTATTATTAAATCTATGCACCATAATCTTGAAAAATTATCAAAATTCATTACCAATATATTATATTACAAATCCCTCTTTAAAAGGTTAAGGAATTATGACAAAAAACGTAAATTCTCAGCTTTTCCCTATGTACTTTCTGGAACCATAGGCTCAGGTTTCCAAATCAAAAAGGGATCTATAAAATATAGATCCCTTCTATTACTACCTATTCCACCTATGGCCTCTCATCATTCTATGGCCAAAACCTCTTTTCAAACCATTTTCATCCTTCCAAACATATCCACCTTGGCAAGCACCTGGCATAAAACCATTCTTTTCGTGAAATTCTTCCATTGCTTTAAAATGATCATCCCAAACCTGAAATTCTTCTTTAGTAATTTGCCCATCTGTTAATGCTTTTTCTAACTGAGCTTTTTTCCATTCTGTTCTCTGCTGAAACCAAGCTTCTCGTTGTTCATTATCAATTCTTGATCCAAAGTTAGTTGTTTGTTCTGTATCGGATACTTTAGGAACTTCAGCATAAGAAAAACTAGCTGATAAACCTACTACCAATACTAAAGCTAAAACGAGTAATATCTTTTTCATTTTATCTCCCCTTTCTTTTGTAAATTCATTATAAATCTTAAATATGTAGGAAATATGGAGAGCAGAAAATCTATCTTCATATTTCCTACATATTTTATTATTATAATTATGCTAAAAGCTCAAGGAGGGAAAATACTATGTGCCAGGGATTTGGATTTTATAATTATCCAGGTAACACTTGGTTGTTCGGAGGAATGTTGATTTTTAGGGTATTGTTTGCTATTGGATTATTGGTTTTAGGATACAAGCTAGTTATGCATTTTATTAATAATAGGACTTCTGCTAATTAACTGAGGGACAAAAGCTAAGTAGTTCCTTATTAAAACTTAGCTTTTTCTCTATTTTTGGGTATTATATATTCGAGGTGAAATAAATGGATCAAATTAAAATATTGGTTGTAGAGGATGAAAAAAACATCTCCCATGTGATTAAAGCCTATTTAGAAAAAGAAGGATTTGATGTAACTATTGCAATCAATGGCAATGAAGCCCTGGAGATGTTTTCTAAAGAAGAATTTCATTTGATAATTTTAGATCTTATGTTGCCTAAATTGTCTGGGGAAGAAGTATGTACTACCATAAGGGGTACCTCAGATATTCCCATTATAATGCTAACGGCTAAGGTAGAAGAAGATGATAAAATAGAAGGCCTATCCATTGGAGCTGATGATTACGTTACCAAGCCTTTTAGCCCTCGAGAATTAGTCAGTAGGGTTAAAGCTTTACTGAGAAGGAGCTATAGAGAATTAAGTCCCTTAGCTGAAAAGTTGAGTTTTAACAATGAGGAGCTTGTGGTGAATGTAGATAAAATGATAGTAAGAAAAGATGGCAAAAATGTTTATTTAACTACTAACGAATTTAAAATATTGATAGCTTTATTGACAAATCCAGGTCAAGTTTTTTCACGGGAACAATTAATTGAAATTGCCTTTGGATATGATTATGATGGTTTTGATAGAACTGTAGATACCCATATTAAAAACATTAGACAAAAAATCGAAAATGACCCAAAGAATCCAGCATATATTATCACCGTATATGGGGCTGGCTATAAGTTTGGAGGAATTTAGATGAGTTTAAATAAAAAATTAACTCTAAGCTTTATTTTTGCTATCCTTGTTGCCATTCTAATCATTAGCTTTATTTCAAATAAAATGATAAACGATAGGTTCGATACCTATCTGATAGATGAAAGAAACAAAAAATTTGAAACCATAAGAGAGGATATCAATGAACTATTTTTACAAAAAGGTAGTAGTATAACTTCTGATGATATATCAAATTATGCCAAAATGGAAGGTATCTATATAGAGATAAAAGACCTAAACAACACTATGATCTGTAACGCAAATAACAATACGCCTCATCATAGAAAAATGATGAATAACATGATGAAGGGCCATGGTAAGATGATGAATCCCTATTTCAAAAATACATCGGGCACTTATATGAAAAAGGCTTTCCCCCTAATACAAGATGAAAAACAAATTGCCACATTAATAATAGGTTATTTTGATAATGCCCATTTAACAGAATCTGCATTAATATTTAAAAATACTTTAGCTAAATCCTTTATCTTATCAGGAATGATAACCACAGTGCTTGGGTTGTTAATTAGTATATTTTTGTCCAAAGGATTGACCAATCCACTGATAAGTATAACTGAAACAGCAAACCTAATGAGAAATGGCAACTTAAATGCTCGTACTAATGCCCCAACTTCTACAAAAGAAATCATGGAATTATCTGATTCCATCAATTACTTAGCTGAAACATTAGAAAAACAAGAACTTCTAAGAAAGAGGTACGCATCAGACATATCTCATGAACTTCGCACTCCATTAACAACCCTTAAATCCCATGTAGAGGCGATTATGGATGGAGTTTGGGAACCTAGTTACGAACACCTAAATATATTAATGGAAGAAATCGATAATATGACTAAACTAGTAGATGACCTAAGGAATACCTTTCAAATATTCGAAGGGAAACTTAGTATTAACAAAACTCTATTTGATATTTCTGAGGAAATGAAAAATATAATTTTCCTTTTCACTCCAATATTTGAAAAGGAAGGCTTTAGTTTAGAATATTCAATTGAAGATAATATTCAAATTTCCATGGATAAGGATAGATTAAAACAAATAATGTATAATTTATTGTCCAATTCCATGAAGTATTTATATGAAGATGGTAAAGTAAAGGTAAAACTATGTAAAGAGGATAAACATATAAAAATTATAGTAGAAGATAATGGCTCAGGTATAAAAGAAGAGGATATTCCCCATATATTTGAAAGATTTTATAGGACTGATGTATCTAGAGATAGAAAAACTGGAGGAACAGGCTTAGGGCTTTCCATAACCAAAACATTAGTTGAAGCCCACGGTGGTTCCATCCATGTAGAAAGTAAATTTGGAATTGGAACTATATTTACCATATTAATACCTTCTAGTATGTAATTAATCCCTATTTGGGTTAGATATATTTTTCTTCCTAAACAAATAGATAATAAGGGTTACCATTGGAAGTGCAAATAAAGCTATAGCTGATGTTATTAATATTGTCTTTTGAAGAGTTTTCCCAACACTTAATATGGAACGCCTATCCTTTATCAATACAGTTGCTATCAATACAATAGCAGCTATGGGGATTATGTAGGGTCGGTTGTCATTTTTGTCAAATGTTTGGCAAAAGGCTACTGAAGTAAAATACAAATACCCTGTAATTTTACCTGCATTTCCTGTTATCCATGCAACTACAGATAATACATCTATTCTTTGAATGAAGTCGAATATATTTATCAATCTATTAAAGGTGAAAAACGGAAAATTAGTATGTTTTGCATACTCTATACCTAAAGCTGCTTGAGTAGTCACCACCAACAATATGATTATAAATATTGAATATACAATGGATTTAATATATATTTTATTCAAATCCTCTTTTCTTTCTAAATAAGGTGTTATCATAGCTAGGATAATTACATCACTAAACTTTATACCCCTATCTATAGCTCCTATATTCAATTCTTTGAATGTAGAGTCCTTAAGTATTGGAAGTAATACAGTAAAATCATAATTATTATATCCTAATATAATAAACAATAGTACTACACCCAGTATAAAGGGTATAAATACTTCCCCGCCTCTAGCTATGGTTTCCAACCCCTTATAAGCTATATAAACACAGGTAATCAACATGATTATTGTTGTTACCCATGTGGGAGTCTCTGGGAATAGAGCACTGTTTAATATCTCTACTAAAGTTGCAACATTGATAATGGAAAATAACAACAAAAATCCAGTATAATAGATGCCAATTATTTTTCCCACAATTTTTCCAGAAATCTTCTCAGTGTACTCTATTAGGGTAAAATTATTAAATTTATTGCCTAAGTATATCAGGGGGACACAAAGCAAAATTGTATATGGTATTGACATCAATAGTACTATCCAAATATCTTGGTTGCCTGGCGAAATATTTACCACTGGTAAGTAAGTGAAAGCTATAATCACTCTATATATTATTACCAATAGAATCACTTGATAGGTTGAAATCTTTTTTGTATTCTGTAAATTATCCATACTATTTCCCCTTTGTTTTTCCAATAGGTACGTTAATAAGGCCTGTTCGTATTACATTAGTTTTCACATCTACTTTTATATTGGCTTTAGAAAAAATTTCATTCCAATTATCCTCTATCTGATGCCATTCCTCTGGATGTTTTCTATGAAAGACAGAACCAAAACCAAATATATCCGTTTCATATTCACTTTGTACCTTTCTTAATGTATCCTCTAGCTTATTTTTTATCTCTTGTGAACAAGCTTTCTCTATTTCCTTCATATTTCTTTCATTTGATATATCCATATTTCCTACAAATTCCTCTAAAGAACCTCTTAGTCTAATATCTACCTTAAGCAATATATTTCCGTCTACTATCTCCACATCCCTTTTCGATTTAAGCTTTATTATATCAATGGTACTCATATGGATTTTATTTGGCTCTTGAGAATCTATATCGCTTTCTATAGCCAGAGTTAGTGAGCTAATCTCGTCTACTGATACAGTAGGTGTAGGAAAAGTAATAATCCCAGTTTTTACATTTCCCGTTATTATATTATAAGCTTTCGTCTCAATCCCATTTAAATATCCCACCAGTCTCTGTTTATCAAATACAGCTGCCCCTATAACGGAGAGTTCATATTCACTATCTTTAGAGAATTTTTCTAATTTGTTTATTTGCTTTTTTTCTTTCCTTTCTATTATCCC
>NZ_PPXY01000005.1 GCF_021655115.1 Clostridium sp. Cult3
CTGTCTATGCCAGTTTGTGTGGGGACCATCCTGGGAATTATATGGCCCGAAGGATGTAGTTGAATTTGCTAAAGTGGCTATTGATTGGGATACATCTATTCATGAGTTGATGCTTATTGGAGAGAGAAGGATAAACATGATGAGGTACTTTAATGCTCAGGCTGGATTTGACAAAGAGGACGACTATCTTCCAGAAAGATTGTTTGAACCTTTTAAAGAGGGACCATCTAAAGGGGTAGCCATGGATAGAGAAAAATTTGATGAAGCATTGATTACCTATTATAATATAGCTGGATGGGATCAGGAAACTGGTAATCCTACAGAGGGAACGCTTAAGAGACTTTCTTTAGGATGGCTATTGGAAGAATAGGTATACACGAGGTGAGAAGGTGATCGTAAATGGTAAGAAAAGGGATATAGAACCAGGGACTACTATAGAGGAACTAATCCAAACCATGGGTCTTCCAAAAAATATTGTGGTGGTAAAAGTAGATGGGAAAAAAATCCCCAAAGATAAATACCATATAGAACTTGATGATAATAACAATATAGAAATATATAGTTTGATCGGTGGAGGGTAGAAATAGAAAACGGTGCTAAGCACCGTTTTTTTATTTTTATCTGTGGTATAATATATAATGGGTGTGTATAAGAGCCAAATATTTAAAGGGGGCCTTACATATGCGTTTAGAGATATTTGATTTTATCGATGATACAATTCAATTGGTGGATAGCTATGAAGACATTCTTCATGAAGGCAGCAAGGAATTAGAGGATTTTTTTGAAGAAATGTTTTTAGGCTATGACAATGTATTAAACATCACTTCTAGAGTCAAATCATCTATGAGCTTAAAGGAAAAAATACTAAGACATGACTTTTATTTAAAATACAAATCACCGGAAACTCTTCTTGAAAACCTGTCAGATCTAATAGGCGTAAGAATAGAATGTAGATTTATCGAAGATGAAAAGGATGTATACAATAAATTACTTGAACTGTTCAATCTTTCCCAAGAACAAGAAAAAGGCTATTATTATAATGAAAAGAAACCTAATGTGTTATTAAAACTAGATGGAGACCAACCCCAATTACAGAAAAATGGATTTGATATATATAAAGTAGATGGAAAGTACATAAATGGAGATAATGCCATTAATTTTGAATTACAGATTCAGTCTCTTGTAAATGTATTTTGGGGGGAAGTAGAGCACAAGGTATTGTATAAGAACTATAAGTATCTGCTTACAGAGGATCTATTTAAGGATGTAATGTATTCTTTAAGGGAAAATTTGAATATGATTGACGGACAGCTTATGATACTGTACAATCACCTACGAGATATGGATGAATCCAATGAGGAAAAGAGAAGAGAACAGTTGGAGGCCCTTTTATCCAAGATAATATATGAGATATATTCGGAGAAGACCAAGGAGGAGTTTGGGTTTGTGGTAGACTATAGGAAGACCTGTGATGTAATAGTATCCTATGTTTTAAAAAAGAATGGCTCCTGTAAAAAGAACAACTACAACACCGTATTTATACAGGTTTTAGAAAGACTATATCAAATTGAAGACAAGGAGATACATTTTGATAGATATATTGAGTTTGAAAGGGAAATAAACTATGAGGATGAATTCTGTAGAAGAATCGGGGAAGGGATTTTGGAGATAATAAACAAGGATTTTAAGTGGAATTTGTTTTTTAAGATAATATTTCAAATAGAAGTAGGAAATAATGCGGAAGCCTTTGAAGGATTTTTAGTATTTTTGAGGGATAGATTTCTCAACAATTTGAAAGAAAATGAAGCATTGAACACTAGATTTAGCCATAGGGAAAGAGAAGAGATCATAGTTTATATTATGGATCTTATTACAAAAAGCTTTATGGAAAATAGGGAGATAGAGTTTATCAATGATGATAATATTGACTGTATAAATAGAAAGATAAATATTACCTTAAATAAGATTACCAACTATGAAATGTGGCAGGAAAATATCAACTATTTTACCGATGAACTTTTGATGAAATTAAAAATTGATTCATCTGTTCCTAAGGCATAATAGCATAGGCCCAAGGGGTTGTCCCTTGGGCCTAAATAATTATTTAATCAAAAGCTTTAAAAGTGATATAATAAGCTATAAGATTAATTTAATAGGAAGGGAGTCTTTTCAGTGGAGGATATTAGAGTTAGATTTGCTCCTAGTCCAACAGGATATTTACATATAGGTGGAGCAAGGACAGCACTTTTTAATTATTATTTTGCTAAAAGAAATAAGGGAAAATTCATCCTTAGAATAGAGGATACAGATAGGGATAGGCTTAAGGAGGATTCTGTAGAACAGATACTTTCAAGTATGAAATGGTTAGGTATGGATTGGGATGAAGGACCAATTTATCAATCGGACAGATTGGATATATATAGAAAAGAAGTACAAAGGCTATTAGATGAAGGAAAGGCTTATTATTGCTTTTGTACTGAGGCGGATATTGAAAAGGATAGAGAAAAGCAGCGAAAATTAAGATTGCCCTTTAGGTATTCAGGTAGGTGCTTGAATCTTACGGAAGAAGAGGTAGAGAAGAATCTAAGAGAAGGTAAGCCCTACGTAGTTCGAATCAAAACTCCAAGGGAAGGTACTACGGAGGTAGAGGATATGATTAGAGGCAAGGTGTCCTTTGATAATAGTCAAATGGATGATTATATTATCTTAAAATCCAACGGCATAGCTACTTATAATTTTGCTTGTGTAGTAGACGATTATCAGATGAAGATCACCCATGTCATAAGGGCAGAGGAGCATCTATCCAATACGCCTAAACAGGTGCTGATGTACAGGGCCTTAGGATATGATATACCACAATTTGCCCATATTTCCATGATCCTTGCCCCAGATAGGAGTAAGTTGAGTAAAAGACATGGGGCTACTTCAGTAGAGGAGTTTAGGGAAAAGGGATATATAAATGAAGCTTTAGTCAACTATCTTACTTTACTAGGTTGGTCTCCAGGTGAGGATGAGGAGATATTCCGTATGGAAGACACCATAAATAAATTTTCCCTAGATAAGGTATCCAAAACCGCTGCTATATACGATGTAGAGAAGCTTACTTGGATGAATGGAGTTTACTTAAGGGAGCTGGATTTAGATTATATTACTAAGGAAGCCATACCTTTTATAATAGAAAAAGGGTTGATAGAGGAAGATGATGTTGAAGAGAATTACGAGTATATCAAAAGGGTGGTAGATGCTGTAAGAGAAAAGGTAAAACTACTTCCAGAAATAGCTGATGCTAGTGAATACTTCTTTAAGGATATTGAGGGATATGACCCTAAGGGAGTTAAAAAAAGGTTTAGGAAGGAAGGAGTTGCTGAAATTCTGGAAGAAGGTAAAGTCGTATTAGCTAAAGCTCCATCCTTTGATGTGGAAACGGTGGAAAAGGTCTATAGGGATTTGATCGATGAATTGGGAATAAAGGGTGGAGATATTATCCATCCTACTAGATTAGCTATATCGGGAAGAACGGTAGGGCCTGGACTTTTCGATATTATATCTGTATTAGGGAAAGAGGCATGTATAGAGAGGATAGATAGGGCTATAGATTTTATTAATAAAAACTGTTGAAATCTGTAGCAAATAGGAGTATAATAGATATTGTTCAAAGGTAGTTCCGGGATTGTGTAGCTGGTAGCACCTGTGACTCTGGATCACATAGCCTAGGTTCGAATCCTAGTCCCGGAGCCAATTCAATACTATGGCCCTATGGTCAAGCGGTTAAGATATCGCCCTCTCACGGCGAAGTCAGGGGTTCGATTCCCCTTGGGGCTACCAAAAATAACAAACTCTGCTTTTGGTCTATGGACTAAAGGCAGAGTTTTTTTATACAAAAAATAAAAATACCCCTTAAATCTTTGTGAAATATTCACAATATTGATAATTGGCACATATATAGGGTAGGGAAGCATTTGCACTGTAAGAAAAAGCAAAATAATAACAAAATGAGGAAGTGGGGTAAGAAAAATTTATATGAAAATAACAAAGGTATTTGTTTTTTTTTGTAGAAGTATATTTGCAGATAACTTTTAGGAGGGATGAATATGTCTAGTGAAAATTTAGAACAAACGCAAGGTTCAGAATTAATCTATGGTATTGATGACAAACCACCTTTGAGGTTAGCAATACCTCTAGCCATTCAACATATTATGGCAGCTTTTAGTGGTATTGTTGCAGTACCCCTTGTAGTAGGACAGGCTATAGGCTTATCAGTAGAGGAAATGGCCTTCATGGTAAGTGCTACATTGTTTGTATCAGGTATAGCTACTTTTATTCAAGTTTATGGTATTGGCAAGGCAGGCTCTAGATTACCTTGTATGATGGGTACAGACTTTACCTTTGTTGGGCCCGGTATTGCCGTGGCAAGTGCTTTTGGATTGCCAGGATATTTTGGAGCTACTTTGGCTGGCTCGTTTTTAGAAATAATTTTAAGTAGATTTATAAAACCATTGAGGAAGTTCTTCCCACCAGTAGTTACAGGAGTTGTAGTTTCTTTAATAGGGCTTACAATGATACCTGTATCTGTTGATTGGGTTGCTGGAGGAGCAGGAAATCCAGAGTATGGTAATCCTACATTCTTATTATTAGCTTTTATTGTAATGGTAATAATAATTCTATTAAATCAATGGGGAAAAGGCTTTGCCAGTTCTGGTGCTATACTTATAGGTATCATATGTGGTTATTTGATCTCCATACCTATGGGATTGTTAGATGTTACACCGGTAAAGGATGCAGCTTGGATTGCTTTACCAAGACCCTTTAAGTTTGGAATAGAGTTTCATTGGTCAGCTATATTAGCCTTTATTCCAGCTTATCTGGTTACCACAATTGAAACGGTAGGAGATTTAATGTCCGTTGCTAATGCTAGTGAGCATGAGATAACTGGAGAGGAATTGTCCGGCGGTGTATTAGCTGATGGTATTGGAAGTTTCATAGCTGGTATATTCAATGCTGGCCCAAATACTTCTTTCAGTCAAAATGTTGGAATCATACCTCTTACAGGTGTAGCCAGTAGATTTGTTGTAGTTGTAGCTTCAATAATACTGATTTTATCAGGTATATTTCCTAAATTAGGAGCATTGGTAGCTATAATGCCAAACCCTGTTTTAGGTGGAGCTGGAATTATGATGTTTGGTATGATTGCTGTTGGTGGATTTAAACTATTGCAAGATGTAGATTTAAATAGAAGAAATAGTTTGTTAGTAGCAGTATCTATGGGTTTAGGTTTAGCTGTAGTATTTAAACCAGAGATATTGGGCGGGTTCCACCCAACGGTCCAAACTATATTCCAATCAGGAATGACTACTGGGACTATTGCCGCTATAATACTTAATTTGATTCTTCCTGGAAGGGAAATAGAAGAATAGAAATCAATCATCTTTAATATCCACCCCATTTTGCTACTAAAATAGTAAAATGGGGTTTTTTTGAAATTCTTATGAGCAATAGGTAAACTATTATATGAGGTGATCTATATGGCTAATGTACCAAATACTAAATTAAGATTACTCCATGTATTGGATATATTGAACAAGAAAACAGATGAGGGTAATATCCTAACCTCTAATGATATAGTAAGAGAATTAGAAGATAGAGGATTGACAGGAGAGAGACGCTCAGTTATTAGGGATATTAATACTTTAATAGAGTATGGATATGATATTTGCCCATTTGAAGAAAACAATATTGGATATTATATGAGAAGTAGACTTTTTGAAGAGGAGGAAATAAAGATATTAATCGATTCGGTAATAGCCTTTAAGGCATTATCTCCAAGGAAGACTAGGCAGTTGATAAAAAAATTACTTAGCCTATCTAGCAATAGATTTGCCAAAAAAACTATGGGTAACCTATATATTGATTCCAAAGGAAAATCCGAAAATGAATGTGTATATTACAATATAAATATGATAGAAGAGGCTACTAGTAAGGATAAAAAGATAAGTTTTAAATATTTGACCTATGACATAAATAAGGAGCAGAAGTTTAGAAAAGAAGGAGAAGATTACATAGTAAGCCCCTATGCATTGGTGTGGAGGGATGATAATTATTATCTAATAGGGGTTCACGATAAGTATTCTAATATTTCTCACTATAGAGTCGATAGGATAAATCAGGTAAAGATACTAGATGAAAATAGGAAGTTGGCACAGCATATGGAATCTATAGAAGATTTCAACGTAACTAAGTATATGGATTCAACCTTCAATGTATTTACCGGCGAAGAGGAACGGGTAATGATTAGATTTACTAATGACTTATTAAACGCCATTATAGATAAATTTGGAGTAGATGTAACTATGTTTCCTAAAGATGATGGACATAGTATTATCATAGCCGATGTGTTGGTAAGCGAAGGCTTTATATCTTGGATACTTCAATTTGGTGGCAAGGTTCAGCTATTAGAACCAGCAGAGCTTAGAGATGAAGTGAAGGAAAGGATATTGGAATTGAATAAGGCTTATGGAATGTAGGGGAATATTACAGAATTATTACAAATAACTATCAAAAACGGTGCCTGGCACCGTTTTTGATAGTTATTTGATTTGTATATATTTTATATATATTTGTGAGTTGTTTAATAGATATAATATATTTGAATAAGCTAAATTTAAGGAGTGATATATGTGAGTAAAATAATATTAAAAGGGAATATAGTGTATACCCCTACTAAGGACAAGTTTGAAACTTATGAAGACTCCTATATAGTAGCGGAAAATGGGAAGGTAGTAGGAATATATGAAGAATTAGCTGATGAATTTAAGAATTATCCTATTAAAGATTATACAGGAAAGATGATAATACCAGGATTTGTAGATTTACATCTTCATGCTCCCCAATATCCTAATAGAGGATTGGGCTTAGATAAGGAGCTTATCCCTTGGCTTGACACCTATACTTTTCCTGAGGAAGGAAAGTATGGAGATACGGAATATGCGAAGAAGGTGTACTCTAAACTAGTTAAGGATTTATGGCGGGAAGGTACTACCCGTTCAGTGATATTTAGTAGCATTCATACGGAAAGTACCAAACTATTGATGGATATGCTTATGGAGGCAGGGCTGGGAGCTTATGTAGGTAAGGTAAATATGGATAGGAATACTACCCCTGAGCTTACAGAGGATACTCAAAGGTCTATAGTGGAGACGGAGGAGATTATATTAGAATATAAGGGCAAATCTAGCCTTGTAAAGCCTATAATTACCCCAAGGTTTGTGCCTACTTGTTCGGTAGAGCTTATGAGAGGTCTAGGCAAATTGGCTGTTAATCATGGCATTCCCGTTCAATCCCATTTAAGTGAAAACACATCTGAAGTAGAGTGGGTTAGGGAATTGCATCCAGAATTACCGGACTATGCATCTGTATATAATGAGTATGGATTATTTGGTCAGACCAATACTATCATGGCTCATTGTATATATAATACAGAAGATGAAATCGACTTGATGGCAGGAAATGGAGTGTTTGCAGCCCACTGTCCTTATTCTAATTACAACTTATCTAGTGGAATAATGCCAGTGAGGAAGTTTTTAGATAAGAATGTACCAGTAGGTTTAGGATCGGATATATCTGGAGGGAATAGTTTAAGCATACCTAGTGTTATGGCAGCAGCTATACAAGCCTCTAAGATGAAATGGTTGGAGACTGGAAAGGCGTTACAGCCTTTGACTAGTTCAGAAGCTTTTTTCCTAGGAACTAAAGGGGGAGGAGCATTCTTTGGGAAGGTTGGTAGTTTTGAAGAAGGATATGAATTAGATGCATTGGTAATAGATGATTCTTCTCTAATGTGTGGAGATGAAATATCATTAGAAGAGAGGATACAGAAGTTTATATATATTGGAGACGATAGAAATATTATCCATAGATATGTACGAGGCAATGAAGTGTGTGAACCTAAGTAGACATAATTTTTTCCCTATGTTATAATTTTTGTGATGGCTATGAATAAATAGGGGAGTAGGTGTAATATGTCTAGACAAAATGGAATTAGTGTTGAAGATATGATGGGTCTAGAGGTAATGGGCGATTCTAAATTGATTGCAGGTTTTAAGGGTATTAGAAATACCATATCTAGAGTGAATATAATGGCGGATCCAGATATAATGGATTGGGTCCAAGAAGGGGAGTTTCTGTTAACTACTGCTTATTTTTTTGAAAAGGATAATGTGGAGGCCCAGAAAAAACTAATAAAAGAATGTTCTAAAAGGCATTTAGCTGGAATAGGTATAAAGGTTTCCCCTTATTTAGATTCCCTTTCTAAGGAGGTTTTGGATCTAGCCGATGAGTTGAGTTTTCCTTTGATAGACGTTCATCAGTCAATACCATTATCCGATATTATGATGGATGTTTTTAAGGAAGTATTTAACAAACAAGCCTCCCTATTGGAGAGGATAGAAAAGGTTCACGAACAGTTTATGGCAGTAATGCTTGAAGGCAATGGAGCAGAAGAAGTAACTCAGGTAATTCACGATAATATAAAGAATCCAGTCATTTTGAGTTTAAACTTTTCAAATCAGACATATAAAAAATTAGGTGAGGTAAATGAAGGATTAAAAACCGAGTTTTTAACCGATGTAAAGGAATTTTATGATCCAAATGATGGAAGAAGCAAGCTAAAAAGATTAGATGAGGACAGAGTCATTATTGGGGGTAAATTTGTGGACAGGATGATCATGCCTATTGTCCTTAAAGACAATGTATATGGTCACATATTTACCTGGTCTACCAATACACCTTTAGGTGGATTTGATTTATCTATAATCGAGTCTGCTGCAACTACCATTGCATTAGCCGTATTGCAGGAGTTAACTGTAAAAGAAGTGGAGATAAGGTATAGGTCTGAGTTCTTTGAGGATTTGATTTCAGCAGATCCAAAAAGAAAGCGAAAAGCTTTAGAAAGAGCCCACTTTTTCAATTTAAACCCAAATGATCATTATATTATAGAAGTAATGAGTCTTAAACTGAGGTTTGAAGATGAAAATGATGACGAATATTTATTTGAGTATTTACAGGATTATGTAAATACTATGGTTACTATTATTGAGGATATAATGGGATATTTAAATTTAAGCGGTATAGTAGCTACCAAACTTAATGGAGTTCAGGTATTGTTAGGATTTGAAGAGGAAAGCATAATCGAAGATAGATTGAATAATTTTAACAATAGAGTAATGGAAGCTTTAGATGAAAAGTTCAACAATATGGAAGTAAAGATAGGAGTAGGTAGAGTTTACGAAGGTCTAGACAATGTAAATAAAAGCTTTTCAGATGCAGTTAAAACCATTAGAACAGGTAAAGCTATCATCGATAAGGAGATAATCACTTTTGACGAGTTGGGAATATTTAAGATACTATGTCAGGATTTTTTAACAGAGGAGTTAGAGGATTTTTACAATACTACTTTGAAACCTTTGGTAGATTATGATGGTAAGAAGTCTACAGAGTTGGTAAAGACTTTAGAAGCTTATTTTGAACACAATGGAAATTTAACTAGGATGTCGGAAAATTTATATACCCATTATAATACTATTTTATATAGGATTAACAGAATAAATGAGATTACAGGCATGGATTTAGATGATCCTAATGATAGATTGAATTTGGAAATTGCATTGAAGATCAGAGAGTTGTTGACTAAATAATTAGTATAAATCCCTGGTGGAAAACCTTTCCGCCAGGGATTTGTATTTTGATATTATTCTTCTACCAAAGCTACTGCCCTAATTGGTGAACCTGAGCCATCTCTAATCTTTAGAGGAAGTCCAATGTATAAAAATCTTTGGTTGACTACCTTGTCTAGATTACATAGGTTCTCTGTATTTGTAATATTGTATTCCCCACATACTAAGTGTCCAGAGAAATTAATATCATCTGGGGTTAAATCTATGGCTGGTGCGTCAACGCCAATATTCATTACTCCTTGTTCAGCTAACCATTTGGCGCCTTCATAGCTTAGCCCAGTATAGTCCGTTTGGAATTTATCTGTTCCGTAGGCTCTATCGTGATGTCCTGTATAAAGAAGGACTATATCCCCTTTTCTTATCTCTTGACCAGATTTTCTAACGGCTTCTTCTAAATCCCTTGGTTCGATATAGTTTGGATATCTAACATGAGATACATCAATACAGATGGCGCTACCCCAGAAATGCTCCAAAGGCATTTTGTCGATGGTAGGGCCGCCAGGTTTGAACTCGGATACTCCGTCGCTATGGGTTCCACAGTGCTCAGATATTAGAAGATTTCTAGCTGAAAATCCTAATGTAGGGCTTCCCGTCATCTCCATATTTTCTTCATGGGTCATATTGGTCATTATGAAGGTTCTTTGGTGCATTGGAAATATGGACATACCTTCAAATATTTCCTGTGATAAGTCAATCAATTTTAAAGCCATAATTATACCTCCTTATAAATGTTTCACTTTACATAAATATACCATATTAAATCTAATTATATCTATTAAAATTATAAAACCTATATTAATAATATACAAATTCATCATTATAATTTACCGAAAACATATTAATAATTTTGAAAACCTATTCAAAAACATTTGGCTCATATATTTTTCTTTACTAAATATGTTCTTTTATAAGTTCTATAAGTTCCCTTGTCTTTTTAGTTATATATCTATCTCTTCGATAAACTAATGATATTTGTGACTCAGGAGTTGGTCCTTTTATATTATAATATTTAAGATCCCCTACTACTTTACACATCAAATCTGGAACTATTGATACGCCAACACCAGCTTCTACCATGCACAAAGCAGTTTCAAGATTATAACATTCTACAACTGCTCTAGGTATAAATCCACTTTTTTTACATAAATCATGAGTTACATTATATAAAAACTGTCCTTCTTCCATTATAACAAACGGTGCATCTTTAAATTCAATTAAGTCTACTTCCACTGCATCCTTATTTTGAGGGGAAAAATCTGGAGTTATAGCTAATACTATTTTTTCATCATATAGTGGTTCGCTACAATATTTATATTTGTCCTTATGAGTCAATCCAATGATAAAGTCTAATTTGGAATCTTCTAAGCTTTTTTCTAAATCATTATTGCTTTGTTCAACAATTTGAACAAAACTATTTGGATTCCTCTCCCTAAACAACTTTAATGGATCAGAGAGTATAAAAGAACTAAATTCTGGTAAAATACCTATTTTTAAAGATGAAACTTCCTTGTCTGAAAAATCTTGTAATCTTCTTTCCATATTTTCATAAAGACTTAATACTTGCTTGGACCAGAGAACATATTCTTTTCCTGCATCTGTTAAAGTTAGAGGACTACTACTTCTGTCAAACAATATAACCCCTAGTCTTTCTTCTTCATTTTTTATGGTTTGACTCAATGAAGGTTGTGTTATATATAGTCTTTTAGCAGCTCTCGTAAAATTTCTTTCTTCTGCTACTGTTATAACATATCTAAGTATATTATAATTCATCTTTATTCTCCTTTATAAAATCCTATCTAATAATTTTGCCATAGGTTAAGCCTATGGTTTTCATATGAAATTATATATTGGATTCTATAATATCACAATGCTATAATTAAACCAACAATAATATAAAGTATATTAAGAATATTTTGGAATAAGCCAATAATATAAATTCATATGTTTACTAGTCGACGAATTTATATTAAGTACTAAAATATTATTTACATATTAAATTCTATTTATATGCTATATTTTCAATCATAACAGAATATTGTCATTGCTTTATAGATTCTCATCGGGATTTTAATGGCTTAGGTTTGGTGGTGTTAAAAAAAGATATGAAAACAAACAAAGATAACAAGAAAACGTTTGGAGCGCTATAATAAATTATTAATCAAGGTTTTCATTTTGGTTTGTCCTTCTTTTTCCAATAAATTTAGTTTTTCCTCTTGCTAAAACCATATCAAAAGAGGGGATACAGCCAAATTGATATAAAATATTTATAAATTAGTATTTGGGTGTCTAAATATATCCTTATATTTGACACTACAAACAATTTGAAAGAGGTGTAAATTATGACGTTAAAAGATGTTTTAGCTGCTCTAGCAACGGTTATTAATGGACTTCCCCAAGGGCTTTTAGCTCTTAATTATGGGTTTGGAGCTTTTCCAACCGCATTGGGGTTTCTCCCTGGAATTGTAGGTGTGTTAGCATTCAATCAAGTTGCTCCAATATCGTTCCAAGCTGAATCTATTGTATTAGCAGGGACTCTTGGCAAGGATAAGACTGAAAGGCTTAATATTGTTTTTTATACAGGGGTGATAATGGCGATTATTGGAGGCTTAGGGCTTTTGGAGCCTACTATAGATTTCATTGGTCCTTCAATCCTTAATGGTATGATGGCTGGGGTAGGCATTATACTAGCTAAAGTTGGTATTGATATGTTAAAAACTAATTGGAAGGTAGGTGCTATTTCTTTTGGTTCTGCTATACTAACTTATTTTTTAACTTTTGATTTAGTTTATACGATTATAATAAGTGTATTTTTAAGTTCGGCAATTTGGATTTTGATTAATAGGAATAATAAGAGTGATGAAAAGCAGGAGAAAGTAAATTTAGAGAATGAAAAATTTAAATTGTTAAATTTCAAATTGAATTACAATATCATTAGAAGCACCTTAGCTTTAGTTACATTACAAATTGGTGGGAATATAGCATATGCCAGCATTACAGGTAGTTTGGCTAACTTTAAGACTAATGTTGATTTAGTAACACTTTACTCAGGCGTAGGAGATGCTTTGAGTGCTATGTTTGGTGGGGGCCCTGTTGAAGCAATTATTAGTGGAACAGCTGTAGCACCTAATCCAAAGGCAAGTGGTATTTTAATGATGGCCATTATGATAGTTATTTTACTATCTAGGGTACTTCCAAAGGTTGCCAAATATGTTCCTAATGAATCAATAGCAGGATTTTTATTTGTATTAGGAAGTATAATAGTGTTTCCTAGTAATATTGCTTTGGGCCTTGAAGGGGATCCTGTAATAGCAGGGGTAACAACTATAGTTACATCTGCAACAGACCCATTTTTAGGAATGATATCCGGTATTGTTGTAAGGTTTCTTCTAGGTGGGTTTTAATAGGATATTGATTATAAATAATATAAATTAGAATAAAGGGAGGATTACTATGTCGATAAATAACTTGAACAAAATTAAAAAGGATGATTGTGCTGTAATAATTATAGACATGCAGTATGATTTTATTGCTGAAGGTGCTCCAATAGAGTGCCCTGGTGGAAGGGATATAATTCCAAATGTGCAGAAACTTGCTTCTTGGGCAAGAAAAAATGATATACCTGTAATGTATACACAAGAAATGCATAGGAAACAAAAAGTAGACTTTGGGATGGAACTTGAAAGACATGAACCAGAACATTGTTTAGAGGGTACAAAAGGAGTAGAAATAATTGAAGAATTAAAACCTGAGGAAAATGACTATGTAATAATAAAAAGAAGATATAGTGGTTTTTATCTAACGGATTTAGAGGTTTTATTAAGAGCTTTTAACCGAAATACTTTGATAATTGCTGGAGCTGCAACAAATGTATGCGTGTATGCAACAGCTTTAGATGCACAGCAAAGGGATATGCATGCAGTAGTAGTTTCGGATTGTGTTGCTGGAACCTCAGTAGAATTTCACAAGGCGTTTTTGGATAATATAGATTATGTAGTAGGAGATGTGGCAGATGTAGACACATTGATAAAAACTTTAGATAAATAGAATATATGAGAAAATCTGAAAGCTTGTATCTTGTATAAGGATGATATAGACTTTTAATAATTACAATATACATCCTCTTTAGCCCCAGTTAAAGAGGATGTTTTTTACATACCCTTTGAATAGAAACTTATATGAAAAATATACATATTCATTATATAATACTTACAAAATCTTTTACGGATTTCTTTGTTTAATGCAAAATTTTTATAGTAATCTAACAAGGTTTATTTTTTACCTCTATGATATTATAAATGAAAGATATTCTTAAAATAATAAGGGGGTTTACAAAATGTATGACGTTATAGTCAAAAATGCTAGGATTCCACAAGGTGATGATACCATTTTAACAAACATCCTAATAAAGGATGAAAAGATTGCTGGATTCTTAGACAATGTAGATGGCGTAGATGCAAAAGAGATAATCGATGCTGGCGGTCATTTAACATTACCAGGTTGTATAGATTCACATACACACTTCATGTATCAAGGATTCCCTCATAGAGAGAACTTCTTAACTGGCTCAGCTGCAGCAGCAAGAGGCGGTGTAACTACAGTTATAGATATGCCTTGTTGTTCAGTTCCATCGGCAAGAAGCGTTGAACAATTGAAATTAAAACTAGACTTAGTAGAACCACAAGCCCTAGTAGATTATGCTATGTGGGGTGGAGTTACAGGAGAAGACGTAAGAGAAGGTTGGCTAGACAATGTTCAAGAACAAGCGGATTTTGGTGCTGTTGCTTTTAAGGCATATATGACACCATCAGTACCAACTTATCCAAGGGTTACAGACCCAGAAATGTATGAAGCTTTCAAGGCCGTAGCTAAAACTGGTCTTCCTATAGGAATTCACGCTGAAAACTTTGCTATGTGTGATTTCTATGTAAAGAGATTCCAAGAAGAAGGACGTTTAGATGGTCCAGCTTGGGCAGAAGCTAGAATGGAATTAGCAGAGAAAGTTGCTATCCAATTAGGCATCAGCTTTGCTGAAGACACTGGTGTTAGACTACACATAGTTCATATGAGTACAGGAATTGGTGCTAAATTAGTTGGAGAAGCTAAGACAAGAGGATTAAATGTAACAAGTGAAACTTGTCCACACTACTTAATGTTAAACTACCAAGAAGCTATGACTAAATATGGTCCATGTGCAAAGATTGCTCCTCCTCTAAGAGAGAAGAAGGACAACAAGATGCTATGGGAAGGCTTAAATAACGGTAGCGTAGACTTCATAGCTACAGACCATGCTCCATATGAATTAGAAGCAGAAAAACTTAAAGAAGGTCTAAATATATGGACTGCTTTCCCAGGAATACCAGGAGTAGAAACTATGGTACCTATATTGGTAAGTGAAGGATATAATAAGGGAAGAATCTCCTTAAGTAGATTGGTAGATATATTATCAACTAACGCTGCTAAACACTATGGATTATATCCAAAGAAAGGTGCAATGCATATAGGTTCCGATGCTGACTTTACGATTATAGACCTAGACAAGAGATGGACTATTAATCCTAAGAACGAAGCTACTATGTGTGGATACAATCCACTTGAAGGCATAGAACTAAAGGGTAAAGTAGTTAAGACTGTAGTTCGTGGACACGTAGTATTTGAAGATATAGATGATAGTACATTAGCAAAGATGACTGATGAAGATCTACAAACTATCGTTCACAACTATCCAGAAGGTGTAGAAGAAAGATATCCAGAAATATTCAAGGAATTCCCAAATCTACACAGTAAGGAATACGAAAACAGCTATAGAATAAACCATCCAGAAGTAATAGATGAGCATATTAGAGGAATTAAGGGAATTAAGGTTCAACCAGGATTTGGTAAGTTTGTTAAGAGACAAAGCATCCAAGTTCTACCAAGGACCATTAAATATTAATTTGTTGTTAAGTGTGGCGTAAGGCTGCTTACGCCACGCCTAATAAAATATATGATAGAATAAATAGAGAAAAGGAGTGTTGATTAAATGTCAAGACATGCAATATTAATAATAGACATGTTAAACGATTTTGCTAACGAGAAAGGATCACTTTATTGTCCAGGTGCTGGAAGAATAACTAAGAATCTTCAAGACCTAATGAAATGGGTTAGAGAAAGAGAAGGCGACGATATTCAAATAGTACACATTCAAGAAGCTCACAGGGAAAACGACGCTGACTTTAGAGTTAGACCAGTTCACGCTGTTAGAGGAACTTGGGGATCAGACTTTATAGAAGAACTATATCCTATAGAAGGAGAATATATAGTACCAAAGAGAAGACATAGTGGATTTGCATATACTGACTTAGATCTATACTTAAGAGAAGAAAATATAGATACTGTTGTAGTAACAGGAGTATGGACAAACGTATGTGTTAGAAGTACAGCTACAGACGCACTAGCTAGAGCTTACAGAGTAATAGCTTTAAGCGATGGCTGTGACTCCAAGACAGAAGAAATGCACGAATATGGACTTAAGGACTTAAGCATATTTGCTAAGGTAATGACTATTGACGAATACAAAGATGCTTGGGAAAAAGGTCTGGATCCATGGGAAGGCGGAGGAGACAAAGAAAATAAAGTTGAATAATAAATAAGGTTTAGGGGGGACATTAGTTTAAAATTATGTTAAAATATTGATAAGTAAAGCTTAGGTCCCCCCTATTCAATTGACAATAGATAATTAAGTTGACTATTAATCATCTATTGTTAGAAAGTGAGGATATACCATGAAGATAGTAGTTGGAATATCAGGAGGGAGTGGTTCTATATATGCCATATCTCTTCTTAAAGCATTAAAGGAATTAAATATAGAAACTCACTTGGTAGTAACCACCATGGGAGAGTATGTAACTAATCATGAATGTGGTATAAGCTTAGATGAACTAAAAGGTATGGCTACCTACTTTCATGACAACAAGAACTTTGCAGCTCCCATAGCCAGTGGATCTTTTAAAGTAGATGGCATGGTAGTTCTTCCTTGTTCGATGAAAACCTTATCTAGTGTTGCCAATGGTTTTTCCGATAGTCTACTGACTAGGGCTTGTGATGTAACCCTTAAAGAGGGAAGAAAGTTGATATTAGTTCCAAGAGAAACCCCTCTAAGTCCTATACATCTAGAGAATATGTTAAAATTATCTAGATTGGGAGTTACTATATTTCCACCTAGTCCAGGATTTTATAATCATCCAGAAACCATAGAGGACATAGTTTTAAACATGACGGGAAGAATACTGGATATGATGGGGATTGATAATAATCTAGTTAATCGTTGGAAAGGTCAATAAGGAAAGGAGGGGATAGTTTGGAAAGGCAAATGCTTAGGTATACCTTAGATGAAATGGATAGGATGGGAGCTCTATTAAAATGCGATAGAGAAGTAGACCCGGAATATGAACTAGGAGCAGTACTCAAATATTTTAGGAACAAAAAGCCCATACTATTTAATCGAGTTAAAGGAAGTCCCGTAAAGGTAGCGGGAGGGCTTTATGGAGATAGGGATATAATATACGAACTACTCCATATGAACCATGAAGACCGACTGTTTAGATTTATGGATGCCATTGCAAACCCACAACCCTATAAGGTAGTGGATAGGGGTCCTGTAAAGGAAAACATAATTAGAAGGAACATCGATTTACCTAGGATTTTACCTATTCCTAAATTCCAAGGCAAGGACTCTAGCCAATTTATTACAGCAGGGGTGATGGTAGTAAAGGATCCAGAAACGGGAAAATACTTTACTTCTATAAGGAGACTTCAGGTAAATGGAAGAAATGAGCTTTCAGCCCTTATAGCATCACCAAAGTTAACTAATGATTTTTTAGAATTGGAAAAGCAAAACAAACCCTTAGAAGTAGCTATAATTCTAGGTTATGATGCACCGTTTTTAATGGCAAGTCAAGTACCTTCTGCCACTTACGGAGTAGATAAATACGAGATAGATAGTGCTCTAAGGGGAGAACCTTTGGAATTGGTAAAATGTGAATCGGTAGATCTATTGGTACCAGCCTATGCGGAGATAGTCCTAGAAGGTAGAATAGTGCCTGGTAAGAGGGAACTAGAAGGTCCTTTTGGAGAATTGATGGGTTATTATGGTGCTCAGGCTCCTCATCCAATAATAGAGATAGATACGGTTATGCATAGGAATGATCCTATATTCCAAGGAGCATTTCCTTGTAGAGAAGAGCACGTATCCAATGGACTCATTAGGGAAGTGGAATTATATAATTATTTAAAGAATCAGGTAGATGTAATAGATGTAAATGTAACAGAAGGTGGAGGCTATAGGTTCAACGCCTTTGCATCTATAAACAAACAGAAGGAAGGGGACGGCAAATCTGCTATTATAGCGGCTTTAGGCTCTAATAAGGATTTGAAACAGGTAGTTATAGTAGATGGAGATGTGGATATATTCGATGTTCAGGATATAGAATGGGCTATTACTACTAGAGCTCAAGCCAGCCTAGATATGGTAGTGATCCCTGGTGCATTAGGTTCATCCTTGGAACCATCCCACGATTTAAGAGGGGTGACAGACAAGGTAGGCGTAGATGCAACCAAACCCTTAGGAGAAAAGGCTGTGGAATTTGAAAGAGCTGAGATTCCTGGGTATGAAAATATAGATATAGGTAAGTATTTTCCAAATATAAGATAAAGAAGGTGAGGTAATATGAAAGAAGCTATAGGTATGGTTGAGACCAGGTCTTTGATAGCTGCTATCGAAGCTGCGGATACCATGGTTAAGGCTGCTAGTGTGGAGATTATAGATTTCCAGGTTGTAGGTTCAGGCCTTGTTTCCGTTACCGTATCTGGAGATGTAGGAGCAGTAAAGGCAGCTGTAGAAAGTGGTAAGGTAAGGGCAGCACAAGTGGCAGAAGTAGTTTCAGCCAATGTAATTCCAAGACCTCATGATGAAGTGGATAAAATATTTTGATTTTACGGTGGTGAAATAATATGGTCAACCCATTAGCTAGGGTAGTAATGAATAATGTAGCTAAAAAAACTAACCCTGGTAGAGATAGTGGTTCAAAGGGCAAAATGGACAATTTAAACCTTAAAAAATTGGATACAGTTGCTGGTGAAATAAAAAAGGATTATAAAGGTAATGAGAGAAGCAATGAAAAAACCAGTGATAATGTCAACAGAATTGACAGATCTAATTTTACTAATAAGGTTGGCTCAGAAAAGAAGGTTAGCAATTTAACCCCTAAGGAACAAGGTATGATACAGAACCTGATAAAGGGCGAAAAAGTAGTTAAGGAAAGTAATACTACAGCTACTATGGTAAGCCTAGATGAAATAGCAAAAAGGGTTAAAGGTAGCCGTTAATCTTAGAACGGAGGTGTAGTATGCAAAAGGCATTGGGGCTTATTGAGGCCATAGGACTTACTACTGCAGTGGCTGCATTAGATGCAGCTAGCAAAGCCGCAGATGTAACCTTAATAGGAGTAGAAAAGATTATTGGAGTAGAAAAGGCTGTTGGAGTAAATATCCAAGTTGCTGGAGAAGTGGCTGCAGTAAGGGCTGCCGTAGATGCAGGAGTAGAAGCTGCCAATAGGGTAGGCTTAGTTGCTGCTAGTCATGTGATTCCCAGACCTCATGATGAGGTGGATAAATTGATTGAACAGTTTTCCAAGAATTTAAATAAGGAAGAACAAAAGAAAGAAGAAAAAAAGGATAAAAAAGAAGATAAAAAGGAAGAAAAACCTGAAACAAAAACTAAAAAGAAATAATTTTATAAGGAGGAATAATGATGAGTCAAGCTTTAGGTCTAGTTGAAACAAAAGGATTAGTAGGTTCCATAGAGGCTGCAGATGCTATGGTTAAAGCAGCTAATGTTGCATTAGTATGCTATGAAAAGATAGGTTTCGGTCTTGTAACTGTAATGGTTAGAGGAGATGTAGGGGCAGTTAAAGCAGCAGTAGATGCTGGAGCAGAAGCAGCAAGAGCTGTTGGAGAACTTCACTCAGTACACGTAATACCAAGACCACATGCAGAGGTTGAAAGAGTTATACTAAAACAATATGAGTAATACCTTGGAGTGTTTTAAATGGCTAAAAACAAGATAACCTTAAATGTTTTAGCGGATATTACTAAAAAACTAAATGGAAAGGGTCATATTGACTCGGATAATAAAGCTTTAGTAGTATTTACCGGTTCCAATATAGATTTGGACAAAAAAATAGAAGAATTAAAGGAATTAGAAAGCCATGGTATGAGTTTATCTTTAGCCTTTTCCTTTATGGGAGAGAGGATATTGGATGTGGAAAACATAGTGAACTCCTTAAATCCATTTGAAATATATGGAGAAGAGGATATATTTAGGTTGGAAGAGATTGCAAGTTCCTACTCTAAAGTCATAGGGCCAAATATTACTATGAACACTTTATCCAAGGTGTCTTTAGGAATGGTGGACAGCTTCGTATCCAATATCCTATGGACTTACCTCTATAGGAGTAAGGGTGTATATTTAGACTTTGCTTCGGTAAACAATTATCTTGGCAGACCAACTGAAAACAAAGGGATAAGTAAGCAAATAGAGAATCACATTAACAACTTAAAGGATATGGGAGTTGTAGAGATTGAAGAAGGCAATTATCTAGATAGGATAGTAGGCATTAAAACTGAGCAGGATATCCCTAGTGTTAAAGAGATTGGGAACAAGAACTATACTTCTAAACAGGTGATAACGGAAAGGGATCTAGTAGAACTTTCCCCAAAAGGTAAGGCTTTGATATTGCCTAAAGGGAGTATTGTAACTCCTTTGGCGAGGGATAAGGCTAGAGAATTAGGCATTGATATTGAAATAGAAGGATAGGGGGCGGATTAAATTGTATATAGGAAAAGTGATTGGAACGGTAGTAGCAACTAGAAAAGACGAAAACTTAGTAGGGACAAAGCTAATGATTACCCAGCCCCTAAATATGGATTTAAAACCTATAGGAGAACCATTGATTGCTGTAGATACAGTAGGAGCAGGTATTGGCGAGCTGGTATTATACAGTAAAGGTACTGCTGCTCGAATTGCAGCTAGAAAGATGGATTCTCCCATAGATGTTTCTATTGTAGGTATAATAGATGAAATGGATGTTCATGATGGTTAATGGGACAGTAGGAATAGTTCCCCATGCCCCAAACAACTGTGATATGTGAATTGTATAAAGGGAAAGGAGGAATAACTTGGATACAAAATATATTAAGATGGCAATGGAGTATAGGAATCTAATAGATGTATTGATGAGCGACAAGGAATTTGCTGATGTTGTCCTATACGATGGTGAAGTGGTAAATGTTATCACTAGAGAAGTTTATAAAGCCGATATTGCCATTAAAGGTGAATATATAGCATTAGTAGGAGATTGTAGAGATTTAATCGGACCAGATACATTGGTAATAGATGTTAGAGGAAAGTATCTATCCCCAGGTTTCATAGATTCTCATATGCATTTTGAGTCCAGTATGCTTACTATAACGGAATTTTCCAGGCTTTCAATTCCATCAGGCACTACTACCCTAGTAGCAGATCCTCATGAGATAGGCAATGCTTTAGGAGCTGTTGGTATGAAGGCTATGGCTGACGAGATAGATTCGGTACCTAATAAAGTTAAATTAGTAGTACCAGCATTGACTCCAGATTGCCCAGACTTAGAGACTGCTGGAGTAGATATTACATCGAAAGATATGGAAGATTTGCTAAATTACAAACATATAATAGGAATAGGTGAGCTACAAGGGTTTAGTAATGTAAAGCATGTTTATAGAAATACACCTGAGATAGTTACAGACCTAGTGGCTTCGACTATGTATGCTCGCTCCAAGGGTATGGTAGTAGATGGAAATGCGCCAGAACTATTTGGTAATGAATTGGCAGCTCATATTATATCTACAGGAGGAAGATGTTCCTGTCATGAGACTACTACCAAGGAAGAAGCTATGGAGAAGTTGAGACAAGGAGTGTACCTATTTATGAGGGAAGGCTCTACTCAGAAGAATATGGCTGAGTGTATTAGAGCTGTAACTGAAGAAGGCATGGATTCTAGAAGATGTATACTAGCTACTGATGATATGGTAGCAGCTGACCTAGAAACTCTAGGTCATATGAATGAAATTGTACGAAGAACTATTAGACAAGGTGTAGATCCAGTTGAAGCTATACAGATGGTTACTATAAACCCAGCTACCTACTTTGGTCTTGACCATGTAGGAGTACTAGCTCCTGGCAAGGCAGCAGATGTGGTAGTTATAGATGACTTAAATGAGATGACTGTAGATGGAGTATTTATAGATGGTAAACTAGTAGCTTCAAAGGGTGAACTTCTAATAGATCTACCTAAATACACTTACCCACCAGAGGTGAAAAACTCTGTAAGGATTGATCCAATAACTGAAAAGGATCTACAAATAGAAGCTGAAGGAACAACAGCGAGAGTTAGATGTATAGAAGTAATACCAGATCAAAACTTAACAGGAAAATTAGAAGAAACAGTAAAAGTACACAATGGAGTCGCTGAACCTGATGTGTCTACCGATACTTTAGGAATAGCTTGTGTAGAAAGATATGGCAGGACAGGAAATATTGGCAAGGCTTTTGTAAAAGGCTTTGGCATGAGGGATGGAGCTTTTGCTGAATCCGTAGGCCACGACACCCACAATATAATGGTAGTTGGTACCAACTATAGGGATATGACTTTAGCTGTAAATCAAGTTATAGAAATGGGTGGAGGATTAGCTATAGCCAATAGAGGTAGAGTATTAGGGGAGATGAGATTACCAGTAGGTGGACTAATAACTGACGAACTAACAGGCCATGAAGTTAGCGAAAAGATTGCAGAACTAGAGAGAATAGTTGATGAAGAATTAGGTTGTAAAATACACGCACCATTTATGCATCTATCATTCCTAGCATTATCTACATCGCCTATATGGAAGATTACCGACAAAGGCCTTGTAGATGTAAACAATTTTGAAATTCTTTCCCCAGTAATTGAGTAGAATATATTGCAATTTAAATGAGCATTTAATTAAGGTCTTGGTATAGGACGGTAAATGGGACAGGGGGACCGTCCCTACTGTCCACCAGATCTTCATTAAATATATATTTTATGAAAGGAGGATAGTGTTTTAAAAAATCAAATTTAAGGGGGATTTATATGTCTAGTAAAGCAGAAGGTAATAATGGATTCTTGGAAAGACGTTTTAAGCTTAGCGAGCATGGCACCGACGCTAAGACGGAAATTTTTGCTGGGATTACTAGTTTTATGACTATGGCTTATATATTAATAGTCAATCCTAGCATATTATCAGAAGCGGGAATGGATTGGGGTGGAGTATTTACCGCCACAGCTGTATCTGCAATAATAGCTACACTGATAATGGCCTTTTATGCCAACTATCCTTTTGTATTAGCACCAGGTATGGGGCTTAATGCATTCTTTACTTATTCTGTTGTTTTAGGGATGGGAAAATCTTGGCAATTTGCACTCACAGCAGTATTTTTAGAAGGGATTATATTTATATTACTTTCAGCATTTAAAGTAAGAGAAGCTATATTTGACGCAATTCCTATGAATTTAAAAAAGGCAGTATCCGTAGGTATTGGACTATTCATTGCACTGATTGGTTTTGTAAACGCTGGAATAATAGAAACTGGAGATGGCACTATATTAGGACTAGGGGATTTAACAACCAAAGGACCACTTTTGGCACTATTAGGTTTACTTATAATGGGAGTATTGTTAGCTAAAAATGTTAAGGGAGCTTTATTGATTGGAATATTAGCAGCTACTATAATAGGTATTCCAATGGGAATAACTGAGCTTCCAGGCGCAGTGTTTAAAGCACCACCATCTGTATCCCAAGTAGCTTTTCAGTTTGAATGGGAAAACATATTCTCATGGGAGATGTTAGTAGTAGTATTTACCTTCTTATTTGTTGACGTATTCGATACAGTAGGAACTCTAGTAGGGGTAGCTTCTAAGGCAGATATGTTAGATGAAGAAGGCAAACTTCCAAAAGTTAGCCAAGCTTTAATGGCAGATGCTGTAGGTACTGTAGCAGGTGCTTGTCTAGGAACTAGTACAGTAACTACCTATGTAGAGTCTGCTTCAGGAGTAGCTGATGGTGGAAGGACTGGTCTTACAGCATTATCTGCAGCAGGGATGTTTTTCTTAGCATTATTCTTCTCACCAGTATTCGGAATGATACCAGGAGAAGCAACAGCACCAGCTCTTATTTTAGTAGGATTATTCATGATGAGCCCAATCAAGGAAATAGATCTAGAAGATTTTACAGAAGCAATACCAGCATTTTTAACTATAGTTATGATGCCTTTTGCCTATAGTATTGCAGAAGGTATAGTATTCGGTATGGTATCCTATGTATTATTAAAATTAATAACTGGCAAAAGAGAGGACATATCTGGTGTTATGTATGTATTGGCCATACTATTCATATTGAAAAATATAGCCGGTATATAAACAAATAAACACAAGCCGCCTTCCGAAGGAGCTTCCAGAGGGAGGCGGCATTTCTAAAGGTTTTATGTAGAGGAGGTTTTAAAAATGGCATTGGAGGAAGTTTACAAAGGAAAAAGTATAGATGAAGTAGTAGAACTATTGGGAGAATACGACAAAGAAGCAAAGATAATAGCTGGAGGAACAGATATAGTTATCGATTTGAGAAATGAGAAAATAGACCCTAAGGTATTGATAGATATATCTAGTATAGAAGAACTTAAGACCATAAAGGATGAAGGAGAGTATATGGAAATTGGTGCTGGGGTAAGCTTTACTCAGGTAGTGGAAAGCCCATTGTTTGACGGAAACTTATGTGGATTAAAGAAAGCTTGTCATATGGTAGGTTCTCCTCAAATCAGAAACAAAGGTACACTAGGTGGCAATATTGCCAATGGTTCTCCTGCTGCTGACTCCATTCCTCCTTTAATCTGTTTGAACTCCACCCTTATATTGAAAAGTGTAAGAGGAACAAGGGAAATTGGCTTAGAGGACTATTATAAGGATGAGGATGCAAAGATTAAGGCTGATGAACTGTTGGTAGGCATCCGTTTTAAGAAGCCTAAAGATGGTCAAGTATTAAGCTTTTCCAAATTAGGCCTTAGGAAGGCTTTAGCTATATCCAGATTATCTATAGCTACATTGCTAGAATTAGATGATGAAGGTAAGGTAAAAACCATAGAAGTGGCTAGTGGTTCCTTGGGCAAATATCCTATGAGGGAATCAGAGCTAGAACAATTCCTTACGGGTAAAAAGTTGGATGAGGCAACAATTGATGAAGGAATTCTAGTGCTACAGGAGGCTATGGAGAAAAGATTAGCTGGAAGATCTACTTTTCCATATAAGCGAGAGGCTGTAGATAGTATGTTAAAGGAAGCCTTAAAAGAAGCCATGGAATATTTAAATGAGGTGAGACTATGAAGGAGATTCAACTAAAGGTTAATGGAAAGGACTATAGCTTAAATATAGATGAGAATACAAGACTTATAGATTTACTTCGAGATGAGCTAGGATTACTTGGGACTAAAGAGGGCTGTGGCGAAGGAGAATGTGGTGCCTGTACTGTAATAATGGATGGAGAAACGGTCACTTCTTGTTTGGTTATGGCTTTTCAAGCCCATGGTAGCGAAATTTTGACTATAGAAGGATTGGAAGAGGATGGCAAGCCCCACCCTATTCAACAGGCATTTATAGATGCAGGAGCTGTTCAATGTGGATTTTGTACTCCTGGAATGATCCTGTCAGCGAAAGCATTACTGGATAAGAATCCCAATCCTACCAGAGAAGAAATAAGGGAAGGAATTTCCGGAAATTTATGTAGATGTACTGGGTACAACAAGATAGTAGATGCTGTGGAATTGGCCATAAAATATATAGAGGAGGGGAAATAATGAAGTTGGATGTAGTAGGTAAGGATATCATTAGGACCGATGCCTATAGTAAGGTTACGGGAAAGGCCCTATATCCTCAAGATATATATATGGATAATATGGTCTATGGGAAAACCTTAAGGTCCAAATTGCCCCATGCCTATATAGATATAGATATTAGTGAAGCAGAAAAAATAGATGGTGTTATTAAAATATTCACCTATAAGGACGTACCTAATAATAGTCATGGAGTGGTGTTTAAGGACCATGAAGTATTTTGTGAAAAGAAGGTTAGAAGGATAGGAGATCCTATTGCTTTTGTAGTAGGAGAATCAGAAGAGGCTTGTAAACTAGCTTTAGAGAAGATAAAGGTTGATTACGAAGAACTAGAAGGTATATTTGATCCAGAAGCTGCTATGGATGAAAATGCACCAAAAGTTCATGAAGGCAGTAATATAATGTATCACTACAAGATAAGACGGGGAGATATAGAAGAAAGCTTTAAGAATAGCTATGTAATTGCAGAGAATACCTACAAAACCCATATGGTAGAGCACGCCTTCTTACAACCAGAGGCAGGGGTTGCTTATATAGACGAAGAAGGTAGGGTTACGGTTATGGTGGCTACCCAATATCCCCATTATGACAGGGAGGAAGTAGCTAGTGCTCTTAATTTAAAGGAAGAAGAAGTAAGGATAATAAATACCAATATAGGGGGAGCCTTTGGAGGACGAGAGGATATTAGTTTGCAAATCCATTTAGCTTTGGCAGCTAATACTCTAAAGAGACCTGTAAAGGTAGTCTACTCCAGAGAAGAATCCTTTATTGCCCATTCTAAAAGACATCCTATGATCATGAAATGTAAGACGGGAGCAGATAAGGACGGAAAATTGTTAGCTATGAAGGCTGAGATCATAGGGGATACAGGAGCTTATGCTTCATGGGCACCTAATGTACTGAGGAAAGCAGGAGTCCATATAACTGGACCTTATTATATACCCAATGTAGTAGTAGATAGTTATGCAGTCTACACAAACAATCCATATGCTGGAGCTATGAGAGGTTTCGGTGCTACTCAAGTGCCTATAGCCCATGAACAACAGATGGATATATTAGCAGAAAAATTAGGCATGGATCCAGTATCTATAAGGATGTTAAATATATTTAGACAAGGTTCTGTTACGGCAACAGGGCAGGTATTGACGGAGTCAGTGCCTGTAGAGGCTTGTATAAAGGAAGTGGCAAAGAAGATGGAATTTTATCCTAGAGAGGAGGGGGCAAAATGATAAAACGTGGTAGAGGAATTGGCGTATCCTTCTATGGTACAGGATATGGCAATGGGTTTCCTGATGTGTCTAAGGCAAAGGTTAAACTACATGAAGATGGAAAAGTAGGCATATATGTAGGAGGTACGGAAGTAGGTCAAGGAGCCAAGACAGCCCTCCCTCAAATAGGGGCAGAGACTTTATCTATTTCTATGGAGGATATATTGCTTATATCGGAGGATACTAGTCTTATGCCAGATTCAGGTACGGCAGCAGCCAGTCGTCAAACCTACAATACGGGAAATGCTATAAAGAAGGCTTGTGAAAACTTTAAGGATAGATTGATTGAGATTGCTCAAAAGGAATTGAGACTAAATTCCACCCATGGATTGAAGATGGAAAAGGGAGAAATATACTTAGAATTCTTCCCGGAGAAACGAATATCCTTTAAGGAGTTAGCAGATAAATATGGTGATGGTATCATCGAAGTAGAAGGGGAGTTTATAGCTCAAACGGTAGAAATGGATCCAGAAACGGGACAAGGAGCTCCCTACTGGCCCTACACCTTCAATGCTTGTGGAATAGAATTGGAAGTAAACACCCTAACTGGCCAAGTAGAAATATTAGATGCAGTATTTGCTCAGGATGTAGGTAGAGCCGTAAATCCTCATCTAGTTGAAGGCCAAATGGATGGTGGCTTTGCTATGGCCTTGGGATATGCTTTATTCGAGGATTTAAAACTAGATAAGGGTCATATAAAAAGCAATAAATTTTCCCGATATCTAATTCCTACAGCCATGGATATGATAGATGTAGAAAATATAATGGTGGAGGAACCAGAGTCAACAGCTCCCTACGGAGCTAAGGGCATTGGAGAGCCAGTTATGATACCTGTGGCACCAGCTATATTAAATGCCATATATGATGCTACAGGGGTAAGGATTAAAGAACTACCTGTTACACCGGAGAAGTTGAGGAAAGCCTTGGATGAGGCCAATGGAGGTGGAAGCAAATAATGCTTTGGAAAATGATTAAAATTGCTAAGGGAGACGAAAAGGCTCCCTTAGTGTTCAAAAATGCCAATATAGTCAATGTGTTTACCAATGAGATAATAGAAGGAGATGTGGCTGTATATAATGGAAAGATCGTAGGGATTGGAGAATATAGTGGCCAGGAGGAGGTAGACTTAAAAGGAAAATATCTATCTCCTGCCTTTATAGATGGACATGTTCATATAGAATCCTCAATGGTAACTCCTGCTCAATTTGCTAAGGCAATAGTTCCTAGGGGAGTTACTACTATAATTGCAGATCCCCATGAAATTGCCAATGTAAAGGGATTAGATGGTATAAGATATATATTGGAAGAAAGTGAAGATTTACCCTTAGATGTGTATGTAATGTTACCTAGCTGTGTACCAGCTACTCCCTTTGAAAACTCTGGAGCAGTTCTTCAAGCAGAAGACCTAAAGGAGTTGATGGAGGAAGAAAGGGTACTAGGTCTAGGGGAGATGATGAATTATCCAGGAGTTGTAAATGGTGATAAATGGGTGTTGGAGAAATTAACCCTTTTCAAAGACCATGTAATAGATGGCCACGGGCCAGTAATTAAGGACAAAGAGTTAAATGCTTATGTAGTAGGAGGCATCGATACGGAACATGAGTGTTCTACAGTGGAAGAGATGATGGATAGATTAAGACTAGGCATGTACATCCATATCAGGCAAGGTTCAGCAGCTAGGAATTTGCCAGAGTTGATAAAAGCTGTAGATAAAGACAATTTAAGACGATGTATATTCTGTACTGATGATAAACATCCATCGGATCTATTAAAGGATGGTAGTATCGATCACAATATACGATTAGCCATAAAAGCGGGAGTAGATCCTATAGATTGTATAAAGATGGCATCATTAAATGCAGCAGAATGCTATGGCTTAAGAGGTAAAGGTGCAATTGCTCCAGGTTATGTAGCAGACATGGTGGTTGTTGATAATCTAGAGGATTTCAATATACTGGAGGTATATAAGGCTGGAGAACTAATGGGCAAGGATAACAAAGCTTTATTCCAACTGGAAAATAGGGATAATATACTTATGAAGAATACGGTAAACATCAAAGAAGTTGAAGTAAAGGATCTGCAGATAGAACTTAAAGGGAATAGGGCCAATATAATTAAGTTACTACCTCATAATTTGGTTACGGAGAAGGTAGAAAGGGAAGTATTGGTGGAAGATGGCAAGTTTAAGCCTTCTGATGATATACTAAAGGTAGCAGTGGTGGAAAGACACAACAAAACTGGAAATATAGGATTAGCATTAGTAGAAGGATTTGGACTCAAAAATGGGGCTATAGCCTCTACCGTAGCCCACGACTCTCATAATATAATAGTTATAGGGGACAACGATAAGGATATGATCTTGGCTATTAAAGAACTTCAAAGGGTAGGAGGAGGTATTACCCTTATATCCAAGGGAGAAGTAATGGATACATTGCCTTTGACTATTGCTGGTCTTATGTCAGAGGAACCTTTAGATAGGGTTAATGATAAGTTGGACCAAATGTTAGAAAAAGCCTATGATGAACTAGGAGTAAATGAATATATAGAACCTTTTATGACTTTATCCTTTATTGCTCTGCCAGTTATACCAGATATTAAGGTTACGGATATGGGATTATTTGATGTTAGTGAATTTAAATTTATAGATCTGTCCTTATAGTCCTAAAAAGACAGAAGGGAGATGCGCTGTGAAAAACAAAAAAGATTTTGTCTATTTGCTTGTGATAGTATTGGTCTTTATGATGTTGAATTTCTTGGTAGTTTTCTATTCTGGGAATATCTATTTAACCCTAGGTTTGGTACTAGCTCTATCCATAGCCTTGGCAGCTATACTATATAAACAATTAGGTAAAAACAGACTAAAAGGTATAGAAAGCTATATATCCAAGTTAAATCATATGGATTTTTCCAAGTACAAGGGTATGGCTATACCTGTGGAGATACAGGAAGAGCTGGATCAGTTGACTAAGAATATTAAGGAGAATTTAAAGACTCAAGTGGAAATATCTACAGATATTTTCCACATATGTGAAAAGCTCAATGCCGTATCCCAGGAAAGTGTAGCTTCAGCAGAATCCATAGCTTCTTCTGTAGAAGTGGCAGATTCTAATACGGTGGAACAAGCTCATATGCTAAGCAAGACCAATGAACTTACTCAGGAAATACTTATATCCTTGGAGAAGGTGGAAGAGGATATGATAGATAAGATCCAGTTTATATCCGATTCTATCTCTACAGCTCAAAAGGGTATAGAAAATATTGAATATATAGAGGAAAGGATAAATCTATCTAGGGATATGACCAGTAGATCATCAAAGCAGGTATTGAAATTAAAGGATTATTCAGATGAAATAGTAGGTTTGATAGATTTAATCAACTCCATATCCAAGGAGACCAATATGCTTTCCCTAAATGCATCTATCGAAGCTGCTAGGGCTGGAGAACATGGCAAGGGTTTTGCTATTGTAGCTATGGAGGTAGGAAAGTTGGCTAAGGAGACGGAGGAGGTTTCCTCTAAGATCGAAGGAGTTATATATACCCTAAAGGATGAAATAAGCTCCATTACTAAATTTATGGAAGAAGATATGGAACATGCTGACGAAAATTGTTCCATTATGGAAGATACTAGTAGGGAATTTGAAACCATTGTAGATACTTTGAATACAGGGAAGACCAGCCTTGAGGACATCAAAGATGTAACAAGTAAGCACAATATGATGGTAGAAGAGGTAACCACCAATATAGATAAGGTGACAAGCTTTGCTCAGGAGATAGCTGCTCATATGGAGGAAACTACAGCCCAAGTATTAGAACAGCACAGTAGATCTCAGTATCTACAGGAAGTAGTGGATGAGATAATGGACAATGTATATGATATGCAGCAGTTTGTGGCAGGAAAGGTTATGGAAGAGAAGATGCTAAAGGCAGCCTACTCTATTAGGGATTACGTAAAGAAAAATAATATCGATGACGAAGCTATAGATAAATTACTAAAGACTACGGAAATGGACGATATATGCATTGCCGATACATCAGGAGTTGTAAGATATAGAAGCAATGATGATCCTACAGGCTTCAATTTATATGAAGTGGACAGGAGCTTTCTTGCTTTAAAGAATGGAGAGAAGGAATATGTGGTTACTCCTATTAAGGTAAGGGTAGAGGATGGAAAGATGTTTAAATTTTTAACGGTAGCCGATGAGCAGAAACAATTATATCAGGTAGGATTATCCTTAGATACCCTTCTTGAAAATATGTAGTGGGTTGATATTTATTATGAATATATATGATGGATTAGGGTTGGATATAGGTAAAAAAGAAGTATTATCCTTTGTAGGTGGAGGAGGAAAGACCACCACCATATTTAAATTAGGTCAGGAGTTAAAGGCCTTAGGGAAGAAGGTCCTTATTACTACTACTACCGCCATATATAATCCAAAAGAAGGAGAATATGACTACTATTTTTTAGGGAGATATGAAGAGGATTTTCATCCTAAAGAAGGCAGTATCACCATATTAGGTAGAGAGGTAAGACAAGGAAAACTAAGGGGGCTTTCTCTAGCCTATATGGACGAAGTGATACTTGAAGGTTTATTCGATTTCATATTAATAGAAGCTGACGGAGCTAAGAACAAACCTATTAAAGCTATGGCTTCTCACGAGCCAGTAGTATCCAAATATTCTACTAGGACTATTGGGATTATAGGTATAGATTGTTTAGGTCAGCCTATTGAACGAATAGTCCATAGACCAGGACTATTTGTAGATATAGTGGGGAAGGATCTTCAACAGCAAGTGGACCAGAAGGATATGGTGAAGATAGCATTGCACCCTAGGGGATTGTTCAAATCAGCAATAGGAAATAAGATTTTGGTACTTAACAAAGTTGGCGACCAAGATACGCTGATGAAAGGATATAGCATAAGAAAAGAGTTACTAGAAAAAGGATTTGAAGGTAGTATTATATTAGCTGATATCCAAAGTGGTAGTTTTTATTGAGGAGAGAGGATATGATCACAGGTATTATACTAGCCTCAGGTTTTTCTAAGAGGATGAATAGGGACAAGCTATTGATGGAAATAGACGGGGTTCCTATGGTGGAGAGGGTCATTGAAAGGGCAGTCGAGTCTAGATTGGATGAGGTGATCTTAGTCTATAGGGTTGATGAGGTAAAGAGGATAGGCAAGAAGTATGGTATCAAAACCCTATATAATCCAAGGGCTCATTTAGGTCAGTCGGAGGGATTGAAATTGGGAGTTGAAGAAGCAAAGACTTCCCAGGCCTATATGTTTCTAATGGGAGATATGCCCTTTATCACCACGGAACTTATAGATAAATTGATCCAAGAATATATATGCAGTAAAGCCCAGATATTAGTCCCTTATTATAATGGAAAAAGGGGAATGCCAACTGTTTTTTCCCATAGGCTTAGAAAGGAACTGTTGAATATAGAAGGGGACAAGGGAGGAAGAAGTATTATTAAAAACAATCCTTCCTTAATAAGAAAAGTACATATAGATGATGAAAGGCTAGGACTGGATATAGATACACAAGAAGAGTATAAAAGATGGGACAGTGGGGCAGGTTCTCCCTGTCCTAGATGAGAAGGTGAAGATATGGATATAGTAGTAGTACGTGGAGGCGGCGATATAGCCTCAGGAATTATATATAGACTTTATAAGGCAGGGTTTAAGGTGGTGGTTTTGGAAATAGGCAAGCCTTTAACTATTAGAAGAACCGTTGCTTTTAGCGAAGCCGTGTATGAAAAAGAGGTAAATATTGAAGGTGTAAAGGGAATATTAGCAGAAGATGTAGATGATATATGGAGAATACTAGATGAAGGCGCTGTTCCCGTATATATAGATAGTAAAGGAGAAATATTAAAAGAACTAGAACCTATAGCCTTAGTAGATGCTATTCTTGCCAAAGTAAATTTAGGAACCCATAGAGGTATGGCACCTATAACTATAGGGATAGGCCCAGGATTTGAGGCTGGAGTAGATGTGGACCTAGTAGTAGAATCCAAAAGAGGACATAATCTAGGAAAGGTTATATATGAAGGAAAAGCTGCAGAAAATACGGGAATTCCTGGGAGCACCTTGGGCTTTAGGGAAGAAAGGGTAATTCGAGCTCCTGGCGAAGGTATAGTAAATCCCTTGTGTGAAATAGGGGATAAGGTGGAAAAAGGGGATGTAGTATGTACAGTTGGCGAAGAGAAAGTATTAGCTAGAATCAGTGGTATCCTTAGGGGAATGTTAAAGGAAGGATTATATGCTAAAGAAGGACTAAAGATTGGAGATATAGACCCGAGAGGAGAAGTAGAAAATGCTTTTACTATATCTGACAAGGCTAGAGCCGTAGGAGGAGGAGTTCTTGAAGGAATACTATATTTGATCAAGGAAAGGGGAATAGGATATGGACGATAGGCTTATAGTAAAGAAAGCTATAGAGGAAGTGGAAAGGGGAAAGGAATTAGCCATTGCAACTATTATAGATGCTAAGGGGTCTACCCCAAGGGAAGCGGGAGCTAAGATGGTGGTGTTAGCAGATGGTAGCACATATGGTACCGTTGGTGGTGGTTCCTTGGAAAAGCGAGTTATAGAGCTATGCCTTGAAGCTATAGATGACGGCAAAAGCCATAGGGTTCATCTTCCCTTGAATGCAGAAGGGGTAGAGATGATCTGTGGTGGAGAAGTAGATGTATTTATAGAGGTATATAAGAATAGGCCTAAATTACTGATAGCTGGTGGAGGTCATGTAGGCTATGCAATATATGAGATGGCAGCTTTGTTAGATTTTGATATAGTAGTATTTGAAGATAGGGAGGAGTTTTTAACTAAGGATAGGTTTCCTAAGGCTAGTGAATTAGTCCTTGGGGATATGAGGGATAATCTAAAGGATTATCCTATAGATGACAACACCTATATAACTATAGTCACTCGAGGTCATGCCTATGATGAGGAATGTTTAGAAGTAGTAGTAGGCAGTGATGCCAAATATATTGGTGCTATGGGTTCTAAGAAAAAAGTAATAACCATGATGAACAATTTAAAGGATAAGGGCATAGCCCAAGAACAGTTAGATAAAGCCTATGCTCCTATTGGACTTAAGCTATCCAACGAAACGCCTGAAGAGATAGCTGTTAGCATAATATCAGAAATATTGTTAATTAAGAACCAAGGTGAACTTATACACATGAAGGATACCTTAAAAAGGTTCTAAATTTTATAGAATATTAACAAAGAAAAGTTAAATACTTTATGCTATGATATGATAGCGAATCATTATTAAAGGAGGTAACATAATGGCAAAACAATATATTTTAGCAGTGCCAAACTTTAGTGAAGGAAGAAGACAAGAGGTAATAGACGCTATTGCCGATGAAGTGAGAAATAAGGAAGGGGTAACCCTAGTAAGTGTAGAACCAGAACACGATTTCAATAGGACAGTACTAACTATATTAGGAGAACCAGAACCACTAAAAGAAGCATTAATAGCCATG
>NZ_PPXY01000050.1 GCF_021655115.1 Clostridium sp. Cult3
GTGTCTACCTAAGATATACAAGGATTATTTTACAGACCCTAAACCTGAAAATATGCCTATACTAAGTGACCTTTATAATCTTCTCCAAGAACAAGAAGAAAGTGTAGGAAGAAAGCTGGCTACAGAAATGGAAATCTATGTTACTGGTTCTTTAAATGTATTTAATAACAGAAGTAATGTAGACCTTAATAAAAAGCTTATATGCTTTGATATAAAGGAACTGGGAAATCAACTTAAGAAAATAGGAATGTTAGTAATACAAGACCAGGTATGGAATAAAGTTTCCTCAAATAGGGGGGCTAATAGGGCAACAAGATACTATATTGACGAGTTTCACTTGCTTTTAAAAGATCAGCAAACTGCCCAATACTCAGTTGAAATATGGAAAAGATTTAGAAAGTGGGGTGGAGTTCCAACAGGTATAACACAAAACGTAAAAGACCTTTTAGGAAGTGCAGAAATTGAAAATATCTTTGATAATACAGACTTTGTCCTCATGCTTAACCAAGCTTCTGGAGATAGGGAAATCCTAGCCAAAAAACTTAAAATTTCTCCTTTT
>NZ_PPXY01000051.1 GCF_021655115.1 Clostridium sp. Cult3
CAAGTACAATATGGAGGAGTTCCCGAGTTGGCTAAAGGGGACGGACTGTAAATCCGTTGGCTAAGCCTTCACTGGTTCGAATCCAGTCTCCTCCACCATTATTTACTTAGGGTGGATAATTTATAAAATAATTATAAAATAATTATGCGGAAGTGGCTCAGTGGTAGAGCATCGCCTTGCCAAGGCGAGGGCCGCGGGTTCGAATCCCGTCTTCCGCTCCATTATAAGATTGACTCAGGAACGTAGTGTTTCTGAGTATTATTCTGAGTAATATAGCAATACACTAAAATGTTATATTTAATGTTTTCTATAATATACTAATTATGGTAGTAATAAATGCGGGTGTAGCTCAGTGGTAGAGCCCCAGCCTTCCAAGCTGGTTGCGAGGGTTCGATTCCCTTCACCCGCTCCATTCATATTATTTTAACATGAAATTGGTAGAAAGTACTTTTATTCACAAATTCTAAAATGGCGGCATAGCCAAGCGGTAAGGCAGAGGTCTGCAAAACCTTTATTCCCCAGTTCAAATCTGGGTGCCGCCTCCAGAAATAATATTTGTACCTATAGCTCAATTGGATAGAGTGCCTGACTACGAATCAGGAGGTTGGGGGTTCGATCCCTCCTAGGTACGCCATATAGAAACCCTGTAATCATAATGACTACAGGGTTTTAATTATTAGAAGGATATCATAACAAACCTCATCATAAATGATAATAGTTAAACATAAATATATAACTACTTCTTTTACCGATACCAATATGATATAATTACTATAATTTTAATAATCAAATCAATTAAAAAGGAGAGGGGCATGAAAAAGATATTAATTATTTTTGTAATAGTAGTTATTATTTTAATCTGTTGGCAAGTATCAAGTCCAAATAAGGAAGTAATGTCTACACCCGATGAACCATATTTAGTAATTGCTGATGAATTTTATATTGACGATAATTATGTAATTATTATTGATGATATATATATAGCCTATGATATTGTAAAGGAAAAGATAGATACAAACCTTTTTTATGATTTAGATGAAGAAATGCTTATTTATACCGATCAAGAGAAGGTCATAAGATATGAATTAGAAAATAATAAAGCAAATATAAATTATAAGGATATTTATATAATGAATCCTATAAAATTGATAAACGGGAAGGTATATATTCCGAGGGAAATACTAGTTAATATTTATGATATTTCATTAGATTATTTTGAAGATTCCAATGCAATTGTAATGGATAAACTCAACTCTAAATGGGTAGGTGGAGAGATAATTTTAGATGGTGCTCACGTTAGAACCAGTTTCAATAGAAAAGCACCTATAGTAGTAAATGATCTTCCAGTGGAAACTTCGGTATTGGTGTTTGAAGAGCTCAAGGATTGGTATAAGATAAGAACTAGTGATGGAATTGTTGGCTATATTGAGAAAAAGTTCATAAAAACATATCTTCCCGGGAATTCCCATGAGATAGAGCAAAGTAATAAATATAAGAAACCTTCTATTAATGGTAAAATTAATATGACCTGGGATTATACAAATAAAAAAACGACTAATTTAGATAGTATTGAACCAATTGAAGGTATAAATGTAATATCTCCTACATGGTTCTCTATAAAGGATAGCAAAAGAAATATAGAAGATAAGGGAAACCATGAATACGTAGCAAAATATAAGGCACTAGGCTATGAAATTTGGCCCTTGATAGATAATAGTTTTGATCCGGATTTAACTCATGAACTATTAATAAGTAGCAATACTCGTAGGGAGTTGATAGAAAAAATAGTACATATATATGATGGATACGGTGTAGATGGTATAAATATTGACTTTGAAAATATCTATTTAAAGGACAAGCCCCTATTAACACAATTTGTCAGAGAATTGTACCCGATTTTTAAAAGTAGGGGAATGACAGTTTCAATAGATGTAACTCCAATATCTACTTCTGAAAATTGGTCCTTAAGTTTTGACAGGAGGGGATTGGCAGAAACGGTAGATTATATAGCATTAATGGCTTATGACCAACATTGGGCGGCAAGTCCTATAGCTGGTTCTGTTGCTCAGTATAATTGGGTAGAAAAATGTATATTAGAAGTACTAGAAGAAGTTCCGAAGAATAAGTTAATCCTAGGAATACCCTTTTATACTAGACTATGGAAGGTAGATGAAACAGAAGAAGGAGAGAAAGTTTCTTCTGAAGCTATATCTATGGAAAGAGCAAACAAATTTATAGATGAAAATGATATTGATTTAATATGGGATAAAGAAAGTGGGCAGTATTATGGAGAAGTAGAGAAGGAGGGAATAGTTTATAAGCTATGGGTTGAAGATGTCCGATCTATTAGTTTAAAAACTTCGCTAGTTAACAAATATGATCTAGCAGGTGTAGCCTCTTGGAGGAGAGGCTTCGAAACAGAAGAAGTATGGCCTGCTTTGTTTAATACTATCATACTAAATTAATATCTCAACTTTTTCTCCTAGGCTTATTTCATTATATTTAACAATGGAGTTATATGCTAATATATTGACTCCTTCTTTTTTTGCCAAAATCAATGCATCACTAAACTTTTTATCCATTGCTTCATTAGGCTTAAAATATCGTATATCAGGTATTTGCACTAAAAAGAAAATATAGCTCTCGTAACCAGCTTTTACTGAAGAAATAATTTCATATACATGTTTTGTACCTCTTTCAGTAGGTGCGTCGGGAAAAAGGGATAGTCCATCGATTTCTAAAGTAACACCTTTTATCTCAATGAAACCTTTTGCATCACCTTTCTCAAAATACAAATCAAATCGAGAATTTCCATAGTTGACTTCCTTCTTTAAAAAGGCAACGGGAGATATTTCAGGAATTTTATTGGAAAGAATACTAGAATATACAACTTGATTTGGAACTTGAGAGTCGATATTTATAAGAAATCCATCTTTGTAAGCAGATATTAGAGAATATTTAGTTTTTCTATTCGGGTTATTAGATTTCTCTAAATATACCTTTGTACCCTTTTTTAGTATTTCTTTACACCTTCCTGTATTTTTAACATGAACTTTTTCTATTTTGTCCCCTAGTTGTACATTTGCGATAAAACGATTTGGTCGTTCAATAAAAGTAGCTTCAACAATATTATGATATATCAAAACAACACCTCCATTCAATTGAATAAATCAAGGAACAAATGATATAATATACTTTAATTATACCATTGTTATTAATAAACTATTAGAGGTATATATTAAATAAGGGGAAAAGGAGTGAAAATATATGTATAAATACGGAAAGACAAAACTATACATTGTTGAAGGGGATATTACAGAAATGAAAGTAGATAGCATAGTCAATGCTGCTAATAATACTCTTTTAGGAGGTGGTGGTGTAGATGGAGCTATACATAGAGCAGGAGGTCCTATTATACTTGAACAATGCAAAAAAATAGGAGGATGTCCTACTGGTGAAGCTAGGATTACTACAGCTGGCAATATGCCTAGTAAATATGTAATTCATACCGTAGGTCCAGTTTATAAAGATGGATTAAAAGGGGAGGACAAATTACTTTACAATGCATATTATAATTCAATGAAGCTAGCTAAAAAGTATGAGTTAAAATCAATAGCGTTCCCATCTATTTCTACAGGCGTATATGGATATCCCAAAGGAGAGGCTAGTAGGGTTGCACTTAAAGCGGTAATGAATTTTATAGATGACGAAGGATATATTGATGAAGTATATTTTGTACTGTTTAGTAGCGAAGATTATCAACTTTATAAAAAACTAATGGAGCAGAATTTTATAGATGATTAATAATTAAAGGTAAAATTTGCACTAACTAGATCATTATGATATTGACTTTTTATTTTATTTATTGTAGTATCAAATAAGGTTAACTTAATTAAAGTAACCAATCTATATAAAGGATGTGTTTAAAATTTTCAGCGATACTCATAAAATTATTGCTAGCAATATTCATGAAAACATCTATGATATTTATGATATAACCTTAGATAAGGATGCTCTTTTATGGGGAGCTATAGCTCCAGATATATTGCCACAATTTAAACTTCATAGACATTACAAAAAAGAAAGTTTGAATTATGTAGTTACTGAAATAGTCAAATTAATATATATTAGTAGATTTTTGGAGTTTAGATCAAATATAGATCCAATAATAAATAAAATAATAAGTAAAAAAGTAGGGATTATATCCCATTATTTAAGCGATTTTGTCTGCTTGCCCCATGCAGAAAGGTGGACCTTCCCAAACAATATGTTTAAACATATGAGTTATGAATCCCAACTTAATGATTATTCTATCCAGCATAATTTTAAAAAAAATGTAATCACTGTAGAGGATATAGATATATTTCAAGATAAGGTCATTAGGCTTAAACCTATAATTAAAACATATATTGAAGATGTAATAGAAGAATATTCTTGTAATGGTGGCTTCAAAAATGATCTAAATTTTGCATTATCTTTAAACTTGAAGATTTCATACTTTATCATCGATACAGTAAATGCTTATACAGAAGATCGCTATAAAGATTTTGCATTTGAACTTTAATCCTTCTTATCAATTGGATAGGAAGGTTTTTTCATAAAATAGTTATAATAAAATATGTGGAGGTATAAATGAGGAATAGAAAGATTAAACATTATTTGATATTAGCACTAGTTATTGCAGTTATGCTAACAGGCTGTGAATTTGAAACAACCAATGTGGATAGGCATTATGATACTGAATTAGTAGTTCATTTTATAGATGTTGGGCAAGGGGATAGTACTTTTATTCAATTTCCTAATGGAGATACTTCTTTAATAGATGGAGGTACTAGGAATAATGGAGAAAAAGTGGTAAAATATCTTAAAGACTTAAAAATAGATCGTATAGATTATTTGATAGCCACCCATCCACATGAAGATCACATTGGAGGATTGCCTGACGTTATTAGAAACTTTGACATTGGAAAAGTTTATATGCCAGAGAGGACTGCTAATACTTTAATATTTGAGGAATTATTAGAGGCGATTAAAGCTAAAGGCCTTAAGGTAAACATAGCCAAAGGAGCCGATGCAATAATAGATGAAGCTGATATTAATTTCTTAATATTGGCACCTAATAGGAATGACTACGATAAAACAAATGATTTTTCCATTGTGACCAAGGTTAACTATGGGAGTACCTCTTTTATAATAGCAGGAGATGCAGAAAAGGAATCGGAGATGGATATATTAAAAGGTGGATATGATTTAAAAGCAGATGTACTAAGGATAGGCCATCATGGTGGTAAAACATCTTCCATTGATGAATTTTTAGAAGCGGTAAAGGCAGATTGTTTTGTTATCAGCGTTGGTTCTGATAATTCCTATGGCCATCCCCATAGAGAAACCATGGACAGGATTAGCAAAATCAATTCAAATTCAAATATTCTAAGGACAGATAAACTAGGAGACATAATCATAAGATCCAACGGAAAGGAATTAGTTCTAGATGATGCCATCGTTACTGAAGATGTAAATGAAGTAAAGTATATAGGGAATAAAAATACTAAGGTATTCCATACAATAGATTGTAAATCCTTGCCTAATAAAGAGAATCAAATAATATTTAAATCAATGGACGAAGCCATAAATAGTGGCTATAGGCCTCATGAAAAATGTGTGAAATAGGGGGGAATTTGGTGAAGGGTATAATCGATAGATTTGAGGAAGACAAGGTTCTATTAGAGTTAAAAGATGGAGTTCTAAGCTTTGATAGAGAATTATTTCCTGAAGATGTCAAGGAAGGTGATGTTGTCGAATATATAGATAATAAATTTATCATTAGAGTTGAGGAGACCTTAGAAAGAAAGAATTATATCAATAAAATGTTTGAATCCCTAATAGATAAAGAATCATGATTATGACAATATTGACATATTGCTTAATTTATAATATAATCATTAATCAACAAGCCTTATATCACAGCTGTGAAGGGAAGAGTAATCTGTAAGGATGTCAGAGAGAGTCGAGGAATGGTGGAATCTCGATACGGAATTATAGACGAAGAACATCCCAGAGCATCTAATCGAAATCTATAAATTGAAGAAAGTAGAATTAGACGGCTATAGCCCGTTAAAAGCTATACAGTATCGAAGTAACATTCTGTACTGGTAATAGAGTGAGCCCTTTGCTAATAAAGGTGGTACCGCGAATATGTGCCTTTCGTCCTTTAGGATGAGAGGCTTTTTTAGTTTAGGAGGGATTAAATGGAGAAATTGGATGTTAAAGAAACCCAAGTTGCAATTAAGATAATAAAAGATTATTTTGAAAAGGAGCTATCTAATAATTTAAATTTAATCAGGGTATCTGCTCCCTTATTTGTTAAGGCAGACACCGGATTAAATGATAATTTAACAGGTGTTGAAAAACCTGTAACTTTTGATATGAGAAAATATGATCAACAAATAGAAATAGTTCAATCCTTAGCTAAATGGAAAAGGATGGCTCTAAAATGGTATGATTTTAATATCGGGGAAGGGATCTATGCAGATATGGATGCTATTAGACCTGATGAGGAATTAGATCCTACCCACTCAATTTACGTTGATCAATGGGATTGGGAAAAAATCATATCAAAAAAGGATAGAAATGAGGAATATATTATAAATACTGTTAAGGTAATATATGATGTATTTAAGAAAACCGAAGAAAAAATCAATAATATATATCCTCATTTGAGTAATAAATTACCAGATGATATAAAATTCGTCACTTCACAGGAACTGGAAGACATTTACCCTCACTATAGCCCAAAGGATAGAGAGAATCTAATATGTAAGAAGCACAAAGCTGTTTTCTTGATGAAGATTGGTTGCATATTGAATTCCGGTATTCCTCATGATAAAAGAGCGCCAGATTATGATGATTGGGAACTAAATGGAGATATATTGTTTTGGAATCCTGTGTTAGGAGAAGCCATAGAATTATCTAGTATGGGGATTAGGGTTGATAAAAATAGTTTAGTTGAACAGATGAAAATGGCAAAAAAAGAGGATGAAATGACATTACCCTACTATAGGATGATAATAGAAGAAGAACTTCCTGCAACTATTGGAGGAGGTATAGGCCAGTCACGAATATGCATGTATTTCTTGGAAAAACAACATATAGGACAAGTTCAAGCTTCTGTCTGGACAGAAGAAATAATCCAGGAATGTAGAGAAAATAATATCTTTTTACTTTAGACTAAAAATGGGATAAAATATAGTTAAAAACCGAAGGAGTTAGGATATGTTTAACAAAGTTAGGCTTCCATATATTATTTTAGGATTAGGTATGGGAATTCTACTAACCAGTATTATCTATATTCTCAATCCTATTGTTAAATATAGAGATTATACAGAAGAAGAGATAGTTACATTGGCTTCTGACTTAGGTATGGTCTTTGTAAAAGAGAATATTGATAGCTCTATTAACATTCAGGAACAAAAGGTGAAGCTTATAGTAGATAAAGGAGACCCGCTAGAGAAGGTATCAAAGAAACTTTTTGAATTGGGAGTAGTAGATAATGCAGAGAAGTTTCATCAATATGCAAAAGATAAAGGGATAGACAAAAAGATAAGGGTAGGTACCTATGAATTAGGATTAGATCTTGAATATGATAAAATATTGGATATATTAACTAAACAAATCAAATAATGTTTCTAATAAAATAGTACGAAAGTATCTATTACTAAACTGTTGATTAGAGCATTGGAGTAATTCCAATGCTTTAATTGGCTTGCATTTTAATATAACAATGGTTTTGAAAAATATAGTAATATATTCTCCACAACAATTGAAATTATTGTAGTATAATATATTATACTGTCAGATAAAAAACTAATGTGAAGAGGGTTTAATCCTTTGAAAAATTGGAAACAATTGCTAAGAGGAGGGATGAGATTTGGTTTTAGCAAAAGTTGATCTTTGGGAAATTTATGAAGGTTTAAAGTATAACTTTTTATATAAAAATGATATCAATTCTATACATATCCTCCTAAACCTATATGATTTGGAAGATAATATGAAAAATATATGTCCTAAGTACATATGTACAAATGATATAAGAAAAAGAATCAGGCGACAATTAGTATATAGAAAAGATAGGCAGTTGATTTCCAATAATATTGCGCTATTACTCCATGAGGACATAGCTAGGCTTGAGCTAGTTTTATATCTAGAAGGTTATAAATATGGTTACTATAACAATAAATGGGTAAACACACTAGAGGATGAAACTATTAGACATTATTCTATTGAAGATATATATGAAAAGAATTTTTTATTTCATCATAGCATATGTTTAAAGGATATAATGAAGATCAAAGAGGATTTTTCTTTAGAAATTGACCAAAAGGAGAAGAAAGTAAGTTTTTTACATGACTTTATTAATACATATTGTGAAAAACTCATAAAGGGAAAAGTGTATAATTTAAATAATTATATTGATAAACAATTAAAAATAGAATATGATTTATATAAGTTAAATATCAAAGAAGAGGGCTCATTGTTATCAATGAAAGAATTAAATAAGATTTACAAGACCATAGTCAACACTATAATGAAAAACAATATCAAATTATACAAAGATGCTAGCTGGTTTGGTGTGAACGATAGGGTTTTGAATCGGTACAAATAAGAATTAAATAAAATGGGGGGATTCTAATGTATGTAAAAAATCACATGTTACCAAAGGACAGATTAACTACTGTACAGTTGAGGGAAAGTATAAAGAATGCATTAGACAAGATAAACGAAGGGGATTTTTTGTCTTTACCAGTTTTTGACGGGGATCAATTCAAAGGTATCATAATGAAAGAAGCCATCTTTCGAGGATACTTTGAAGGCAACTATATGGATAAGAATCAATTTTTAATGGATACTACTGTTGAAGAACTATATAAAGATGAATACAAATCGATAAAGGAGAATGAACTAATAGAAAATGCTTCTTATCTATTAAAAGAATTGAGGACACCTTTTCTACCTGTATTTAATTCAGATGAGGAGTTTGTGGGAATTTTGACTCACTTCTCAATTTTTAACGCTTTTGCTGAAATATTTGGATTTGATAAGGGCACTAGAATTGTAGTCCATATGTTCGACATTCCAGGACAATTAGCTAGGCTAACTGAAGTAATTAGGAAAGAAAATATCAATATTTTAAACTTTACTGTAATGGATGCTAAGGTATTGGATGTATATAGAGTAGTATTGCGAGTTGATACGGAAGATGTAGGAGGACTTGTTGATAAGATTGATGCCGCAGGCTTTAGGGTAGGAGAGATTACAAAATAGTAATAAATGTATAATTAAATTTAAAATGGGAAAAATATCCCTTTAGATAGTACTGGAGGGATATTTGTGAAAAAACAGAATGCTATTTTAATATTTCTTTTCTGTGGGGTATTATTTTTTTTAAGCTTTGTATATGGTTATAAGATGATGGGGAGTAAGGTTAATAAAAAACCTATGCTTACAGGTGAAAAACAGGAAAAAAGGTATCAGGAAGATTTATCGGAATTGGAAATATTAAAGGACGAAGAAAGAATTTCGCCTAATACCTTTGTAGAGAAAAGAATGTATTACAACCAATGTAAACATAGTATCACCAATGTAAGCACTGCAGAAGATGATATAGTAAATATGACAGAAGAGCAATTCCGAAAATATATGGGGGAAAACTATTCCAATATAAAAATACTTTCTTTTTCTGTAAAAGAAATAGTGCTAAGAGAAGAACGAAATCATCTATGTCCTAATCACTATATCATAGGTGAATCCGATGGCAAAATAGCTATCTATGGAATTGATGAAAGAGGAGAAAAATACTTGAATAGGGTATTTAAAGACTATTCTATTTCCCTATTAAAAGAGGTGGATCAGCTGAGATTGAAAGCCGGTATTGTTGTTGATAGCGAAGAAGAATTATCAGACGTGCTGGAGAACTTTATAAGTTAATAAAAGCTAAGTTAGATCTTCTAACTTAGTTTTTTTATTAAAAATGTGTTAAAATAGTATGTAAGTTTAGGAGGAGAAGATATGGTCATATTAGGGATTGATCCAGGTTTGGCAATAGTTGGATACGGTGTAATTGAACTTATAGGTAATAGATATAAAACCATCGACTATGGTTGCATAAGGACTGATGCTAGTATATTATTTCCCGAAAGGTTGAAAATAATCTATGACGAGTTGACCTTTCTCATAGATAAATATAATCCGGAAGATTTAGCAATGGAGGAATTATTTTTTAACAAAAATGTAAAGACTGCCATAAAAGTAGGACAAGCAAGGGGAGTGGAGATATTAGCTGCTGTAAATAAGGGAATAGATGTATATGAGTATACACCATTACAGATTAAACAAAGTGTAGTCGGTTATGGTAGGGCTGAGAAAAGACAGGTTCAAGAGATGGTAAAAATGCTATTAAATTTAAAAGAAATACCAAAGCCTGACGATGCAGCTGATGCATTGGCGGTGGCAATATGTCATAGTAGTTGTTTGAATTTTAAGGATATGTTTAAAATGAAATGATAAAGGGTGATATGAATGTATGAATATATTATGGGAAAGGTAGTGGGGATAAAGGAGGATTATATAGTATTAGAGAATAACGGAATTGGATATAAAATATTTACTTCCAAGAATTCTATCGCTAATTTAAGCATAGATGAAAGAGTAACTATGTATACATATTATAATTTAAGGGAGGATGGGGTGTATCTATACGGGTTCATAGCCGAAGAAGAATTAGATATGTTTAATATGCTTCTTTTAGTTTCTAAGATAGGTCCTAAAGTAGGTTTGAATATATTGTCAACTTTGACGCCTAATCAGATAAAACTAGCTATAATAAATAATGAATCTGATATACTATGTAATGCACCAGGTGTAGGCAAGAAAACTGCAGGTAGGATAATCCTTGAACTAAAGGATAGGATCGACGATGAAGATATTATTGATGAGATTGGTGTTGTAGATGATAGTACTGATGTTGAAACGGCTATCCATGGCCTCATGTCCCTTGGCTATACTAGAAGCGAGGTACGTAGGGCGTTAAATAGAATAGATACATCCAATATGGATACGGAAGAGATTATTAGGGAAGTGCTCAAAAAATTATCAAAATAATAAAGGAAGGTAATGATTTAATGGATAAAGGGAATGAAAGAATAGTCACAGGTACGATTCAAAGCGAAGATTTGGATAATGAAGTAACTTTGAGGCCTAAATGGATTCATGAATATATCGGTCAAGATAAAGCTAAGGAAAAGCTACAAATATTTATTAAAGCTGCAAAAGGAAGGAAAGAACCTTTAGATCATGTTCTACTTTATGGACCACCAGGTTTAGGGAAGACCACATTAGCTAATATTATAGCTAATGAAATGGGAGTTAATATTAGAGTTACATCAGGACCTGCTATAGAGAGACCAGGAGATTTAGCTAGTATATTGACTAATTTAGGAGAAGACGATGTATTGTTTATAGATGAAATCCACAGACTAAATAGAACGGTAGAGGAGATACTATATCCTGCTATGGAGGATTATGCTCTAGATATAATAATTGGAAAAGGACCTAGTGCTAGATCAGTTCGATTGGATCTATCCAGATTTACATTAATAGGAGCTACTACTAGGGCTGGATTATTGACCTCACCATTAAGAGATAGGTTTGGTGTAATGTTGAATTTAGACCTATATGATGATTATAATTTGCAGAAAATAGTTAAACGTTCTGCTAATATCCTAAATATTGAAATAGATGATGCTGGAGCCATGGAAATTGCTAAAAGGTCTAGAGGCACACCTAGGATCGCCAATAGGCTGCTAAAAAGGGTAAGAGACTACGCCCAGGTAGTTGAAGATGGAGTTATTACTAATGAAGTGGCTAAAAGAGGTCTGGAAGTCCTTGAGATAGATGGGTTAGGATTAGATGAGGTAGATAGAAAACTAATACTTAATATGATTGAGAACTTCGATGGTGGACCCGTTGGAGTAGACACACTATCTGCAGCAACAGGAGAAGAAAGAACTACCATAGAGGATGTATATGAGCCTTATTTGCTCCAGATAGGATTTATTAATAGAACTCCTAGGGGTAGAATTGTAACGAAAAAAGCATATGACCATTTTAAAATAGACTATGAAGAAAAGAAATAGAGGTGATTAGATGGCGCCTTTTGGTAGAATAATCTTATTAATGGGCGTAGTTTTAGTTTTGGTAGGTGGAATTTTAATCTTAGGGGATAAATTTGGACTTGGGAAATTACCTGGAGATATTTTTATACAAAAAGGGAATTTTACTTTTTTCTTTCCAATCGTATCTACTTTAATCATAAGTATAATCCTTACACTGTTATTGAATATTTTTAAAAAATAGGGGGATAAAGATGAAAAAATTATTTGTGGGCATATTAATAGCTATGCTGATTTTAGGATTACCTTTTCAGAACAAACATGTATATGCTAACTCTTTAGATGATTATTTAAATATAAAGTTGACAAGCCCTATAAAATCAAAAAATATTGTAAGACTATATAGTGAAGATGGGTTTTATGTATATATAGATAATATATTTAATGAAATAGAATATATTGAGGTTGAAAGTATATATGTTGTTTTGGGACCTACAGGTGAAATAGAAATAAGGGACGATATCGATAATATATTATTTTCTACATATGAGAGCAATTTGATATTGTCTTCATCAAATAAATGGGATAGTATTATTAAAGTAGAGGATAAACACTATAGAGATTATATTAAATTTATAAATAAACAAGAAGAGCTATTGGTACTAAATTATATAGAGCTTAATCACTACCTATATGGATTGATACCTCGAGAGATGCCAGCTTCTTTTCCTATGGAAGCTTTAAAAGCTCAAGCTATTGCTGCTAGGACTTATGCATTAAAAAATATTAATAAGCATATAAATGATGGTTATAATCTATGTGATACTACCCATTGCCAGGTCTATGGCGGAATGGACGGAGAACAGGAAAGAACTAATGAAGCTGTAGATGATACAAAAGGTCTAGTAATTACATATAATGGAGAAATAATTGATGCTTTGTATCATTCTACTAGTGGAGGACATACAGAAGATTCTGTAGAAGCCTGGGGTAATTATCTTCCTTATTTAATAGGTGTAGAAGATGATTTTTCTAAAGGTACTCCAAATAGTGATTGGTCTTTTACTATTAAGTCTAGTGAATTAAATAATAGACTAAAAAATAGTGGAATTCACATAGGAGATGTTATTGACATGGAGGTTGTAGGGACAACTCCTAAAGGAAGGGTCTCAAATCTTAAAGTGATAGGAACATATGGAGAGAAAATTTTAAACAAATCTCAAATTAGACAGGTGCTAGGTAATGACCAATTGAAAAGCACCTGGTTTACGATTAAAACTAATGGAGATTCTACTAGTAGAAATGACGTATATGTCATAGATGATTATAATGAAAAACCACAAAAAATAGATCTATCAAAAGCTCATATCTTGGATGGCAATTTTAACAAAAGGCCATCTAGGGGTATAAACAACAGAGCCTTAGGCAGGGACAAAACCATACAATTAGAAGATAGCTACGAAGAGACTGCAGATAGCTTTTTAATCCAAGGGAAAGGGTATGGTCATGGAGTTGGCATGAGCCAATGGGGAGCAAAGAAGATGGCAGAGGAAGGCTATTCTTTTGATAGTATACTGAAACATTATTATACGGGGGTTGAAATTACCATAAAAAATTAAATAAATATGTAAAGGATGATCTAATGAAAACAGAAGATTTTTACTATGAATTACCAGAAAGCTTAATTGCTCAACATCCTATAGACAATAGAGAAGCTTCAAGGATGCTTGTATTAGATAAAAAGACAGGTGAGATCCAGCATAAAATATTTAAAAATGTACTGGATTATCTAAACAAAGGAGATTGTTTAGTATTAAATGATACTAGGGTAATCCCTGCTAGACTATTTGGGAGCAGAGAAGGGAAAGATGAAAAAATCGAATTTTTACTGTTAAGAAGAGTTGAAAATAATCGATGGGAGACCCTTGTAAGGCCAGGTAAAAAGGTTAAGCCATCTAGTAGAATAGTATTTGGAGATGGTCTTCTAAAAGCTGATGTTTTGCGCATTGAAGAAGATGGGACGAGAATAGTAGAATTTATTTATGATGGAATATTTGAGGAGATATTGGATAGATTAGGTGAAATGCCTTTACCACCATATATTAAGGAAAGATTGGAAGATAGGGAAAGATACCAGACCGTTTATTCAAAAAATGAAGGTTCTGCAGCAGCGCCAACAGCAGGTTTGCATTTTACGAAAGAACTATTAAAAGAGATTGAAGAGAAAGGTGTAAATATAGTTTTTCTAACTCTTCATGTGGGTCTGGGAACATTTAGACCGGTGAAAGTAGAGAACATAGAAGAACATCATATGCATGAAGAATATTTTGAGGTTTCTGTTGAAGCAGCAGATAAGATAAATACTGTGAAAAAAAGTGGTGGAAGGATCGTGGCTGTAGGAACCACTACTGTTAGGACTTTGGAAACTGTAGCTACGGAAGAAGGTATAGTCCTGCCTAGTAAAGGTTGGACGAATATATTTATTTATCCTGGTTATAGGTTCAAAGTTATAGATAGATTGATAACCAATTTTCACTTACCAGAATCAACCCTACTAATGTTGGTAAGTGCTTTGGCAGGAAGAGAGAATATTTTAGACGCATATAACGAGGCAGTAAGCAAAAACTATAGATTTTTTAGCTTTGGAGATGCAATGTTAATCAAATAATTGGGAGGAATAAGATGGCAATTAAGTTTAAAGTATTGAAGGAATCTACAGAAACAAAGGCAAGGCTAGGCCAGCTGGATACACCTCATGGTACTATAGAAACACCGATATTTATGCCTGTTGGTACAAGGGCTACAGTTAAGGCTATGACCCCTGAAGAAGTAAAGGGATTGGGAGCTCAAATAATACTGAGCAATACTTATCATCTGTATTTAAAACCAGGGCACAAGCTAATAGAGGAAGCTGGTGGATTGCATAAATTTATGAACTGGCATGGTCCTATTTTAACGGATAGTGGGGGTTTTCAAGTTTTTAGCCTTGGAGATTTAAGAAAGATTACTGAGGAAGGTGTAGAGTTTAGATCCCATATTGATGGTTCTAAACATTTTATTAGTCCTGAAAAATCCATTGAGATTCAAAATTCATTAGGTTCAGATATTATGATGGCTTTTGATGAGTGTACACCTTATCCTGCCACATATGAATATGCAAAGAAATCCATGGAAAGGACCTCAAGATGGGCAAGAAGATGTAAAAATTATCATAAAGACTGGGAAAATCAAGGATTGTTTGGTATAATACAAGGGGGAATGTATAAGGATTTAAGGGAGCAGAGTGTTAAAGATATAACAGATATAGGTTTCCCAGGTTATGCTATAGGTGGTCTAAGCGTAGGAGAGCCAAAAAAATTGATGTGCGAGATGCTTGAATTTACTGCACCTTTGTTACCAAGGGATAAACCTAGGTATTTAATGGGCGTAGGGTCACCAGATTATCTTTTTGAAGCGGTTATTAATGGTGTAGATATGGCAGATTGCGTATTGCCTACTAGAATTGCTAGAAATGGTACAGTTATGACTAGTCAAGGAAGATTGACTATTAGAAATGCTACATATTCTAAGGATTTTGGTAAATTGGATCCAGAGTGTGATTGTTATGCTTGTACAAATTATTCTAGAGCATACATAAGGCATTTATTTAATGTAAATGAAATACTTGGTGCAAGGCTTGCTACAATTCACAATCTATATTTCTTAATTAAGCTTATGGAAAACATTAGAGAGGCTATAAAAGAGGATAGATTGTTAGAATATAAAGAAGAATTTTACAAAAAATATGGATATATAGATTAGTTAAAAAAGGTTTTTTATTAAATTAATTGAATATAGTATTTAAATAACAAAAAGGAAAAGGAGGAAATATTTATGGCAGCAGCAAATCCAGGTGGTGCAAGTATAGGAGGATTAATTATACCTATAGCTTTTTTAGTCTTTTTCTATCTATTTGCAATAAGACCACAGAAGAAAAGAGAAAAAGAAATCAGAGAAATGAGAGAAAGCTTAAGAGTAGGGGACCAGATAATAACCATAGGAGGTATTTATGGGAAGATAGTAAAAGTTAAGGACGATATGGTTACTATAGAAGTTGGTTCAAATAAGATTAAACTTGAGCTAACAAAATGGGCAATAGGTACAGTAATCAATAAAAATGAATCAAAAGATGAGAAAGATACAAAAGAAGATTAATTGGAAATACAACATAAAACTTCCTTGTTGACAGGGAAGTTTTTTATTTTGTAATAAACTTCACCAAAACAAAATAGATTTAAAGTAGGATGGGAGGTGGAGTTTATGAAAGAAAAAAATCTAAATAATACAACTTATGTAATGAAGGGTCTAGCTTTATCCTTATTATTAACAATGTTCTTAATATTTATCTTATCATTAATATTATTGTACACCCCTTTTAAAGAATCTAACATACCCTTATTTAATACGATAATAATGATTGTTAGCATAACTATTGGTAGTATTTATGCTTCAATTAAAATAGGGGAAAAAGGCTGGATAAACGGTGGGATCGTTGGAGTTGTCTATTTTATAATATTAGTATTACTAAACTATCTATTTATGAAATCCCTTGTATTGGATCTGTATTTAACTGGCAAGTTTATATTATCTTTAATTACAGGAATTATAGGAGGGATTATAGGGATAAATATGAAATAGAACTTTAAATAATAATATTTATATGATATAATCAATGAAGGTATTATTCCAGCTATTGAGGAGGTTGTGAAATGAAACATATAAAAACCATATCTGGTAGTAATTTAAAAGATACATTAAAAAAAGGTGGCTGTGGGGAATGTCAGACATCTTGTCAGTCTGCATGTAAAACTTCCTGCACAGTAGGAAACCAGAAATGCGAAAATAGATAAACTATAAAGGCGGTGGTTTATACCACTCCTTTTTAATTTATCTGTATTTTAGTTTTAGGAGGATAAATATGAATAATGAGGTAAGAATTCATAAATATATACTAAATGACAAAAATATAGTAATAGATATAAACAGTGGTGCTGTTCATATAGTAGATGATATAGTATATAGTATGCTAGATTATTATAAAAGTCATACATTAGAGGGGATAATAAGGTTATTTGAAGGTCAATATGATAAATATATTGTAGCTGAAGCTTACGAAGAGATATCCATGCTAGAAGAAGAAGGAGTTCTTTTCTCAGAAGGAATTCCTATAGGTGAACTAAAATACAACGAAGACAATATTATTAAAGCCCTTTGTCTCCATGTAGCTCATGATTGTAACTTAAGATGTAATTATTGTTTTGCTTCTCAAGGGGACTTTAAAGGAGATAGATCTTTAATGTCTTTAGAAGTAGGAAAAAGAGCATTAGAGTTTTTGATAGAACATTCAGGAAATAGAAGAAATTTAGAAGTAGATTTCTTTGGTGGAGAGCCACTGATGAATTTTGATTTAGTCAAGGAATTGGTACAGTATGGTAGAAGTTTGGAAAAGGACCATAATAAACATTTTAGATTTACTATAACTACCAATGGAGTTTTGTTAGATAGGGATAAGATGGACTTTATAAATGAACACATGGACAATGTGGTGCTAAGCCTTGATGGCAGAAAAGAGACAAATGACAATATGAGAAAGACCATCTCTGGTGAAGGTAGCTATGACATCATACTTCCTAAGTTTCAAGAAATGGTTGCAAAAAGAGGGGACAAGGATTATTATGTGAGAGGAACTTTTACTAATTATAACTTAGATTTTTCTAAAGATGCTTTAGATTTTTATGATAAAGGATTTAAAAAGATATCTATTGAACCGGTAGTTACTTCACCTGACAAGGATTATGCTTTAAGGAAAGAGCATATGGGAGCTATATTGAAAGAATATGAAAACTTTTCAAGAGAATATATAAAGATAAAGAGAAGGAATGAGGACTTTTTATTTTTCCACTTTATGATTGATTTAGACCAAGGACCTTGCATTGTAAAAAGAGCTGTAGGCTGTGGTGCTGGTTCCGAATATATGGCAGTAACACCAGAAGGGAATCTATATCCTTGCCATCAATTTGTAGGGGATGAAAAGTTTATAATGGGAAATGTATATGAAGGTATTTCAAATACTGAAATAAGGGAAGAATTTAAAAAAGCGAATGTTTATAACAAAGATGAATGTAGAAATTGTTGGGCAAGGTTTTATTGTAGTGGGGGTTGCCATGCTAATGCGTACAATCATCACGAGGATATAATGAAGCCTTATGAAATTGGCTGTGAAATGGAGAAAAAAAGGATCGAATGTGCTATTTCAATTTTAGCCAATCTACAAGAATAAGAATCAATGTAGTGAAATTTATTATGGGAGGTAATGGTAATGAATATGAAAAAAACCATACTTTTTATACTAATTATTGCTATAGTAGGTTTATTTTCCTTTACAGCCATAAATGGTATAGAAGTTGGTAAGATGAAGATTTCTAAAGTTAAAGATTCCATCGACTTAGGTTTGGATTTAGCTGGTGGTGTTTATGTGGTTCTAGAGGCTCAAACGGATTTACAAGGAGCAGAATTACAAAAAGCTATGGAGCAATCCAAGATGATAATAAATGAAAGGGTTGATAGTCTTGGAGTTGCAGAGCCAAATATAACCATAGAGGGCAATAAACGGATTAGAATAGAGCTAGCAGGGATTGAAAATCCTCAAGAAGCTATAGATCTAATTGGTAAAACTGCTCAATTGCAATTTGTAGATCCAGATGGAAAAGAGATATTGACTGGTAAGAATGTAAAAGGTTCCGATGTAAGTTTTCATCAGACTGAAATGGGAGATAAGCCAGTAGTATCCTTGGAGTTTGATAAGGAAGGGGCAGAAAGGTTTAAAGAAGCTACTTCAAGATTGGTAGAAAAAGACGTTATGCAAGAGAAGATAATATATATAGTATTAGATGAACAGGTAATTTCAGCCCCTATTGTAAATGCTGCAATTACAGATGGAAAAGCTGTAATTGAAGGTGAATTTGATGTGGAAGAAGCTAATAGGTTAGCCACATTAATTAGAGCAGGTGCACTACCTGTGGAAATGTCAGAACTTCAAACTTCTATTATAGGGCCTACATTAGGTCTAGAAGCTTTAGACAAAAGTATAAAGGCTGGAGCCATTGCAATTTTAATTATATTTTTATTTATGTTGATTTACTATAAAATACCTGGATTGGTAGCAGATATTGGATTGACTATATATATATTAATTGTAGTGTATGCTATGAAATTTTTAGGTGTAAAATTGACTTTACCTGGTATTGCAGGTCTTATACTATCAGTTGGTATGGCGGTAGATGCCAATGTATTGATATTTGAAAGGATAAAGGAAGAACTAAGAAATGGTAAATCCATTAGAGCTTCTATAGATCATGGATTTAACAGAGCATTATCTTCTGTATTAGACTCAAATATTACTACATTAATTGCAGGTATTGTATTATATTACTTTGGTATTGGACCTATTAAAGGATTTGGAGTAACATTAATCCTTGGTATTATTGCATCCATGATAACATCGGTTTTTATTACAAAACAACTATTGAAGTTAACAGTTAGTATGACTAATACCAAGAATACAAAATTATACGGTATGTAAGGGGTGAGGAGATGAATGTTATAAAGAATAGGAAGATATATTATATAATTTCTTTAGCAATCATCATATTAGGTTTAGCTATGATGTTGATTAATGGTCTAAACTACGGTATTGATTTTACAGGTGGTACTTCAATCCAAATCAAAATAGGTAGGATGATAACTGTAGACGAGGCTAGAGAAATAATAGATGAGTACGATAAAGAAGCAAGTATTCTTCATATTGGTACAAATAAAGACGAAATAATGATTAGAAGTAAAAAGGATTTTACAAATGATGAAATCAACCAAATTATTGATAAATTTGCAGAAAAATATGATATAAAAGAAAAGGAATTTCAATCAGAAAAATTTGGTCCATTTATGGGAAGAGAAATTAAGAAAAAGGCCTTATTATCATCAATTATTGCTGTTATTGCCATGCTGATATACATTAGTTGGAGATTTGAGTTTAAGTTTGCTTTAGCAGCAATCGTTGCATTGATTCATGATGTGTTGATAACATTTTCTGTATATGCAATTTTTAGGATACCTGTAAATAGTGCCTTTATTGCTGCTATACTAACTATATTAGGGTATTCTATAAACGATACTATTGTAATATTTGATAGAATAAGAGAAGAATCTAAATTGAATCCAAGACAGTCTATAGAGGATACGATAAACGGAAGCATCAAGAAATCCTTAACTAGGACAATCAACACTTCCTTGACTACTTTAGTGGCAGTTATAATACTGTATATAGTGGGAGTTGAAGATGTTAAGGTGCTAGCATTACCCCTTATATTTGGGATAATGTCTGGAACTTATTCATCTTTGTTTATTGCCAGCCCTATATGGTATGCATTGAAAAACAGAGAAAAATTAAATACTAAAAGAGCATAAAACTGCCATATGGCAGTTTTATGTAGTTAATCCTTTAAAATTGGGTAGAAATCTTGTAATATTGTATTAAATATACTATATAAGGAGGAGAACTATGGAGAGAGGGTTTATATTCTCATTAATATTTGCAGCTATTGTGGCTGTTTTTGCATTAAAGAATGGAGATAAAGTACTTATAGATTTTATATTTACTAAAGTGGAAATATCCCAAGCTATTGTTATATTCTTGTCAGCCATATTAGGTGCAGTTATAGTGGCAATATTAGGTGGAGTCAAAAATTTAAAGTTTAAAAAGGAGATAAAAGAATTAAACAAAAAAATCGAACCTCTTGAAGAAGAAAAGAAGGATATAGAATCCTTACTAGAAAATAGAGGAGAAGAAATTGCTAGATTAAAAGACATGATGGATGACATAGAAGCAGAGAAAGACAAACTTTATACTCTTCTTAAAGAAAAGGATGAAGAGATTAATAAATTAATGGAAGACGGTCCTGTTACAGAGAATTCCAGTTTAGAATAATAGGTTTGAAGGTTAGACATAGTAGGAGTGATTAAATTTTGGAAAGATGGTACTTAAGAAATGTAAAGACAGATTTAGACAGGATATCCAAAACCTTAGGGATAAGCAAGCTCTTATCTAAATTACTGGTAAATAGAGATATTACAAGCTATAGATTGATGGACAGCTTTATAAACCCAAGTTTAGATAAATTACATAATCCGTGGTTAATGAAAGATATGGATAAAGGTATAAATATCATCAAAAATAGCATTGATAAAGGTGAATATATTAGAATTGCTGGGGATTATGACCAAGATGGCAATTCGGCTATATTGACCCTTTATAAGGGGCTGGAAAGATGCGGTGCAAAGGTTGATTATGTAATTCCTCATAGGATAATGGATGGTTATGGAATAAATGAAAGGATGGTCAAAGAGGCAAAAAAGGATGAAATAGATTTAATCATAACATGTGATAATGGGATATCTGCTTTTGAACCCATAAAATTGGCGAAGAATTTGGGAATAAAGGTTATTGTAACGGATCATCATGATATAGCCTATATTGAGGATGAGCAGGGTGATAAACAATATAAATTACCAGAAGCAGAAGCCATCATCAATCCTAAAAGATGGGATTGCAAATATCCTTTTAAAGAACTATGTGGTGCAGGAGTGGCTTTTAAGTTAATACAAGCCCTTTACGATGAGATGAATATAGATATTAGGGAATCTTACGAATTATTAGAGTTTGTTGCAATGGGGACTGTTTGTGATGTGGTGGATTTAATAGATGAAAATAGGATCATAGTAAAAGAAGGATTGAGAAGGATAAATAGTACAAATAACATAGGGCTAAAAGCCCTTATTAATGCCACAGGATTAGAAGGGAGATCTATCAACACCTATTCCTTAGGATTTGTAATAGGACCATGTATTAACGCTTCAGGAAGACTAGATAGCGCTGATATTGCTGTAGAGCTATTTTTAACGGAGGATCCAGAAAAGGCTGAAACATATGCTAATAAACTTCACTTTTTGAACGAAGAAAGAAAATCTATGACAACGGAAGGGTATGAAAGGATAGTAGAAAAGATAGAATCTACAGATCTAAAGGAAGATGATGTGTTGGTAGTATTTGAACCGAAGATACATGAAAGTGTAGCAGGTATTATTGCTGGGAGAGTTAAGGACAAATATTATAGACCCACTATTGTTTTGACTAAATCTAAGGAAGAAAATATTGCTAAAGGATCTGGAAGATCTATAGAGGAATATAATATGTTTGATGAGATATCTAATCATAAGGATCTATTGTTGGCATTCGGAGGTCATCCAATGGCAGCTGGTCTTTCATTAGATATATCTAATATAGATGAATTTAGATATAGATTAAATGGAGAAGAGTCTTTAACAGTTGAGGACTTGATGCCAAAGGTATATATAGATATGCAACTTCCATTGGACTATATAAGCTTTGGTTTGGTTGAAGAACTAAAGAAAATGGAACCCTTTGGAAAAGGAAATCCTAAGCCCTTATTTGCTGAAAAGAACATAAGGGTTAAAAGGGGGTTTATTCTAGGGAAGAATCAAAATGTACTTAAATTGTTGCTTTTAACTAATAGTGGCAGGATAATGGAGGGTATATATTTTGGTGATATTAAAGAGTTTGAATGGAGGATGGCTAGAAAGTTTAGCCAGGAAGAATTGAATAAAATGTTTAAAGGTACAGGTAGTGAAGTTGTACTAGACATCATATATACGCCTATGATAAATGAATATATGGGCAATAGAAGTCTACAAGTCAATATTCAAAATTATCGATAGTTATTAAAATAAATTGAAGAAAAAACTTTAATATTGACGTATTATTGCTATAATATATCTATGACTGTAACTGTATTCTTATAAATAATCAAAATTATTTTACTTTTATGAAAATGGATTTAAGTTTATAATAATAGGTCATAATTAATTTTAAGCAGGTGAAAGTAATGATCGAAAATTTGTTGTTAAAGATTGAGCAGTACAATCCTAATGTAAATGTGGAACAAATCATAAAAGCTTACAACTTTGCAGAATCTGCTCATGAGGGACAATTTAGAAATTCAGGGGAGAAGTTTTTTGTACATCCATATAATGTGGCTATGATTCTGACAGATTTAAGCATGGATGCTACTACTATTACTGCTGGTCTATTACACGATGTAATAGAGGATACAGAAGTAACATATGATACTTTAGTGGTAGAGTTTGGTCAAGAAGTTGCAGATCTAGTGGAAGGTGTAACAAAATTAAAAAAACTGCAATATAAGACTAAGCAAGAAAATCAAGCGGAAAACTTAAGAAAAATGGTAATGGCTATGGCAAAGGATATTAGAGTTATCATAATAAAGTTGGCAGATAGGCTTCATAATATGAGAACCCTTGAATACATGAGCGAAGAAAAGAAAAAGGAAAAAGCTATTGAGACTCTGGAAATCTATGCGCCTTTAGCTCATAGATTAGGTATGTCAAAAATCAAATGGGAATTAGAGGACTTATCTTTAAGATACCTTGATCCAGAAGGTTACTATGATTTAGTGGATAAGGTATCCAAGCGTAGAAGGGAAAGAGAAGCTTATATTCAGAGAATAATAAATGATTTAGATGAAAAGTTAGAGGAAATGTATATTTCTAGGGACATTAGCGGTAGACCCAAGAATTTTTACAGCATCTATAAGAAGATGGTATATCAAAATAAATCTTTTGAACAGATATTTGATTTAACTGCTATACGAGTTATAGTGGATAGTGTAAAGGATTGCTATGGAGTTCTAGGCATTGTTCATACAATGTGGAAACCTATTCCAGGGAGATTCAAGGATTATATTGCTATGCCTAAACCTAATATGTACCAATCCCTTCATACTACGGTAATAGGGCCAGAAGGGGAGATATTTGAAGTACAGATTCGGACTTGGGATATGCATAGAACGGCAGAATATGGAATTGCAGCCCATTGGAAATACAAAGAGGGAACAGTTAAAACGGATAACTTTGATGAGAAGTTGACATGGTTGAGACAATTGTTAGAGTGGCAAAAGGATTTAAAGGATCCACAGGAGTTCATGGAAACTTTGAAGATAGATTTCTTTACGGATGAAGTATTTGTATTTACGCCTAGAGGGGATGTAATCAATCTACCTAATGGCTCTACTCCTATAGATTTTGCATACAGAGTTCATACAGCTATAGGCAATAGCTGTGTTGGTGCAAAGGTTGATGGTAGGATAGTTCCCCTAGACTATAAGCTTAAGAATGGCAACATCGTTGAAGTGTTAACATCTTCTGGCAGCACTGGGCCTAGTAGGGATTGGCTTAAAATTGTAAAAAGTAGTCAAGCTAAAACTAAAATTCGTCAGTGGTTTAAACGAGAAGAACGTGGCTTAAATATTAATAGAGGTAAGGAGATGTTAGAAAAGGAAATAAAAAGACAGGGATATAAGTTTACGGATATATTAAAAGAGGATTGGTTGAAAAATATTGCCAATAAACTTAGCTTAAATACTTCTGACGATTTATATGCAGCCTTGGGTTATGGCAGTGTTACTCTATCTCAAGTAATTCCAAGGTTAAAGGAGTTCTATAGAGAATACTATAAAATTGATGACGATAGGATGGGGATTGACCAAAAAACTAAGGAGCAACCTCTCCATAAAAAAGAAAAGAAGGTTACACAAGGTATAAGCATCAAAGGGGTAGACAATATTAAGGTGAGATTTTCTAAATGTTGTAATCCTGTACCAGGTGATGAAATAATAGGTTATATAACTAGAGGAAGGGGAGTGTCTATTCATAGGAAAGACTGCCCTAATATATCTGACTTAACTGGACAGGAAAGATTTATTGATGTAGAATGGGATAATAGCGAAAAGGCTGAGTATCCAGTTGAAATACAGATAAAGGCCACCGATAGGTCTGGATTGTTAACGGAAATTACTCAGAGGATTACGGATTCGAATATTAGCTTATTATCATTAAATGCAAGGACCAATAAGGAAAAGCTCGTTTTAATAAATATGACTTTGGAAATAAAGGATACAGATCAATTGAGTGATCTTATGAAAAGAATTAAGAAACTAAAAGGTGTAATAGATGTATATAGAGTGATCAGTTAGAGAAAGGACGGTATTTATGAGAGCAGTAGTACAAAGGGTATTAAATGCCAATGTAAAAGTTAATGGGGATACAGTTGGTAAGATAGGGAAAGGCTTGTTAGTTTTCCTTGGTATTGGAGAGGATGATGATAATAAAGATTTAGAATATATGGTAGAAAAGATTTTGGGATTGAGAATATTTGAAGATACTAATAGCAAGATGAACTTATCTCTTTTGGATGTTGAGGGAGAAATATTAGTTATATCTCAATTTACTCTATATGGGGATGTTAGAAAAGGGAAAAGGCCTAGTTTTTCTTCTTCGGCTCGTCCAGAAATGGCAGAGAGTATGTATAATAAATTTATTGCAATGTGCAAAGAGAGGGGAATAAAGGCTGAAGAAGGGATATTTGGGGCTGATATGAAGGTAGAGCTTATCAATGATGGTCCTGTAACCATATTAATTGATAGTAAAAAAATTTTTTAGGAGGGATATTATTGAAAGTTGTAAGGATACCTGCGGGAATTTATGCAGCAAACTGTTATCTAGTCTATTCTGAAAGCAATAAGGAAGGGATTATCATCGATCCAGGTGGAGATGCAGATGATATAATAGCTGAAATAAAGAACTTAGGATTGGATATTAAATATATAATACTAACCCATGGTCATGGGGATCATATTGCAGGGGTTAGGGAAATTAAAGAATATACTAATGCGCCAGTGGCTATTCATAAGGATGATGAACACCTGCTAAAGAATGGAAAGGACAATCTATCTAGCATTATGGCTATGGGAGCGGTGGAGTTAACTGCAGATATATTACTTGATGATGAGGACGAAATATCTTTTGGGAATCTAAATGCAAAAATACTGCATACTCCAGGTCATACTCCAGGCGGAATTAGCATTAAAATTGAAAACAGCATATTTACAGGAGATACTTTATTTGCAGGATCTATTGGCCGAACAGATTTTGAGGGAGGCTCTTTTGAAGATATAATAAATTCAATAAAGAACAAGATACTTGAATATCCAGAAGATACCGTAGTATATCCAGGGCATGGTCCTTCTTCTACTATTAAGACAGAGAAAGTTACAAATCCTTTTTTAAGATAAAAGAATTAATAGCCACCTTTTTGGGAATCTTATGCCATAGGAGGTGGCTTAGTTGAGAAAGCAACAAAAGGAAAACTACAAGAGACGTAAAAGAGCTGTAGATTTACATGATGTTCACGAATTAATAGAAATGGGCTTAAATAGGGAAGAGATATCTAAGGAATTTGGAATTTCAAAAAAATATATTCAAAAGATGATTGATGATTATTATGACGATTATTGAAGGGAGTAACTATGATCTATGTTTATTTAAATGGCCATGATTTTGAATATGATGTTCGAGAATTGCTTAAAGTTTTCTTTTTCAATGAAGATATAATTTTTATACATAGTAAAGATGAATATGAAGGTAGGAGTTTACTTATTGAAAGTATATTGTCTAACGATAATGGTCAATTAAGCTCAACTACTGTAGTATATAAAGATGGTGAACTTATCGCTAGTCAATATGTTAAAAACATAAAAGATATAAAGATTGAACAAGATGATGTTAAGAAGAAAGTAAAGATGGGAATTAAACAGAGTATATATGACATCTTAATACAAATATCAGAAATATCTGCCCCATGGGGTATACTAACTGGAATTAGACCTATTAAGATAGTTCATAGTCTAATGGATAAGGGGGTGGATAATAGGAAGATATTTCATATACTGACTCACGAATATAGGTTATTTTCTGATAAGGCAAGATTGATATTAGATATATGCAAAAGACAAAGAAAATATATATACCCTTTAGATGAGAGTAGATTTAGCTTATATGTGAGCATTCCTTTTTGTCCGACAAGATGTTTATATTGTTCTTTTCCAACATGCAATGTATCTAAATATGGAGAATATATTGATGAATATACGGATAGGCTGATTTATGAAATTAGTATGATTGGCGATATGATGAAGGGAAAGAACATTTCTACGGTATATTTTGGAGGTGGGACTCCTACCGCAATTCCTGTAAATAATTTAGAGAATATAATTCAATCGGTATATAAGTATTTTGGCTATGATAATATTAAGGAAATAACGGTGGAAGCTGGTAGACCAGATACTATCGATAGACAGATGCTAGAGATGCTCAATCAAAACAATGTAGAAAGGATTAGCATAAATCCGCAAAGTATGAATGATCACACATTAAAACTTATTGGTAGAGACCATACTTCTAAAGATATAGTTAATGCTTATTATCTTGCAAGGGAGATCGGCTTTGAAGTTATAAACATGGACTTGATAATCGGCCTTCCCTCGGAGGGATTATGTGAGATAAGAAATACATTACATAAGATAAAAAAGTTAGATCCAGAAAACTTAACAGTTCATACATTGTCAGTAAAAAGAGGATCAAAATTTAAAGAGACTATGGACAAATACCAGATTAATAGCCAAAGGATAATAAATGAGATGTTGGAAAGTACTATGGAATATGCAAGATATATGAATCTTAAACCTTACTATCTATATAGACAAAAGCAGATCCTAGGTAATCTTGAGAATATTGGTTATTCAAAAGAAGATAAGGAATGTATTTATAATATCATTATGATGGAAGAGAAGGAGACAGTAATAGCAGCAGGTATGGGGGGAGTGTCCAAAATATTCTACCCTAAGGAAGATAGAATAGAAAGGGTTCCAAATGTTAAAAGTTTAAAGGAATATCTGGATAGAGTAGAGGAAATGGTAGAAAGAAAGAGAAATCTATTATCTTGACATCATATAAAATATATCTTATAATGATTAAAAACATAAGAACTATGAAGAAGAAGAGTAGTTAAATCCCTTGGTTATAGAGAGTCAGGACTGGTGGAAACTGATGCCAATATTTAATGAAGACACTTCTGAGTTAACAAACTTGGTTTGTTCGCATAATTTGCGTTACAGTTATAAGCGAGGTAAAAGCCTAATTAGGGTGGCACCGCGAGAAATAGCCTCTCGTCCCTGAAACACAGAGATGAGGGGTTTTTATTATTTATAGGGAGGTAATTAGATGAGAGAAAATATGGGAAGTTTACGAAGAAGTCATATGTGTGGAGATTTAAGAACATCAGATGTAGATAAAGAAGTTATACTGATGGGCTGGGTTCAACGGGAAAGAAACTTAGGTTCATTGATATTTGTCGACTTGAGGGATACTACAGGTATATGTCAAATTGTATTTGATAGTACAGTTTCTAAAGAAATATTTAATAAGGCAGCAAAAGTTAGAAGTGAATTTGTATTAGCTGTAAGAGGGAAGGTAAGAAAAAGAGAATCTATAAACAAGGAGATCCCTACTGGAGAAATAGAAGTCTTGGCGGAAGAACTGAGGATATTGGATACAGCTGATACACCGCCTATATATATAAAAGATGATGATAATGTTTCCGAGACTATGAGATTAAAACATAGATATTTGGATTTGAGAAAACCATCTATGCAAAATAACTTAAAGATGAGACATAAAACTGCTAAGCTAGTTAGAGATTTTTTAGATGAAAATCATTTTGTTGAAATTGAAACTCCTATGTTAACAAAACCGACACCAGAAGGAGCTAGGGACTATTTAGTGCCAAGCAGGGTAAATCCAGGCCATTTTTATGCTCTTCCACAGTCACCACAGCTTATGAAACAGCTTTTAATGGTATCAGGTATGGATAGATACTACCAAATAGTAAAATGTTTCCGGGATGAGGATTTGAGGGCGAATAGGCAACCCGAATTTACTCAGATAGATATAGAGATGTCCTTTGTGGATGTAGATGATGTGATAGAACTAAATGAAAGATTACTATATAGATTATTTAAGGAACTTAAAGGTATAGAAATAGAACTGCCTATACAGAGAATGACTTACAGGGAAGCAATGGAAAGGTTTGGAATAGACAAACCAGATTTGAGGTTTGGATTTGAATTGGTCAATATTACGGATATAGTAGCAAATTCTGAATTTAAAGTGTTTAGTGGTACCGTTAAAAATAATGGTTGTGTAAGAGGAATTAATGTAAAAGGCTATGGAGAAGAGTTTACAAGAAAGGATATTTCAAATCTTGAATCCTATGTAAAGGACTTTGGAGCTAAGGGATTGGCTTGGATAAAGATTACTCCTGATGGAATAACATCTCCTATTGCTAAATTTTTATCGGAAGAAGAACTAGATGGCATATTAGATAGAATGGGTGGTGAAGAAGGAGATTTACTGTTGTTTGTTGCTGATAAACCATCAGTTGTTTTTGATAGTTTGGGTAATTTACGAAATGAAGTGGCAAGAAGACTTAATCTTTTAGATGGTGAAGAGCTAAAACTAGTTTGGATTACAGAATTTCCATTATTTGAGTATGATGATGAAGAAGAAAGGTATGTTGCGAAACATCATCCCTTTACCCACCCAATGGAAGAGGATATACATTTGTTAGAGGAAGAACCAGAAAAAGTTAGAGCTAAAGCCTATGATATAGTTATTAATGGAGACGAAATAGGCGGTGGTAGTATTAGGATTAGCAATCAAGATTTGCAGAAAAAGATGTTTAAGGCTCTTGGCTTTTCAGAAGAAGAAGCTTTGGATAAATTCGGTTTTCTATTAGAAGCTTTTAAATATGGCACTCCTCCTCATGGTGGTATAGCTTATGGTTTCGATAGATTGATAATGTTATTAACAGGTAACGACAATATAAGAGATGTAATAGCATTTCCTAAGACTCAGTCTGCCACATGTTTATTAACTAAAGCTCCTACGAATGTTTCGAAAGAGCAGTTAGAAGAACTTCATATAAATTTGGATTTAGAATAGTAATTTTTGCTATTAGATGAAAGGAGATAGGGATGAAGGAACAGTTTTCAAGGACAGAATTATTATTGGGAGCAAGAGCAATGGAAACATTAGATAAGTCCAAGATTGCCGTATTTGGTATAGGAGGTGTGGGCTCCTTTGCTTCCGAAGCCCTAGTTAGGTCAGGATTAGGCAATATTATTCTCATAGATTATGATATAATAGATGTATCTAATATTAATAGGCAAATTCACGCTACATTAAAGACTGTAGGATTGCCAAAGGTAGATGTGATGAAAGATAGATTGCTTGAGATAAACCCAGATCTAAATATAACCACTTACAATCAATGCTATTCTGAGGAGAAAAGTCAAAACTTCCTATCCTCAGATTGGGATTATGTAATAGATGCAATAGATATGGTTTCTTCTAAGTTAAACTTGATAGAAAACTGCAAGGCTATGAACATTCCTATCATATCCTGTATGGGAGCAGGAAATAAATTGGATCCTACTATGTTTCAAATTGGTGACATATATGAAACTAATACTTGCCCTTTGGCTAAGGTAATGAGAAAAGAGTTGAAAAGAAGAGGAATAAAAGATCTAAAGGTTGTATGGTCCAGGGAAAAACCCATAAAAGTTAATTTAGAAAAAAATAATGTTAGAAAATCGGTACCAGGAAGTGTTTCCTTTGTTCCTTCCGTAGCGGGTTTAATTCTTGCTTCTGAAGTTATTAAAGACTTGGTATATGGAGGTGATTCTCATGGAACAAATAGGCTATGTACGTAATACCACTAATGGCATGGCAGAAGTAGAAGTGAGAAGGATTTCAGGTTGTGGTGGTGGTTGTAGTAGTTGTGGAGGTTCTTGCAATGCTCCCAGTCTAATAATAGCAATAGAAAACCTAATAGATGCAAAACCTGGAGATTATGTGGAAATTAAAGCTAAATCCAACAAGATCATCAGATACGCTCTAATAGTTTATATGATACCTTTTGTTATGTTGATATTAGGAATAATTTTGAGTATGAGTTTATTTAAGTCCATGGATATAGTCAATTATGAAACCTATAGTTTTTTTGTGGGACTACTATTTTTAGGAATTTCTTTTATAATAATAAAAAAAATAGATACTTCTATTAAAAAGAAAAATGAAAGTGCCATGGAAATGGTACGAGTATTGAAATAACTTGTACTAGATAAAGGGAGGAAGTGGGGTTGACTTTGAGGACAAATGATAATGAAGCCATAATCAAAAGATTAAGAAGAATTGAAGGACAGGTAAAGGGTATTCAAAAGATGGTTGAAGAGGAAAAATGTTGCGGTGATATATTAATACAAGTGGCAGCTGTTCGATCTGCCATGAACTCTGTTGGTGGATTAATATTGGAGAACCATATGAAGGATTGTCTAAAAAGCTATCTAGATGGTGATGCAGGAGATGAAACATTGGATAGCTTAGTAGATGTAATGATCAAATATGCAAAACAAAATTAACCTTTATATTTAACTCGCTTTATAGATCTAGATAGGGAGGTAGAGATAATTATTCCTAAGGATATGGCAGCTGCTATAAAGAAGGTTTCAGTTCCTTTGCTTATAGCAACATAAAAGTCTTTCCTTACCAAAGCTAACATAGTATAATACATGCCAGCACCCGGAACCAGGGGAACTATTCCTGGTATTATATATACGGTTGCTGGTTTTTTATAATGCCTTGCTAATAATTCTCCTAATATGCCCACTACTATGGCAGCAAAGAATGTACCGGATATATAACTGTTGAAATTAATGGATATAATATAAAAGGTTACCCAGCCTAGTGCGCCTGCTATGCCGGATTTACAAATTGAATTTTTGGGGATGCCGAATAGCATGGCAAATCCTATGGTGGATAAAAAAGAAAACAAAAATTGTTTTAAAATAGACATTAAATCAACCCCTTATAATAAATATTTAATACGAAACCTACTCCAAAAGCAATGGCTAAGGCTGAAAATATGGCCTCCATTCCTCTAGACAATCCTGATACAAAGTCTCCTGATATAGTATCCCTTAAAGCGTTGGTAATTGCAACGCCAGGTACTAAAGACATAATGGAACCTATGATTATTATATCCATATTCCGACCAAAACCTATAGTAGTTGATATGACAGATAAAAAGGAAGCTAGTGCAGCCCCAATAAAATTATTAACAAAAAAGGTCATCTTATATCTATCAATCTTATTTATGGTTATCAGTACAATTAAGCTAATAATATAAGTGACTAGGAAATCTAAAAAAGTTCCACCAAATAACAGGGAAAAAAATGCGCAAGCCAAACTACCAAATAGCATTTTAGTTTTTGGAGTATAATTTCCCATTTTATTTATTTTCTTTAGCTTTGCAATACCTTCGTCTGGTGATATAGTAGAGTTTACGAATTCCCTAGAAAATTGATTTAAAAGATCGATTTTATTCAAGTCGATTTTAATGGTTTTAACCCTTATCAAATAGGTCATCATCTCCCCTTCGTACTCCAAGGAAACGAAGATTCCCGTAGGAGTTACAAATGCATCTGCGTATTTGATGTTCATTCTAGATTTACAGATTCTTTCAATAGTATCCTCTACTCTATAGGTTTCAGCACCGTTTTTTAACATTGTTTTACCAGTTAAAGCTGCTAACAGTAATAATTGTTTTGCCTCTTTTCTTTTATTATTGATATTATCCATAAATTTCACCTCATAAGTATAATAGAGTTGTAAATAATAAGAATTAACTATATAATTAATTTGGAAGAAAAGGATTTTGTATGATTATATTATAGTACTATTCTATGATTAATCAATGGATTAAATTTATTATACCAAAGAAGGGGGATCGAATATAATGGATTTCACCAATTTAAAAAAGTTTGACCCAAAGGTAATGGAAATTATTGAATTAGAAACAAAGAGACAGAGGGAACATATTGAATTAATTGCCTCGGAAAACTTTGTTACACCACAGATTATGGAAGCTATGGGTAGTCAATTGACTAACAAGTATGCTGAAGGTTATCCTAGAAAAAGATACTATGGTGGTTGTGAATATGTAGATATGGTAGAGGATTTAGCAAGGGATAGATTAAAAGAACTATTTGGTGCTGAACATGCTAATGTCCAACCCCATTCAGGATCTAATGCAAATCTAGGCGTATATTTTGCAGTGCTGAAACCAGGAGATAAGGTATTAGGAATGAATTTGTCTCAAGGTGGGCATTTAACTCATGGCAGCCCAGTAAATATATCGGGTGTTTACTATAATTTCGTTGATTACGGGGTAGACAAAGAAACTGAGATGATTGACTACGAAAATGTAAGAAAAATCGCTTTAGAAGAAAAACCAAAGATGATTGTAGCTGGAGCTAGTGCATATCCAAGAACAATCGATTTCAAGAAGTTCAGGGAGATAGCAGATGAAGTTGGTGCTTATTTAATGGTGGATATGGCTCATATAGCCGGCCTTGTTGCTGCAGGTCTTCACCCGAATCCAGTACCCTATGCTGATTTTGTTACTACCACTACCCATAAGACATTAAGGGGACCTAGGGGTGGGGCAATACTTTGCAAGGAACAATATGCAAAGATGATAGACAAAGCCATATTCCCAGGTATTCAAGGTGGACCATTAATGCATGTAATTGCAGCAAAAGCTGTAAGCTTTGGGGAAGCTTTGGAAGATGGTTTTAAGGAATATCAAAAGCAAATTATTAAAAATGCTAAGGTACTAGCAGATAGCTTGAAAGAAAGAGGTTTTAGGTTGGTATCTGGGGGTACAGATAATCATCTAATCCTGTTAGATGTAAGGACTAAAGGGTTAACTGGGAAAAAAGCTGAGGAATTATTAGAGGCGGTTAATGTAACTACCAATAAAAATACTATCCCCTTTGATCCAGAAAGCCCCTTTGTAACTAGTGGTGTAAGAATAGGCACTCCAGCTGTTACAACTAGAGGCATGAAAGAAGAAGAAATGAAGGAAATTGCGAAAATAATCGATTTAGCATTAGATGAGAGTAATGATAGAGAATTAGTTAAAAACAAAGTTCTAGAATTGTGTTCTAGATTCCCACTATATGAATAAAACATATAAGCCTACAATTATGTAGGCTTATATGTTTTAAATATCATAATATAATACACTATCTATTGATTAGGTATTTTGCTATAATATAATAGATAGTAATTAGAACCAATAGATGGAAGGATGGAATATGGAATTAAAAAACATTGATAATAATAAAAACATAATAGAAAAGGTAAAACAAAATAGCATAGGCGAGGAACTTGGTATTCAAAGTGGTGATATATTAATATCTATTGATGGTAGAAAAGTTAGAGATATAATAGATTATAAATATTTGATTTCAGACGAATACGTAGTAGTAGAAATAGAAAAGGCCAATGGGGATATATGGGAGTTGGAAATTGAGAAGGATTTCGATGAGGATCTAGGAATTGAATTTTCAAATCCTCTAATCGATAGAGCAAAATCCTGTAGAAACAAATGCATTTTTTGTTTTATAGATCAATTACCACCAAATATGAGGGAAACCTTATACTTTAAAGATGATGACTCAAGATTATCCTTTTTACAGGGGAATTTTATTACATTAACAAATATGAGCGATGAAGACATAGACAGGATAATTGCCTACAGGTTAAGCCCAATAAATATTTCTATCCATACAACAAATCCAGAACTTAGGATAAAGATGTTAAACAATAAAAATGCAGGTAAAATTTTTCCAATACTTGAAAGATTTAAAGAGGCGGATATAGAGGTGAATTGTCAGATAGTATTAGTACCAGGTGTTAACGATGGAGAAGAATTAAATAGGACTTTGATGGAATTATCTAGTTTATATCCAAGTGTAAGATCTGTGGCCGTTGTACCAGTAGGCGTAACTAAATATAGGGAAGGTTTATATGAAATAGATCCTTTTGACAGTGATGGCTCAAAGGAATTATTATATTTAATAGAGAAGACTCAAAATAAATTTTTGAATAAATTAGGAACACGTTTTGTATTTGCATCTGATGAATTTTATGCTATGTCTGGTAGAGCTTTACCAAATTATGATGCTTATGAGGGATTTCCGCAACTAGAAAATGGAGTGGGGCTTATGAGATCCTTTGAATATGAAGTAGAGGAAGAACTGTCCAGTGTAAGGGAGAAGATTTCGGTAGGTAAAAAATATGTAATTGCTACAGGTACACTTGCTGAGGGCTTTATGAATCATATAAAGAGTCATATAATGAGTAAATTTAGCGACTTGGATCTTAAGGTGGTTCCTATAAAAAACAATTTTTTTGGCACAACTATTACTGTATCAGGCCTAATAACTGGCCAGGATATAGTGGAGCAGCTAGAGATATATGATGGTATAGACGGTATTATTATACCAAAATCCATGTTAAGACAAGATAGCGACGTTTTTTTAGATGATTTAACTATAAAAGATATAGAAAACAAATTAAAGGTTAAAATAATTCCAGTAGAAGTATCAGGCAAAGATTTTGTCGATTTATTTAGGAAAGCATGAGGTGATATTATGAATAGACCAGTTGTTTGTATAGTTGGAAGACCTAATGTAGGGAAATCTACATTGTTTAATAGAATAGTTGGCAGAAGAATTGCAATTACCGAAGACAACCCGGGAGTTACAAGGGATAGAATTTATTCTGAGGCGGAGTGGCTTAATAGATATTTTATTTTAATAGACACAGGTGGACTAGAGCCAGAATCAGAAGAGATAATCCCCCTAAATATTAGAAGGCAAGCTGAGGTAGCTATAGATACTGCTGATGTAATATTATTTGTGGTAGATGGTATAGATGGAGTTACTACAACTGATATAGAAATAGCCAGTATATTGCGTAGATCGGGGAAGGAAGTATTGCTTGTGTGTAATAAAATCGATACCCACAAAACCCCAGATGCAATATTTGAGTTTTATGAACTAGGCGTTGGTGAGCCTATAGTAATATCTGCAGAACAGGGTTTGGGGATTGGAGATCTATTAGACGAAGTAATAGAGCATTTCCCAGAAGATAAGGATACGGACTATGAGGAAGATATTATCAAGGTATCGGTTATCGGCAAGCCTAATGTAGGAAAATCCTCCTTAATAAACAATATATTAGGAGAAGAAAGGGTTATAGTTACAAATATACCAGGGACTACCAGAGATGCTATAGATACCTATTTTACCTATGATGATGAAAAATACGTATTTATTGACACAGCAGGTTTGCGAAGGAAAAGGAGTATTTACGAAAATGTAGAAAGATACAGCGTAGTTCGTACTTTAGCTGCTATAGATAGATCTGATTTATGTATATTGGTGATTGATGGTACCGAAGGAGTTACAGAACAGGATACAAAGATTGCTGGATACGCCCATGAAAATGGGAAGGGAATTATTATAGCGGTAAACAAATGGGATATTGTAGATAAAGAAACCAATACTTATTGGGAGTTTGAGAAAGACATTAGGAATAAGCTAGGGTTTATAGTTTATGCACCTATTGTGTTTATTTCTGCTAAAACTGGTAGAAGAGTAAATAAACTATTGGAACTTATAAAGGTGGTAAATAACAACTATAATTTAAGAATAAGCACGGGAGTTTTAAACGATATAATAAACGAGGCGGTTATATTGAACCAACCTCCTTCAGATAAAGGAGTTAGGCTTAAAATATACTACGGTACCCAAGTGTCTGTTAGACCTCCTAAGTTTGTAGTATTTATCAACAAAAGGGAATTAATGCATTTTTCCTATCAACGGTACCTGGAAAATCAGATAAGACAATATTTTGGATTTGAGGGGGTACCAATTCGATTTGAGTTTAGGGAAAAGGGTGATTAGATTGAAAAATCCATTTTTTGTTGCTCTAATATCCTATTTAATAGGGAATTTTTCATCAGCTTATATCTTGGGGAAAAGGTTTGAAAATAAGGATATAAGGAAATTTGGCAGTGGGAATGCTGGTGCAACTAATGCTTTAAGGGTATTTGGAAAGAAAGTGGGATTATTTGCATTTATATTGGATGTATTCAAGGGTATATTGGCCGTTTATATTGGTGGCTTGCTGTTAGGAGATAGGGGTAAGTTAATTGCGGGAGTTTTAGTTGTATTAGGACACAACTGGCCTATATTTTTAAGGTTTAAAGGGGGAAAGGGTATTGCTACTTCCCTAGGAGTTGTAGTTTCATTACACTGGCCTACTGCTATTATATGTATTGGGATAGGTGTACTGGTTATTATTATTACAAGGTACGTTTCACTAGGCTCTATTGTAGCTGCAGGTCTAGTACCTATTATAGGTATAGTTGCAAACAGACCTTTCAATAAGGATTTCTTCATAACTACATTGATATTGGCTATTCTAGCAATATGTAGACATAAAGATAATATTAAAAGATTGATCAATGGAGAGGAGTTCAAGCTTGGAGAAAGGATATAGATAGAGGTGAATAGGGTATGAATAATTATATAAATATTGGTGTTATTGGTGGAGGAAGCTGGGGAACTGCTTTAGCAATTTTGCTTTCAAACAATGGACATAATGTGGATATGTGGGTGAGGGACAGTTTACAATTGCGGGAGATGAAGGAGTCAAGGGAGAACAAGAAATATCTCCCAGGGATAACATTTCCCCCTAATTTGAATACAACTAACGATATATCTAGAGCAGTACATAATAAACAATTAATATTATTGTCCGTCCCTTCTCATGGAGTTCGACATGTTTTAAATAGTACTAAAAATATTATTAAGAAAGATCAGGTAATAGTTAATGTAGCAAAGGGGATAGAAAACGATACCCTGCTTAGGGTTTCAGAGATAGTAGAAGAAATACTCCCTTGGAATCCTTATGCAGTACTGTCCGGACCATCACATGCAGAGGAAGTAGCTAAAAATCTGCCTACTACCGTAGTATCGGCTTCAAAAGACAAAAGGATAGCTGGATATGTCCAGGATGTATTTATGTCTCCTTATTTTAGAGTATATACTAACCCAGATGTAGTAGGGGTAGAATTAGGAGGTTCCTTAAAAAATGTCATAGCTTTAGGTGCAGGCATTTCCGATGGGCTAAAATATGGCGATAATACTAAAGCTGCATTGATGACTCGAGGGATAATTGAAATGGCAAGACTTGGTGAGAAGATGGGAGCTAATAGTGCTACCTTTGCTGGACTTACTGGAATTGGGGATTTAATCGTAACCTGTACTAGTATGCATAGTAGAAATAGAAGGGCTGGCATATTAATAGGACAAGGCAATACCCTAGATGAAGCTATAGATTCTGTAGGCATGGTGGTGGAGGGAATAAAAACTACCAAGTCTACCTATGAATTGGCACAGAAAAAGCAAGTAGTTATGCCTATTACCGAAGAGATCTATCAAGTACTATATGAAGGAAAGGATGTTAAAAATTCTGTGACAAACCTAATGCTTAGGGACAAAAAACATGAAATGGAAGAGGTCATAAAAGAACAAATAAAGGATTGGTAATATTTAAAACCTGCTAATATTAGCAGGTTTTTATAATCCTTATCATAAAATAGAACTTGCCACATATATATATAATGTTAAATATTATTATATATGATAGATAAGGAGGGAAAACATGGATAGATTTGACATATACAAGGATATTGCCGAAAGGACTGAAGGAGATATATATGCTGGTATAGTAGGACCTGTTAGGACTGGTAAATCTACATTTATCAAAAGATTTATGGAGCTATTAGTATTGCCTAATATCGAAAATAAATATAAGAAAGAAAGAGCAATAGACGAATTGCCTTTAAGTGGTGCAGGTAAAACTATTATGACTACTGAACCTAAATTTGTTCCAAATGAAGCCGTTGAGCTGACATTAAAAGAAAATGTTAAATTTAAAGTCCGAATGGTAGACTGTGTAGGGTATCTAGTCAAGGGAGCCTTAGGCCATATAGAAGATGAAATACCTAGGATGGTGACAACTCCCTGGTATGAAAAGGAAATTCCTTTTGAAGAGGCTGCAGAAATAGGAACAAGGAAGGTAATAGCAGATCACTCAACTATAGGGATTGTTGTAACTACTGATGGTTCAATTACGGATATAGATCGTTCAAATTATATAAAGGCAGAGGAAAGGGTTGTATCAGAACTTAAGGAGTTGGAGAAGCCTTTTGTTATAATACTTAATACAAAACATCCCAATTTAGATAGCACCATAGCCCTTAGAGAAAGCTTGGAAGAAAAGTACGGAGTGTCAGTTTTAACCATTGATTGTTTAAAGATGGACATAGAAGATGTGGAAAAGGTTTTTGAAAAACTATTATTTGAGTTTCCAGTAAAAGAAATTACGATAAATCTACCTGGGTGGATTGAAGGTTTACCAAGAAGTCATTGGATAAAAATGGGCATCTTTGATTCCATTAGAGAGTCCATTAAGACTTTACAGAAATTAAACGAGGTAGAATATTCTTTAGAAACTCTAAATGAATTGGATATAGTTGAAAAGATTGATATTAAAGAGATCAATTTAGGAGAAGGAGTAGTAAATGTAGACTTGGTAATAGATAATGAATTATTCTATCAAGTATTAAAGGAGATGACTGGATATAAGATAGAAGGTGATTATCAGATACTTGGATTGGTTAATAAGCTTGCTCATACGAAAAAGGAATACGATAGAATAGAAAGAGCCTTGATTGAAGCTAATGAAATTGGATATGGTTTAGTAAGTCCAAGTTTGGAGGACTTAGAACTAGCTGAACCGGAAATATATAGGCAAGGGAATCGATTTGGGGTAAAACTAAAAGCAAAAGCCCCCTCTCTTCATTTACTTCGTTGCGATATAACAACGGAGGTATCTCCTTTAATAGGAACGGAAAAACAATCTGAGGAACTGGTCAAATACTTTTTAGATGAGTTTGAAGAGGATCCATCAAAGATATGGCAATCCAACCTATTTGGTAAGTCCTTGTACGATTTAGTAAATGAGCAACTACAGGGTAAATTAAATAGTATGCCAGAGGATGCTAGACATAAGATGAGAAGGGCATTAGAAAGGATTATTAACGATGGCAATGGTGGATTGATTTGTATTATTATCTAATATTATAGCACCAAGATTATATTGAAGGGTAGAAAACATAATTTTCTACCCTTAGTATACAGATATGATCTAGATGAGTAAGCGGAATATCGCTATGCTTTAAAATATATACAATTCAATTCAATGAGTTAAAATTGAATTGTAAAAAATATAACTATATTAATTATTATGAACAAAAAGACTCTAGGTTAAATCCCTAGAGTCTTTTTCAAGACTACCTTAACGTATCAAAATGCAAAATGGTCGGGATGACTGGATTCGAACCAGCGACCCCAAGTCCCCCAGACTTGTGCCCTACCTGACTGGGCTACATCCCGAATTTACACTTAATATTATATATCAAAATATTAAATTTGTAAAGTAGGTTTAACCTATAGAATAGTTGTGGTATACTTAATATACATTAAAGATTAAGTGGAGGTAGATTTTGTTTTGCTAACATATATTCAAAAGATTTTGGTTATGGTATTAATTATTAATATATTGGGGTATATATTAGTTGTATTAAAAGAAAAAA
>NZ_PPXY01000052.1 GCF_021655115.1 Clostridium sp. Cult3
TTTTGAGAAGCTAGCCTTAAGGGTTGGCTTTTTCTATTTTATATAGCTATCTTGGGACTATTTTCCTGGGAAGTTTTTAGGGAGAATCTAGATTATAATTATATTGACAAAGAAAAAGGAATGGATTATAATAAAACTAGTGGTAATTACCAGATTGAAAAGTTAGCATAATCTCTTGATTTATTTTTTTCTACTACATGGTAGTAACAACACTACCAGTTAGGAGAGAAATGGGTTTTAGGAAAATGTTATCAATAACAAAGTTAATGAACTACAAAACATAATGAAAGGGGTGACTAATATTTGAGCTTTAAATTTGTTCCTGAACTAATTGTTAAAAATATCTCTGCTAATAATTCAACAGAAGTAATTGAATTACTTGGAAAGCGGCTTAATGAAAACGGTTTCGTTGATGAAAGTTATATTCAATCTGTATTGGAAAGAGAAGAAGAGTTTCCGACAGGTTTGCAAGCAAAAAAAGCTGCTATAGCTATTCCTCATGCTTTAAACAGAAATGTTGAAAAATCAGGAGTATGTTTAGGAATTTTAGAGAATAAAATTCCTTTCCGTTCTATGGAAGATACTAATAGTACGGTGGATGTGGAATTTGTTTTTCTCTTAGCGATTAAAGAATCTAATAAACAATTGAAGATATTAAAAGCAATAATGGAAATGCTACAAGATGAAACTTTATTCAACAAAATTAGATTAGAAAAAGATAAAAAAGTTATTTGTGATATTTTAAATGAATTTATTATAGAATAGGAGGAACATAAAATGAAAAAAGTAATTGTAGCTTGTGGAGCTGGTTTAGCAACTTCAACTATGATAAGAGAAAAAATAGAAACTCTATTGGAAGAAAATAATATTCAATGCGAAATAGTTCAAAGTACATTAAATGGAATCCCTAGTGTATTGGACAATGCCAATTTAATTATTACTACCATGAATGTAGATGAAGATTATGGAGTACCATTAATTCAAGGAAGCGCTTTTTTAACAGGTATCAATGAAGATGTTGTATCAGATAAAGTTATTTCAATATTAAAGGAAGGAGATGCATAAAATGGCACAAGTTATTGATTATATTATAGGTCTTGGGAGTTATATATTTGTTCCTATGATTATGATAATAATAGGAATCGCTATGGGTTTAAGTATAAGAAAGGCTATTAAGGCAGGGGTTACGGTAGGAATTGGACTTATTGGTGTTAGTATTGTTTCCACATTAACGGCGGAATCCCTTTCTCCAGTAATAAATATTATGGTAGAGAGATTGAATTTAAACTTGACAGCTATTGATGTTGGAGGAGGACCTGCTGCAGCTATAGGTTTTGGTTCAGCTTTAGGTGGAATATTGATAATAGTAATTTTATTAGTCAATCTATTAATGTTAGCTTTAAATTTAACCAATACTATGAATATTGATATTTATAATTTTTGGTATTTTGCAATAACAGCTGGCTTTGTTCAAATTTTGACTGGTAATAGTGTTTTAGCTATTATGGCTGGTGTAACTCATGCCATATTAAGTTTAAAGGTAGCCGATGTAACAGCAAAACGTGTGCAAAAAGTAATTGGTATAGATGGTATCGCTATTCCCCATGGGTTTGCTGCTGCTAGTGCACCATTATTTATGGTTTTAGATAAAGTTTACGACCACATTCCTTTTTTAAATCGTTCTAAAGAAGAAAAGGAAGATAAAAAAGAACAAAGTAAAACAATGAAATTCATTGGCTCTATAATAGGTGACCCTCTTTATTTAGGATTAATTTTAGGAGCAGCTTTTGGATTAATTGCAGGCTATGATTTTAAAGGGGTTATGGATGTAACAATGAAAACAGCTGGAATAATGGTTTTATTTCCAACTATGGTAAAAATGATTGTTTCAGGGTTGATTCCTATTTCAAACCAAGCTAAACAATTCTTTTCTAATAAATTTAAAGATTGGGCAGCACCTTTATTAACTAAAATGGGTGAAGCACAAGGTTTAACATTAGTTCAACAAGGTCAGGAAGCAACTACTATGGCTTTAGGAAATCTATTTATTTATTTTCCAGCTAAAATAGCATAAGCTCCTGTTATGGCAGGTGTATTGTTAGCAGCTATTTCCGTACTAGCAATTGTTGGAGGATTATATTTAGAAAAGAAACAAAAAGTAAAAGTAGGTAATTAATAAAAGCTAGGAGGCTGAAGATAATGTCAAATAAGATTAATATAGGTGTAGTTGGAGCAGGTATATATGGCCATTACCATATAAACACTTATACTACAGATAATAATGTTAACAAAGTCGTATTTTGTGATACAAATGAAGAAAGATTACAAGCAACAGAGAAAGAGTACAATATAAAAGGTTATCCATCTGTAAAAGAAATGATAAAAAATGAAGAACTAGATGCAGTTTCCATAGCAACACCAGATCCTTATCATTATGAACCTATGAAAGATGCTATTTTAGGGGGCATTAAAAACATTCTTGTGGAAAAACCTTTAGCTACTACTGTAGAGGAAGCTGAGGAATTAATAAAACTTGCAAAGGATAATAATGTTCGTGTAGCAGTAGATTTTCATAAAAGATGGGATCCAGCTTATTTAGCTATAAAAAAGGATATTGAAAATAATAAAGATAAAATTGTCAGAGGTTATATGGCATTAGATGATATTATTGATGTTCCATTAAAATGGTTTAATTGGACAGAAAAATCCTCACCAGCTTGGTTTTTAGGAGTCCATTGTTACGATTTAATTCGTTTTATCACTGAAAGTGAAGTTAAAAGAGTATATGCTGTAGGTAATAAGCAAGTTTTGGTGAATAAGGATTGTAATACCTATGATTCTATGCAAGCCATATTAGAAATGGAAGATGGTTCTAATTGGACAGTTGAGAATTCATGGATTTTACCTAATAGTTTTCCTAAATCTAATGATGGGCAATTAATTATTATCTCTGAAAAAGGATATTATAAAAATGAATCTTATAGAGGATTAAATCAATATAATCAAGACAAAGCTAGTGTGCCAAATTATCTTTTTATGAATTTTACGGATAGGGATGCAAGTGGTTTTGGTGTTCAGCCAATGAAGGATTTCGTTACAGCAGTAATAAATAATACTCAATTTATTGCCGATGCATTTGATGGAATACAAGCTACTAGAGTTGCTGAAGCTGTTCATAGGTCAATTCTTACTAAGGAAGTAATTAGCCTTTAAAGATCCCTTAGGATGGCAGAACTTGAGTGCGGTGGAGTTGACTATATTTAACAAATAATATAAGATTATGTTAGTAGTCAAGGGTATTAAAGAATAAAGTATTAAGGTGATAAAGATGAAAACAATAGACAAACAAAGTAGAGTTCCATTATATTATCAAGTAATGGATATAATAATAGAAATGATAGAAGAGGGGAATCTAACTGAAGACGATAAACTTCCTTCTGAAAGAGAACTATGTGATACTTTAGGCATAAGTAGAACCACTGTAAGACAGGCCATCCAAGAGCTAGAGAACAATGGACATGTATATAGAGTTCATGGAAAAGGAACCTTTATATCTTCCGAAAGATTTAGACAAGACTTATTAGAATTTTATAGTTTTACAGAAGAAATGAAAAAAGCTGGTAAAACCCCTTCTTCTGAAGTATTGGATTTTAATATAATTAGTTGTAAAGAAAAGCTAGCTAAAAAGATGAATCTAAATGAAGGCGATAAGGTATATAAGTTTACAAGATTAAGACTTGCAGATAATATGCCAATGATGCTTGAGACAAGCTATGTGCCTTGTAGTAGGTTTCCAGGTTTAACAAAGAAAAAACTACAACAAAATGCTATGTATGATATATTTACAAAAGATTATAATGCATCCTTTACTTGTGCAGAAGAAATATTTCAACCTGTATTGACTAACGAATGGGAAGCAGAGCTTCTTAAATATTCCCCAGGACTACCAAGTATGATGATTGAAAGAATAACTCATGAAAACAATATGATAATCGAGTATACAAAGGGAATAGCAAGAGGGGACAAGTTTAAATACCATGTAGTTTTGAACAAATAGTAAGTTCTTTATCCATACTGGTAATGACAACATTACATCATTACCGTATAAAATTAATATTCAAATAGGAGTGAAGATTATGTTTGGTGTAGATGATGAAAAGTGGAAGAAATTAAATGGATTTAATACTGCCACAGAGATATATCAACAACCTAAACTATGGTTAGAAGTATTAAAAATAGTCGAGGACAATAAAGATGATATTAATAAATTTTTAGAAGCAAGATTAAAAAAAGACAAAGTTAGAGTAATATTTGCAGGTGCTGGGACTTCAGCTTATGTAGGTGAAATTGCAACACAACAATTAAATATGGGGGGAGAATATATTTATGAAGCTATAGCTACAACGGATATTGTAGCTAATCCAGAAATTTATTTTAAAAAGGACATACCTACAATATTAGTATCCTTTGCTCGTTCGGGAAATAGTCCAGAAAGTGTTGCAACCTATAATCTAGCTAATGAAATGATAGATGAAGTAAGCCATATATTTATTACTTGTAATGTAGAAGGAAAACTAGCAGAAATATCTCAAGGAAAAGAAAATGTATTGTTGCTACTAATGCCAGAGGAATCTAATGATAAAGGTTTTGCTATGACTAGTAGTTTTTCCTGTATGACTCTTACTGCTCTATTAATATTTGATATGGGAAACTTTGAAAATAATAAAAAACAAATACTTGAAATGGCAACGATAGGTAAAGATATATTGAAGGGTGACCAGGAAGAAATTAAAGGTTTAATAGATCCCAAATATAATAGGATTGTGTATTTAGGCTCTAGTACTTTCCGTGGTTTGACAAAGGAAAGTGGATTAAAATTATTAGAATTAACTAGAGGTCAAATTATATCTCATAGTGAGACTACATTAGGATTTAGGCATGGACCAAAATCCATAACCAATGATAATACATTGATATTTATCTATATATCGGAGGATCCTTATACGAGAAAATATGATATAGATATGCTAAAAGAAATTTATAATGATGAGGGTGGCCATAGGGTAATAGCTATATCAAATAAATACTATGAAGAGGTAGAAGAAAATAGCAATAAATATTTCTATTTAAATAAAGATGGAAATAACATTGATAATACAGGATTTATGTCCTTATTATATGCTCTATATGCTCAATTGGTTGCTTTGTTCTATTCTATAAATGTAAATGTAGAACCTGATGATCCAAATCCAAGTGGAATAGTTAATAGGGTAGTAAAAGGAGTAACAATTTATAAAAAGAATTAACAGTATGGAAAACTAAAATAGCCGCGGATATTCGCGGCTAAATACTTCTTATATGGAGGTATCAATGATTAAAATAAATGATTTAGATAGCGTAGCTATATTATCAGATTTTGATGGCACTATAACTACAGAAGATACAAATGCAAAATTAATTAAGTATTTTGGTAATGAAAAAACTAGAGAAAGGTATAATCAATATAGAAAAGGTGAAATACATTTATTACCTTATTTAGAATTACAGTATAGAGATATTGGAATAAATGAAGAAGAGTATACAAATTTTATATTAAATAAAATTGAAATATCTAGAGGATTTAAAGAATTTTACGAAAATATTAAAAGGCATAATATTCCCTTTGCAATAATTAGCGGTGGATTTAATAATGGAATAACACCTTTTCTAAAAAAACATGGCATTAATGATATTGATGTATATGCTAATTCTATTAATTTTGGGGATGAAGTTACTTTAGAGTATTATCACAAAACTCCTGACTGTTGCAAATTAGGTCCTTGTGGTAATTGTAAAATTAAACATTATGAAAACTATAAAGAAGAAGATAATATTGTAATTTTTATAGGAGATGGTGTTACAGACAAACCTGTTGCAGAAGTAGCAGATATTGTCTTTGCTAAAGACGGTTTATTAGACTACTGTAAAGATAATGATATAGATTGTATACCCTGGGAAGACTTTAGAGATATTAACAAAATAATCTTTAATAAAGGAAGGTAGAATACTATGGATATTATTTCAACAAAAGAAATACTATTAGATGCAAAGAAGAATAAATATGCAGTGTCAGCATTTAATATACACAATTTAGAGACTATGCAAGCTGTATTAGAGGGAGCATGGGAGATGAAATCTCCTGTGATAATCGCTGCTACTCCTGGCACTATTGAATACGCTGGTAAGGATTATTTAGTAGCCATGGCAAAGGTGGGGGCCAATAGATATGACATTCCTATTGCCTTACATTTAGATCATTGTCCAGATGTGGAGTTTTTAAAGAAATGTATAGATGCTGGTTTTAAATCAGTTATGATAGATGCTTCATTGAAAGATTATGAGGATAATATAAGTACAACAAAAGAGGTAGTAGATTATGCTCATAAATATGGTGTATCGGTGGAGGCTGAATTAGGTACTGTTGGCGGACAGGAAGATGACAGGATGGTGGATGATAAAGATGCTTTGTTAACCGATCCAGCTATGGCATTGGATTTTGTAAGAAGGACCAATGTGGATTCCCTTGCAGTGGCTATTGGTACAGCTCATGGGGTATACAGGCTAGAGCCTAAATTGGATTTTGAACGACTTAAAAAGATGCAAGAGATAATCGATGTACCCTTGGTACTTCATGGGGCTTCAGGAGTACCTTCAGAATCTATAAGAAAAGCAATAGAATTAGGGATTTGTAAGGTCAATATAGCTACCGAATTAAAAATACCTTTTGCTAATTGTGTAAGGGAGTATTTTGAAGAAAATCCAACAGCCAATGACCCACGAAAATATCTAACTCCTGGTAAAGAGGCGGCAAAAAAAGTGGTAGTTGATAAAATAAAAATCTGTGGAAGTAATAATAGAATATAGAAATGATCCATTATAAGGAGGTAACATAAATTGATTTTGACCATAACTTTAAACCCTTCTATTGATAGGAGATATATTGTTGATGGTTTTGAAAAAGGAGAAATATTTAGAACTAAGGAAGTACAGTATACTCCCGGAGGTAAGGGAATAAATGTTACTAAAGTTATTAAATCCTTTGGTGAACTGGTAATTGCTACAGGATTTTTAGGAGGTAGAAGTGGCGAATATATTAAAGATGAACTAGATAGTATGGATATACAGCATAATTTTGTTGACATTAATGGCGAAACTAGAAGTTGTATTGCTATATTATCTGATGATAAAAGTCAAACGGAAGTGCTAGAAGGTGGACCTAATATTTCAGAAAAGGAAATGGGAAATTTTTATGGAATGTATAGTGAAGCTATAAGGGATTGTGAAATAATATGTGCTTCTGGTAGCTTGCCTAAAGGGCTGGGAACAGATACTTATAGGAAATTGATAGATATTGCCAGGGAGCATGATAAAAAGTTTATTCTGGATACAAGCGGAGAAGCTTTAAAATTAGGTATTGAAGGAGCACCCTTCTTAGTAAAGCCAAACAAAGAAGAGCTTGAAAAACTTGTGGGATATACCATTTCTAATGAAGATGAAATAGCTGAAGGCGCTAAACATTTGCTAGATAAGGGTATAAATATAGTTGTAGTTTCCCTAGGTTCTCAAGGGGCAATGGCCTTTTCTGGGGACTATGCTTATAAGGTTAAGGTTCCTAAAGTAAATGCTGTAAACCCAGTAGGTTCGGGAGATTCAATGGTAGCAGGATTTGCTGTATCCATACTTAGAAAATACGATTTCGAGACCATGTTAAGATTAGCAGCTGCATGTGGTACAGCTAATGCAATGGAAAAAGAGACGGGAAAGGTAAATATAGATAATGTAAAAAAGATTATGAGGGATATAAAAATAGAAAAGATGAGAATAAAATAACAATAAATAAACCTTAGTTTAGTGGAAGGGATTTTTACTAAACTAAGGTTTTTATAATTATGTCCATTGTTATTATATTTATTTACATTCCATATATTAATCCCATCAATAGCTAAAGCCCTCCTATAGATAAATTGAATTATAGAACTATTTTATTGATGATATAATTGAACAGGTAGTATTGATTAATTATTAACGAGGAGGGTTAACCATTGAAACGTTTTTTATCTTTATTTTTAGTTATTGTACTATCAATGTCTGTACTAGTTGGATGTCAACAAAACAAAGAAGATGTTGATGTAAATAATGAAGGGGAAGAAGTAGCAAATGAAGTTAAGGATGAAGAAAGAATTCTTAGATTAGATGGAGACAATCTAGGATACCCTTCAGTCTATACAGTATCTCCAAAGGGGAGAGGATACCTTTTAACTAGCTTTATATTTGACACCTTAACTTGGAAGGATGAAAATGGAATAGTGCCTATGCTGGCAAAGGAATGGAAGGTTTCCGAAGATAACAAGGTTTGGACTTTTACTTTGGTGGAAAATGCTAAGTTTACCGATGGAGAGCCAGTGACAGCAGAGGATGTGAAGTTTTCATTTGATTACATACAAGATCATCCATATCAGTGGGTTTCCTTAAACATGGTTGACAAGGTAGAGGTCATCGATGATTATACGGTAGAGATTACTTTAAAGGATGTCTATGCTCCTTTTATAACCGATGTGGCGGGAAATGTACCTATTATGCCAAAACATATATGGGAAGATGTGGAGGAGCCAGAGAAGTTTGATACTGAAGAAGCGGTAATTGGTTCAGGGCCATTGATGCTAGAAAAATATGAAGAAGACACTGGGGTATATGTATTTATTGCTAACAAGGATTATTTCCTAGGAGAGCCTGTGATAGACAAGTTAATACTCAGTCCTAATAGCAACTCTAAAGAGGCCCTAGAAAAAGGTGAGATAGATGGTGCCCAACAGATAAAGTACGGAGAAGCAATGCAAATTAAAGAAGAGGGAAAGTTTAATGTAATAGAAGGTCCAGGGTTTTGGGTTGCTAGGCTTTATTTAAATTATGATGAGCCTGTTTTTAACGTAAAGGAATTTAGACAAGCCATGTACTACGCAATAAATAGGGAAGAACTAGTAGAAAAAGCAACTAAAAACAGTGGGGTTCCTGGAAACTCAGGTCATATCCATCCTGATTCAGAATGGTACTATGAAGGAGTAAAAGAATATGATTATGATCCTGATAAAGCAAAGGAACTTTTAGATGAGTGTAATATTACCGATTCTGATGGAGACGGTATTAGGGAGTTTGAAGGGAAACCGTTAAAATTTGAATTGTTGACTAGTGAGGATAGGGTAAATGATGCAGAAATGATAAAGGCATATTTAGAAGCCATAGGGATTGAACTGGAGATTAAGAGTTTAGATTCAAAGAGTTTAGATGCTTTAATCAAAGAAGGAAAGTTCACCTTAGCTATAAATGGCCATGGTTCCTTTGGTGGAGATCCTGTATTACTAGCAAGATTTGTATCCCAAGAGGGTTTGACAGGCTTTACTCCTGAGATTACTACTCAAGGGGGTAAAAATTGGGTTAATGCTGAATTTGATAGAATATTCGTAGAACAGTTAACTGAAACGGACAGAGATAAAAGATATGAATTGGTATCCCAATTACAAGAGATAATAGCAGAAGAACTACCAACATTGACTCTATACTATAGGAAGATTACTTTTGCCTATAATCAAGATAAATTTGACGGTTGGTTCTTTACAAAGGATGGAGTGGCATTAGCAGTACCCACTATTCAAAATAAATTAGTATTTATAAAAGGTACTTGGGTAGATAAATAATAGCTTTGAGGGGTTTTTATGAATCTAGGAAAGAATCTAGTCTGTTTTATATTAATAATAGTATTTAGCTTTGCGTTGCCACGGATTATCCCTGGTAATCCCTTGTCCTTGGGAGAAGGGGATATGCATATACTCAATATGAACTTACCAGAGGATACCTACAATGTGTTTAAAGAATACTATGCTCCTGAGAAGACTTTAGGAGAACAATTTATTATATATATTAGGCATCTATCAAAATTGGATTTAGGATATTCCTTTTACTATAGAATGCCTGTATCAAGGCTTATTGCTGGGAGAATTGGATGGACGATTTTTTTGTCCATCTCTTCCATCGTAATATCTTCTCTAATAGGTATACCCTTAGGATTAAATAGGGCAATAAAGAAGAAAAAGACAGATAACTTGATCTTGGGTTTCTTTTCTTCTATTCAGGCCCTTCCATCTTTTTTAGTGGCTATATTGTTTCAGCTGATATTTTGTTTTAGAATAAAAATGTTTCCATCCTCAGGAGCATATACACCAGGAATGGACCCTTTTTCTGAAGGCTTTATAAAGGATGTACTATTTCATTCTACAGTACCTTTGATGACTTTGGTTTTTTTAGAAGTGCCTTCTATATTTTTACTTGTGTATAATACCACATCAAATATAAAGGATGAAAACTATGTTAAGACAGCCTATTATCTCAATATAGATGAAAAAAGAATAAAGTATGATTATATACTCCACAATAGTTTGCCTGAAATATTGAGTAAGATAAATATTCAATTTCTGTATGCTATTTCAGGCACCCTATTTGTAGAGAGTGTTTTTTCCTATCCAGGGATGGGAAGCCTTCTAAAGGTGGCAACTACAAGTTCTGACTATCCCCTTCTTCAAGGGATATTGCTAGTTGTAGGAATATATGGCTTGATAGTTAATATGGTGTTCAAGCTATTGATCAAAAAAGTAAATCCGAGGTTTTAAAATGACTATAAAGAATAAGATATTAATTAGCATATTGATCATGATGTTTTTAATAGCTGTTTTCTATCCAATATTGACTCCCTATGATGAAAACGATTTTAGCTTTTCTCCTATGCTATCACCATCAAAAACCCATTGGCTAGGGACAGATGAGATGGGCAGGGATATATATTCCATGGTGTTATCGGGCTTTAGGGCTACTATATTTATTGCAGTTATATCGGCGGTTTTGTCTACAATCTTAGGTACGGTATTTGGCGTAGTAGCCGGGTATTACAAAGGGTGGGTAGATGAGCTGATACTAACCTTTACCGAATTTTTCATTATAATTCCTGAGATAGTTATCATATTGTTTTTTGCAGTCTTTTCCAAACCTAAGGTAATAAATACCATAATAGCAATTACATTTTTTTCTTGGAGCAAGGTTTGTAGGATAGTTAGGTCTAAGGCCATGGTGGCTATGGAGAGGGAAAAGGTTAAATACACCATATTGTTAAAGGGGAACTTGATAGATATAATCGAGAAGGTTTGGCCAGAAATAAGGCCTACTGTGTCTACCATGTTTATTTTACAGACCAGCAAGGCGGCAGTATATGAATCTACCTTATCTTTTTTAGGAGTAGGGGATCCAGTACTTAAATCCTGGGGAAGGATAATAAAATCAGCCCTGAGCTATGAGGGTATATTTGTAGATGGAGTATACAAATGGTATCTACTCCCACCTATTGTTTGTCTATGTGTTTTTGTGGTTACTATTTCCTTATTAACTTATGAAGGGGACTAGTTATGGTGCTTAAATTATTGAATTATAGGGTTAAATATGAAGGTGAAAGCCATTGGTTTTCTTATCCAGATATATATTTGGATGCAGGAAAATGTTTGGCCATCCTTGGGAAAAGTGGTATAGGAAAGACCACCCTTATCAATTCCCTTTTCTGTAAGGATTTTAAAGGTTTAATAGAATATGATGAGGCTTTAATTTTAGAAAGGGATTTCAGCTCTTGGGGAAAGGATATATATGAGTATGTAAGCTATATGCCCCAATTTGCTCAAGATGGATTGAATCCTTCAAAAACTATTAAAAACCAAATAGATCTTGTGAAATCAAATAATATTAGCTTAAGCGAAGAGGAAGTAGATCTTTACTTAGAGGATTTAGGATTAGATATAGGCATTAAAAAAGCCTATCCCTTTCAGATAAGTGGCGGAATGAAACAGAGGGCGGTGTTACTCTTATCTTTCATAAAAAAGCCTAAACTATTGGTTTTAGATGAACCTACTTCAGCATTAGATTATTTCACCTCTATTAACATAATAGATTTTCTCCAGAAGAGAAAAGCAGAAGGAGTAGGTATGTTAATAATCTCCCATGATAGATCCTTTGTAAAAGAGTTAGCAGATGAAGTAATCGTTCTATAGGAGGCAAATATGTGTAGTATATTGAAATTATTTAACATAGAAAAGACCTTTAAAACCAACTATGGTAACAAAGAAGTTCTAAAAGGAGTAGATCTATTTTTAAACAGGGGAGAGGCTATAGCCCTATTAGGGGAAAGTGGCAGTGGGAAAAGTACATTAGCAAAGATCATAGTAGGTTTAGAAGAACCAACAAGAGGAAAGGTTGAGTTTAAGGGGAAAAGCCTAGGTTCTATTAGAAGAAGGGGCTTTATGGAAGCAGCTTCTATTCAATATATATTTCAAGATCCTTATGGAAGCTTAGAAGAAACAGCTACAATTGTTCAGACTTTATCTGAGCCTATCAAATATTGTAAAAGGCACGGTAGAGATTATTTTTCCATAGAGGAAGTTTTAGAGATGATAGGTATGAGTAGAAAAACCTATGGCGAAAGGAAAGTACATACTTTAAGCGGGGGACAAAGACAGAGAGTAGCTTTAGCTAGAGCATTGATTCCAAAGCCTGAAATAATCATTGCTGATGAGGTCACTTCCATGTTGGATGAGGAACAAGCTATAGAGATATTGGAAATATTGAGAAGGATTAAGGATGAACTACAGATTAGCATTATTTTTATAACTCATAATATAAATTTACTTTCAATCTTGTGTGATGATTTCTATATATTAGATGAAGGGAAGATCATGGATAAGGAAAAGGCGTTGAAACTATTAAACGAAATGAAAGGAGAGAAATAATGGGAAGAATATTCTATATAGACCTTACGAAGAAAAGGGTAGTAGAAAAACAGAACCATAGCATGGATTATGGTAGGGGCCTTGTGACGCGGATAATAGAAGAGGAAGTTTCACCAGATACTGACAGGTTGGACGAAGATAATGCAATAGTTTTAGCACCAGGACTTTTTTCTGGTACCGTTGCCCCTAGTACGGGAAGGTTGATAGTAGGGACGAAAAGATCCAGGACGGAAGGTATACAATATTCTAATTTAGCAGGGACGATATCCCAAAAGTTGGCTTCCTTAAATATTGAAGCACTGGTTATAACGGGGAAAAATGCAGAGGATATACCCTTAACTATTATTATTGAGAAAGAAAAGGTAATTTTAGATAGAATAGAAGGAATTAAGGGATTGGAAGTTTCGCCTACTATAGATAAGATTAGAAACATATACGGAAAGGAATGTGGGATAGTAGGTATAGGGCCAGCTGGTGAAAATCTACTTCCAGTGTCTACATTGTTTAGTACATATCCAGAAGGAGAACCTGTTTTTTATTGTGCTAGAGGCAGTATTGGAGATGTATTTGGTTACAAGGGATTGAAGGCTATAGTGGTGAAGACAAAGAGGCACTTTAATGCGCCTTTACAGGACGAAAAAAACATGAAAGAAACTTCTAAAGCTTTAAGTAGAATGATAATAAATCATCCCATTTGCGGTAAAGCTCTACCGGGGCTTGGCTCTATTACACTGATGAAGATGCTCAAGAAAGGCAACAATATTGATTTGAGTTCAGTGGAGGATGAAAAGGTTAAAAAGAGTGACAAGCCTTCAGAAATAAAAATTAACAAAACCTGCTCCCCCCTTTGTGTAATAGGTTGTTTAAATAGGCATGCTAAGTCCAAGGAAGATTATTATTCTTCTCCAGCAGAAAGTGAAGCCCATGCAGCTTTAAAGGATGCCTTTGGTATAGAGGACAAAGGATATGTAAAGGACTTCACTAGGAGATGCTTTGAGCAGGGAATAGATTGTATAGAGTTTATATTTGGCTGTAGCCTATATTTTAGTCTTCAAGGGCAAAAAGGTAGTATGAAAGAGATGGATAAAGCCTTAGAAGAAGTAAAGGCTATGAGCTTATTAGGTAGAGTATTGGGAAGCAAAACTACTGGAATATATCCTCTATTTAGGGAGAAGGAAGAGCACAAGGATATGGTCACAAAGCCTTCTATAAGAGAAGAAGGAGATTTTAACATAGATATTAAATCTAAGACAATAGAAAATTGGAATAGTTCCGATTTAGAATATCTATATGCTTATATTATTGCCCTTGAAAATTTTGGATTTTGCTTATTTTCTTCCTTTGCCTTTATAGAAAATGAAGAAGCCCTATCCTTTTTATCAGATATGTACAAATATAAGACTGGGAGAGAATCTAATGAGAAGGATATATTAAAATATGCTTTAGAAACTATAGAGAGGGAAAAAGAATATGAAAGAAAAGCTAAAATAACCAGTGTAGAAAAGACTATACCGGAGTTTGTGAAGGTGCTGTATAGATATTTTCATAAAAATGAATAGTATAAATTTAAACCTACCACAGGAAAATATCTGTGGTAGGTTTTTTAGTTTTTTATTCAAATCAAATGAAGGGAAAAAGGGATTTATGTCGAATATATATAACATAGTGGATTATAAAAAAATATGAATCTACAGTAAGGGGCTGATATGATGGGGATTACTCTTAGAAGTCTTTTGGAAACAGACTTCTTTGCAAAGACTAAGGTATTAGCTGGTAAGAAAGGCTTAGATAAGGAAGTGAGTTCGGTAACGGTCATTGATGCGCCAGAAGGTGTAAAATGGTTGAAAGGTGGAGAATTAGCTTTAACTACAGCCTACAGTATAAAGGATGATGTAGACAAGCAAGTACAATTAATAGAAGAATTAGCTAAAACTAACTCTTCAGGGCTGGGTATCAAGCTTAGATATTTAAATGACAGGATTCCAGAAGAGATGAAGAGAAAAGCTGATCAACTGGGATTTACAATATTTCAAGTAGATGAAAGCTATGCGTGGGTAGATGTGATTACTTTTGTCATGTTTAGAGCAGTAGTCCATAGGTCGAAAAATATCAATATGGATGGAGAAAGCTATAGCCTATTTTTAGATAAGGTATATAAGGAAGAGGGTTTTGCTGGAGTTGTAGATGTATTGGAGTATCATACTGGATTGAATGCTGCTATTATCTATAAGGATCGGATATATCAGGGTTCATCAGATTATTTTAGAGAAGATAAGATACTGGATAAAAAAAATTGGGTATTGAAAGAGGCTAGAAGTGATTATTTTAATATAATGGACAAGAATCTATATTTGTATGAAATGGAAACGGAGGATGAAAAGTTAGAGTGGGTATCTTTAGATATCCTTTATAATTATAAAATAGTAGGATATGTATTACTTTCCTCAAAGGAAAGGCCTTTAAAAGAGAAGGATATCGTATTATTGGAACAGGCTTCTATGGCAGCAGAGGCTGAAATTCAGAGAATTAACTTATCTTCGACTATAAGGCTGAAGCATAGAGAGCAATTTCTTAAAGATTTAATGAATAATGAGATAGACGACTACGATGAAGCCTATTTTAAGTGCAGGGAACTAGGGTGGAACTTACATAGGAATAACCATGTTCTTTTGGTTAAAATCATGGATAATACTAAGATGGATAGTATAAATTCTCAGATTTCCAGCAAGTTCGACAATCTTATTTGTGGCATCTATGGAAATTTGAGTTTGATTTTTATCCTTCCTCCGAATGACAAGGGTATACATGCATTAGTAGAGGAGATAAAATTTAATCTTGAGGAACTATTAGAAAACGATTTTCAAATAGGTTTAGGAAGTCTTGTTGAGTTTAATGAGTTAAATAGAAGTTACCACCAGGCAGAAAAGGTTATCAAAGTAGTATCCAAATCCCCTTTTCTTGAGGGTGTATATGATTATAAGGATATTGGATTCTTTAGACTAATAGATATTGAAGATTCTTACCAAAATGTAGCAAAGTATGTAGATGATTATCTAGGACCTTTATTGTATTCAGAAAAAGAAAACAAGGAAGAATTACTAGAGACTTTATCTTTATTTTTTGATAGTGGTTGTAATGTCAAGGATACATCTGAAAAGATGTACATGCATCCCAATAGCATAAGATACAGGATTGAGGTCATTGAAGAGATATATGGGATAGATTTAAACACCTGTAAGGATAGAGTAAATTTAGCCATAGCTTTAAAATTATTGCCATTTTTGGAATGATATATTTTTAATCTAATGGAAGTAGCATGAGCTAAGGCTACTTCTTTTTTTTGTTTGTATTATTGTACAAAATCTTTAGAATTGTCTATAGATTTTTTGGCTTAAAAACCAAAGGGAATTGTAGTTTATTATAGAAGTATATAATCACAAGCATTAATTAAATAGATAAATTTTATAGAAAGGAGGAAAGCGCTCTCTTTACTAATTACAAAAAAGGAGGATGAATATGCGAGTTGGAGTTATTGACTTAATTATTGTAATTGCCTACATAGCCTTTGTGCTATGGTATGGTGTCTACAAAGGTAAAAAGGTTAAAAATTATGAGGAATATGTAGTTGGCGGCAGGCAGTTTAGCGCCTTTGTTCTCGTTGGTACCCTAATCATGACGGAGCTGAATACTGCAAGTTTAGTTGGTTTATCGTCCCAAGGATATGTTGGGGGGATAATGGGATTGTGGTTTGCTATTACTTTTGCAGCTAGTTTAGGGATATACACCATATTTTTTGCAAAGAAGTGGAAAAGGTTTGACGGTGTATCCTTAATTGAAATGTATGAAGAAAGATTTGGAAAATCCCTAGGAAATCTAGCAGCTATTATGATGATGCTTGCTATGATAGGATTAACCGCAGTATATTTGACCTCAGCGTCAAAAGTATTTGGAACAGCTTTTGGTTGGTCATATTTGGGAACTATATTGGTCATAACCTTGACAGTATTAATTTTAACTTTAACAGGTGGATTAGTATCTGTAGTATATACGGATATGGCAGCATTTCTAATCACAGTAATTGGAATACCCATAATATTCATTACAGCAGCAGTAAAGAGTGGCGGATTCTCCCAACTATCTACAGTATTTGATCCAAGCTTACTAACACTAAAGCCACAAATAGATAATGCTGTTTTGCCAGCTTCTTCAATATTTGGATTTATGTTGTTATCAGTATGTATGTACCAAATGTCACCTTGGTATGCTCAGAGGATGTTCTCTGCTAAAGATGAAAAATCAGCTACTAAGGCGATGAGTTGGTCAACAGTAGGAGTAGTAATACTTTATGCATTACTTATACTTACCTCTGCGTTTTCACGAATTGAATGGACAAACCTAGAAGATCCAGATATGGGACTTATTCATGCCATACTCGATTGGACACCAATTGTTGTTAAGGGCTTTATGCTAGCGGTGGTGTATTCAGTAGCCCAGTCTACTATGAGTTCCATCTGGAATACCAATGCTGCCCTTATAACTCAAACTATGTATAAGGGATGGATAAACAAAGAAGCATCTGAAGAAAAGATGTTTAGCGTTTCCAAAGTTGTTACATTGATATTAGCAGCTATTACCATAATAATTTCCTATTTCTTTGTAACCTATGTGTTGCGAGCTCTAGTGTTTGCAGATATATTCCTAATGGTTCTTATATTTGCAACGATTGCAGCATTCTACTGGTGGGATGCAGGAAAATGGTCTGCTATGTTGTCTACTATAGCAGGATTGGTTTCTGCTGCAGTTCTTACATTTAGCGGCGTAGGAGAATTTGTAATGGTTCTAAAAACTGTACCTATAATATTAATAGTAGGGATAGTTGTAGGACTACTTGAACCAAAACCAACAGGTGAAGACCTTAAGAGAAGAGTGGAATTTTATGATAAGGTAGGGGCTCCAGCCTTTGGAAAGAAGAAGTATCTAGAAGCTAAAAAACTAGTAGAATCAGGAGCCTATAAATAGGACAGGACTTGGGCTTAGTAGCTAAACTACTAGGCCCAGTGAAAAAGCTTTATAGATAACTTCTTGGAGGTAGCAGACTATGGAGGGTATAAGGTTTAAAAATGATGCAATAAATATGTTTGATGAATTGGTTGAGCTGAGGAGAAGTTTACACAGGATACCAGAAGTAGGTTTTAAAGAGTACAATACTAGCAAGTTTATTCAAAGGTATCTAAAGGATGAATTGAATATCCCATTTAAAGCGGGATTAGCAGGCGGTACTGGAATTGTGGCTATGATTGAAGGTGGACAGCCTGGACCTACTATAGCAGTAAGGACAGATATGGATGGCTTACCTATAGGGGAACAAACAGATCTACCCTATAGTTCTATCAACCCTGGTTATATGCATGCTTGTGGACATGATGGACATATGGCTATTGTTCTTGGTACAGCTAAACTTCTAAATAGGTATAAATCTCAACTGAAAGGAAATGTAAAGTTCATATTTCAACCAGCAGAGGAACTAAGTTTAGGGGCAAAAAAGATGATTGATGATGGGGTTTTAGAAGATCCGACGGTAGATGCTATATTTGGATTTCATATTTGGCCAGAGTTTGAAAAAAACAAGATAGGAATAAAAGATGGAGTGATTATGTCATCGGGGGATAAGTTCGATATTGAAGTTGTTGGAAAGGGTAGTCATGGTGCAGAACCCTATAAGGGAATAGATCCGGTAGTAGTAAGTGCAGAGATAATATCTGCTATTCAAACTATAGTAAGCAGGGAAGTAGATATACTTAGGAATGCAGCGGTAGTATCAGTAGGGGTTTTAAATGGCGGCACTGCGTTTAATGTTATACCGGAAAGAATTAATATGAGTGGTACCATAAGGACTACTGATGAGGAAATACAAAGAAGAATTCCCCAGTCTATCGAAAGGATTGCTAAAGGAGTTTCCGAAGCCCATAATGCAAAATTTATGTTTGAACATACCAATCTGTTTCCTCTCACAGTAAATGATGAGTATATTGCAAAGACTTCCTATAGGATATTAAAGAAATCCTTAGGAGCTAGCAGGGTAGAATGGTTGCAGTATCCAGGTATGGCTAGTGAAGATTTTTCACAGTACTTGGAATTAGTACCAGGCATGTACTTTTTTGTAGGGGCTAAGGAGGAAGAAGGACCTTTGGACTTACACAGTCCTGATTATGATTTTGATGAATCAGTATTGTGCATAGGGGTAGAAGCCCTTAGTACTTTAGTTTATAGTTTTCTACAAAAAGGATTAGTAATGAAGGAATAAGTCAGAATTTGTAGGATATTAATATATAGGGAGGTATTATTAATGACAGAAAAAAATTTAAACAAAGCGCAAGTTTATATGGAGGCTGGAAGAAAGGGAGCCGAATGGTTATGTAGTAGGCAAGAAAAGGATGGTTCTATAGGTAAGCCCTTTGGAGTTGCAGGAATGTATAAGACTGTATGGGCATTGGTTTCAACAGGACATATTGTGGAAGCAGGTAAATTATTGGATTGGGCAAAGAAAAATATAATGACTCAACCAGGCGAGTTCCACTTTAAAAATGAAGGAGCTTTTGACAAGACCCAATTCTTATACAGAAATTGCTTTATTTTAATGGGAGCATATAAGATGGGAAGATTTGATATCTGTAGTGAAGAAGCTATAGAACAGGTATTGAGATATCAGGATCCTTCTGGTGGTTTCTATGTGAATTTAGACGATAAAAAGAATAAGGATCCAATAAACCTTCTATTTACAGTAATAGGTGGATGGACTTCCCTATACTTTGGTAAAATTGATGAAGCTATAAAGGCAGGAGATTTTGTTATAGATAAGGTATTAGATCCACAACCAGAATTTGACAAAAAATATTATGTAAATTGGGATCCTAAGACTGGTAAATTAATCACTGAATTCCCAGCAGAGGATGAAATAGCTCATTGTATTAATGCAGAAAAACCAATTGGACCATTTTACTATTCAGGTGCAGCAGCAGGATTTTTAACAGAATTATTTGAAAGAACAGGAGAAGAAAGATTCTTAGAAGGTGCTAAGAAATCCATGTCCTTCTCTTATAATACTATACCAGAATCCTATCATTGGCCATCTAAATGTAAAGAGGGCTGGGGTGCAGCAATTCTATATAGACAGACTAAAGATCCTAAACATCGTGAAATAGCTGAAAATGTTGGAGATATAACATTTGTAGGAGCACAGCTTGAAGATGGTAGCTTTAGAGACTTCTTATATCCATTGAAGGAAGATGGTAGTGGAGTAGTATTGTCCTCTATTGAAATGACTTCTGAGTTTTCCTTTGAGTTAACTGAGATAGCAAGAGGTTTAACAGAATAATAATTTGAAAAAGGGGTGGTTTAATGGTTTTCCCAGATGCAAAGATACTTGATGTAGATTTAACCAATGGGAAAATTGAAAAGAAGACTATACCAGGAGAAGTATATCGACGATATCCTGGAGGTTCTTCTCTAGGTTTGTATATACTA